>CAZZJW010000005.1:74646-97860 GCA_964654755.1 uncultured Pleurocapsa sp. | reverse complement strand
TAGGGGGTACAATCAGCACAGCAAAGGAGACGCCATGAGCGACAGCATCCGGATACGCGCCGAGCGCCCGCAGGACGGAGACGCGATCCACGCCGTGAACACGTCCGCCTTCGGCCAGCAGAACGAAGCCGTGCTGGTGGACGCGCTGCGCGGGTCGCCCGCATGGGTGGAGGGGCTGTCGCTGGTGGCCGAAGCAGGCGACGCGCTCGTCGGCCACATCCTGTTCAGCCGCTGCGTGATCGAAAGCGCTGCCGGCGCAATCGCCTCGCTGGCGCTGGCCCCGCTGGCGGTGCAGCCCGGCTGGCAGCGGCGCGGCGTCGGCTCGGCGCTGGTTCGCGCGGGGCTGGCGGCTGCCGCAGCGCAGGGCTTCGGCCACGTGATCGTGCTCGGACACCCGGAGTACTATCCTCGCTTCGGCTTTACGCCCGCCAGCCGCTTCGGCATTCACCCACCGTTCGATGTGCCAGACGAGGCGTTCATGGCGCTGGCGCTGCAGCCGGGCGCGCTGGATGGCGTGCGGGGCATGGTGCGCTATCCGCCCGCATTCGATTCGGTGTAAGGGCTATGCTTCCAGCTTCGGCTCCGCCCCACCCGCCCCGCTCTCCAGCACCTGCGCCACGGTGTGATGCGTGCGAAACAGGCTGTACTGCCCGGTGCGCCCAGGGATCGGATTGAGCACGTTCTCGGTCTCCATGATCGAGAACCACAGCGGCAGATCGAAGGCCTCCGCGCCGTCGATCGCCAGCACGCTCTGCTCGGAGATCATCAGGTTGCGCTCGTACATCTGCAGCAGGATGCGCACGAAAGCATCGCGCGATGTGAGAATGCGGTGGCACACCGGCGCGCTGATGACCAGCGAAATTCCCTTGGTGAGGAACTCGCTCTGCGGATTGGCGTATTCCTTCACCTCAGCAGCGGCATTCTCGACCAGATACTCCACGCTGCGCTGGAACGACATGCCGCGGTCATGCGCGCGCAGGCGCTTGTGCAGGCTGCCGAGCGGGCACCACGAGTAGCCGCGGAACGACGTGAACTGCTCGACGCTCACCACCACCCGCGCGACCATGTCCGCCGTCTCCGGCTCCATGCGCTCCAGATCTTCCAGCGAAATACCTTCCCAGTGCTCCACCATCTGCACCGCCGGGCGCTCTTCACGGCGCGGCAGCGCATAATCCGGGCGCAGCTTGATCACCGGGACGAGATCTTCCGGGTTGTGCCGGTGCGGAACCAGCTCGCGCAGCAGCACATGCTCGCGCACCAGGCAGTCGATCCAGTCCGAGCGCCACTGATCGCTGTAGTTCATGCCGGGCCGGTCGAGATCACGGTCCATCGCCAGCCCCTTGAGCAGGAAGCCGTAGTTGACGTATTCCCACGCGCGCACGCTGAGCGTATTCATCACGCGCAGCACGATGCGATCGCGAATCAGGCGAGTCTTCTCCACCACCGCGTGGTTGCCGTCCAGAAAGACGCGCGTGCCATCCGTGCCAGACACCCTCAGGATGCCGATCGCAAGCGCCTGCGCAACCAGGTCCTCGCCGCGCGCCGCCGAAACCACCGCGCTCACATCCATCAACTGCTCGATCAGGCGCTGCCGCGTGAGGATGTCGCTGCCCTGCGACTGCGCGATGCGGTCCCCCTGCACAATCACGCTCGACCACTGAGACGGCGTGAAGTTGGCGATGCTGCCCTCGTCATTCAGCGCCGCCAGGCTGAGCTGCTGATGCGTCTGCAGGTCGGTGAAGTCCTCGACGTACTCGATGTTGACGCCAGCATTGTTCTCCAACAGTCGGCTGGTGGAGCCGCGCACCGCCCACACGATCACGGTCTTGTTGCGCGAGCGCAGCGAATTGATCACGTCGTTGAAGTCGCGGTCGCCGCTGGCGACGATGTAAATGTCGGCGGCATCCTGATGCGTGGAGTCGGTGATGACATCCCGCGCAATCCGCATATCGGCGCTGTTCTTGCCCGGCAGGTTGAACACCGGGTCGATGTTGGCCATCGCCAGCCGGCTGGGCGCTTCGTCCGCCACCTCGCGCCCGGAGCGATCGACCAGCGGCGGCAGGCTGCCTCGCTGCCCCCACGGCGCATACGCTGCGAAGTGCACCGGCTGCCCGTGCGCGCGCGCCTGGCGCTGGAACGAGTCGATCATCTGATCGAGGTTGACGGTATACCCCTGCTCGTTCAGGCTGATGGCGATGTTCTCGAAGTCGATATACACCGCGACGTTGCGCGTCTGCTGGATGCCCAGCAGCGTCTCCAGCGGCTGAAAGATCACCTCGTCAGCGAACTCCGTGCCGGAAAGCACATCGACCGAACCCCACATGCGGATGCGCGCGCTGCGAGTCGTCTTGATCCGCCGCACCAGCGGCACCAGATCGGGGTTGGTGGTCGCCAGAATCAGCTCGTCAACCGGGTCAGGATCGAAGGAGAAATACTGCATGATCAGCGCATCGGCCAGCAGCGGGCGCCGCGGCACATCGAACGTGTCATAGCCAGCGGTCCTGAAGACCACCTGCGGGTCCAGCGCGCCCCGCCGGGCGGTGTGCTGCTTCCAGTCCGCCACAGCCACAGCACGCAGCTGATCCGCAGACATCAGGCCGGCGGCAAGCGCAGCAATGCCGCGCAGGCCGATCGCCAGCTCCTGGATATCTACCGCGATATTGCGGCGCTCAAAGTGCGCCAGCAGATCATCTACATCGACAACTAAATAGGCCGCCATTCCCCGTCCTGTTTTTCCCGTTCACATCAGCGCGGGCGGCGCGATGAACAGGTTCTTCTTGTGAGTTGTTGAGGGATTTCCACTTGCCAGGGCGTGCGGCTGCAACAAAAAAGAGAGGACGCATGCACTCTATGGAAGAATCCCGTATTTGTGCGAATTGTAACAAACAAAGCAGCCGAGTTCAATGCCAATCAGCACAAGAAATAAAGAAATGCGTTATAAGATTTCTACAGGAAAAACCGATTCACTGCAACAGACCATCAGACCACGGCGGGCCAGTTTGTGCCCGGGCCCGCCGTGGGTGTTCCGTCCCTCAGTAGGCCTTTGCGAAGATCGCCACACTGGTGGCCGGCTGGCCGGTCAGAAAGCACACGCCCTGCCCGCCCGGCTGCTCCAGCGGGGTGCAGCGGTGCGTCGCGCCGGTATCGGTCTTGATCCTGCCCAGATCATCATCCGTGCCTGCCCACCAGGCACGCGCGAAACCGCCCTGCTCGATCACGCCGCGAAACTCATCGTACGTGCGCACATCGTGCGTGTTCGCATCGCGGAAGGCGGTCGCCTGTGCCAGCAGGTTTGCCTGCACGTCATCCAGCAGCGCCTGCACCTGCGCGGCGATATTCTCCTGCTGCAGGCTGCGCTTGCCTTCCTTGCCGGGCACATCGCGGCGGGCGGCCACCACCGTGCCGGCGGCCACGTCGCGCGGGCCCAGTTCCAGCCGCACCGGCACGCCGCGCATCTCCCAGTCGTTGAACTTGTAGCCGGGCTGGTAGTCACGCACATCGACTTCCACGCGAATGTCAGCGGCGGCCAGCTCGCGGCGCAGCGCCTGCACGCGCTCCATCACCAGCGTGCGCTCATCCTCGCTGCGGAAGATCGGGATGATTACCACCTGCACTGGGGCGAGGCGCGGCGGCAGGCGCAACCCCTTTTCGTCACCGTGCGCCATGACGATAGCGCCGACCATGCGCCAGCTCATTCCCCACGAGGTCGTCCAGCAGTGCTGCAGCTGATTTGCCCGGTCGAGGTACTGGATGTTGAATGCGCGTGCGAAGTTCTGCCCCAGATTGTGGCTGGTGCCGCTCTGCAGCGCGCGCTTGTCGCCCATCATCGCCTCGATGGTGTACGTGCGCAGCGCGCCAGCGAACTTCTCGCTCTCCGTCTTGCGCCCGCGGATCACCGGGATCGCCGCCTCGTTGATGGCCACATCAGCGTAGACTTCCAGCATCTGCATGGTCTCGGCTTCGGCGTCCTCCTCGGTGGCATGGGCGGTATGGCCCTCCTGCCACAGGAACTCCGCCGTGCGCAGGAACGGACGCGTGCGCATCTCCCAGCGCACCACGTTGGCCCACTGGTTCAGCAGCAGCGGCAGATCGCGGTAGGACTGGATCCACTTCGCCATCGCCTCGCCGATGATGGTCTCCGATGTCGGGCGCACCACCAGCGGCTCATCCAGTTCCTTGCCGCCGCCGATCGTCACCACTGCAAGTTCCGGGCTGAAGCCCTCGACGTGCTCGGCTTCGCGGTCGAGGTAGCTCTTGGGGATGAACAGCGGAAAATAGGCGTTACGATGGCCCGTCGCCTTGAAGCGGCGGTCGAGCGCATTCTTCAGATTGTCCCACAGCTCATAGCCGTACGGCTTGATGATGACGCAGCCGCGCACCGGCGACTGATCCGCCAGGTCCGCGCGATAGACAATTTCGTTGTACCACTCTGAGAAGTCCACCGAAGGGGACGTGAGCGCCTCTTTCGCCATTGTCGCTGCCTCTGTGAATGCGAAGGATGTACCGGGCTGCTGAAAACCGGATTATAGCGGCGGGGGCGCCCCTGCGAACAGGCCGAAACGCGCCCGCTACCACTCGCGATGCTGGTTACGCGCCAGCTTATGCAGCACGGCCTGCGCCAGATCGATGTCGTTCAGGCTGGCAATCTGCAGCAGGTAGAGCAGCACATCGGCCAGCTCGCTCGCCAGTTCCTCGCGGTTCGCCGGGCCTTCGCCCCACTGATAGTGTTCGAGCACCTCGGCGGCCTCCAGCGCCAGCGAGATCGCCAGGCTGCGCGAGGTCTGCGGGTGCGGCGAGTCCGGCGCGGTCCAGCCCTTGCTCTCGACAAAGGCATGCATGGCCGCCGTCAGTTCAGCCAGCGTCATCGCTCCGGCGGCCATCAGTACGCTTGCCCTCAGCCGCCAGCGCTGCCGCTGACGCGCGCCATCAGATCGAGGATCGCCGCCAGCGTCTGGGCCTGCTGCTCGTCGCGGCTGATGCTGGCCGGGTTGTCGCCCGACTGATCGCCGTACCAGCCGAACTGACCGTGATTGCCCCCGGTGATCTCGACGAACGCCGTGTCCGGCGGCAGGTTCGGCGCGGCGCCCGTCACCTGCGCCGGGCGCGCCAGCCCATCCTCGCTGCCATAGATCGAGACGACCGCGACGTCCGCGGTGCTCATGTTCGTCGCCGGATAGCCAGCCAGCATCGCCAGGCCGTCGATCGCCGCATCATGGCTGCCAGCGTACTGGGCCGACATCGAAGCGCCGAGCGAGTGCCCGCCGATCACCCAGTGCGCGATTTCCGGAAAGCGGGCGATCACCGCGTCCGCCCCATTGACGTTGAGGATGGCGAGATTGAGCGGCATAGGCACGATCACGCCGAGATAGCCCTGCTCCGCCACGGCATGCACGAGCGGCGCATAGGCGCGGGCATCCACGCGGCCGCCGGGGTAGAAGATGAAGCCCGTCTGCGGTGCAGCGCCCACCGGCGTGAACGTCCACCAACCGTCCTGCTGCGCCACCTCTACGCCGGCGCTGCTCTCCAGCGCGGCGAGCGCCTCCGGCATCGGCTGTGCGGCACTACTGGCCCACGATACGAAGATGATGACGAAACTGACCAGGCTGAAGAACAGCGTGATCAGCACAGTGAGCAGGATACGACGACGTCTCGACATGATGCACTTCCCGGTTCAGGCGGTCAGGGTCACAGGTATTGCTCAGTAGGCGTTCTGGTCGCGCTGCAGCAGCGCAGCGAAGGCCGTGCGGATAATGATCTTGGTGTCCAGCCACAGTGACCAGTTCTCGACGTACCACAGGTCATAGGCCGTGCGTTCGGCGATCGAGGTATCACCGCGCAGCCCGTTCACCTGCGCCCAGCCGGTCATGCCGGCCTTCTCGCGGTGGCGCTCCATGTAGCGCGGGATCTGACTGCGGAACTGCTGCACGTAATGCGGGCGCTCCGGGCGCGGGCCCACCAGGCTCATCTCGCCCAGCAGCACGTTGATGAGCTGCGGGATCTCGTCCCAGCTCGTGCGGCGCATGAAGCGGCCGATGCGCGTCACGCGCGGATCGTTCTCCACCGTCCAGCCAATGCCGCGCGCTTCAGCATCCTGACGCATCGAGCGAAACTTGATCATCTGGAAGGGGCGTCCGTCCAGCCCCATGCGCTCCTGCGTGTAGAAGGCCGGCCCCGAAGACTCCAGCTTGACCAGCACTGCCGTCAGCAGCATGAACGGCGCCAGCAGCACCAGGCCGATGCCCGCGCCGATCAGGTCCAGCCCGCGCTTCAGGCTGAGTTTCCAGCCGCGCAGGGCGATATCGCGCACAGTGATGAGGGGCACATCGCCCAGCTCGCCCATCGTCAGATCGCCTGCGATGTAGGCCAGCATATCCGGGTAGATCTTGATGTCGGTGCGTCCGCGCTGGCACAGCGTGATCAGCTCGATCACCTCGCCCCGCTGCGCGTCCGGCAGCGCAATGATCACCTGCGCCACGTTGTAGGCATCGAGCAGGGCCGGCAGTTCCGCCGCCTCGCCCAGCACGGGAATGCCGTTGATCTTCTCACGGGCGCTGCCCGCCTGCGCGCGCGGGTTGACGATGCCGACGATCTCGTAGCCCAGCTCGGGACTGTTCTTGATCTTGCGGGCCAGATCGCGCGCGATTTTGCCCATGCCCACAATCAGCAGATTGTCGCGCTCCAGGCCGCGCACACGCAGCCACTTCACCAGCGCGCGATGCGCCAGCCGGCCCGTCAGCGCCAGCACAATGCTGAAGAACAGCACGTAGAAGAACAGGCTGCGCGGATAGTCGATCGGGTCGAACAGCGTCGACTTGAAGAACAGCTCCTGCAGGCTCATCACGATCAGCGAGCCGACCGTCACCAGCCCGATGACGTTGCGCGCCATATCGATGCGGCTGATGGCGCGCGACTGGTGGTACATACGCGAGAAGTAGAACATCACGACCACCGTCGCCACCTGCAGCGCCAACGTCGGCGCATAATTCCACAGCGGCGGCTGTGAGGCGGGGATGTTGAAGAGGGGCACGGTCTCGCGCGCCACGTAGCCCAGCACGAACGCCAGAGACAGCGCCAGCACATCGACCGCCAGCAGCAGGATATCCAGCAACGTGCGGGTGCGCGCGCTGTGCCTGCCTATTGTGGCGTTTGCCGCTGGATTTCCGGCCACAGCCGGCGCCCGCCCTTCATCAGAAGGCCCATCAGAATGAGGCTGTGCAGCCATCGTGCAGTCGTACTCTCGTAATGCTTGCGATAGAACAGCAGCATGGCGCGCCAGAACTCAAACTGCGCCCGCTCGCTCTGGCGGCTGGCCGCCCGCTTGACATGCAGCACCTGCACCTGCGGATGATACAGCACCCGCCAGCCGGCCTGCCTGATGCGGAACGCCCAGTCGATGTCTTCGGCGTACATGAAGAAGCGCTCGTCCAGCAGCCCGACCTGCGCCAGCGCCTCGCGCCGCACCTGCATGTATGCGCCCACCACCGAATCGACCTCGGCTTCCTCGTCCGGGCCGATGAAGCTCATATTGTAGCGCGCAAATCGCGGACTGTGGGGAAACAGTCGCGAAAGCCCGCTGAAGTGATAGAGCGAAACCATCGGCGTCGGGAAACCGCGCTTGCAGGCCTTGTCCAGCGTGCCATCCGGCAGCACCACCTTGGGGCCCGCCGCGCCGGCGTCCGGCCGCGAGTCCATGAAGGCGATCATCGCAGCCAGCGCAAGTGGCGGCAGCTCGGTGTCCGGATTGAGCAGCAGCGCATAGCGCGGAGCGTCGGCATCGACCACGCCGGGCGCATGAAAGCCGAGGTGGCGCAGGCCGACGTTGTTGCCCGCCGGGTAGCCCAGGTTGTCGTCGTTGACGATCAGTTCGGCGTCGGGGAACTCGGCGGCCACCATGGCGGCGCTGCCGTCGCTGGAGGCGTTGTCGACCACCAGCACGCGCCGGGTGAAGCCGCCCTGCGAAGCGAACACGGTGGCCAGGCAGCGGCGCAGCAGATCACGCGTGTTCCAGTTGAGGATGATGATTCCCAGGTCGGTCATACAGCGCCTCGCGGGGGTCTCGCGGGAAGTATTGTATCACAGCGCAGCAGGGGCAGGCGGCGGCGCGCCCGATGCCGCGGCGATCCACACCATCCGCTGATGCCGCTGTGCCGCTGTGCCGCACATCCCCGTCACAAGCTCAGCTCGCGCACCATCTCCGGCAGCGCGCGGCGGATCAGCCGCACCAGCGCCCGGTGCGGGTCCGCCTGCGCCGTCGGCATCAGCAGCACACTGTGAGCGAAGCCGCCCGCCGCGCGCTCGACCAGCCACAGATCGGCGGCATCGTACAGCGGCAGCCCTGGCTGGTCCGGCATGCGGTCGAAGCCCAGCCCCAGCAGATCGCGCCAGCACGCCTCGAAGCGCTCCGCTTCCAGCGCGCGCTCCAGCACGCGCCCGCCCAGCGCATGGTCATACGCCATCTCCAGCAGCACATCGCCCATCCCCATGCGCCGCACCGTCGCCACCGAGTCGTGCGCGCGATGGTCGTAGTAATGCGCGATCACCCGCAGCACCCCGCTCACGCCGGGGCGGCTGGCGGCGGCGCGAACGGCAGGCTGGCCCAGGCGCTCGGCCAGCGCGTGCAGCATCGGCGCATGCGAATGCGCCAGCGGCGATTCGGACGTGGTCATACGCAGGCGGTCCGCTGCGGCGTATCGCAGTGAATGAGCGCCCACTCAGTCAGAGCAGGCGGTTGACCGGTCATCGGCACGCTCCATTTCGCAGCGCGGCGCTGCACGTTGAGCGAGTATACCGCGCCAGCGCTCGCCATTCCGCCTACGGACTGGCTTTCGGCGCACGCTCCACGCCCGGCCCGGGCCCGCTGGGCTGCGGATCGCCCGGCTTAAGCATCGCCCGGCCAATCTGCGTCCACAGCTGCACGGCGCCAAGCGGGCCGACATCGCCCATCCGTTCCAGGGCGTCAGGATCGCGCAGCAGCAGCACGTCGATCAGGAACTGCGCCTGCGCCATGTCGTGGTGGTCGGGATCGTCAAAATCCGTGAAGCGATACCAGTTCTCGTCACGGCACGCGATCACCTCGCGCGCCACCCAGTCCGCCGTTTCGCGCCGGAACGCGAGCTGGTAGAGCACACAGCCCGTCCAGCTGCGCACGAAGTACAGCCGGTCTCCCTCAAAAAACAGACACCACTTGTCATCCATGCTCATCGGGATGAACCCCAGGCGCATCGCAGCCATCTCCGCGTCGGAGTAATGCAGTTCAACCGGGATACGCGTGATCGGGCTGGGGAAGAAGATGCCAGACTCCGGGCAGCGGGCAACCTGAGCGGGCTGGGTCATGAGCAGTCCTCCATACCGTGCTAGCGTGCGACACATGCCCCAATGATGCAGCACACGCCTACCCCCTCAGCCCCGAGAAGCTGGGGGAAGTGCCCCATTCAGCGCACCGCCCTCACAACCCCGTTTTCTCATTCTGCGCTAATATAGATGCAAAGATCGTTCCCCGGCGAAGTCGGTCTTCGCGGGGAGGAATGACAGGAAAGCTCATGGCTCCCATCAGGATCAATCACGTCGCCATCGTCGTCGAGGATGTGCAGAAGGCGCTCAGCTTCTGGCGTGATGCGCTCGGGCTGCCCGCGGCGCACATCGAGCACAACGAGGGCGAAGCGGTCGACATCGCCTTCATGCCATTCGGCGGCAGCGAGATCGAGCTGATCGCCCCGTTCACCGAAGACAGCGGCGTGGCCAAATATCTGGCGAAGAAAGGCCCCGGCCTGCATCACCTGTGCCTGGAAGTCGACGACATCGAGGCAGCAGCGGCGCAGATCAGCGCGGGCGGCGGCGAGTTCATCACCCCGCCAAAAGCACGGCCCGATGGCACGCGCTATGCCTTCGTGCATCCGAAGAGCACCGGCGGCGTGCTGCTGGAGCTGTACGAGGTGAAGCGGTGAAGGCTGCGCTGGCGCTGGCGCTCGGCCTGCTGCTGACGGCCGGCGGCGTGGTGGCGCGACAGGCCACGCCGCTGTTCACCTGCGCCGCGCCCAGCGGTTACGGCGTCGAGGTGCAGCCTGCCATGTACGCGCTGGACCTGCAGTGCCAGCCGGCGCTGGGCGAAACTCTGGAGGTTGCGCCCGGCGGCAGCGTGCGCGTCAGCGTCTCGCTGGGCAACTACTACGCCGCCACCGGCCAGACAGAGGCCAGCTTCGCCATTCACCTGGCGATGGACCGCGCCAATCTGGTCGTGCGCGAGGTCGAACGGCTGCAGGGGGAGCAGGTGACCGATTTCATGGCGGCGCTGCGCGACGTGCCGATCGTCACCAGCCAGCCCAGCTACAGCTTCGTCATCGAGAATCGCGGGCTGCGCTCGGCGGTCTTTGACCTCAGCGTACGCCCGCGCTGAACAAACGGCGGCCGCCCGGCAGTTGTGCCTGAGCGGCCGCCGCGCATCCGTCATGGCGTGATGGTGAACACCGCGCCTGCGCTGCGCCCGTACACCTCCGGGAAGTAGAACTCCTGCCCCGTGGCCGGGATGACGTTGTACACGCCCGGCAGCCCGGCGCGCAACGTGTAGACGAACTCGTATGTGCCGGCGGGCAGCGTGCTGGCGTACAGCACCACCTTCTCATCGCGGAATTCGATGCTGCTGAACCACCACCAGCCCCACCCCTGACTGAGCGGGTCATCCGACGGGCCGAAGCTGGGCTGCGTGCCGATCTGCTGGCTGGTGAGCAGCTCCGGGTTGACGGCGTCCGTCCCCGCCGGGATCGGGTCCTCGATCACGACGTAGTGCAGCGTGTCGGGCACGATGATCGTCAGCCGCACCTGCACATTCTCACCCACCGCCGCCGACTGAATCGGCCCGCCATCCGGCGCATCCTGGCGCACATACTGCCGCTGCAGGATGATCCCCCGGTCGACGGGCTGCACCTGATCCACTGGCAGGCGCAGGTTGAGCGCGGCGGTGTAGTACAGCGTGCCCGCCCCGCCCGTGGTGCTGAACACAAGGGTGTTGGCCGCGTCGCGCAGCAGCGCGCTCACATCCGCCTGCAGCATGCGCGTCTCGCTGAGCGAGCCGGCGTCCACGGCCCCCTCACCCAGCGCCCTGTCGTTCAGCGAAACAACGTAGGCGTAGTCTGCGCCGCGCTCACCGCTGGCCAGCATCCATGCCGAGAGCGCCATGACGGACCAGGCCGTCTCCTGCGTGGTCTCCCAGGCGTCCGCCGTGCGCGCACTCATCAGCCAGCGCACGACGTTGGGCAGCAGCGGGTTGTCCGGTGCAATCTGCGTGAAGGCGTACAGCGCGATCGCGGTCGCGCGGGTGTCGGAGTTCCAGTTGTAAGAGTCGGCCTGCGCCTCGTCCCAGTACGCGCCCGTCGCACTCAGCACCGCCTGACTGGCGAGATCGCTCATCAGCGTGGCGATGCGCGCATCCTGCGGATCGATGTGACGCAGCGTGAGCGCCAGCAGCGCCTGCGCGTACAGATCCAGGCGACCGCGCAGTTCGTACAGATTGGCCGCGCTGGCGGCGTTCGGCGCGCCCGCTTCGGCCAGCGCATAACCGATGAACACCTGCCGATTGAGCTGCCAGTCGGCGCTGGCGCGGCTGGCGACGCCGAGGGTCTGGCGCAGGTAGCGAATCGCGCCGTCGATGATGCTGTCGCTCACCGGGTAATCCTGCGCGCGCGCCGCAGTCAGGCCGAGCAGCGCATACGCGGTCACCAGCGGATTGCTGACATCCTGCGGGAACCAGCCCCAGCCGCCGTCGACCTTCTGCTGCGCCGCCAGCATCTGCAGCGCCTGGCTGACCGCATCCTCCAGGCCAGCGCGCAGATCAGGATTGTCGATGCCGAGCGCGGTCAGCGCCCGCAGTGTGACGATGTTGGGCAGGAAGCGGCTGACCGTCTGCTCGACGCACTGATGCGGGAAGTTCTCCAGATATCCCAGCGCGGAGATCGCGCCCGCCGCCAGCGACGGTTCGAGGCGGATATCGAGCGTGCCTTCGCTGACCGGCACGCCGGTCGGCAGCACGATCGCCTCGGTGCGGCTGTCGCCCGCCGGGACCGCCCCCGCCGTCGCGGTGGTCTGCGGGACGGTGTAGCGATAGACCGGCAGCAGTCGGGCATCGCCCTGCCCCAGCGGTGGCTTGGCGGCATCGGTGTAGGCGCCGCCATCTGCGCTGGCGAAGAAGGTCAGATCGACCGCGTCGACCGCCTCGACGATCGCCGGCCACTCCACGCGCTGGCGCCCACCCGCCGGGATCACCACCTGCTGCAGCCGATCAACGCCATCGGCCAGGCGGATGCCGGCCCCCTGCAGCGTGACCTCGACAGTCTGCGCACTGTCAGTGTTGTTGTTGACGATCGCGGCCAGAGTCACCTGGTCATCGACGATCAGGAAGCGCGGCGTGACCGGGCGGATGAGCACCGGCAGCGTGCTGATGATGTCGTCGGTGGCCTGGCCGACGAGGAAGTCGCCATCTGCGCCCAGCGTGACCGCGCGCGCATCCAGCCGCCATGTGGTGAGGTTGTCCGGCAGCACCAGGCTGAATTGAGCGCGCCCGTCTGCGCCGGTGATCACCGACGGATTCCAGTATGGCGTATCGACGAACTGCTGGCGGATATCGAAGATGCCGCCTTCGCCGAAGCCACCGCCGCCGCCTTTGATCGTATCCAGGATGGTCTGCGTGATCTGATCGGTGCTGATGGTCAGCGGCGTCGCCAGCCCGACGGCCAGGCCTTGCGGTCCGTAGAAGGTGTCGAGCAGCAGCCCGCTGTTGGGGCTGGAGATCGACAGCGTCGCCAGATCGCTCAGGCCGATGCCGACTTCGGCATTCCCGACCGGCTGGCCCAGCCAGTCAGTGACGCGCACCGTGTAGCGCACGGTGTCGCCCGGCCCGGCCTGCGCGCTGTCCGGCAGGATCTCGACCGTCAGCGCCTTGCGCTCGCGCTCGACGTTGAGCTGCACCAGCCCGGTCCTGAAGCCGGCGACCGGGTTGTTGTCATCCACGCCGTGCACGATGAACACGCCGACGAACACGTTTGGTGCATAATCCTCGGTGATCGGCAGCCGGTAGACGTACGAGTTGCTCGTCAGCGTGATGCGCTCGGTCTGCAGCAGGCGGCCACGCTGCACCACCACCAGCGCCTCGCTCTTGCCCTGGAACGGCGAGGTGATGAGAATTTCGGCGGTGTCGCCGATGGCGTACTCGTTCTGGCTGGCGATCAGATCGATGCGATTGCTGTTCTGCTGCCGCCACGACACATATGCGCCGCTGCTCACCCACACGTAGCTGGCCGACGACGACGCGCTGCCCTGCGAGTCGCGCACGGTGGCGCGCACGCGGAAGCTGCCACCCGCCGGCGGCACGAAGGTGAAGCGCGCGCGCCCGGCCTCATCGGTGGTGACTTCGCCCGTCGTGACCGGGATGTCCTCAACGTCATACGACCAGGTGGTGCGTCCGTACTCGTCCTGCTCCTGCACGCTCGACCAGCGCCGCTCGACCACGTCGATCTGCAGCGCCTGGCCGGCCACAGGCTGGCTGTCCCAGTCCACCGTGATGAACTGCACGGCGGTCTCCTCGCCGGCGCTGGCGACGTAGCTCTCCGGCGCGACGCCGACGTACACGTCGCCCTTGTGCACGATCACATCAGCGCGACCAGCGACCGCCAGGCCGCTTTCGTCGCTGACGGTGGCCTCGATGGTGAAGGTGGCGCTGCGCGAGGCGTCCTGCAGCTCGGCGGGCAGGCGAATGACGAACTGCCCGCTGTCATCGAGCACGCCCTCGCCGCTGGCGATCTCCTCGCGCGGGTTGTAGTACATCTCGCTCGGCCCGGCGTCGCTGTCGATATCCTCGAAGCTGTAACGGCCCGCCCCGTCGTAGGCGAACGCATACGGCGTGAAGATCGCGCTCCAGGCGACTGTGCCGCCGCTGACCGCGCCGCCGAAGAAGTAGCGCGCATCCACCGTGACGGCGATCGTGCTGTTCTGCACGACTTCCGCCTCCTCCGGCGTGAGGTTCACCTGAAACTCCGGCGCGCGATATTCGGCCACCGCAAATGCCACCTGCGGGCTGCGCCACAGATCGCGCTGCTGGCCGGGCATCTGCGCGATGATGCGGTAGTTGCCCAGCGAGGCGTCACCGGCCAGCGCCAGCTCGCCGGAGAAGCTGCCCCATTCGTTGACATGCAGCGTCTCGCTGTAGACCACGTCGTTCGCATCGTTGACGATCTCGACATCGACCTGGTCCACGCCGGGCGGCAGATAGCGCAGCTCATTCGTCTCGCGCATGATGCCGCGGAAGTACACCGGCTGGCCGGGGCGATAGACCGGGCGGTCGGTGTAGAGGTACGCGGTGTAACGCTGCGGCATGGTCTCGACCGGGACGCCGAAGTAGTACGGATCGATGCCGTCCGTCCAGCGGTTGAAGGTGATGCCGAAATGCCCGCCGTCATCCAGCACGGCATAGCGCGTGGCAAAGTAGTCTGGCGCCGGCGGCACCGGCATCACCGCCAGCCCGTCAGCATCCGTGCGCGCGCTGCCGATCTGGCCGGCGCTGCCATACACGCGGATGGGCACATTCGCCAGCGGCTGGCCGCTCTGCACGTCGGTCGCCCACACGCTCACCTGGTCGGCAGCGGAGTACATCGTCAGCGTGGCATTGCCGACGATCAGCATGTGCCGGGTGGTGCCGGTATCCGGCGTGGACTGCGCGAGCAGCACGTATGCGCCGGGCAGCAGACTGCCACCCTCGCCGGTGTACGCCACAGCCGGCCTTTCGCCGCCCAGCGCGACGTCGAGGAAGTACTCATCACCTGTGCCCTCGGCCACCCATGCGCTGCGCTCGTCGCGCAGCTGCACCTGCCACCACAGCAGGCCGTCCAGGCACTCCGGCCCGCCGATGACCGGCAGGCGATAGTCGCGGTAGAGCAGATCGATGATCTCGCCCGTGCCCGGCGCAGAGCGTGCGCGCACCGGGTCCGGATCGCTGACCACACGCGCCACATCGCCCACGTTCAGGCGCGACGGCGGCGCCCCTTCGCACGACTGCGCAGCCCCGCCGCCCAGCGACAGCAGCTCGTAGCGCAGCGCATTCAGCGGCACATCGCTCAGATCAACCGACCAGCGCCGCAGCACATCTTCCGGCTGCAGCGCCAGCGAGTCCAGCGCAGACCAGTAGTTGTCCTGAAACACACTGACAGCCTGCGGGACCGGCACGCGATAGAGCGCGAGATCGATGCTGGCGAGATTGCGCGCCGTGGCGAACAACTGCGTCTGCGCGCTGTCGGCATTGTAGAAGCCGATCGGGCCGCTGGTCTGCAGCTGAAGCATCGGGTCATACGACTCCGTGGTGTAACGGATCACCCGCATTTCCTCGATGGCATTGCCGTAAATGTCGCGCAGGCCGGGCGCGATGGTGATGGTATACGGCGTGCTCGGTTCCGGCTCAAATGCCAGCGTGTAGCTGTTGTCCCAGTCGGAGTAGTAACCGTCATACTCGCGCGCAGGCGGCGGATGGACGGTGATACGCCCCGCGAACGAGCTGATATCCATTGGCGAGGCGAAGAAGATCTGCAGCCCGGTGTAGAAGTCGCGAACGCCGCGTTCGCCGTCGCGCGGGGTGGTGCTGATGATGGCGGGCAGCGGCACGGTCTCGAACTGCCAGACGGTATCGGCGGCCATCGGCCTGCCGCCGCCGCTCGCCGTCACGCTGCCGCCGCTGATCTGCGCCTGATAGATGGTGCCCAGCGCCAGGCGCTCATCCGGGATGAAGCGGAAGGCGGTCGAATCCGGCTGCCAGTCGAAGCGGCCAGCGACAGTCGCATCCGGCGCATCGAAGGGGGCCAGCGCGAAGGCGGCCTCGGCGGCTGCGCGATCGACCGGCATGCTGAACACCACCTGCACCGAACGATCGAGCGCGACGCCAGTGTCACCGCCTGCCGGGCTGAGCCCAGTGATGGCCGGCACCGCCGTGGTGAAGCTGAAGGCATATGGCTCTGCCAGTGCCGCGCCATCCACGGCGCGCAGGTCCGGCGCGATGCGCACGGTGTAGTCCGTGCCGCCTGCCAGGCCGGGATCGGGCGTGAAGCGGTAGATGGCGGTGTTGACCCACTCGCCCGTTCCCTGCAGCGCCGGCGTGAAGCGCAGCGGGCCGGGCAGCGCGGCGTTCTCCTCGATCGTGCCGAGGGGGACCACCGGCCGGTTAAAGACGACGATGATCCCGGCGCTGGGGTCCACGTCCGCCGTGCCCGCTTCGGGCAGGGTGTCGGTCACCTCCAGCACAGGCGCGGGGGCGGGCTCCGGCGTGGACTCCTGGCCCCAGGTGGCGGGCACAGCCGCCAGCGCCAGCAGCAGCAGCACAGTACAACACAGCATGCGGCGATTCATCGCGCAACCTCTCGACTGCAAGCCCTCTCGCTTATCAGTATACGCCCGGATTGCGGGCCGGGGCGCGCATGGTCATGCGACCCGTGGACCACGCCCGCCCGCCGATTGCACGACGGCAGCCGGGCGCAGGCGGGGCTAGACCACCGGCACGTAGGTGAACGGCAGGTTGAGCACGGTCTTGAGCAGCTGCCAGTGCAGCGCGGCCACCTCGCGCACGGTGGCGATCAGCAGGCTGAGCCGTCGCGGCGGGTCGGCGGGCGAAGGGTACACGGGGATGCCCTGCTGCGCGAAGATCCACTGCGCGCGCAGCAGATGATAGCCGTCGCTCACCAGGATCGCGGTGTTCAGGCCGCGTTCGCGCATCAGATCGCGGGCGAAGCTGGCGTTCTCCTCGGTGCTGCGGCTGCGCTCCTCCAGCAGCACGGCGCTGGCGGGCACGCCCATCTGCTCCAGCACCAGCAGGCAGCCGCTGGCCTCACTGCGCGTGCGCCCGGCTGTGTATCCGCCGGTGCAGATCAGCGTGTCGGCCAGCCCCTGCTGATACAGCGCGGCGGCGTGGCTGGCGCGGCGCACCAGCGCGGGACCGGGCAGGTTGTCGCGGCGCAGGCCAGAGCCGAGCACGATGATGACATCCGCCGGCTGCGCGCGGTCCTGCGCGCCGTACACCAGCACGGCAGCACCCAGCGCCAGCGCCACGATCAGCCAGACCAGCAGCACCACCAGCAGCACGCGCAGCGCACGGCGCACCCGGCGGCGCCTACTGGATGAAGCCGTTGGGCCGGTAGCGGGTGGAATTGTCGTCGTCATCGTCGTACAGCGAGTATTCGTCACTGGTGAGCGTGGTCACGCGGCCAGGCATCCAGCCTTCGATGCGGCTGAGGCGGATGCGCAGGATGGGCAGCGCGCTGTCGCGGAAGCTCATGGTAGCGCCGGGCGAGACCATGACCGGATCGCGCAGGTGCAGGAAGCGCAGCGGGGGCAGCAGCGGCGGCTGCTCTGGCGCGGCGGCGGTCTCGTCGGGATAGGCGTCCTCAGCCATCTCCTCGAAGGCGAAGGCCTGGTCGATCTCTGCCAGATCCTCGGCGCTGGGACGGTCGAGCATGTCGCGGCTGAGATCGCGAAACAGGCGCGCCACCTGGCGCAGGTATTCGCGTTCGCCGATCAGCGAGCCGGTGATGATCGCCCCGCCGACCATGAGCGTGATACCCAGTTCGACGTTCATGCGGTTGGCCATCAGCGAGACCAGTTCGGTGAGGATGAAGTCGGGCTCCTGCCAGAAGGCCGCCGGCTCAAACTCGGGGAGATCGTTCGAATTCATATCGTGCCTGCTGAACGAACACGCAGCTAGTGTAGCAGAGCGCCGGGGGTGGGTGTAGGGTGGCGCGGGTGGGCCGGCCTGCGCTACCCGCGCAGCAGCTCACCCAGCGTCGCCTGGGTGATGGTCAGCGGCAGGTGCGAGGGGCGTGCCAGCGGCCGGCGTTGCTCGGCGATCCATGCCACGCAGGCCGCCGCGGTGCGCGGGCCATCTGCCTGGGCGATGGCTGCGCTGAGCGCGGCGGCGCGCGCCGCATAGCCCGGCGTGCTGCGGATGTGGTCGACGACCTGACGAATGTCCGATGCGCTGAACTGGTTGATGTCGAGGCGGCTTCCGCAGCCCAGATACTCCACACGGCGGGCGTTGTCGCCCTGTTCGCCACCCACCGGCAGCACGATCAGCGGCTTTCCGGCGGCGAGCGTCTCATTCGTGCTGTTGTTGCCACCATGCCCGATCACCATATCCACCCTCGGCAGCAGATCGACCTGGGGCACGCTGCGGAAGATCATCGCGTTGGCGGGAATGCGCTGGCGGATGATCCTGTCGTAGGCGCCACCCGCGCTGACGATCACCTGAAAGTCGGGATGATCCAGCCCGTCGAGGATGCGGCGGAACACCTGCGGCTTGTTGTTGAAGACCGTACCAAGCGACACGTACACCTTGCAGCGGTCAGGCCGCAGATCGTCGTACGGGAATTCCGTCTGCATGGCCTTACGCTTGCTGAAGCACGGCCCAACGTACAGCGTGTTGGCGGACAGGTTGTCGCGCGGGGCCTCGATGGCCTCCACCGAGGTGACCAGATTGAGCCACGGCGAGTACGGACGCCGCATGAAATCAGCCACGCCATCATCCAGGCCAAAACTGCGGCGCGCGGCCATCACCCGCTGATCGGTGTGCTGGATGAGGCGCGCTTCCTTGCGCGCGACCGCCTCGTACACCGCGGGATCCACACCGGCGTTCGGCCCGATCGGCAGGCCGCTGCCCATCGGCGGGATCCCTTCCCCGCGAAACGGCAGGCCGCTGTGGTAGACCATGGCATACGGGATGCGCAGCACATCCGCCGCGATGGACGCGCCCGCGAAAGCGAAATCGCTGACGAGGACATCAGGCGGCAGCCGGCGCGCGTGCTGAAGGATGGCGCTGACGACCGTGCCCAGCCCCGCGGTGAAGAAGCGGGCCGCCACCTGCAGCTCGCGGTAGCCCTGCGTGAAGGGCAGCAGCAGTGCAGGCAGCAGCATGGACAGCGGCGGGCGCATCACCTCGACAGGCATGCCGTTGCGTTCGATCAGCGCGGGCAGCGAGAAAGCCGTATCGAGGAGCGCAATGCCCGTCCGGGAGAAGCGTCGGTCCCCGGGGATCAGGAAGCTCACCTCGTGTCCATCCTCCCGCATATGCAGCGCAATGCTCAGCAGGGTATTGAGATGGCCCACCGTGGCATGGCTCAGGAACAGCACACGGCTCATCAATCACGCTACTTTCGCCGGAACCGGCATTCAGACGGACGGGGCGCGGCGGCGGGTTCGCCAGCGCGCAGGCGAATCTATACCGCCGATTGCCGCAAATGCCAACTGCGCGCCGCGCATGGCAGGATCACGACGGACAGGGCGCAGGCGGGCCGGGGACGACAGAACGGCGGCTTCAGCGGAGATGAAATGCAGGACACAGTATATTATACTCGTCACACGGTAGAGAACCTGTAATTCTTGAGGAAAACTCAGTGCTTGCGCCCAAATGGCACTTCCCCCCATTTATCCACGGCTACGTTGCGCAGGACCCCACGCAGAGCGAATTCTTCAACGATGAGCGCATCGGTGGGCTCGATCAGGCGCTGATCCGCGAGGCGATCCAGAACGCCATTGACGCCCAGGCCCCATCCCAGCCGCCGGTGGAGGTGCGCATCGCGCTCAAGCCAGTGCCGCCGAGCGAATACCGCGTGTTTCTGGCTGGCCTGGAGCCGCATCTGCGTGTGGCGATGCCGGAAGCGCGCCTTGACAAGGACATGCTGTTCCTCATCATCGAGGACTTCAACACCCGTGGCCTGGAGGGGGATCCCAAAACCCCTTATCTGGATGCGCCAACACCAGGCCAGGATTTCTACTATTTCTGGCGGAATATTGGGCGCACCGGCAAGAAGTCCAACGATCTGGGCCGCTGGGGCCTGGGCAAGACCGTCTTTCCGGCATTGTCTGCGCTCAACAGTTTCTTCGGCCTGACGCGACGCCAGGGAGACCCACGCTCGCTGCTCATGGGGCAGGCGGTGCTCAAGCACCATACCGTGGCCGGTCAGCACCACACGCCCTACGGCTACTTTGGCATGATCGAGGGTGATTTCGCGCTGCCGATCGATGACGCCACTATCATCGATCGCTTCACCCGCATCTTCGGCCTGCAGCGCGGAGCCAAACCAGGCTTCTCGATTGTGCTGCCGCTCAAATCGGAGTCGAATGAAGTCAACAGTATGAAAGGACTGGTGGTAGGGGCTGTTGCGCAGTACTTCTACCCGATCATGACAGGCAAGCTGAAGCTGAAAGCGGACACGATTGAAATCACCCCGGGCTCGATTGAAGCAATTGTTGAGAAGTACCTGCAGGAGTCGCCCGAGAACAAAGACATTCTCCTCGGCAACATCCGCCTGCTGCGCTGGAGTATGTCGCTGCCTGACCAGCAGTTCATCCGGCTGAATGAGCCAGACGGGAAGAAGAAGCCCAGTTGGGACAATTACCTGCGGGCCGAAACGGTGAGCGAGGCCCGCGCGCGCTTTGAGGCCGAGGGAAGGGTCGCCTTTCGGGTGGGCATGAAGGTTCAGGAGGAATCTTCAAAACGTGATGACGTTGTTGGCTGGTTCACCGTGTTGATCGAGCGCGACGAAACCCTGAAGAAGCCATCCAGCCTGTTCCTGCGCAATGGCATCTGTCTGCTCGATATCAGGGGACACTCGATCAAGGGCATTCGCGGCATGGTGATCGTCGACGACAGCATCCTTGGCCGCATGCTGGGCGACGCTGAGAATCCCGCGCACACCGACTGGAAGAAAGACTCGGAGCATTTCATCAACAAGTACAAACACGGACCGTCGTCCCTGACATTCGTCAGGAGCAGCCTCAGCAAGCTGGTCGAAAGCCTCACCGCGGTCACCGAGTCGCAATCGCTCGATCTGCTCAGTGATGTGTTCTACGCCGCCGGGAAGCCGACGAAGGACCGCGCGCGCCGCGAACCGGCGCCCGGCTCGCAGTTCTCACCACAGGGGCAGAGTGCCGGTACGCCGCACATCGAACCTGCTGCACAGGCCCAGCCGGTGAGGATTCGTCACCTTCCCGCCGGAGGAGTCGGGCTTGACGCCAACCCGGACTATGCGGGAAACAGGCACATCCGCGTGACCGCGCGCTTCGCCTATGATATCCGCCAGGGCAATCCGTTCGGCAAATACAGCCCGCTGGACTTCGATTTTTCCGACAGAACGCATGAAATCCGCGTGAAAGACGTGAAGGTCATCCGTTTTGAGCAGAATGTGCTGCAGTTCGATGTCACAGACGAGAAGTTTGGGCTGGCGGTCGGCGGGTTTGACCGCAATCGCGACATCGTCGTGCGCCTGGAATGGGAGCCGCGCTGAGATGAAACGCACGCTCAATTACACGAAGCGCGAGAAAATCAGCAGGGGCGACATCAGCATTCGCCTGTTCAACGCAGAGGACGACGTGCAGGCCTTCGAGGCCGAGGTCCGGCTGGCGCGCTATGCCTTTCCCCGGGGCGCGAAAGTGGTTCTGGAAGCATACTACCGCGGCGCGCTGATGCGTTTCCTGCTCGGCGAGATCTCCTCCACGAAAGACAGGAATGTCTATCGCTGTCAGGAAGCGCTGACGGAGCTGCACGACCCGCAGGTGAACTTCCGGGTGAAGGTGGTCGACGAGCAGCAGGCGTTCGGGTTGCTGGTCGGCCTGGCGGACCGCCTGCATGTGCTGAATGAAACCTCGGCATCCGTCACGCGGGTTGGGCTGCTGCCGGTGCAATTCACGGACCTGGGCGAGCAGATCTGGAAGCTGGAAATCAGCGACGATGGCTCGCAGCCCACGCTGCTCATCAACAACACGCTGCAGATGGAGCGGATGCCGATCGCAGAGATGCTGCGCACGGACCCGTTCTTTCTCGCGCTGGTATACCCCCAGGTGCTGAGACAGATCCTCAACCATGCGCTGGCCTCCGGGACGGACGACGAGGAGTCGTGGGAGACCGACTGGCTGCGCTTTGCCGAACAGATCGCGGACCGCAGGCGCCCAGCGGAGAGCGACGACGCGGATCTGCCGCAGTGGGTGGAAGACGCGGTGGAGGCTTTCTGCCGGGCGAACACCATCCGGGCGCGCCTCGAACAATACTATCAGAATGATCAGGACTAGCCGCGATGCACACAGCGATCAGACTGTTCAACCCCGAAGGCATCCGGCGATTCCGCAGCGCGCTGCAGGCGCTCAAGGATGGCGGCGCAGCGGAGGTGCCAGCGCTGCTGACCGATGCGACGCTGACGCAGGTGATCGCGCCGCAGGTCCAGGCGGACAACAGCCTGCGCTTCGCCACCAGCCTGGAACTGGCGCGCTATCTGCACGAGCGCATCGTGCAGCTGCCGCTTGCGGACCGCTTCTACCACGTTGGGCTGTGGGCATGGCTGAGCGCGTTCTATCTGGATGCAGTCGCGCCAGCCGAACAGGGCAGGCGCAAAATCGGCGAGATCGTCCGCTACATCCCGCCGGGCGACAGGGATTTCTACGAAATTGAGGTCCACCTACTGGCGTCAGCCGTGCGCCTGCTGCATCGCCACGGAGAACAGCTCGCGCAGGTCTTTCTGTATACCCCGCCGCATCAGCGTTCTGATCTTTTGCGCGAGATCACGGGCTCACCGGAACTGGCCATGTCGCGCGGGGTGATCGAGGCACTCGGCATCCTGTATTGGGATGCAGGACGCGGCAGACCAAAAGTCGGCATCAAGTCTTCGGATGAACTTGCGCCGGGTACCTCAAGACGCTTCGTGGCTCTGCTCAATCAGTTCAGCCGCACCTACGACCTGCAGGGCATGACGGGTGAGCAGATCGTCCGCCTGCTGCCCGAGCGCGAGTTCAGCCGCTGGTTCACGCCCCCGCCCCCGTGACGGACCGCTAGTACACCCGGCTCGCCTTGCGCGGCTTCAGCCGCAGCATCACCGCCGGCTGCTGCGTCCACTCGGCCAGGTGCGCCTCCGCCTCGTCGTGCGGCTCATACACATGCGTGATGCGGCGCATGAAGGCATGACCGGGGTCGTCCTCGATCGTCACCTCCCCCTTGATCATGTAGCCTTCCCACTGCAGCGCATCTCCGCCCACCACCAGCGAGGCGCGCGGATTGCGCCGCAGGTGATCGACCTTGCGCGTGTCGCGGAAGCTGGTGATGAGGATGTCGTCCCCATCCAGCAGAAACCACAGCGGGACGGTGTGGGGGTAACCGTCTGCATCGATCACCCCCAACCGTGCGATCAGCGGCTGCGAAAGGACCGCGCG
>CAZZJW010000005.1:0-74546 GCA_964654755.1 uncultured Pleurocapsa sp. | reverse complement strand
TCATCTCAGCACTCGCTGTAGCCGCAGCTCGTGCACTTGCGGCAGCCTTCCGCGCGGATCAGCGAGACCGTGCCGCACGACGGGCACATCTCCGCCCCGCGCGCATAGCCCTTCACGCTGACGACGCGCCCGCCGCTGGTCGCCACCGGCTCGCTGGCGTGGCCGTTGCTGTGCCCGTTCAGCGCGGGCGCCGCCACCACCACCGGCGCCGACGGGGCCGCCGCTGGCGCATCCGCCGGCTGGAACAGGCTGAGCTGCTGCGCCTTCTCGTCCGGGAAGTACTGATCCATCAGCGCCCCCGCCACCGCGTCCGGCAGCGACAGCACGCGGTTGGCGCCCATCCCGATCGAGCGCGATCCGCCGATGCCCTGGAGCTGGTCGATGATCAGCTTGAGCATCTTCAGCCGGTTGCCCGGCGCCGTCGTGCGCAGCTGCAGCGAGATCATGCGGCCCAGGCCCTCGGCATCCGCCTGCAGGTCACTGCCCGCCTTGCCCGGCGCAGCGATGAACACCTCGAACGGATAATTGTTCTCGTCACTGTTCATCGTGATATAGGCATTCCCGTACGGCGTGCGACTGCTGACGGTCACGCCCTGCAGCTTCTTCGGGCGCGGATACACGTAGTGCGGCGTCGCCACCTGCTCCACCTGCACGACAGCCGCCGCAGCGGGGGCCTCCGGCGCGGCTGCCACTTCCGTCAGCGCGGCCTGGTTGGCGGCGGTCTCCTTCTCGGCGCGCTCGTCGCCCTTCAGCATCAGCACCTGCTCGTCGCGGCTGCCGTCGCGGTAGATCGTGCCGCCCTTGCAGCCCAGCTCGTACATGTATTCGTACAGCTTGCGCGTCTGCTCCACCGTGTAGTGGTTGGGCAGGTTCGAGGTCTTGCTGATGCTGCTGTCCACCCAGCGCTGGATGGCCGCCTGCACCTTGACGTGCTCCTCCGGCGTGAGGTCCATCGCCGTGACGAAGTAATCGGGCAGCGCGGTCGCGTCCGGGTGCTGGGCATACCACTCCTGCACCAGCGGCACCTGCTCCTCATGCAGCCCGAGGCGGCTCTTGCGATAGTACACCCACGAGAAGAACGGCTCGATGCCGGTCGAGGTGTTGACCATCGTGCCGATCGTGCCGTTCGGCGCCTGCGTCAGCAGCGTGACGTTGCGGATGCCCTTCTTCAGCACCGCCTCGCGGATGTCCTCCGGCATCGACTGCATGAAGCCGGACTGCACGAACTTGTCGGCGATGAACTGCGGGAAGACGCCCTTCTCCTCCGCCAGTTCGATGCTGGTCTCGTAGCTGGCGCGCGCGATGAAGCTGTACAGCCGGTCGATGAACGCCACCGACTCCTCGCTGCCATAGCGAATGCCCAGGCGGATCATCAGCTCGGCCAGGCCCATGTTGTTCAGGCCGACGCGGCGCTCGCCAAGCTGCTGCTTGCGGTTCGGCTCGAAGAAGTACGGCGTGACATCGATCACATCGTCGAGGAAGCGCGTGGCATAACGCACCGCCTTGTCGAGATCGTCCCACTTCACATCGTGCTTCGCCTCGTCGTAGAAGCGCGCCAGGTTGATCGCGCCCAGGTTGCACACACCGAAGCCGGGCAATCCCTGCTCGCCGCAGTTGTGCACGACGATGCCGTTGGCGATGAACGAGTGCGTCTGCGGCTCGGTCAGGTCAAAGACCTCTTCCTCACCCTCGTGCCGGATGGCTGCCACCGTGGCCGTGAAACGCTCGGCAACCGGGCCGCGCGGGCCCTTCGCCACGGAGGCCTCCAGCGCGTGCTGCTTGTGGTCCATCAGGAACCCGATTTCGCGGGCGAACGTCTCCAGATTGCGCTTCGAGATCACCAGCTCGTGCTGTGCTTCGCACCAGTACGCTTTCGGCTGGCGCTGCGCATCGGGCAGCATACGCATCCCGGCGGCGCGCCGATCGCGGTAGATCCGGCTGGCAATGCCGAAGTTGAGCAAAAGCTGCTGCACTTCCTCCAGCAGCGTCAGCGCATTGGCGGCCAGGCGCACGCTCACGCCTTTTTCCGCCGTCCCCTGCACGCCGCCATCTGCCGTGAACAGCGCCTGCAGGAAGCCGCGCTGCATCGCCTCGCTGCCCTGGAACACGCCTTCGGGCACGCGATGCTTGTGCTCGGTCAGGCCGCTAGCCATCGCCACCGTGCGCAGCCGCGTGGAGTCCACACGCGCCTCATCCCGCGCCGGCACCAGGCCGACGCCGACCGGCGTGTGGCGGGCCGTCGTGCTATGCGGCGCGACCAGCTCGCTGACGTAGCCGGCGAAGGCCGGGGCGAGCTCGCGCTTCTCCGCGCCGAAGAACGACTGCGCCACCGAGTCCTGCTTCACGGCGCCATCGCCGACGACCCAGCCGAGCACGCGCCCCGCCTCAAGCGTGCCCTCGCGCCCGAAACCACCCTTGCGATTGAGGATGTGCAGCCGGTCGCCCTCGGCCAGGTGCTGAACCTCGACCCAGCCGCGCTCGGTCATCACGCGATGATCGGCCGTCGCGCGCACCTGATAGCCCTCGCGCGTGGTGACGCGATAGACCGGCTTCACGCCCGTGCGGAACACGCGGGTCGCCGGCACGGTGCTGTCGGCCACGCCGAAGCGGCCATCCACCACCACCGCCGCGCTGGATTCGCTGTCGAACAGCTCACGCGCCGGCACAAGCCCGCGCTCGGTGAAGATGCGCGTATCGCCGGTGACGCACGGATTTGTGCTGATGATCGGCGCGTAGTACCACGAGTTGCTCATCTTGTTGTAGCGCTCGCGGAAGAACACGCCCGGTTCGGCGCTGGCCCACGCGCTCTGCACGATCGCGTCCCACACCTCACGCGCCTTGACCGTGCGGTGCGTGATGACCGGGCGGCCCTTGGCCATCCAGCCCTCCAGATTGCCGTCCCATTCCTCGTCATAGCTGGCGTGCGAGGGATCAGGGAACACCAGGTTCCAGTCGGCATCGGCCTTCACCGCCTCCATCAGGCGGTCGCTGACGCCGACGCTGATGTTGGCGTTGGTGATCTTGCCGGCGGTGCGCTTGCTGTTGATGAAGTCGAACACATCCGGGTGCCAGTCATCGAGGATCAGCATCAGCGCGCCGCGGCGGCTGCCGCCCTGCTCGATCAGCCCCGTCACGAAGCTGTACAGCGCGCCCCAGCTCACCGCGCCGCTGGACCGGCCGTTGACGCCCTTGACGTAGGCGTGGCGTGGGCGCAGGCTGCTGATATTGATGCCGACTCCGCCGCCGCGCGACATGATCTCGGTCATTTGCAGCAGCGTGTCGATGATGCCCCCGCGGCTGTCCCGCGGAGAGGGGATGACGTAGCAGTTGTAGAAGGTGAGCTGCTGTTCAGTGCCCGCAGCGGTCAGAATGCGGCCCGCCGGCACGAACTTGAAGTCGTCCAGCAGCCACTGAAAGCGCTCCGTCCACTGCTTGCGCAGCTTCGGGCTCTTCTCCGCAGCGGCGATGCCGGCGGCGACGCGCGCCATCATCTGCTCCGGCGCGGTTTCGATCGGCTTGTCGACGTGCTCGATATCGCGCGTGACCGTCTCGCCATCCAGCAGCCGGATGGTGATGCGCGGCTGGGAGATGGCGGTAATCTGGCCGATCTCGCGCTGCCCCGTCTCCGGGTTGACCACCACGATCACCGTGTCACCAACGGTCAGCGAGGTGCGTTTCATATCCTTCTGCGCGTAACGGTCAAGAAAAATCTTGTAGCCGAGCTCATGCAGGGCATTCTTCGGCTTCGCCATATCCACCATCGTGCTCATCCTTGTTCCGGTAATCAGTCGCAGGACCGCATGCGAACGAGCGGATCGGCTTCCGGCCAGCGCAAGCCACAAACCACCCCGGCGGACGACCGCGGGGCTGTGGTTTTGCAGAGCTGCGCTGAATGACGTCGAAATCGGGCGACGAGGATTTTCCTCACCCCACGGCCTGGGTTTCAGGCCGTCGGTGGCCGGTCGCTGATATCAATACTTTAGCAGAAAAGCCGTTCGCATGTCGAATCGGGCTCCGCCTGAAGATCGTTAAAGATTGGTACGAAAACATAACATTTTCCCACCGTAACCAAAGATTCCCACAGGGCCGGTCGCGCCTGTCGCAGCGCTCGCAGCGCCGTTGTCAGTTTTGCCCGAACCCCACTTTGCAAAGGCAAGTTATACTGTTTGTAACGCAACACATCGCAGGAAGTTGATGGAGAGCGAGCTCATGAACGAGCGCATGTATTACAGCCACGACGCGCAGATGCGGGCGCAGCGCGAGCGCATGCTGCTGGTCGCGCTGTCGGTGCTGCTGGGCCTGACGTTCGGCGCGGTGGCGGCGCTGCTCCTGGCAGACCGTCCGGGCCGCGAGGTGCGCGCAGCGCTGGGCGGTGGACTGGAGGACGCGCTGGATGATGCGCAGAAGGGCGTGCGCGAGCTGCGGCGCGAGATCGACCAGCGCGTGCTGCACCACTGAGCGGCGGCGCCATCCCGGGCGCGAATCTGGAGAGGGCACCGCGCCTTCGATCTGTCATTAGGTCGCTATGCATAACCAAATATCGTCCTGGTTTGTGCGTAATGCCCTAAAGTTCCGAATTTCACATGCCAGCAGCGCCGGGAACAGCTAGAATACGGTCAACAGGGAGGACGGAACCTCATGACGACCACGGAGAGAATCGATCAGCCCGATCTCGGAAAAGCGCTGGAGATGCTGGAGGCCCTCACCATCGGCGGCGTCTCGCTGCTCACGCCATTCCTGCGCGACTGGCGCACGAGCTGGGGGACGGAGCACAACGAGCATGTGCTGCATCTGCCCGGCGACGATCTCATCCCGGAACCGCGCTGGAGCAGCACGCATGCCATCACCATCAATGCCTCACCGTATGAGGTCTGGCCGTGGATCGCGCAGATTGGGCAGGACCGGGGGGGCCTGTACAGCTACGAGACCCTGGAAAACCTCATCGGCTGCAACATCCACAACGCCGACGAGGTGCTGCCGCAGCATCAGAGCATCGCGCCGGGCGACGTGATCAAACTGCATCAGGACGGCCCGACGCTGCCGGTACTGGAAGTGGCGCCCTGTCACTACCTGCTGCTGGGCAGCAAGCCGAGCTTCGTCGAGTCGTTCGGCGATATCGTCGGCGTGACCTGGCTGTTCTACCTGCAGCAGCAGCCCGACGGCAAAACCCGCCTGATCGTGCGCTGGCGTTCCTACTACGCCGACTCGCTGCGCATGCGGCTGAGCTTCGGCGCGCTGCTGGCCGAGCCGATCAGCTTCACCATGGAACGAAAGATGCTGCGCTCCATCAAAGAGCGCGTCGAAAGCGCAATCTCCGCGCCGGCGTTAGCGCGCTGACGTCGTCCGCAGCACACGATGCGGCTGGCCGGGCCGCATCGCAACAACACAAAAAGACTTACACGCCTGCCTCCCCGGCAGGCTTTTCGTTGTCCGCAGGCCCGCGCAGCCAGTCCGTCACCGCCTGCGCCATCCAGCCCAGCCCCCCCCTGTGGCGCATTGCGCGCCAGCGCCGCATCGAAATGCGCCTGCAGCGCCGCCGGGTCCAGCGCCTGTGATCCGATCACCACGATCTGTGAGCCGGGCGTGCTGCTGCCCCAGGGCTCACCGAAGCCCAGGCTGGCGCGGCGGCCAACCACCTGCAGGATACCCCGCTCCTCCGGCAGATCCTCCAGATAGACGATCCCCTTGGCGCGGTAGATGTGGCTGGGCAGGCGCTCGACCGCACGCCGCAGCGCGCGCATGCTCAGCGCCTCACTGCTCGTCCAGTGCCACGTGCTGAACAGGCGCGTATGCGCCTCGTGCGCGTGCTCCGCCTCACCCGGCGCATGCACATGCACCGGCGCGACCGCAGGCAGTGGCAGCGCCAGCCGCCCGGCATCCAGCATGATCTCCGGCGGGACGACTCCGAAGCGCGTTTCGATGATGCGTGCGTTGGGCGCGATCTCGCGAATCCAACGGCGCATGTCCGCCAGCCGCGCCGCGTCGACCAGATCGACCTTGTTGAGCAGCACCAGATCGGCCACGCCCACCTGGTCCATCGCCAGGAAGAACTGCTCTCCCTCCAGCGCCCGCCCGCCCTGCTCCGCATCGACTACCGCAGCGATCGTGCTGAGCGTGAGATAGCGTTCCAGCTCTGGCTGCAGGAATGTCGAAGCGACCGCCGCCGGCTGGCTGACGCCGCTGGTCTCGATGACGATCGCCTGCGGGCGCTCTGGCCGGCGCAGCAGCCCGGCCACTGCCTCCAGCAGATCCCCGCGAATGCTGCAGCAGATGCAGCCGTTGCTCAGGCTGATCGTCTCGCCCTCCACGCCGGTGACCAGCGCAGCATCGATATTGACCGCGCCGAAGTCGTTCACCAGCACCGCCAGCCGCAGCCCGTGATCGCTGTGCAGCAGATGGTTGAGCACTGTGGTCTTGCCGCTGCCCAGAAAGCCGGTGAGGATGACCACGGGGATCGGCGAAGCAGACACAGAGCTCCCTCCTCACAGCGCGGGCGCGCGGCCCGCTGCGATCTCATCCGCCAGCATGTGCGCGCTGGAACGCACCGCCGCGAAGAATACGTCGATATCCTCAGCGCGGGTACGGTGGTTGTTGACGCACACGCGAATGGCGCTCACCCCGCGCACGGTGGTGCTGGTCGGCACAGCGATGCCGCGCTCCTGCACGTCGATCACCACAGCGCGATTGAGCAGATCGGTCTGCGCCGGGTCCAGCCGCGCATCAAGGCAGCGAAAGTTGACGATGTGCAGCGGGTGCGGGGCGAGCAGCGCCATCTCCGGCGCAGCTCGCACATGCGCCGCCAGCCGGGCCGCCAGCGCGTTGTTCTGCTCCATCAGCCGCCCGAACTTGTCCGCGCCATGTTCCTTGAGCATCATCCACACCCGCAGCGCGCGGAACTCGCGGGTGAGCTCCAGGCTGAGATCGCTGAACCACACCTCCCCGGCGGCCATGCCGCGCTGCGCCCGCCTGAGGTATGGCGGCGTGAGCGAGAACGCCTCGCGCTGATCCGCGCCGCTGCGCACCAGCACGCAGCCCACAGCGTAGTTGACGTAGAGCCACTTGTGCAGATCGAAGGCAATCGAGTCCGCCCGCGCGATGCCGTTCAGCAGCGGCCGCACAGACGGCGCCAGCATGGCGACGCCAGCGATCGCGGCATCGACATGCAGCCACAGCTTCTCCTGCGCGCACACCTCCGCCAGCGCATCCAGCGGGTCGAGCGAGCCGGTGTTGGTCGTGCCCGCCGTCCCGATGACGCAGAACGGCAGATGCCCGGCGGCGCGATCTGCCGCAATGGCGGCCTGCAGCGCGGACACATCGAAGCGGAAGTCGCGGTCAGCGGGCAGCACGACCATGCTCTCCGTGCCCAGCCCAAGCGCTTCAATTGCCCGCTGAATGGAACTGTGCGTCTCGCTGGAGACGTAGAAGCGCGGCAGACCGGGCAGCGCGCGCACGCCCTGCTGGCGGATGTTGACGCCGTGCGCCCGCGACCGCACATGGCGGGCAGCGGCCAGCCCGATCAGGTTGGCCATCGATCCGCCGCTGGTGAGCACACCACCCGCCTGATCCGGCAGGCCGAACATGGCCTTCGACCAGGCGATCACCTGCGCTTCCACCAGATTGGCGGCATGCATCGCGCCACCCGTGTTGCTGTTCATCCCGGCGGCCAGCATCGCGGCCAGCATGCCGGTGGCAGAGCCCGTGCCGTTGACGAAGCCGAAGAAGCGCGGATGCGTATCGCCCAGCGGGTACGGCAGCACATCCTCGGCGAAATCGCGGCAGGCGGCCTCAAGGCCGGCGCCCTCGCGCGGCAGCGGCGTGCTGAACTTCTCGCGCACGGCATCCGGGATGGGCCGCCATGCGGGCCCCTGGCCGGCGCTCGCCAGATGATCGAGCATGGCATCCAGCATCGCGTGCGCCTGCTGGCGGTATGCGCTCCAGTCGGCCGGGTCGAGCGATTCTTCGGGCGTCCCAGGCGGGACCGCGGGCTTGTTCGTCATCATCACGTCTCCTGCAGCAGCTCCATTCTACCGCATCGCCTGACGGAGCGGCCCGCCCGGACCATTGCGCGGTCTGAAGCCGCGGCGGTAAGATCCGTTCGCGCAAGCGCTTCTGTGCAGTGCAGGCAGCACCGGCTGCGAATGAGGAAAACGATGGAGAAGAAGACCTTCCAGGTGCCGAACATCGGCTGTGACGGCTGTGTGCGCACCATCCGCAACGAAGTCAGCGCGATCAGCGGGGTGCGCGCCGTGGAGGCCGACCGCGAGACCAAACAGGTGACGGTCGCCTGGGAAAGCCCGGCGACGTGGAAGCAGATCGAGGATCACCTGATCGACATCGACTACGCGCCCGCGCACTGACCGCCGCGCGTCAGGTCTGAGGCGATGCACAGGCTGCCACAGGGCGGCCTGTGTGCTTCATACGTCCGCTTCGCCCGCGCATCAACCGTTGGAATCCAGCCGCCGCCGGCCTATAATCACCGTCACTTCTGCGAACAAATATTCCATGGCACAGTCTGGGCTGAGATGCGATGAATCAGGACAAGATCGTCGTCCGCGGCGCGCGCGAGCACAATCTGAAGAACATCAATGTCGATATCCCGCGTGACCGCCTGGTGGTCATCACCGGCCTGTCCGGCTCGGGCAAGTCCTCACTCGCCTTCGACACCATCTTCGCCGAAGGCCAGCGCCGCTACGTCGAAAGCCTGAGCGCCTACGCCCGCCAGTTCCTCGGCCAGATGGAAAAGCCGGACGTCGATCAGATCGAAGGCCTCAGCCCGGCCGTCTCCATCGATCAGAAGGGCGTCAGCCACAACCCGCGCTCGACCGTCGGCACGGTCACGGAAATCTACGACTACCTGCGCCTGCTCTACGCCCGCGTCGGCATTCCGCACTGCCCGGTGTGCGGCGCGGAAGTGATGGCGCAGACCTCGCAGCAGATCGTCGATGAGGTGCTGCACCTGGCCGATGGCCAGCCCGCCGAACACGGCGTGCGCGTGCAGATCCTCGCCCCGGTCATCCGCACCAAGAAGGGCACGCACGAGAAGGTGTTCGACGACCTGCGCAAACAGGGCTTCGCCCGCGTGCGCGTCGATGGCGAAGTGCGCGATCTCGACGAGGAGATCAAGCTCGACCGCTACGTCATCCATCACATTGAAGCGGTAGTGGACCGGCTGATCATCCGCCATCACGAGGATCGCACCAGTGAGGAGGCGCAGTCCTTCGAGACGCGCCTGACCGATGCCGTCGAGACCGCGCTGCGCCTGGGCGACGGGCTGGTGATCGTCAGCAATCTCAGCGTCACCCCCGCCACCGACATCCTCTACAGCGAGCATCTGGCGTGCGTCAACGGCCACGGCAGCCTGCCGGAGATCGAGCCGCGCCTGTTTTCGTTCAATACCCCCAAGGGCGCCTGCCAGCAGTGTCAGGGCCTCGGCTTCCGCCTGGAGCTGGATCGCGACCTGATCGTCGCCAATCACGATCTGAGCATCCGCAAGGGCGCCATCCAGGCCAACGGCTGGGACTTCGAGACCGCCGACAGCTGGGCCTCGCAGATGGGCCGCGCGCTGGCGCAGGCCTACAACATCGACCTCGACACGCCGTGGAAGCTGCTCTCACGTGAACATCAGGATTTGTTCCTGTTCGGCACGGGCGGCAAGAAGATCCGCGTGCGCTACAGCAACGACAGCGGCTTGCGCGAGTATCAGGTGGCCTTTGAAGGGGTGATCAACAACCTTCAGCGCCGCTACCGCGAGACCGAAAGCGAAGGCATCCGCTGGGCCATCGAGCTGGTGATGAGCCAGGTGCCGTGCTCCGCCTGTCAGGGCCGGCGCCTGCGCCCGGAGGCGTTGGCGGTGACCGTGGCCGATCAGAGCATCCAGCAGGTCAGCCTGCTGCCCATCGACCGGCTGCGCCGCTGGGTGGAGGCGCTGCGCGGGCGCGGCGGCCAGGGCGCGCTGCTCAATGAGCGCGATCGCGAGATCGCCCACCAGATCCTCAACGAGATCGAAGCGCGCGTCACCTTTCTCGACAACGTCGGACTGAACTACCTCAGCCTGTCGCGCGCATCCGCTTCGCTTTCCGGCGGCGAAGCGCAGCGCATCCGCCTCGCCACGCAGATCGGCAGCCGCCTGACCGGCGTGCTGTACGTGCTCGACGAGCCGTCGATCGGCCTGCACCAGCGCGACAATGGCAAGCTCATCCAGACGCTCAAGGATTTGCGCGATCTCGGCAACACCGTGCTGGTGGTCGAACACGACGAGGAGACCATGCGCACCGCCGACTGGCTGATCGATCTCGGGCCCGGCGCAGGTGAGCACGGCGGCCACATCATCGCGCAGGGTACGCCTGAGGAAGTGGCACAGGTGGAGGACAGCCTGACCGGCGCCTACCTCAGTGGGCGGCTGCGCATCGAGGTGCCGGCAGAGCGCCGGCCCGGCAACGGCAAGGCGATCGTGGTGCGCGGCGCACGCGAGAACAACCTCAAGGGCGTCGACGTCGAATTCCCGCTGGGCAAGCTGGTGTGCATCACCGGCGTCAGCGGCAGCGGCAAGTCCACGCTGATGGTGGACGTGCTCTACAAGCGCCTGGCGCAGGTGCTCAACGGCGCGCGCGAGCGGCCCGGCCTGCACGACCATATCGACGGGCTGGAGCACGTCGACAAGATCATCAACATCGACCAGAGCCCGATCGGGCGCACCCCACGCAGCAACCCCGGCACCTACACCAAGATGTTCGACCACATCCGCACGCTGTTTGCCGACCTGCCCGAAAGTAAGGTGCGCGGCTACACCGCCGGGCGCTACAGCTTCAACGTCAAGGGCGGGCGCTGCGAGAAGTGCGAAGGCCAGGGCGTGCTGCAGATCGAAATGCAGTTCCTGCCCGATGTCTACGTCACCTGCGATGTCTGCCACGGCGCGCGCTACAACCGCGAGACGCTTCAGGTGCGCTACAAGGGCAAGAGCATCGCCGATGTGCTCGACATGACGGTGAGTGAAGCGCTGGCGCTGTTCGGCCCGATCAGCGCCATCAGCGGCAAGCTGGAGACGCTGGAGGAAGTCGGTCTTGGCTACATCCGCATCGGCCAGCCGGCCACCACGCTCTCCGGCGGCGAAGCGCAGCGCATCAAGCTCAGCCGCGAGCTCTCCCGCCGCGCCACCGGCCAGACGCTCTACATCCTCGACGAGCCTTCCACCGGCCTGCACGCCGCCGATGTCAAGCGCCTGATCCATGTACTGCAGCAGCTCGTCGATTCGGGCAACACCGTGCTGGTGATCGAGCACAATCTCGACATCATCAAGGTGGCGGACTGGCTCATCGACATGGGTCCGGAGGGTGGGGACGGCGGCGGCCAGGTGATCGCCAGCGGCACGCCCGAACAGGTCGCCAGCGTCGAAGCCAGCTTCACCGGGCGCTACCTGCGGCACTACCTGCACGGCGCGCCCCTGCCCGCAGCGCCCGCGTCCCCCTGACGGGGCGCGGAACGCCGCGCTCAGGCGTAGGTGATCTCCTGCGCGATCACTTCGCCGCGCCCGGCCTCCGCGAAGCGAAAGCGGCCCGCCGGGCGCTGCGGATCATGCGCGAAGAACAGCAGCGCCTGCGTTGACGCCGCCCAGGCCTGCCAGCGCCGCTTGCTCTCCAGCGTGACCAGCGGCTCGACATCGTAGGCGGTCATCCAGCCCAGCCGCTCGAAGTGGATGGCGAAGCTGGAGAGATCGCACACGAACAGGCCGTATTCCCCGCCGCTTTCCAGCATCACGCTCATGTGGCCCGGCGTGTGCCCCGGCGTCACCACGCCCGTCACCCCGGGGGCCAGCACTGTGTCGCCCTCCAGCAGGCGCATCTGCCCGCGCTCCACCAGCGGCGCGTAATTCTCAGGCAGATAGGTGGCGCGCGTGCGCTCGTTGGGGAACATCGCGTCCTCATACTCGCGCCGCTGCACCACATACTCCGCGTTGGGGAACACCGCCACGGGCGCGCCATCCGCCGCATAGCGGGTGTTGCCGCCGCAGTGATCGTTGTGCAGATGGGTGTTGATCACCAGATCGATATCGCTGACCGCCAGCCCCAGCCGCTGCAGCGCATCGTGCATCGTGCCGCGCGGCTGCTCGTGGCGCAGCGCCAGGCGCGCCTTTTCCGGCATCTTGTCGCCCACGCCGACATCGATGAGGATGTTGCGCCCGTCCGTCTGCACCAGCAGGCAGTGATTGGGCATCGCCACCGTGTTATCCGCCGCCGGCGGCATCAGCCGGCCAAACAGCGCGCGCGGCACCAGCCCGAACGCGCCGCCCGCATCCATGTGCAGGATGCTCTCCTGAATGATGTGGATCTGCAGATCGCCGATACGGATCATCGCCCATCTCCCAGCCGCGAAAGCCCGCGCAGCCCGGCCCAGCCCAGCAGCACCGCGCCCGCCGCCGTGCCCATCACCATGAAGGGCACGCCGGCCAGCACCGCCAGCACCAGCGCCCGGGCAAAGGCCGCGCCCCAGCTATCCTTCGCCACCGCCCGCTGCACCGCCAGCACGCTGGCGAAGCACAGCACCCCGGTGACCAGCGACATCAGCGGTATGGCGAACCCGGAGAAGTCCGCGACTCCCCACACCGCATCCAGCATCATCGTCGCCAGCGCGCTCAGCGGGTGCACGGGTGGCGCGGGGATGCCGCGCTCGCGTGGACTGACCACCACGCCGCCCGGCTGCGCGCCGCCCGCCGGACGACGCGTCACAAACACCTGATCATTCTCGTCGATGATGATCTGCTGCCCGGGGGCAGGCTCACGCGCTTTCATCGCTGGCTTCCGTTCGACTTCATGCCCTGTCAATCAATACGCGCAAACGGGGTTCGGGTTCCAGCCCGCCGCGCCTCACGCGCCGTCCACCGGCACCGGCACCACTTCCAGGTCGATGCCGAAGGCCGCGTGAAAGAACTCGCGGTGGCGCTCCACCGCCCACAAGGCCACGCGCTCATCACCACTGGTGAACAGCTCCAGCCGCGCGCGATCGCCATCCACGGCCAGGCGCACATCGCGCACACCGCCATCGCGCGCACGGTCGATCTGTTCGGCCAGGCGCAGCAGCGCGCTCAACTGCATCAGCACCTCGTCATCGCCCGGGCGCATCAGCGCGGCCAGCTCGTCAAACTGCGGCTGCCCCTTGCGGTGGTAGCGCACCAGCAGCGCGATCAGCGCCAGCTCGCGGTGGGTGTAGCCGGGAAGGCCGGCATTCAGGATGAGGTAGCTGCCGTGCTTGTGGTGATCGTGATAATCGACCACCACGCCGATATCGTGCAGCATCGCTGCCGCCCACAGCAGCGCCTGCCCGTCCGCGTCGAACGAACGCAGGTCATCGGGGATCTGCGCCGCCATCTGCCCGGTGATATGGGCGATGTGATCTGCATGGCGCTCCTGAAAGCGGTAGACATGGCACAGGTTGAGCACCGATGCGCGACGCACATCCTCGAACAGCGGCGGGTTGACGCGGTCCGGCCCCGACGCCTCGAAGAAATGCTCGTAGAAGATGCCCTCGCGCAGGCCCTGCGCGCCGATCTCCACCGCCTCCACTTCCGCCAGGCGCATGATCTCCTGCAGCACGATGGCGCTCGCCAGCGCGATGTCGGCGCGTTCGGCCTTCATGCCGGGCAGGCGCCGCCGCTGCGCGATGCTCAGATGCTGCAGCTCGTCGCGCACGGTGTACACCTGGCCATAGCTGAGCGCGTAGCCGTGCAGGATGTCCAGCGGATAGCCGGCCTTCTTCTGCATCAGCCGCGCCGCCAGCCGCACGTTGCCGCCCTCGCCGATCAGGCGCATGCCCGGCTCTGCGCGCAGCCAGCCCAGCGGCTGAAGCTGTTCGCGCACATGCTCGGCCAGCGCGGCGGCTTCGCGGCTGGTCACCGGGTCGCTGCGCAGAAACGCCTCGGTCATGCGCACAGCGCCCATCGGGAAGCTCACCTGCTGCACCGGCCGGCGGTTCTCCACGCGGCTGATCTGCAGCGAACCGCCTCCCATATCCAGCACAAAACCGTTCTCCAGCGTGGTGCTGTTGACGGCGGCCAGATAGCCATAGTAGGCCTCCTCCTCGCCGCTCAGCACATGCGCCTGCAGCCCGCTTTCGCGCTCGATGCGCTGCAGAAAGCGCTTCTGATTGCTGGCATCGCGGATGGCGCTGGTGGCCGCCGCGTGAATATCCTCAATCCCGCTGGCTTCGCAGAATGCCGCATAGATCTGCGCAGCGCGTGCAGCGCGGTCCATCGCTGCCGGGCGCAGCACGGGCAGCTCGCTCATGCCCTCGCCCAGGCGCACGCTCTCCTGCACCTCGTCCGTCACCTTGAACGACACGCCCGGCACATACTCGACCACGATCAGGCGCCAGGTGTTGCTGCCCATGTCGATCACGGCCATCCGCCGCGCATCACGATATACATCACTGCGGTCGCCCAGCGCCGCCAGAGTCCTCAGGCTCATGCCGCCTCCTGCCTCACCGACTCACCGCCCGCCCGCATCAGCCCGCCCCCGGCACGCCCAGCACAACGCGCACCGCCTGCACGATCTCGTCCGTCGGCGTGCCGTAGCTGAAGATCGCGCGCAGCCGGCCCTCCGCATCCAGCAGATAGCTGCTCACGGTGTGATCGACCAGATAGCCGGAGTCCTCGCCCGCCGCGCTGCTGTGCCCGGCGTGCGCGCCGTCCGGCGCGGGCGTGGCGCCATCCTCCGGAACGCTTGCGTTCAGACCGTAGTCCGGGCCGATGCTCGCCAGCACCTCGGCGCTGCCCTGCAGCCCGATGAACGACGGGTCAAAGCGCGACACATATTCCGCCAGCACCTCCGGCGTGTCACGCGCGGGATCGACGCTGATGAGCAGCGCCTGCACCTGCGGCGCCTGATCGCCCAGGCGTTCGCGCACCGCCGCGAACTGCGCCAGCGTCGTCGGGCAGAAGTCCGGGCAGTGCGTGTAGCCGAAGTACAGCAGCACCGCCTTGCCGCGCAGATCCTCCAGCGCGAGCTCTCCACCAGCGCTGGAAGGCAGGCGGAAGGCGCGCACCTCGCGGCCCGGGTCGATCAGAGTGATGGTCTCGCCCGCGCCCACATTCGGCGTGTTCGTCGGGCGAGGCGTGGACACCGCCCCAGCCGTTCCGCTGCGCAGCGCCAGCAGCGCCACCAGCGCGAATGCGATCGCGCCCATCAGCAGCAGGCCAAGCAGCAGCGTGCGGCGGTCGGTAGAGGTCGGCTTCGGTGGTGATGTCGGGGTCGTCACAGCAGGAATTCCTCACAGTTACAGATACACCGCAAGCATAGCACACCGTCAGGCATAGACGAATGTCGCCAGCGTCGCCAGCAGCATCACCGTGCTGATCAGCGGCCAGTACAGCAGCTTGCTGAGCAGGTTGTTGCGAAACTCCAGCACCGCGATCTGTGCGCGCACCAGCAGGAAGGCGTTGAGCGTCGCCAGGATGATGATGCCGTACAGCAGCAGATAGAGATTCTCCAGATAGGTGATGCCCACCGCAGCGATACTGTCGCGCAGGGCGGTATGCGCGACGGTGATGACGAAGAACAGCGCCGCGGTGAAGGACAGCGTGGAGATGATCTCCTCCTGATCGCCCACCTTCGGATCGCCGCTGATGAAGGCGAACATCATGCCGGCGGCCACCAGCCCCGGCAGCAGATACGCGATCACCGGGCCGACGAAGCTGCGCTGCAGCCGCACGGTGTAATACAGTTCGGGCCGGTTGTTCAGCCCGGCCAGCTCCGGGATCTCCAGCCCGTGGATGCCCGGCTGCTGATAGCTGAACTGCGCGCTCAGCACGCCCCAGTTGTTGATGCGCAGATCGTCAGCCAGGCCGGGCCGCTCGCGTGGGTTGATCGCGGTGAAGTCGCCCAGGTCCGGCACCAGCATCACCGGAAGCTGCAGCTCCGCCGGGGCCAGCCGCACCGCCAGCGCGCGCTGGTCAAACGGAAAGCCGCCCGGGTCGAAGCTCTGCCGCACCTCCACGCCGAAGCTCCACACCACCAGCACGCCGCCATCGGCCGTCGTGGCGCGGTCGGCCTCCTCCAGCACCAGCTGATTGCCGGTGAGCTGCGGAAAGACCACGCCGGGCAGCAGTTCCTCAGGCAGGTCCGGCGGCAGGCGCTGCCACACATAGCCGTTGATCATGGCCGTGGTGCTGGTCGGGAACTCGACGGCGGCCAGCAGCAGCCCCACGGGCGTCTCGTACAGCGGCGCCCCAGCGGGCAGGCTGGCGCGGTAGCCGTCGACATACCGGCTGACCGCGCTCTGATCGGTGACGGCCACGCCGGGATCATCCCGTGTCGTCAGCCGGATCGCCAGCAGCGCCGCGATGAGCAGCACGCACAGCAGGCTGTAGCTCACCGCCAGCGCCCACAGCGCCCGGCTGCTGCCGCGTTCGATGCGCAGCGCCAGCGCCAGGCCGAACACCGCCGCCGCGCCCAGCGCCAGCGCAACCGCGCTCAGCTCGCGCAGCGTGGCCTGCGGCGGCGGCGCCAGCTCCGCGCGGTCCAGCGCGATGCCCAGCGTCCAGCCCGTGGCGGGCAGTGGCTCAAAGAACTGCAGCGTGTTCTGCCCGGAGACCGGATCGGTCGTCTCGATCGCGACGCGCTCGCCCGCCTGCGCGCGGCGCACAGCCGCCTGCAGCGCCGGATCGCTCCACACTTCCTCGCTCTCGTACACCGACTGCTGCGCCACGCGTTCATCCAGCGGGTGCGCCAGATAGGTGCCGCTGCCGGAAATCACGTAGCCATAACTGGTCGCGCCCAGCCGAAGCTGCGCGATCAGCGCCTGCATCCCCTGCAGCGAGTAGTCGATGGTGACCACGCCAGCCGCCACGCCCGGCGCATCGCGGCGCTGGAACGGCACGCCATACTCGATCAGCACCTGCTGTGCGCCTGTCGCGAAGAACGGCTCGTTCCACATCGCGCCGCTGGCGAGCGGGCCGTGATACCAGCCAGTCTGCGGCGCATCCGGCGCATCGGAAGGCAGCACGGTGTAGTCGTATGTCGCGCCGATGATCTCGCCAAGCGCGCCAGCCGCGTCGCGAAAGTGATACGCCTGGTACAGCCGCTGCGCCGGATCGTAGACATACGGCTCGAACGTCACCGCCAGCCCGCTGATATCCGGCCGCTGGCGCAGCGCGTCGATCATGCGCGCATCGATCGCCGTGTAGGGCAGCGCGCCGCTGGAAAGATCGTCCGCCAGGCGCTGCGCGATCTGCGCCAGTTCGAGAAAGACCGCGTCAGTCTGCGCAGCGGCGGCGGCAGCCTGCTGGCGCGCGCTGTCGTACGCGGCGGCCTCAGCGACTCGGCGCTGCTCGACATAGCGCCAGGCCAGCACGCCCGCCAGCAGCAGCGAGAGCGCGGCGGCCAACGCCAGCGCAGCGCGCAAGCGGCGGGGACTGAAGGGCAGCAGGCGGACGGCGGAACCCATGGGCGCGCTCAGCAGCTAGCGGTGAGAGCGCCGAGTGTAGCGCGCACCGGCGGACGATGCCCGTGCGCAGCCAACCAAAAACGCGCCGGAGCGCGGCGCGTTTCTTGCGGAGAGGGAGGGATTCGAACCCTCGATGACCTCACAGCCATACTCGTTTTCGAGACGAGCCCGTTCAACCACTCCGGCACCTCTCCCTGAGCAGCGATTATACACAGCGGCATCACGCGGTAAATCCCGAACCTCACCCGCGCAGGCGGCGCGCATCGAAAAACGCGCGCAGCAGCGCCCCGGCCTCCTCGGCCAGCAGCCCGCCCTGCACATCGACGCGATGATTGAGCCGCGGGTGACGCAGCACATCGACGATGCTGCCCGCTGCCCCCGCCTTGGGGTCGATCGCGGCATACACGAGCCGGGGCAGCCGCGCCAGCACCATCGCCCCGGCGCACATGCAGCAGGGCTCCAGCGTACAGTACAGAGTCACGCCGTCCAGCCGCCAGCGCCCGAGATGCCGCGCCGCCTGCTGGATCGCCAGCATTTCGGCATGCGCTGTCGGGTCGTGATCGGCCTCGCGCTGGTTGCAGCCCGCCCCGATCACCCGGCCCGCATACACCGCCACCGCGCCAATCGGCACATCATCGGTCGCCAGCGCGCGCTCCGCTTCGGCCAGCGCCAGCCGCATGAATCCCAGGTCGTCCATGTCGTCAGAACAGGCTGAGCTGCTGCGGCTCGTCCGGGCTGGGCGGCGGCGCAGCAGCTTCCTGCACCTCATCGGGATCGATCACCGATTCTTCCTCCAGCTCCAGCAGCTCTTCCTGCACCGCCTCGGCCAGCGCCGCCGGCACCGCCGCCACCGCGAACACGCGCGCAGCCTCTGGCGGGGACTGTTCGGCCAGCGCCTGCAGATCCGGCACGAAGTCCGGCGGCACGTCCTCGGTGCGCAGTGTGGCGCGCACGCGCAGTTCGCGCATCTCCGCCTCGCTGAAGCCGATCTCCTGCATCACCGCGCTCAGCGTGTGCTCGGTGCGCACATCCTGCATGCGCACGGTGTAGGCGAAGTGTGCGCGCAGGCAGTCGCGCCAGTCATCGCTGAACGGGCTGTTTCCGGGCATCGCCTACACCTCCACCTTCTGCTTCCACACCGGGTACTCAGCGCGAATGCCCAGGCGCTGCTGCAGCGCCTGCTGCAGGGCAGCCGCCGGCTCCTCCTCCCCATGCACCAGGTAGACGTGCTTCGGCCTGCGCTGCATCGCTTCCACCCACGCGATCAGCCCGGACTGGTCGGCGTGGCCGCTGAAGCCGGTCAGCACCTCGCACCGGGCGCGGTTCTCATACGGTTCGCCGAAGATGCGCACCTGCTCCGCACGTTCCACCAGTCGCCGGCCCAGCGTATGCTCCGCCTGCCAGCCGACGATGAGCACCATCGTGTTCGGATCGCCGATGTTGTTCTTCAGGTGATGCAGGATGCGCCCGGCCTCCGCCATACCGCTGGCCGCGATGATCACCGCCGCACCGGGCAGGAAGTTGAGCTGCTTGCTCTCCTCCACCGAGCGCGTGTAGTGCAGGCGCTTGAAGCCGAACGGGTCATTCACCGCGCCGCCGTTCTGCACAAAAGCGCGGATCTCCTCGTCATAGCACTCCGGATGCAGGCGGTAGATGTTGGTGACATCGATCGCCAGCGGGCTGTCCACGTACACCGGGATATCCGGCAGATCGCCCGCGCGCACCAGCTGATTGAGCGTGTACACCAGCTGCTGTGTGCGCCCCACGGCGAAGGCCGGGATGAGCACCTTGCCACCGCGGCGGAAGGTCTCGGCGATGATGCGCTCCATCGCCTTGTTCTCATCCTCCAGCGGCGGATGCAGTGTGTCGCCGTAGGTCGACTCCAGCAGCAGGATGTCCGCCCCATCGATCATCGTCGGGTCGCGCAGGATCGGCATGCCGGCGCGCCCCAGATCGCCGCTGAAGACCAGGCGCACATCACGGTGGCTGGCCTCGTCCTCGATGTCAAGCACGACGATCGCGCTGCCCAGCATATGCCCGGCGTCGCGTAGCGTCACCGTCACCCCCGGCACAATCGTGCGTGGCCGCTCGTAGCCGATGCTGGAGAAGTACTCCAGCGAATGCAGCGCCTCGGCCTGGGTGTACAGCGGGACGATCTCCGGCTCATCGCGGCGACGGTTGCGCTTGTTCAGATAGGCGGCGTCGTTCTCCTGAATGTGCGCGCTGTCCACCAGCATGGCGGCGCACAGATCGCGCGTGGCATACGTGCACAGGATCTCGCCGCGAAAGCCCTGCTTGACCAGATTGGGGATGTTGCCGGAGTGATCGATGTGCGCATGCGACAGCACCATCGCGTCGATCTCGCGCGGGTCGAAGGGGAAGTTGCGGTTGCGCTCGTTGGCCTCCGCGCGCCGCCCCTGATACATGCCGCAGTCCAGCAGGATGCGCTTGCCGTTCACCGTGATGAGATGCTGCGAGCCGGTCACTGTATGCGCGGCCCCGCAGAACTGCACCTGGATCATGTGTTCATCTCCTTTCGCGCCCGGGCCTGTGGCTCAGGCATCGACAGCCACCTGCACCCCCAACCGCCAGGCGGTGTGCAGCGTGCGCAAAAACGCCGTCAGCTCGCGGATGGTGCGGTCGTCGTGTGCGTCTTCGGCCAGGGTGAAGGGGAAACGCGCCTCGATGGTCTCGCGCGGGATCGTGCCGTTCATCATCGCCACGATGTCGGGCGCCTCGATGGCGCTGCGTGGGATCGCGTCGAAGAACAGCAGCAGGATCGCCGCGTGCGCCGGCTGGATTGACCCCACCAGAAACAGCATCTCAAAGATCTGATCGGCGCTGATGACGAATTCGACCAGATCGCGGCCCCGCACCCGCTTCTCCTCAAAGTACGTCGGGGTGCCGCGCAGCCCCCGCGCCGTCTCGCCATCGTAGCCGTTGGCCTGCATGCCCTCGCGCAGCAGCAGCCACACCAGCGGCTGATCGATGCCGGGCAGGCGCTCCAGCAGCCACGCCTCCGCCGTCGTCGAGATCGGATAGTTGACCTGCCCGCTGCAGCCGAAGGCCGGCGCATGCAGGTTGGCCGGGCAGCCCTGGCAGTGCGCGCCATGCCCGTCCAGCTCGGCAGCCACATCCAGCATCTCCTGCACGATCACCACGCGGGTCTCCTCCGTGCCGTCCGGCAGGCTGCGCGCCATCTCGAAGCCCATTTCGGAGGGAGGCCGCGAGTCGCCGGCCTCACGAAACAGCCGGATCACGCTGGCCGCGCGCTCTCCCGCCTTCAGCCGCTCAACGATACCCAGCGTGCCAAACTGCTGCCGGGGAATACAGTTCAGTTCCAGTGCGTAGTCAATTGCCATGTTGTTCTCGCGTCAGCAGGTCGCCCGGCGCTAGTCCGTCGCCTGCACCGTCACAATATAGTTGACCGGCTCTCCGCCCAGATCCGGCACCGTCAGCGCGAAATCAGCGCTCGCCCCGGGCGCGAGCTGCGACACGACATCCGCCCAGGCCGCGCCGATCACGCGCTGGCGCGAGTCGAACACCGTCAGCACCGCGCGCACGTTATACACCTCGGCGCGCGCGCTGCTCTCGACCGTGCCGGTCACGGTCAGCCGACCCTGCGCATCAAACGCCGACTGATCGGTCCAGCGTAGCACATCCGCCCCGTATACCGTCCTGCCGGGCGCGTTTTGCCAGTCCGGGCCACCCAGCCGCAGCGAAAAGCGCTGCGCCAGCGAAGGCTGCCCCTGCCCGAAGCGCAGGCTGAACGGCGCGAAGCCCCCCGGCGGCAGCCCGTGGCCCATCACCTGATCGACCGCGCCCGCCGCGCTCAGCCCGTCTGGCGTGAGCAGCGCCGCCTCGATCGGCACGTCCGTCAGCGTCTCCGTGCCGTAGTTGGCCACTTCGCCCGTGATGAAGAATACGCCGTCCGCCGTCGACCACGTCGCCACATGCACGATGCTGAGCGGCAGCGGGCGCGCAGAAGCCAGCGTCGTCAGGTCGGCGGGCAGCAGCGCCGTGCTCTCCGGCAGGCGCAGCGTGTTCACCGCCGCCTGCAGCGCCGCCGCCAGCTCGGGCTGCGCGGGCACGACGACATCGAGCACAGCGAACAGGCTGCCCTGCCGCGTCAGAAAGGTGTTCACCTGCTCGGTATCGCCGCCCGCGGACAGGCGCAGGCCGGTCACACGCCAGCTCCCATCCCCCAGCGCCTCACGATGCTGCTCGCTGTAGCTGCCAAGGTCGGGGCGCACCTGCGCCTGATAGCGGTCGATCAGGCTGATGAAGGTGTCGGTGTCGATCGGCTGTCCGAGGCTGATCACGCTCGCGGTCAGCAGCGGCCCGCTGGACCCCGGCGGCGAGAACGACGCCGATGCCAGATTGGTGGTGTACTGTTCGTAGACTGGCCACAGGCGCGGCACATCGATGGTGAAGGCGCCGCTCGGGTGGGCATAGCGCGCAGGAGAGGCATCGGGCGGGGCGGCCGTGGGCGCAAACACCACCGCGCCGCCGCTGCAGGCGGTCAGGCTGGCGGTCAACGTCAAGAGCAGCGAACACAGTGCGCGGCGGATCATCATGCGCCTATTGTACCGCGGCATCCATCCGTTGCGCGCGCCCGATGCACGCGGCTTGCAGCCTGCATCATCCACCACGACGGAGCAGCGCAGGCGCTTTCAGAACCTGCGGCACGAAAAAAGTGCTCGATGGCGCTTTACGTTCACCCGGTTTTGCCCGCTCAGCGCCCCCTGACGCGCTCCGGATTGCGCCCGGCCGAACACCTGCTTCGGCTGCGCAGCAGATCTTCATATGCAATCTGTAAAATTCCTGCGAAAAACGCGCAAACGCGTTATAGTACTTACGTCCAACAGAGTACTTCGCAGCCAGATTGGGAACGCTATTCATCGTCATGTAGCGGAGCGAGTGACGGCGATTGTGACAACATCTTCTCCCTATGTGGATGTCCTCGGCGCGATCAGCAATGCGCGCACGATGTTCGGACCGCTCCAGGTCGCGGTTGGCCTCAGGCCGCGCACCCCCCGCGCCGGGCGCAAGTTCGACATTCTGGTGCTGATGCAGAACACGCTCGATGTGCCGGTCGATGCCATCGTCTCGCTGCATCTGCCCAGGGTCGATGCCAAAGGACAGAAGGACCAGTTCACGGCCAGCAAGACGCGCATCCTGATCGGGCTCCGTCCGGCTGAAACCGGCGTTGCGTCGCTGCCCGCCATGGCCTATGCCACCGCCGCCCCAGGGGACTCGGCGCGTTTCGCTGTCGAAATCCGCACCGAAGTGCTGGGCAAGGGCAATGTCGTGCGCCCGGACAGCGGCATGCCGCCGCTCGATCCAGCCCAGCTGCCAGACGCCGTGCGCGCCGATCTCACCCACCTGCGCTCGGCCACCTGGAGCGCGCAGAAATCCCGGCTGCAGCCCGTGGTCGAGGTGCCGCTGCCGCTGCTGCCCGGCAGTGTCAACACCCTCACCACCGGCTTCCGTGCGGGATGGACCAGCCTGTGGACCCCCGCGACCACCACCGATCCGCGCCCGCTGCTGATGCTCCACGGCACGCGCATGCTGCTCGAGACCCTGCCACATCTGCGCCGGCTGGAGACCTACGTCCCGCTGCTGAATGCCACCTTTGAGCACTTTCGCAATGCCGGGACGTCGCTGTTCGAGCCGGAAGCGGCGCTGATCGCCAAGCTGCTCACGCTGGTACTGGAGTACGCATCGCCAGAGGAAAGCGGGCACGGCTATCAGCAGGCCGGTCCCTTCGCCATCACGCCGCTGCTCAAGCGCCCGCCGAGCACCTCGCTGGTGCCCCGACTGCCGCGCTGGGCACATGACATGCTGCGCGCCATCGATGCCGACCCTGCCCACGCCGCCAATCCGGTCCGCCTGCTGACCGGGCCGCTCTTCCCGGCACTGATCGAGGATGCCGCCCGCTTCGCCTTCCCGCTGGTGATCCGCGAGACCGGCCAGGATCTGGGCAGCCAGGCGGAGCAGGATGACTACGCCCGCGACCTGGCGACGCTGGTGGCCGGCAAGGGTGACCCCGGTGAATACATCGATTTCACCCGCATCTACCTGCCGCTCGTTATGGGCGGATTGTTCATCAGCCACCTGATGCCCATCTCCACCGAAGATCCTCAGACTCTGCTGCAAAGCCTGATGCGTGTGGTGTCGACGCGCTCAGCGACGCTCACAGAAGAATCCCGACCGCTGGTGTCCCTCGTCTACGTGGTTGCACAGCGGGTGCATGAGCGCTATGGACTGTCTCCGGAGAGCAATCAATGACCAACCACGCCATGGATCCGATGTATCCCGACGTGCTGGGCATGATCGCGCCCATCGGCACGCGCATCACCCTCGATGCGCTGCAGATGGCGCTGGGCGTGTTTCCCCGCGCAGCCTATCTCAATCAGCCGTTCGAGGTGGTCGCCATTCTGCAGAGCATGATCGATCAGCCGCTGCAAATCCGCCTGGCGATGCAGCTACCCACGCGCGATCCTGCCGGCCGCATGATGAACATCTCCACCGGGCGCAAGATGGTCGATATCGGCCTGCGCGGCGGCGAAGTCGGCGTGCTGCGCATCCCGGTCGTGGCGCTTTCGCCCACCCAACCCGGCGAGGATTATCCGATCCAGGTCGCCGTGCGCTTCCGTCCGGTGGCGCCGGGCAACATCATGCGTCCGGTCTCCGGTGGGCCGCCAGCCTCCGTACTCACTGTCTCGCCCTTCAAGCTGCAGGTGCTCAAAGATATCCCCTTCGTGCAGCATCCGGCCAGTCACAGCCCGGAGAACGTCTCGCTGCGCTTCGATGTCGCCCCGCGCCGACTGCCCGACCCGCCCGAGTCGCTCAAGCCGACGTACGAAACGCTGTGGACCATCGAGCAACTCGCTCAGGAGCAACAACTGCTGGAAGCCAAGGTGGAACAGGCGCGCCTGCTGGCCTCATCCTTCACCCGCCAGAATGTCTTCAACACCATCCTGCGCGAGGTGCAGACCATCTTCGCCGATCGCGGGCTGCCGCTGCACCCCGGCGAGGCCACAGCCATCGCCAAGATGGTCACCTACACCCTCGATGACAGCGCCACCTTTGAGATGGTCTCGCTGGAGGACACGCGCTGGTTCCGCACGCTGGCGCAGACGCTGGCCGCCAACCCCGACGCCGCCAACTGGGAGCCCGCCGATATCGTCACCGAGTATCTGCTGCAGGCCGCCCTCTACGACTCTATCGTGATCGCCTTCGGCATTGTGCGGCCACGCGTGCGCGTCAACATGGGAGACCGCGCCGAACGCGAAGTCTACGCCAACCGCGTGATGACATGGCTGTCGGGCACAGGCGACTCCGACCTGACCTACGCCTATCTCCCACTGGTGATGGGCGGCATCGCCGTCAACTCGCTGGTGATGGGCCGCGAAGATGACCCCTGGGAGATGATCGACCAGGTGCGCGAGGCGGTGCGCGGGCGCCAGCGCCTGAGCAGCGGCGCGGTGCTGGAGATCTTCGACATGGTCGAACGCCTGCTCATCCGCGCCGAAGACGATCTGCGCCGGCTGCACATCCGCCGCCTTAGCCGCTAGCCTGCATCTGCTCCGCCACCCTGCCAGCCTCATGCGCAGGCCGCCCCCGGCGTGGTAGAATAGCGCCGCATCCTCACGTTCAGCACGTCTGACTGGCCATGGCATTTCAGCCCAGCGATCACATCCGCACCATCCTCAAAAACCTGCCACTCAAGCCCGGCGTGTACCTGATGAAGGACGAGCGGGGCACGATCATCTACGTCGGCAAGGCCAAGAAGCTGCGCAACCGCGTACGCAGCTACTTCAATTCCAGCGCCGAACACAGCCTGAAGACGCTGCGCCTGCGCGAGAACATTCGCGATATCGACTTCATCGTCGAGGAAAACGAAGTCAAGGCGCTCATCCTCGAAGAGACGCTGATCAAGCGTTACAAGCCGCACTACAACATCAGCCTCAAGGATGACAAGCGCTATCCCTACATCCGCATCCGCTGGCACGAGGCCTTCCCCAAGGTGGAGACCACGCGCCGCATCGAGAACGATGGCAGCCGCTACTTCGGCCCGTATGTGGCGATGTGGGCCGTGCAGAACACCCTGCAAACGCTGCGCAAGGCCTTCCCCTACCTCACCTGTGACCGCGACATCACCGGCAGGGACCCGCGCGCCTGCCTGTTCTACGACATTCGCCTGTGCTGCGCGCCGTGCATCGGCGTGGTCGATCAGCAGCAGTACCGCGCGATGATCGGCGAGCTGATGGATGTGCTCAGCGGGCGTTCCGAGCAGGTGGTGACGCGCCTGAACAGCGAGATGCACGCCAGCGCCGAAGCGCTCGATTTCGAGAAGGCGGCGGCCATCCGCGACCAGCTCAAGGCGATTGAGTTCATCACCCGCCAGCACAAGGCCGTCTCGTCCGACTTCACCGACCGCGATGTGATCGCCGTCGCCAGAGACGATGGCGATGCCGTCGTGCAGATCCTGTTCATCCGCAACGGCAAGCTGATCGGCAGCGATTCGCGTGCGCTGTCTGGCTCAGAAGGCGAAAGCGACAGCGAAATCCTCGAAGCCTTCATCAAGCGCTTCTACAGCGAAACCGCCGAGGTCCCCAGCGAGGTGGTGCTGCCGCACAACATCGAGGAGGCGCGCATCCTGCAGCGCTGGCTGCGCGACAAACGCAGCGGCAAGCGCGTGCAGATCAGCGTGCCGCAGCGCGGGGACAAGAAATCGCTGGTCGATGTCGCCCAGGAGAACGCGCAGGAGGCGCTGCGCATGATGCGCGCCCAGTGGGAGGCCGATGCGCACCGCCAGACCACGGCGCTGGCGCAGCTTCAGCAGTCGCTCGAACTGCCCACGCCGCCCAACCGCATCGAATGCTATGACATCAGCACCACGCAAGGCACGGCCATCGTCGCCAGCCGGGTGGTGTTCGTGCAGGGCGTGCCGCGCAAGGCCGAATACCGCAAGTTCAACATCCGCACCGTCAGCCACAAAGGCTCAGACGACTATCAGTCGATGCGCGAGGCCCTCACCCGCCGCTTTCTGCGCTGGAAGACCGCCGTCGAAGCCCCGGAGAAGCCGCTGGTGGGCGAAGACGATCACGACGAAACCTGGCGCCTGCTGCCCGATCTGCTGATGGTCGATGGCGGCAAGGGGCAGCTGGGCGTGGCCGCCGAGGTGCTGCAGGAGTTCGGCCTGCAGCAGCGTGTGCCGCTGGTGTCGCTCGCCAAGCAGTTCGAGGAAATCTACCGCCCGGGAGAGCCAGCGCCGCTCATCCTGCCGCGCCGCAGTGAGGCGCTGTATCTTGTGCAGCGCATCCGCGACGAAGCGCACCGCTTCGCCATCACCAGCCACCGCCAGCGCCGCACCAAACAGGGCCTCACCAGCCAGCTCGAATCCGTCCCCGGCATCGGCCCGGCCAAACGCAAGGCGCTGCTGAAAGCATTCGGCAATTCCATCAGCGCCATCCGCGCCGCCAGCGTCGACGACCTGACGGCCGTGCCGGGCATCAGCCGCCGCCTGGCAGAGACGCTGAAGGAGGCGCTGTAAGGCGCGCAAGGCAGCCGCCCCCGCCTGTGGTATAACTTGCTGCAGTCGTCCGTCCATCACAGGCAAAGCCAGTCATGCTCGATATCGCTACAGAGCTGCTGATCATCCTGCTGTTCGCGCTCGCCAACGGTTTTTTCGCCGCGTCCGAAATCGCGCTGGTCTCGGCGCGGCGCAGCCGGCTGGAAGCCCGCGCCGAGGAAGGCAGCCGCGGCGCCCGGAAGGCGCTGGCACTGATGGATGCGCCCGATCGCTTTCTGGCTACGGTGCAGGTCGGCATCACGCTGATCGGCACGTTCTCCGCCACGTTCGCCGGCGCGCGGCTGGGCGAGCTGCTCTCCGGCGTGCTGGCGGCTGTGCCCGCGCTGCAGCCCTACGCCGAGGGGCTGGCGCTGGCCTTCGTGGTGCTGCTCATCACCTATATCTCGCTGGTGTTCGGCGAACTGGTGCCCAAGCGCCTGGCGCTGCAAAGCGCAGAGGGCTTCGCCGCCTTCGCTGCCCCCGCCGTGCGGGTTGTGCAGTTGCTGGCGCGTCCGTTCGTCGTGCTGCTCACCAGCTCGGTGCAGGGCGTGCTGCGCGTGCTGGGCCGAACCCAGCCGGGCGACAGCGCCGTCACGCCGGATGATATCGTCTACATGGTGCGCTCCGGCTCTGAAGCGGGCGTGGTCGAGCGGCGCAATGCGCAGATCATCGAGCAGGTGTTCACCATCTCCGAACGCATCGTGCGCGATGTGATGATCCCGCGCACCGAGATCGTCGCCATTGACGTGGACACGCCGCAGGACGAGATCACCGCGCTGTTCATCAGCGGGCAGTACTCGCGCCTGCCGGTGTACGACGGACGGATCGACAACATCATCGGCGTGATCACCGCACGCGACTTCATCCGCGTGATGACGGGCCGCGCTGCCGGCGGCATCCGCGAGATCATGCTGCCTGCCGAGTTCATCCTCGAGAGCGAGACCATCGATGACGTGCTGCACAAGCTGCGCAGCAAGGGCACACATCTGGCGATCGTCATCGACGAATACGGGCAGACAGCGGGCATGATCACGCTGGTAGACCTGCTGGCGGAGCTGGTGGGCGAAATCCGCGACGAGCGCGCCAGCGCAGACCAGCCGGATATCGTGCAGCGCGCCGATGGTTCGTGGCTGGTGGACGGCCTGACGTCATTCGACAAGGTAGCGCAGGCCACCGGGCTGGCCGAAACCCCGACGACCGCGGCAACCGACTTCGCCACCATCGCCGGATTCGTGCTGGCGGAATTGCAGCGCATCCCCGCCACGGGCGACAGCATCAGTGCCGGCCAGTACGTGATCGAAGTCATCGACATGGACGAGCGGCGCATCGACAAACTGCTCATCCGCCGCGTCAGCCCGTCGGCAGATCAGCCCTCGGAAACCTCCAGCGTGTAATCGCCGCTCCCGCCGGCGTCGTACGCCGAAAGCGTGATCCAGTATGTGCCGCTGTTGAGCAGCGTCACGTTCTCCAGCGCCGGGTTGGTGCCATCAGCATCATCGTTGAACGCGATCTCGCGGTTGCTGCGCTCCCACAGGCGCAGGATGCCATCAAACGCCGTGCTGCGCGCGCGCACGCTGATCGTCTGCCACTCGCTGCCCTCCAGCGAGAACACCGCGTGACATTCCTTGAGCGTGCCCTGCGTGCGCTGCCCGATCTCCAGTGCCTGCACCGGCGCCACCACGCTCAGCACCTCGAACGGCACGGCGGCATCTTCCGGCGCCGCGGCATCCCAGAACACTGTGTAGTCGCCGTCCTCGGTCAGCAGCACGCAGTCGAAGCTGCCCACCGGGCCCTCCTCAGGGGGAAACATCAGCATGCCCGACGGGCTTTGCAGCCATATGCGGATGTCCTCCAGCGGGAATGGCTCGTTCAGCCGCACATCGACCGTGCTGCCCGCCCTGCCGGCAAACATCCCCAGCGGCGTGGACATCTCGCCGACCATGCGGCGCAGCGACACCCAGGCGCTGTCGAACAGCGAGCCAGACGACCGCAGGACGATCACGAGCACGAAGGCGATCAGCACCAGCCCGAGCATGCAGCCCAGCCGCCGCCCTGGGTTGATCTCGGTGATCGGCGATGAAGCAGCGGCGGGGACCAGCGGTGGCTTCTGCGGCGGCTTCGGAGGCGGCTGTGCAGTTGACATCGGCGTCAGAAGCCCTGCGTGATTTCCGTCAGCCGGTCGATCTCGCTCGCTGTCAGGGTGAGTTCAGGCGCGCCCGCCACTTCACGCAGCTGTTCCACGGTGCGTGCGCCGATGATCGGCGCCGTGATCGAGGGCCGCGCCAGCATCCACGCCAGCGCGACATGCGCCATGGGCACGCTGTGGCCGCTGGCGATCTCCTGCACCAGATCGAGCGCATCGTACGCCTGATTGCTGGCTGTCAGCTCGCGGATCAGGCCGCTTTCCTGCCGCGATGTGTCGGGCGTGCGATTGGCGCGGGTGTACTTGCCGGTCAGAAAACCGGCGGCCAGCGGACTGTAGGGGATGACCGCGATGCCCTCGCTCAGGCACATCGCTTCCTCCTCCAGCTCAAACTCCTTGCGGTGCAGCAGGCTGTAGTGTGGCTGGGAACACACGAATGGCGCGTACCCGAACTTGTCGCTCACCCACAGCGACTTCACAGATAGCCACGCGGAGTAGTTGCTGAAGCCGATGTAGCGCACCTTGCCCTGCCGCACCAGCACGTCAAGCGCCGACAGCGTCTCCTCCAGCGGCGTCTCCTCGTCCGGATAGTGCACCTGGTACAGATCGATGTAGTCTGTGCCCAACCGGCGCAGGCTGTCCTCGACGGCGCGCAGGATGTGCGCCCGGCTCAGGCCCTCGCCATTCGGCCCGGACCACATCGGCCCGCGCACCTTGGTCGCCAGCACGATGCTGTCGCGGTCATGCTGGCGGAACCACTCACCGATGATGGTCTCGGACTCGCCGCCCTTGTTGCCGCTGATCCAGTACGAGTAGATGTCAGCCGTGTCAAAGAAATTGATGCCGGCTTCGACCGCCGCATTCATGATGGCGAACGATGTCTCGCGATCGGCGGACCAGCCGAACGTCATCGTGCCCAGGCACAGCGCGCTCACCTTCAGCCCGGTGCGCCCCAACCGCCGATACTGCATTTACCGCCTCCTGTGCTGCCTACGTTCCGTATTTCAGTATACCCGCACCAGACGCGACCGGCATGTGCAGTCGGCGGGCTAGCGGCGTGGGATGCGCGGCAGCACGCTGGTGACGACCTCGTAGTTGATCGTGCCCAGCCGCGCCGCGATGTCATCGGCGGTGATCTCCGCGCTGCCCTGCCTGCCCAGCAGCACCACCTCATCACCCACGCGCACATCGGGGATGGCCTGTACGCTGATCACCGTCTTCTCCATGCTCACCCGCCCAAGCACCGGCGCAAACTGCCCCCGCACCAGCACCTGGCCCGGATTCTGCGGCGCGCGCCGGAAGCCATCCGCATAGCCCACGGGCAGCACAGCGATGGTCTCCTCCGCCTGCGTGCGGTACGTCGCGCCATAGCCGACGCCATGATTGGGCGGCAGCGTCTTGACCTGCGCCACCACCGTCTTCCACGTCATCACCGGGCGCATCCCCGGCAGAACCGGCGTCTCGGCAGAAGGCGACAGCCCGTACAGCGCCAGCCCCACCCGCACGGCGTTGAAATGAAACTCCTGGCCTCTCAGCGTTCCGGCAGAATTGGCCGCATGCACATAGCGGAAGCTGAAGCCGGCAGCCCGCAGCGGGGCGAGCGCATCGCGGAAGCGCCGGGTCTGCTCGCGGGTGTAGTCCGCATCCTCGTCAGCCATACTGTAGTGCGTGTACACGCCCTCAATGTCCAGCGCCGTCAGCTTGCTCAGGTGGCGAAAGAAGGGCACGACACGATCGGGCAGCACACCCAGCCGCCCCATGCCAGTGTCGATCTTGACGTGCGCCCTCAGACGGCGGCCAGCCTCGCGGGCGGCCATGTCGAACGCGCGCGCCAGTTCCAGATCGTACAGCGTCACCGTCAGGTCGTGCTGCAGCGCCTGGCGGGCAGCATCTGCCGGCGTATAGCCCAGCACCAGGATCGGCGCATTCACCCCGGCCTCGCGCAGTACAGTCGCCTCATTCAGATTGGCCACCGCCAGCGCCTGCGCCCCGTTCTGCAGCGCCGTCTGCGCGACGCTGTTCGCGCCGTGGCCGTAGGCATCCGCCTTGACGACCGCGAACAGCGTCACGTCGGCGCCGATATGCGCCCGGATGGCGCGCACATTGTCAGCCAGCGCCGCATAATCGATCTCCACCCACGACGGGCGCTGCGGGCGGATGGATGGCGCCTCCACCTCGTGACGGCTGAGCATCAGCGCGTCTTCCGGGCGATGCAGCAGATTGCGCACCACCAGGTCCATGCGCGCCCGCGCCCCGCCCTTGACCAGCACGATATCGCTGGCCATCAGGCCCACTGCCAGCGTGCTGGCATATGCATCTTCCGCGCTGTGCGTGATCGACACGGCCGCCGCCGGCATGCCCAGATCGAGCGCCGCGCGCGCTGCCAACGCCGCCTCGCTGCCGTTAGTCACCAGCACATCCGCCACTTCGGCCACACGCTGCCCCACCTGCCGGTGGCCGCGTGCGCTGGCTTTGCCCAGCGGGTCCATGTCTCCCAACACCACAATCACGCGCCCTGCGGCGCGCTTCTGCGCCTTCAGCCAGTCGAGCGCGGCCAGCGCAGACCACGGATCAGCGCTGGCGGTGTCGTCGATCAGCGCGCAGTCATTTACGCCAGCCAGCGGACGAAGCATGCCCGGCAGCGCCTCCAGTGCAGACAGCTCATGCAGCGCATCGGCCACGGGAATGCCGAAGTATGAGCCCACCGCCAGCGCCGTCAGCGCTGCGGTCAGCTGCTGGCGGCCCAGCAGCGGCGTCCAGCGCCCCACATAGCGCAGATCATTGCAGCGCAGGTCGAAGCCGGTACGCGTGCTGCCCAGCACGATATTCTCGGCGATCACATCTGCGCCGAAAGCGACTTCAGCGCTTACGGTGACCACCTGGGCACGGGCGCGCGCGCTCAGCCCGCGTACATCGTCGTCATCATAGTTGAGCACAGCCAGCCCCGAAGGCGAGAGATAGCTGACGAGCTGGCCCACCTCGCGCGCCAGATGCTCCGGCCGCTCGAAGTACTCATGCGGACCATAGCCGAGGTGCGGGATCACACCGACCTGCGGCCGCACCGCGCCCACCATCTCGGCCATTTCGCCCGGCTGCGCCACATCCAGCGCCAGCACGGCCATCTCGTGCTGCGGCTCCAGCCGCGCCAGCGTGAACGCCAGGTCCAGCCGCCCATCGTACGCGCCGCTGGAGACCAGCACGCGATGCCGCAGGCCAAGCACACGCGCGATCGCCGCCAGCGCCGTGGACCTGCCAGCAGCGCCAGCGACAGCGATCACGCGCACGCCGCTGCTGCCGACCACGAAGTGCGACCAGCTCATCAGCGCGTGCAGCGGATTACGCACCAGCACCACGGATATCCCGCGCGTGTCAAAGTCGGGCGGCTGGCTGCACAGCAGGCCGGTCGCGCCGCGCTCAACTGCTTCCTTCATCTGCGTGTGACCATCGCCCCGGCCCGTGCGCACGGCAACGAACAGACAATCCTCGGCTCCCTCGCGTGGATCGACGCAGAAGTTCCTGAACAGGTGCGCTGCCGGCTCTCCGAACAACTGCCCCTGCGATGCTTCCAGCAGATCGTACAGATTGATCATGCTCGCCTTCTGCGGGCAAGGCCACGCGAATGCGCTATAATCGGCGGAATTGCGTAAGGGACAAACCTATCGGATTATGGCATTTGCATTTGAGCTTGTAAAACAGCACGGCAGCGCCCGCGCTGGCGTGCTGCATACCCCGCATGGCCCGCTGCGCACGCCGGTGTTCGCGCCCGTCGGCACGCAGGCCACGGTCAAGGCCGTCATGCCGCGCGATCTGCGCGAGCTGGGCGCCAGCCTCGTGCTCTCCAACACCTATCATCTGCATCTGCGCCCTGGCAGCGAGCTGGTGGCCGAGCTCGGCGGGCTGCATCGTTTCATGCAGTGGGACGGCCCGATCCTGACCGACTCCGGCGGCTTTCAGGTGTTCAGCCTGGCGCAGATCAACCGCATCGATGACGACGGCGTCACCTTCCAGAGCCACATCGACGGCAGCCGGCACCGCTTCACCCCCGAACGCTCGATGGCGATCCAGAACAATCTCGGCGCCGACATCATCATGTGCTTCGATCAGTGCCCGGCGCCCACCGAGCGCGCGCTGGTGGAGACCGCCGTGCGCCGCACCAGCGCCTGGGCGGCACGCTCTCGCGAGGCGCACCGCGATGATCAGCGGCAGGCCCTGTTCGGCATTCAGCAGGGCGGCATCTTCCCAGACCTGCGCGCGCAGAGCAGCGCCTTCCTGACCACGCTCGACTTCCCCGGCTATGCGGTCGGCGGGCTGGCCGTCGGCGAGAGCAAGGCCGAGATGGTGGCCACGCTCGATGTGTGCGTGCCGATGCTGCCCGCGGACCGTCCGCGCTACCTGATGGGCGTGGGCGCGCCGGACGATCTGGTGCAGGCGGTGCTGCGCGGCATCGACATCTTCGACTGCGTGCTGCCCACGCGGCTGGCCCGCCACGGCGCGGTCTTCACCCCGGAGGGCCAGGTCAACATCGGCCGGGCGGCCTTCCAGCGCGATGAACGCCCGCTGCAGGCGGACTGCGACTGCTACACCTGCCGCACCTTCAGCCGTGCCTACCTGCGGCATCTGGTTCGCGCGCGCGAACTACTGGCGCACACGCTGCTCAGCCTGCACAATATCCGCTTTCTGATCCGGCATATGGAGATGATGCGCCAGGCCATCCTGGAAGACCGACTGGAGGCTTACGCGCAGGCATTTCTTGAGCGATACCTGCAGACCGCCTGAGGAGTGCTGTCGCCCGTGTCCTGTCCGCGCCCGCCCTCAATGCATCACCAACGCGCTGGTCTGCGAGAGAACCCGCGCTGCGCAGCCGGTTAACACATGGGCATGTCGCGAACCCGCCGCGCACTCGTCGTCGCCGCATTCACCCTGGTGAGCTGCAGCACGCGCATGATTCCTGCCGCCACGCCCACGCTTGGCGAAGCCGTCACGCTGCGCCTGTTCGCCACCAGCGACACGCTGCCGCTGGCGCAGGACCTGACGCGCGCCTACGCACTGGCCAATCCTGACATCCGCTTCAGCGTCGAAACGGGAAGCATCGAGGCGATCGTGCAGCGGCTGGCGGGTGGTGAGGGCGGCTTCATGCTCAGCAATCACCTGCCGGCGCAAGTCGGCCCGCGCCTGTGGTCAGCGCCAGTGGCACAGGATGGCATCGCCGTGATCGTGCACACGGGCAATCCGGTGGATGGGCTGCAGCGCAGCGATCTGCGCGAGATCTTCAGCGGGCGTGCTGCGCGCTGGGCCGCTTTCGGTGGCCGCGATGAGGCGATCATGGTGCTCAGCCGCGAGGACTACTCCGGCACGCGCGCCGAGTTCGAGAGCATGGTCATGGGCGCGTGGCAGGTCAGCCCTTCTGCGCGGCTGGCGCCATCCAATCTCGCCATGCTCGATCTCACCGCGCGCGAGCGCCGCGCCGTCGGCTACATCTCCACCGCGCTGCTGCGGCCGGGCGTGCGCCCGCTGGCGGTGGATGGCGTGCTGCCGACGCTGCAGAACATCGCCAGCAACAGCTACCCGCTGCGCACGCTGGTCACCTTCAGCGGGCTGGAGGAGCCGCACGAAAGCCAGCCGCTCGGGCTGGATTATCGCGCTTTCATCGGCTGGGCGCAGAGCGCCGCCGGGCAGGACGTGGTGGCGCAGCATTACGCGCCGCTGCTGGTCACGACGCCAACAGGCTGAAGCCGGCAAACAGCGTACACAGCCCGCCGAACAGCGTCAGCATCACCAGGCACCACAGCGCCGCCTGTGAGAAGTCGCGGATGATGCGCAGCTGCATCCGCCGGCGCTCCATCTCCATCTGTGGCACGCGCAGATGATAGAGCGCACTGGCCGCCGCCCCGTTGCGCGGATTGACGCGCAGCACGTTATCCAGGCAGATGGCCGCCTGATCGAGCGAGTCCACCGCCACGCTCATCCACAGCCAGGCATCCTCAAAGTCGGAGTCTTCGCGGATGAGCTCACGCAGCAGCAGGCGCGCTTCGCCCCGCCGGTCCGCGCGCACCAGGTCGATGGCATCCATCAGCCGGTCGATGCGCTCGGCACGGGCCTGCGCATCTTCAGGAGCGGCGCTGTGCGCGGGGGCCATCAGCGCAGATCAGTCGGCGGCGGCGGGCGGCGCTTCCAGCACCACGCCGGCGAACAGATCGCGCTCGTCGATGCGGTCGCTCGCAGGCCGCGGGATCACGCGGGTGAAGCCCTGCCCGCTGAAAATGCGCTGGCGAATACGCTTCGGCAGGCGCGGCGTGCTGCGGCCGCCGAGCTGGCTGGCGTGGCAGGCGCTGGCCGCATCCCACTGCTCGTAGTACGCGCCCACATCGATCATCGCATGCACCGGCTCGGCGTTGTCGACGATCGCCTGCACATCGATGTCGTGGTTGCGCCCCATGCGGCGCGGGTCCTGCCGGCGCAACCTCAGCAGCATGATGCCGACCTGCACCTGCCGCCGCGGAATGGCGTTGTAGTACAGCTTCTGCGGGGCCCACACCGCCTGGCCAGTCTCGTAGGCTGGGTCAGACGCGTGATGGAAGGCGTCAGTCGTGGCGCGCTGGATGGCGATGTGATCCGGGTGTCCATAGCCGCCATAGCGGTTGAACGTGATCACCACCTGTGGGCGCACGCGCCGGATGACCTCGGTCACGCGCCGCGCCACCGCTTCGCGCGGCTGCTGCCACAGGCAGTCGGGGTGCGTTGAGGTGTCTGAGCCCATCATGCCGCTGTCCCGATAACCCAGCGGAATGACCTCGGTCAGGCCCAGCACGCTGGCCGCCCGGCTCAGCTCCGCCAGGCGCAGTTCGGCCACACTGTTGTAGCCCTGCATGAATTCCGGACGCACTGTGCCGACATCGCCATTGGTGGCGCACAGATAGTACACCTCCGTGCCCTGCGCGATGTAGCGGGCGATCAGGCCGCCCAGGCCAAAACTCTCGTCATCAGGATGTGCGAATGAAATCAGCAGGCGCGCGCGTGTCACTTCCAGGTCCTCTTGCTGCCAGATACGGGCGGGGTTTTGCCCCGTGCTGCAAACCACAAGTATAGCACAGCACACCCTGCGCCTTGTCAGCGGCTGGCCGACTCTCCCTGTTCGCAGGGCGCGGGCCGCGCGTATACTTTGGCCCACGCAGTCCCGGCGTGGGAAGAGGATCTGACATGCAGCGCACACCTTTCGCCATTGCAGCAGCAGCAGCCAGCCTGTGCCTGGCGCTGGCCTGGGGCGGCAGTGTCGCCGGGCAGGAGGCCTTCGCCACCAACACCCCGCGCCCCGCGCCAGCCTTCGCCACCAACACCCCGCACATCATGGCGGAGGCGGTCACCGACGAACCCACGCTGACGCCCTCCCCCAGCGCCACGTTGACCCCATCGCTGACGTTCACCCCCTCACCGACCGTCACGCCCATCGGCCCGCTGTGGTATCCCGACGGCATTTCGCCGCTCACCGGCCTGCCCTTCCCCAGCCAGGAAGCGATGGACCGGCGCAATCTCATCATCAAGATCAGCAACTTCCCGCCGCAGGTGCGCCCGCAAAGCGGCCTGAACCAGGCGGATGTCGTCTATGAATACGAAGTCGAAGGCGGCGTGACGCGCTTCGCCGCCATCTTTCGCAGCCACACGCCACGCCACGTCGGCCCGGTGCGCAGCGGCCGCCTGCTGGACATGGAGCTGGCGCCGATGTATCAGGCGCTGCTGGCATATTCAGGCGCCAGCGCGCCGGTGCAGGCGCTGCTGCTCAGTCAGCCGTGGTCGCTGCAGGTGATCTCGCCCTCCATCGGAGACAACTGCGCCGAGGCCGGCTTCTGCCGCTTCCCCGGCGTCAATCTGGCCTATGAGCACACGCTGTATGCCGACCCCGCCATGATCTGGGAGCGCGCCACCCGGCGCGGGGTCAACCAGGGCTACCGCGCGCGCGGCTTCGCCTTCAACGAAACGCCGGATGCGAACGGCACACCCGCGCTGGATATCGCGCTCAACTGGTACGGGCAGATCGATGCCCGCTGGCAGTACGATCCGGTCAGTGCGCGCTATCTGCGCTTCACCGACGGCGTGCCGCATTACGACCGGCTGGACGGACAGCAGTTGTGGGCCGACAACATCGTCGTGATCGAAGTCCCGCACGAGGAACGCCCCGACCTGTTCGAGAGCGAAAGCCGGTCCGCCTCGCAGCAGATCAACCTGTGGGACAGCGGGCGCGCCTATGTCTTCCGCGACGGGCAGTGGTATCAGGGGCTGTGGCAGCGGCGCAACCGTGAGCCGGGCAGCGCGCTCGATCTGATGTACGGCGATGGCACGCCGATCATGCTCAGGCCGGGCCGCACCTACGTCGAGGTCATGCGCTGGATCGGCGACGCCGCCGTCTCAGACGTGCGTGCCGACATGCCGGCGACCGCGGCGGCGCTGGCCGCCAGTGCCACGGCGACAGCCACACCTTCGCCCGGCCCCAGCCAGACGCCTGAAGCGACCCTCGCACCCGGCGTGACGCTCTACCCACAGATGCAGCCGCCAGCCGGGGGCTGAGGCCGCGCCGTTGCATTCAGCCAGCGTCAGCAGCCCGCGCGCGCGTCCGTTCGCGGGCCGCTGACGCCCAGCCCAGCACAAGGCCGCCGCCCGCCCACAGCACCCATTCGCCCACGCGCAGCCAGGTTTCGCCAGACTGGCGATCCCAGTACACGATGTAGTAGTCCAGATACGCGTCGAGGCTCCACATCGGCACGACCGCCAGCGCGCGATAGAACGCGAGCTGCGCCAGCACGGCGAACAGCACCAGCAGCGCGCGCGCGCCGGCATCGATCAGCGCCGCGCTGATGATGATCACCGGGATGATCAGATAAGCGGTGAAGCGCGAGATATCCGTGCCGCCCACCATCGTCAGCACAGCTACGCCGGCGCAGTACAGCGCCAGCAGCAGGCGCATGCCACGCAGCGCCGCCAGGCCAGCGCGCGCACTCCCCGCCGCCAGCAGAATCACGACAGGCAGAAACGGCAGCGCCAGACCCAGCACGACGTTCAGATTGCGCGGCCAGAGCGTGAGCACGTCGCCCAGCGCCATGTGATCGAGCAGTTGATCGGAGCGCGCGATCGACAGCAGCAGGCGTGGCGCGGCCAGCGCCGCCCCCGTCAGCAGCGCCGCCAACCCTGCCTGCAGCAGCGGGCCAGCGCGGCGCGTGCGCCATGCCTGGCGCAGCAGTGCGGCAATCAGCAGCGCCGCCGGCAGCAGCGCGAACTCGCGCATGAGCACCCCAATCATGCTGCTGCCGATCACCAGCGCATCCCAGCGCCCCGCCCCTGCGCCCGCCGCCCGGCATCGCTCGCCCTGCACCAGCCCAATCATCCCCAGCAGGATCAGCGGAAACGCCAGCGGGTCGGGCCGGAAGACATCGAACAGATAAAACCTGGCGCTGTAGCCCGCCCCGGCGGTGAGCAGCATCACCGCGAACGCGCCCCAGAAGCGCCGGCCTGGCCGCGTGATGAACAGCCGCGCCAGCGCGAATGCGAGCACGAGCTGGCCGATCAGCCCGGCATAGGCCAGCATGCGAAAGCCGGTGTAGGTGCTGCGGCCCAGCGCATCGCTCAGCAGGCCCGCCAGCATTGAGGGGAGCGGCCGGTAGGCGTATGGCGCAATCAGCCCGGGGTTGCCCAGCACGCCGTTCTCGGCCATATCGATGTAGTGCACGAAATCCCAGGTGAAGCGAACCGTATTCAGCTGGTTGGTGAACAGGTCCAGCACGATGGTGAAGGCCACGGCGAACCCCAGCACTGCACCCCACTGCGCCGCAGGCCGGCTCCACATGCGCCAGTGGCCCGCACCCAGCAGCGCCAGCCCCGCCAGCCCCGCAGCCAGTCCCAGCACCAGCATGCCCTGCCCCGGCACCTCGCCGAACAGCGTGGTGTGCGCGAACGTCCAGCGCCACTCCTCCGTCGGGCTGCGTTCGATGCGGATGCGCGGGTCAGTGCCGTCGCACAGCAGCCACTGGCCGCTCAGTCCCGCCGTGCCATCATTGACGAACACCCGCTGCGCGTCGTCCACTGTCCATGACATCACCAGGCAGTCCCCCGGGAACAGCGTATGCGTGACCGGCAGGCTGACGCGTAGTCCTGCCCCGCCTGCCCGTTCCTCCGGGCGCGGGTCGGCAAGCACACGCAGGCTGAGCACCACCAGCACGGCAGCGCAGCACAGCGAAAATGCGATCAGCAGCAAGGCGGCACGAGTGCGGTTCATCGGCAGTTCACTCCGAAAAGCGCGGGCACGCGAGTGTAGCACAGGCCAGCGCGGCGAAACCATGTGCTTGAACATTTTCAAATGATGCACTACGCTCTTGCGACACACCGGTCCGCAGCGGAGGAGAAAGACAGATGCAGGGCGAAGTGCAGCTTGTGGCGCGCAGTCAGGTTCCGCTGGAGCAGACATGGAACCGCGAGAGTGTGTTTGCCGATGACGCGGCATGGGAGCAGGCCTATCAGCAGGCGTCGGCGCAGGCGACAGCGCTGGGCGCATACGCAGGCCGGCTGGCGGAAGGGCCCGCCGTGCTGGTGGAGTGCATGGAAGCCTCCATGGCGCTGCAGCAGATGATGAACCGGCTGTGGATCTACGCTTCGATCGCGCAGTCCGTGGACGCCGCCGACAGCGCGGCCAACGCGATGTACGGGCGCATTGGCGCGCTGATCGGGCAGGTGATGGCGGCGGTGGCCTTCATCGAACCGGAGCTGATCGCCATCGGCAGCGCCCAGCTGAACGCCTGGGCGGCGCAGTCTCCCGCCGTGGCCGTGTACGCGCACAGCTTCGACGATCTCTTCCGCCGGCAGGCGCACGTGCGCAGCGCCGAGGTCGAGGAGCTGCTCGGCCTGATGGCCGATCCGTTCACCCAGGTGGACAGCACCTATGAGATGCTGACCACAGCGGAGATCCCGTTTGCGCCAGCGCAGTCCACAGCGGGAGAGACGCGCACGGTGGCCCAGAGCGCAATCGATGACCTGCTGCGCAGCCCCGATCGCGAGCTGCGCCGCACCGCCTGGCAGCACTACGCCGATGGTTATCTGTCGGTGCGCGAAACGCTGGCCAGCAACTACGCCGTGGCCATCCGCCGCGCGGCAACGCTGGCGCGCGCCCGGCGCTACCCCAGCGCGCTGGAAGCCTCGCTGCACGAGAACAACATTCCCCCAGCCGTAGTGCACAGCCTGCTCTCGACATTCCAGAAGAACCTGCCCACGTGGCATCGCTACTGGGCCGTGCGCCGCAAGGCGCTCAGGCTGAGCACGCTCTACCCCTACGATATCTGGGCGCCGATCACGCAGGCCGAGCCAGATGTATCGTACGAGCAGGCGGTCGAGTGGATCGCCACTGGTCTGCGTCCGCTGGGCGAGGACTACGTCGAAGCGCTGCGCCGCGGCTGTCTGGAACAGCGCTGGGTGGACCGCGCCGCCAATCTTGGCAAGCGCCAGGGCGCCTTCTCCAGCGGCACCAAGGGCACACACCCCTTCATCATGATGAGCTGGAGCGACAGCCTCAAGTCGATGAGCACGCTGGCGCATGAGCTGGGCCATTCGCTGCACAGCTACATGACATGGCAGAAGCAGCCGTTCGTCTACAGCGGCTATTCGCTGTTCGTGGCCGAGGTCGCCTCGAATTTCAATCAGGCGATGACGCGCGCGCATCTGCTGGCGACGCACACCGATCCCGCCTTCCAGATCGCGGTGATCGAGGAAGCGATGGACAACTTCCACCGCTACTTCTTCATCATGCCGACGCTGGCCCGCTTTGAGATGGAGATGCACGAACGCATCGAGCGCGGCGAGGGCCTGACAGCAGTGGAGATGAACGCGCGCATGCTGGCGCTCTACAGCGAAGGCTACGGCGCGGAATTGGACCCGGATGGCGAGCGCACCGGCATCACCTGGGCGCAGTTCCCGCATCTGTACTCCAACTTCTACGTCTACCAGTATGCGACCGGCATCAGCGCGGCGCACGCGCTTTCAGAGGCGATCCTCGCTGGAGCGCCGGGCGCGGCGGAACGCTACCGCACCTTCCTCTCGCTCGGCAGTTCGGTCTACCCGCTGGATGCGCTGCGCCAGGCCGGCGTGGACATGACCGGCCCGCAGGCCGTCGAGCAGACCTTCGCGGTGCTGGCGCGATATGTCGACCGGCTGGAAGCGCTGGTGGGCTGAAGCGCAGCCCCACGCTGCACCGACGATGGCTGGCGCGGATCGGGCGCTGGCCATCGCCAGTGCTATACTGATGGCTGAACGTCCGGGCCGGCAGCCAGCGCAGCATCCTGCAACACGCGCCGGGCCGATTGCGTAGTTATGGAAGCTCACTCTTGTCAAGGAGGATTGCATGATACACAAGCACGCTTTTCTCATGCTGGCTGTCGCTGCGCTGACCGCAGCAGGCGGCGCGCTGGCCCAGGATGCGCCGGAACGCGCGGAGATCGTCAACGATGAAGGCGGCCCCGTGCTCATCACGGGCTCGTTCTCCTACAGCGATCCGTTCTTCACCGAGGGCGTGTCTGAGCCCCTCATCCTGCTGGAGGATCAGGGCGGTTTCGTCACCCGCAACGAAGGCTTCCTGATGCCGCCGGAGTCGCAGGTGCTGGGCCAGCTCACTTCAGACTTCTTCACCTCGCCCGTCAGCTACAGCCTGTCGCTGCCGCAGGTCCCGCAGGGCACGCTGCACGACGTGGACAACGATGGCGAAACCGACCAGGGCGTGCAGGTCTTCGCCGTCGCCTACTGGTCCAACAACTTCGGCGATCCCTACCTCGAACAGCGCGATCTGTACGGCGGCGGCTGGTCCGGCGCGTACGTCACCACCCTCGTCGGCACCGTCGGCACGCAGGAAGCCGAGTACAAGGGCGGCAGCGTGATCGTGTACGCCGCAGACGATGAGCAGGGCTTCCCCTCCGGCTTCGGCGAAGACCAGCTGCTGTTCACCGAAGATGACCCGATCGTGCTGCTGCCGCAGGGCTACACCGTGGTCAATATGGACAGCGAGCCGTTCACCTTCGACCGTTCGCGCGAGATTGACCTCACGCTGAACGAAGGCGAAGGCGTCGCGCCAGAAGACTTCTCCGGCCAGAGCTACACCGAGGCCTTCGACTCGCTCATCGATCTGCTGGCGCGCGAGTACCCCTTCACCGAGCAGAAGGACATGGACTGGGAGGCGCTGGCCGCCGAGTTCGGCCCGCGCATCGCTGAAGCCGAGGCCAACGGCGATGTCGATGCCTACGCGCTGGCCATGCGCGACTTCTCGTGGCGCATCCCCGATGGGCATGTCAGCTTCTCCATCGCCTCGACCAGCGTCCTCGATGAGGCCTTCCAGGAAGCCGTAAGCGGCGGCCTGGGCATGGCCATCGGCGATGTCGACGACGGCGGCGTGCAGGTGTACTTCCTCACCCCGGGCGGCCCGGCGGAAACGGCCGGCATCGCCATCGGCGCGCAGATTGAGGCGATCAACGGCACGCCGATCGATGCATTCGTCAGCAGCATCACACCCTTCTCCGCCCCCTTCAGCACGCCGTGGTCAGAGCGCCTGCAGCAGCTGCGCTATGCCACGCGCTTCCCGCTGGGCACGTCGGTCGAGGTCACGTACACCAATCCCGGCGGCGAAAGCGAAACCGCGACGCTGGAAACCTCCGACGAGCGCGACAGCTTCAGCATCTCGTCGTTCTCGCGCGGCGTGACGGGCACCGAACTGCCGGTCGAGTTCCGCGTGCTCGACAGCGGCTATGGCTATGTCAAGGTGTACTCGCAGCTCGACGATCTGCGCCTGACCGTGCAGTTGTGGGAGCGCATGATCCAGACGTTCAACAGCAATGGCATCCCCGGCCTGATCATCGATCTGCGCCAGAACGGCGGCGGCGACTCGTTCGTGGCCGCGCAGATGGCGGGCTACCTGTTCGACGACAGCTCGGACGGGCGCATCCTCGACTACAACGAGAGCTATGACAAGGAGCAGGGTGAGTTCGTGCGCGCCGAGGACTTCCCCACGCGCATGTATGTGCCGCCGGCGGAGCAGCGTTACAGCGGCACGGTGGTCGTGCTGGTCTCACCGGCCTGCTTCAGCGCGTGCGAGTTCTTCTCCGACTTCCTCTCGCTTGATGATCGCTCGACGCTGGTGGGCATGTACCCGACCGGCGGCGGCGGCGGCGGCGTGTCCTATGTGTTCATGCCGGACAGCAGCTTCTACTACGGCCCGTTTGCGCGCAGCATCTATCCTGACGGCGGCGTGGTGATCGAAGGCGTGGGCGTGGCGCCCGATGTCGTCGTGCCCTCCACGCTGGAGAACCTCGTGCTCAATGCCAGCGGCGGCGACGCGGTGCTCGATGCGGCCATCGCCTACCTCGACAGCACCGTCTTTGGCATCAGCAGTGCTGAACCCACCGTCAGCGATGGCGGCAGCATCGCCCCGGGCGACAGCGTGGAGGGCACGATCGCCATGGGCGAGCGCGTGCGCTACACGCTGACCGCCGAGGCGGACGCGACGCTCGACATCAGCCTGGGCGATGCTGAAGGCGCGCTCGACACCTATCTGCGCGTGTACGATGCCGATGGCGCGATGATCGCTGAAAGCGATGATATCGAGCTGGGCGTGCAGATCAACTCACTGGTCGAAGGCCTGGAAGTCGCGGCTGGTGACAGCATCATCATCGAGGCCGGCACCTACGGGGACGGCTCCGAGGGCGATTACACCCTGAGCGTGGCTGCCGCCAAGTAGCGCAGCCCCTTTTCAATCGCTGGCAGGGCGTGGCTGAGGCTGCGCCCTGCTCCCTCCGGCCAGTTCGCGCTGGCAATTCGGGCAAAGCGCCCGCCCCGGTGTACAATCAGCGTGTCATGCTCCGCAATGATCCAAGGAGTAAGCAATCGTGAAGGCTGTCATCCTCGCTGCAGGGCAGGGCACGCGCCTGCGCCCGGTCACGCTCACCATGCCCAAGCCGCTGGTCCCGGTCGCCAACAAGCCGCTGATCGGCTACGCGATCGATGTCCTGCGAAATGCCGGCCTCACTGAAGTCGGTATCGTCGTCAACGATCTCGACTCGCCCATCCGCACGCAGCTGGGCGATGGCGCGGCCTATGGCGTGCAGCTCGACTACATCGTGCAGCGCGAACAGCTCGGGCTGGCGCATGCCGTCGGCCTGTGCCACGACTTCGTCGGCGAAGATCCGTTCTGCGTGCTGCTGGGCGACAACATCTTTCAGGACAAGATGGAGGGGCTGCTGCGCGGCTTCCCGGAAAGCAGCGCCGAGCTGTCGATCGCGCTGATCGAAGTGCCCGATCCCAAACGCTTCGGCATCGCGGAGATCGTCGATGGGCGCATCGCCCGCGTGGTCGAGAAGCCCAAGGATCCGCCATCCAACCTCGCCATCTCCGGCGCCTATCTCTTTCGCCGCTCGATCTTCGATGCGATCGCCAGCATCCGCCCGTCCTGGCGCAACGAGCTGGAGATCACCGACGCCATCCAGCACGTCATCAGCAGCGGGCGCGAGGTGCACCCGTATCAGCTCTCCGGTTGGTGGATCGACGCCGGCAAGCCGGATGCGATCATCCAGGCCAACCTGCTCATCCTGGGCGACCTGCCCTATTCACCCGCGCTGGACGATCCGGCGGTGGTCCTCGGCAGCAGCGAGGTTTCGCCCCGCGTGCAGGTCGGCGCTGGCAGCCGCATCATCGACAGCGTGGTGCGCGGCCCGGTCATCATCGGCAGCAACGTCGAGGTGCGAAACGCCTTCATCGGTCCGTACACCGCCATCGGCGACAACTGCGTGCTGGAGAACTGCGAGATCGAAGCGAGCATCGTCATGCAGAACTGCGCCATCCGCGGCATTCCTGGCCGCATCGACTCCAGCCTGATCGCCGACAACTCGCAGGTAGCGAGCGCGCAGCATGTGCCGGCGGCGCATCGCTTCATCCTGGCCGAGAACAGCTACGTCCAGCTCTGATCACGAGAACGCTACCGGAGATGTGCTGATGGCTTCTGACAAAGCGCACCTGCGCCAGAAACTGCTCGACTCGCGGGTGTTTCTCGACAGCGTGCTCGATCAGGTGGGCGACCGCTGGGATGTGCAGGTGTACAGCGACGGGGCCGCCTGGAACGTACTGCAGCTCGTGCGCCACCTGGCAGACTCCGATCGCGGGCAGTCGAAGACAGCCATGGCGATCGCGCGGGGCGAAGACCCGATCCCCCCGGATTTCGATCTGGAACGCTACAATCAGCGCATGACGGAGAAGCACGCCGCCATGACCGCCGAACAGGCGCGCGAGCAGATGCGCGGCACGCGGGAAGCGCTGCTGGCGTGGCTGGATGGCGTGGAGGACGCCGCGCTGCAGCGGCAGGGACGCCATGCCTCGCTGCAGGTCTTCAGCGTGGCGCAGTATCTCAAGATCATGGCGCTGCACGAACGCACGCACGCCCAGGATATCGCGCGCGTGCTCAGCATCCACGCATGACGCCCGATCCGGACAAGCATCCGGCGTTCGTCGTGCGCCAGCCTGCGCCGCTCAACGGCGGCCCGCCGCCCGACCTGCTGGCGCAGCAGCTCATCACCCCGAATGCGCTCTTCTTCCTGCGCAGTCACGGCAGCGCCGCCCCGCTCTCGCCGGGCGATCTGCGCCTGCGCGTCGACGGGCTGGTCCAGCGCCCGCTGGAGCTGACGTGGAGCGATCTGCAGGCGCTGCCCCGGCGCCAGGCGGCGATCACGCTGCAGTGCGCGGGCAACCGGCGCAGCGAACTGCTCGCGCTCGGCCCCATCCCCGACGAGCTGGTGTGGGAGGCGGACGCCGTCAGCACCGCGGAGTGGACAGGTGTCGATCTGCTGGCGGTGCTGGCGCAGGCGGGCGTCCTGCCGGGTGCAGCGCATATCGCCTTCGAGGCGCGCGATGTCGTCGAGAAGGAGGGCCAGCGCTTCAGTTTCGGCGGCTCCATCCCGATCGCGGATGCTGCGCGCGTGCTGCTGGCAGACACGATGAACGGCGAGGCGCTGCCACACAGCCACGGCGGCCCGCTGCGCGCCGTCGTGCCCGGCGTGATCGGCGCGCGCAGCGTGAAGTGGCTGGCGCGCATCACGCTGCAGGACGAGCCTTCGCACAACTACTTTCAGCGCCGCGCCTACCGGCTGTATCCGGCCTCCGCTACCCCGGAGGCGCATGACCCCGACAGTGCGCTGATGCTGCACGAGCTGCCCGTCAGCAGCGCCATCTGCCAGCCGGCGCACGGCGCACGCCTCCCGGCGGGCCGCCTGACGGTGCGGGGCTATGCGCTGACCGGCGGCACGCGCACGATCGAGCGTGTCGAGCTGTCTGCGAACGATGGCGCGCACTGGCAGCAGGCGGACCTCAGCCCGGCGGCACAGGCCGGCCTGTGGCGCTTGTGGCAGGCCGAGCTCGTGCTGCCCCCCGGCCAACACACGCTGTGCGTGCGCGCCTGGGACTCGGCGGCTTGTACTCAGCCGGAGCGCCTGCACAGCGTGTGGAACTTCAAGGGTTACGCCAACAACGCCATTCAGCGCCTCACCATCATCGCGGAAGGAGCCTCATGAATATCTGCGTGTACTGTTCGGCCAGCCCAACGATCGACCCGGCCTATTTCGAGACGGCGCGCGCGCTCGGCGAAGGCATCGCCCGGCGCGGCGACACGCTGGTGTACGGCGGAGCGAGCGTCGGCCTGATGGGCGAGGTGGCGCGCACCGTCCAGGCGGGCGGCGCGCGCGTGATCGGCGTCATCCCGCAGGCGCTGGTGGACCGCGAGATCGCCTGGCCGCACGCGGACGAGCTGATAGTGGTCGATACCATGCGCGAGCGCAAGCGCATCATGGAGGCGCGCGCGGATGCGTTCGTCGCGCTGCCCGGCGGCATCGGCACGCTGGACGAGGTGTTCGAGATCATGAACCTGCGCCAGCTTCGGCTGACGTCCAGCCCGCTGATTCTGCTCAACCAGGCCGGCTTCTATGAGCCGGTGCGCGCGCTGCTGCAGGCGATGCAGCAGGCCAGCTTTCTGCGCGCAGAGCTGCACGAGCTGGTGCAGTTCGCCCCGGATGTGGCGCACATCTTCACCATCCTGGACGCGGCGCGCCCCGGCTGAAGCGCGCTAGAACAGCGAAAGCTGCTGCGGCCCGTCCGCACCTGCCGGACGCAGCGACGGCGGCTGCGCCAGCCCGTGCGCGGCGCACCATGCTGCCGGCGGCCCCTCCCAGCCCACCTGCGCGAAGTCCACGCGCTCGCGGCCATCGAACGCCACGCCTTCGTGGCGCAGGCGCGCGCGCTGCAGCGCCGCCGCACGGCTGTCCTCCGGCAGGCTGATGCCGCCGCGGCTGTTGATCACGCGGTGCCACGGGATGGAGGGGTCGTCGATGCGCGAGACCGCGTTCATCGCCTCGCCCACCCAACGCGGGCCCAGGCGCGCGTAGTCGTCGGCGTCGACCCCCGCGGGCGGCGCGATCATCGCGGCGATCTGGCCGTACGTCGCCACCTGCCCCGACGGGATCTGCCGCACGATCTCCCACACCAGCGCATAGAACGGGCCCGTCTCCGGCAGCTCAAACATGCTCGCTGGCGCTCCTGTGCTCTCGCCTCACGCGCTGGCGGGGGTTTCGGGCTCTTCGCCACGCCGGCCAAACCACATCACGCGGAAGCTCTCCGCCAGCGGCACGCCGGCTTCGCGCCCGGTCGCCATGTCCCAGCCGTACACCATCTCCCGCACCTCCTCGCCCACCTGCGACCGATGCGCCAGCAGGGCGCTGATCTTGCGCTCCCACACCGCCGTGACGTCAACCGCGACGTTGGGCCGCTCCGCCATGTTCAGGTACACCTGCTCAACATGATGCGGCTCCAGCCCCTCGGCCAGCAGTTCCGGGAAGATCGGGCGCGTCTCGGCGCTGGGGAACACCGCATACAGCGCTGCTTCGCCGGCGGCGCGGTGATCCGGATGATTGATGTAGTCGAACCCGTCGCCGCTGACATACACCACCGTGGGGTCGGTGATGACCACGCGCTGCGGGCGCACCTGGCGGATGACGCGGGTGAGATCGCGGCGCAGCTCGAGCGTCGGCGTGAGCGCACCATCGGGATAGCCGAGGAAGCGCACATCGTGCACGCCCACGATGGCGGCCGCCTCAACCTGTTCTGCACGCCGCTGCGCGATCAGCGCATCGCGGTTGTAGTCGGGTGCGTTGCTGCCCGCCGCGCCATCGGTGACGATGCAGTACACCACCTCCGCGCCTGCCGAGGTCCAGGCCGCGGCGCTGCCGCCCGAACCGAACTCGATGTCGTCAGGATGCGCGGCGATGATCAGAATGCGAAACGACTGTGGAAGTGCTGATTCAAGCTGCATGAGCTATTGTTCTCCATCTGTGCTGCGCGCACGGATCACTGTGTCCTGACGCAGAAACATGCGCATCTCATCTGCGATATCGTGCGTGACGTGCACGCCAGGGCCGACCTGCACGCGCGCGCCGATCTTGACGCCGGGCATGGTCATCACATCCACCGACAGGAAGCTGTCCGCCCCCACCACCGCCCCGAACTTGTCGCGGCCCGTGCGCAGCTTCTGTCCCTTCACCGCGCTGGATACCTCACCACGATCCATGCGCAGATTGGCGGTGGTGCAGCCGGCGGAGAAATTCACGCGCGGCAGAAACACCGAGTCGAGTACGCGGCAGGCATGCATGCTGACGTGCTCAGCCACGTAGCTGCGCGCGATCTCGGTGGTGAAGCCCACCTCGCAGCGGTCCAGCACCATCGAGGCGCGCACCAGCGCATTGTTGCCGACGATCGTCCCCGCGCCGATGTATGCCGGGCCGACCACCGCCGCGCCCGGAAACACGCGCGCCCCTTCGCCGATGAACACATTGCCCACCAGGCTGGCGGTCGGGGCGATGCTGGCGCTGGCGGCCACCTGCTGGCCGGAAATCCGCGCCAGAAAGGCGTTCATCACGTCCAGCACATGCCAGGGGAACTTGAGCGCCGCCCACGGCCCGCGATACGCCACGACCTGAAAGTGATCGCTCTTCATCAGCCGGTCCATCGCGCGCTCGTAATGATCGTCGCTCTGCCCCCCAGCGTCATACTCCGCCTGCAGCGCCTGCATCAGGCGGTCGGCATCACGATGGACGTGCGCGACGATGTTCACAAGGCGGCTGGGGCGGTTGTCCGCGCCCGGCTTCTCGACGATGCCGCTGATGCGGCCGTTGTCGTCCACGATCAGGTAGCCGCCGGGGAAGTAGTCGTCCATTTCCACGCCGGCCAGGTAGCTGGCGCGCGGGTTGGCCGCGAAGGCGCGCAGCAGGTGCGCATGCAGCGTATCATCCACCACGTCGTGCACCTGCGTGATGAACAGCGGCTGGCCGGCGCTGGCGGGCAGCAGCGGCGCGGCGCGCAGGATGGCATCGCCCATGCCGCGCGGCTCCGGCTGCACCGCCACCTGAATATGCGCGCCTTCGATCTGCGCGACAGCGGCACGTATCTCCGCCTGCGAGTCCGGATTGGCGACCACGATCACATGCTGCAGCCCAAGCGCGATACTGCGCCGAAGCTGCGCCACCAGCAGCGGCTCCGCGCCAAAGCGCAGCAGCGATTTCTCGCGAATCGGCCACATACGGGAAGACGCGCCGCCCGCCAGCACAATCAGGACAGGCTGGTGATCCATCGGGTGATCCTTTCTCCGCCCCGGTTCCGCAGGAGCGCTGGTTTCAGTCTATCCGCTCAGCGCGGCGGCCACAAGCGCGCATGCGCCGCATACCCCACAGCGGACAGGTGCGCCGCATGAGCAGTTTTGCACAAAGCGTGGCGATCTGCCGCCCCCTGCCACACGGCGCAGCGGTACAATCATGACAGGCGGAAAGCTGGCTTGCCACATGAATGCCAGACCGCACAACGAGGCTCATTCCGCGCGGCGCAACCCCGCCGCGAAGCACAGACAGGGGACGGTCACGATGACGACGCATGACGCCAGGCGGCGCTGGCAGGAGAACGTGTGGCGCAAGGCCACTACCCGGTTTGCAGAGCGCCAGCCGCAGTTCAGCACCTCGTCCGGCATTCCGCTGGAGCCCGTGTACACCGCGGAGGATGTCGGCGCGCTGCAGCCAGACGCGTACGAAACACAGCTCGGGTTCCCCGGTGAGTATCCGTTCACGCGCGGCATCCAGCCGTCCATGTATCGCGGGCGCTTCTGGACGATGCGCCAGTATGCCGGCTATGCCAGCGCCGAGGAGTCGAACGCGCGCTACCGCTACCTGCTGCAGCAGGGCCAGAGCGGGCTGTCCGTCGCCTTCGACCTGCCGACGCAGATCGGCTACGACGCGGACGACCCGATGGCGCTGGGTGAGGTCGGCAAGGTGGGCGTGAGCATCTCCAGCATCCGCGATATGGAGCGGCTGTTCGAGGGCATCCCGCTGGACAAGGTATCCACCAGCATGACGATCAACGCGCCCGCGGCGGTGCTGCTGGCGATGTACATTGTGGTGGGCCGGCGCCAGGGCGTGCCGGAAAATCAACTGCGCGGCACCATCCAGAACGACATCCTCAAGGAATACATCGCGCGCGGAACGTACATCTTCCCGCCCAAGCCGTCGATGCGGCTGATCACCGACATCTTCGCCTACTGCAAGGCGAATGTGCCGCACTGGAACACCATCAGCATCAGCGGCTATCACATCCGCGAGGCGGGCAGCACAGCGGCGCAGGAAGTCGCCTTCACACTGGCGGATGGCATCGCCTATGTGCAGGCGGCGATGGATGCCGGGCTGAACGTCGACGACTTCGCGCCGCAGCTGTCGTTCTTCTTCAACGCGCACAACCAGCTGCTGGAGGAAGTCGCCAAGTATCGCGCTGCCCGCCGGCTGTGGGCTCAGATCATGCGCGAACGCTTCGGCGCGCAGCAGCCGGACAGCTGGAAGCTGCGCTTCCACACGCAGACGGGCGGCAGCACGCTGACGGCGCAGCAGCCGGTGAACAACGTCGTGCGCGTCGCCCTGCAGGCGCTGGCGGCGGTGCTGGGCGGCACGCAGTCGCTGCACACCAACAGCATGGACGAGGCGCTGGCGCTGCCCACCGAACAGGCGGTGCAGGTGGCGCTGCGCACCCAGCAGATCATCGCCTACGAGACCGGCGTGGTCGATACCGTCGATCCGCTGGCGGGCAGCTACGTCGTCGAGTACCTCACCGACGAGATCGGCAGCCGCGCTGCTGCGATGATCCGCCAGATCGACGAGATGGGAGGCGCGCTGGCCGCCATCGAGGCCGGCTACGTGCAGAACGAAATCCAGCAGGCCGCCTACACCTATCAGAAGGCGGTCGAGCGCGGCGAGCAGGTGATCGTCGGCGTGAACAAGTTCAGCGTGGAGGAGCATCAGGAGCGCGAACTGCTGCGCGTGAACCCGGCCATCGAAGCAGCGCAGCGCCAACGCCTGGCCGACCTGCGCGCTTCACGCGACAACACGCGCGCGGCAGAACTGCGCGGCCAGCTTGAGACGGCGGCGCGCGGCAAGGAGAACCTGCTGCCGCCGATCATCGCGTGCGTCGAGGGCGAAGTCACGCTGGGCGAGATCTGCAACACGCTGCGCGGCGTGTTCGGCGAGTACCGCCCGAACGTGAGCATCTAGCGGGCAGGGCGGCCGGCGGGAGCCAGCCCGGAAGGAGCGCGTGCGATGAACAACATCATCCTGCCCAGTCTGCTGGTGCTGGGCGCCGGGCTGGTGTGCTGCTTCTTCGGCTATGGCGTGTGGCGGCTGGCGCTGGTGATCGCCGGCTTCTTCATCGGCTATCAGGTCGGTGTCGCGTTCGTGCCCTCCGGGCAGTGGATGCTGGCGGGGGTGGCCGGGCTGGTGGCTGCCATTGTGATCGGCGCGCTGGCGTATTTCCTGTACAGCATCAGCATCATCATCGCCGGCGGCCTGTTCGGCGCCAGCCTGGGCACGACCGTGCTGGCCGTGATTGCACCGGCGCAGGCGGGTTCGGGCATGGCCCCGCTGATCGCGGTGGGAATCGGGCTGGTGGCCGGCGTGCTGCTGGGGGCAGTGTTCAAGGACACCTTCATCATGCTGCTGATGGCGGCGGCAGGTGCGGGCGGCGCCGTCTACGGCCTGCTCATGCTGCTGTCGAGCCTGGGCGAGCCGCCTGCGTGGAGCGCCAGCATGCTGCTGTGGATCGGGCTGTTCGTCGGGCTGGGGATCGCCGGTTTCGCAGTACAGGTGCGGCGGTTCGGCCTGGACGGCGGCAGGCGCTAGCGGAAGCGGTCGAGCACGGCCAGCAGTTCAGCGCCATACTGCTGCAGGCGATAGTCCGTCAGGCCGCGAATGCTGCGCATCGCCTCGACAGAGGCGGGTGAGTGCTGCGCCAGCGCCCACAGCGTCTCGCGCGGCAGAATGACATCAGACTCCACGCCGCGCGCTTCCCCGCGCTGCTTGCGCCACTTCTGCAGCGCAGTGTAACGCTCGACGACGGCTGGTTCGGTCGGCGGTTCGGGCGGCGGCGGCGCCGGCGGACGGGCCTTCGTGCCACGGTCCACCGCTTCCAGCACCTGCGCGCCGTAGCGGCGCATCTGGCTGCTGCTCATACCGTCGATCTGCTCGACCGTCTCCGGCGTCAGCGGGGCGTGCTGGGCGAAGGCCACGAGCGTCTTGTCCGAGAAGATCTTGAAGGGTGGCACATCGCGCTCCTGGGCCAGCTGCTCGCGCAGCAGGTACACCTCGCGCAGCACCGCCGCCTGGCGCCGGTTGAGCTGATTGGGGAGCGCCAGCCGCCAGAAGCCCTCCGGGTCGAATTCGCGGCGCGCCGGCTCGACATGGCACAACTCGGCGAAGGCTTCGTGGGCATCCTGCCAGCGTTCAGTCTCGCTGAGGCGCTCGGCGAAGACATCGCGCAGGCGCGGCAGGTAGTGCGTATCGGTCTGGGCGTACTGCAGGCTGCTTTTCGGCAGCGGGCGCTGGCCCCAGTCATCGCGCTGGTGGCTCTTGTCCGGGCGCACGCCGATATGCGCTTCCAGCAGCGCCCCCAGACCAAACGCCTTCATGCCGACGATTCGCGCGGCGATCATCGTGTCGAACAGCCGTGTGAAAGTGAAGCCATAATCGCGTTTCAGGCACAGCAGATCGTACTCCGCGGCGTGAAAGACCTTCTCGACTGTATCGCTGCTGAACAGCTCACCCAGCGGTCCAATATCGAAGCCAGCCAGCGGATCGACGATGTAATCCGACTGGCGTGTGGAAAGCTGGATCAGGCACACGCGCTCGCGATAGGCGTACATGCTGTTTGCTTCGGTATCGACCGCCAGCAGCGGATCGTGCGCCAGCTCGGCGCGCAGCCGGGCCATCGCCTCGCGCATGTGCGCGGAGGTGCGGACATAGGCCGCAGGCGGCAAGGGGGCGTGCTCAGCCATCATAACCAGTTGCGCGTCCTGAAGTACGATTGCAGCAGCGGCCCGAGCACGCGAGCAACCACGATACCGGGCCGCTCGATCCGGTTAAGCGCGTCTTCCAGATGCAGCTCGAAGAATGCGGGGAATGCGCGGCGCAGCCCGGCGATATCGTGAATCGTGGGGTCGGTGATGTTGTACCAGGTGAGCGCACCGGCGGCCAGCCGCTGAGTCGTCATGTGTCAATTATCCGGACGGCGCGCGGCTCTGGCAACCGTTGTTTTCATGCAGATTGTGACGGAAACCGCCTGAGCATTTTTTGACTCGCCCCGGCGATTGTGATATCTTTAACAAGACGTTCGCGCCTGATGGCCGCGCTGAAAAACAGGGTGTGCAGGAGATCGCAAGCGCTTGTTGATTGTTTCGCTCAACTCGCGTAAACTCTTGCTCACTTTTGCTGCGCCAGAGGGCAGAGCGCGGCATGCGGCCTGGCAGGGGCAAGCGCCCTGAGGGAACATTGAGGAGGCTCACGTTTCATGGCAACGATTGCCGCCGGTGAAACCAAGGCGACGGTACAGGGCAAGGCCGAACCACAGGTTCAGGTTGCAGCACCGAGCCGCCGTGAATTCCTGTATTACATCTGGGGCGCTTCGCTGGTGATGCTGCTTGGGCAGGCCGGCGTGGTGCTGCTCTGGTTTGCGCTGCCGCGCTTCAAGGAAGGCACGTTCGGCGGCGTCTTCAATGTCGCGGTGGACAAAATCCCGTCGAACAACAGCGCGCCGCTCAACGAGCCGGCTGGTCGTTTCTGGGTGGCGCACTACGAGGACCGGCTGGTGGTGCACTACGGCGTGTGCACGCACCTGGGCTGCCTGCCCAAGTGGGTGGACCAGAACAACCGCTTCGAGTGCCCGTGCCACGGCTCCAAGTTCGCGCTCTCCGGCAACTGGATCGAGGGCCCGGCCCCGCGCAGTATGGACCGTTTCGCAATCACCGTCGATTTCACCGACGGTTCCTCTGCCAGCACTTCATCAGATGGCGGGGCCATCCCGGTGAATGGCAAGCAGATCGCTCGTCTTCGTGTCGATACGGGCAAGCGCATTCGCCTGCCAGGGCATACGGTCCCGTCTGAAGGCTAGGCTGCAGCAGTACATCGTCGGCTTGTTCGTTGTGGGGTAAAGAGGAGTTTGTATGTCTGTACTCCCATTCCCGTCCTTCCTCGATGAGGTCAAGGAGAAGGGGCTCAAGCGCGCGGCGCTTGATGGCGTCAACGAAGTGGTGGAGCGGGCCACTGCAGGCATGAACCTGCAGGACATCCGCGAGGCTCTGCGCGGGGAAGCGGCCAGCCGCAAACCCAATCCGCGCCTGCAGCCGCACGCAGATGGCTTCTGGCTGCACATGCGCCCAAGCTACTTCCACAAGTCGGTGACCGGCATCTATCCGGAATTCCGGCTGGGCTGGCTGTCGACGTATTTTGTCTTCTTTGAGACCATCACCGGCATCTTCCTCATGGTGTGGTACACGCCCTCTCCCGATGTGGCGTATGCCAACATGCTCAACATCATGAGCGCGGTGCCCTTCGGCCAGTTTGTGCGCGACCTGCACCGCCTGGGCGCGGAAGCGATGGTGCTCATCGTCTTCCTGCACATGCTGCGAACGTTCTTCACTGGCAGTTACAAACGACCGCGGCAGTTCACCTGGTTCTCCGGCGTCATCCTGCTCATCTGCACGATGTTCCTCTCCTTCAGCGGCTACCTGCTGCCGTGGGACCAGCTCGCGCTGTGGGCGGTGACGATCGGCGCCTCGATGATCGAAGCGGCCCCGCCGGAAGTCGTCGGCACCAACCTCAACCTGCTGCTGCGTGGCGGCCCTGACATCGGCGCCAACGGCTTGCTGCGCTTCTACCTGCTGCATGTGCTGGCTGTGCCTGCCGTGCTGTTCATCTTCACCGGCGTGCACTACTACAAGGTGATCGTGCACGGGCACTCGCTGCCGCCGGCGGAAGAGAACATCGGCGAAGACACCGCCAAGCGCGTGCCGCTGGACAAGCGCGTGTACTTCATCCCCGACATCATGACCAGCGAGATCATGTGGATCTCGGTGACCACCCTCATCCTCGTCGTGCTGGTGACGTGGTTCTTCCACGCCCCGCTGGAAGCGCATGCAGACCCACAGGTGACGCCACTCGGCACGACCGCCCCCTGGTACTTCCTGTGGATCCAGGGTGCGCTCAAACTGGGCGACAAGGTGTTGTGGGGCATCATCTTCCCGACGATCGTCGTGGTCTTCCTGCTCGTGATGCCGTACCTCGACGTCACCCGCAGCCGCCGCTTCGCGCACCGCCGCGCCGCCTTCACCGTGGCCTTCCTCATGCTGTCCGCGCTGGTTGTGCTCAGCTACATGGGCCTGCCGGAGTTCGGCGTCAACACCTCGGCGGACTCGGAAATCCTGCATCACATGCTGATGGAGCCCGCGCACAACCATATGGGCGTGCTCAGGCCGATCCCATACAGCCAGCTTGTGCCCGGCATGTACACCACCGAGCAGTTCCATACCGCTGAACACGATGGGGACATCGCCACAGCGCTGGCAGCCTTCAACGAGGAATTAGGCTCCGAAACCGGCGTGGGTGGGCAGCTTCGCCAGTTTGTCGAAGTCAACCAGCACCTGCCGCTGAACAACATGACGTTCGTGCCGGTTCCGGCTGATGCGCCAGAGCTGCTGGAAGGCCTGACCAAGCTCGAACACGAACTGGAGATCAACCACTCTGAGCTGCCGAATGGCTGGGCAGCGGTGATCGTCAGTGAGCCGCAGAACGGTCTGAAGCGCGTGGATGTCGTGTTGGTGTGGGACGAAGTGCAGATTGAGAATGGTCGTCCCGTGCTGGATGCGAACGGCGAGCCGATCTACATCCTCGACGAGAACGGCAATCACGTGCGCCGCGTCAACGGCCAGTACATGTACATTCACCAGAACTCGCAGTACTTCGCTGCACCGGGGGCTTAGTCCGTGAAGTTAAATCGTCTGATCTTCGAGCGTATTGACCATCGCATCATCGCGGGGACGGTCTCGTTCCTGCTGATCATGGTGCTGGTCGGCTGGATCTGGATCAACGAAAACGGCCGCATGGCTGTCTTCGAGAACCAGTACCTCGGCCGTTCGATTGAGCGCGGCGCGGTGCTGTTCGCCGCCAACTGTTCGACCTGCCATTCCTATGACGGGCGGGGAATCCTTGGCCGTGGCCCAGCGCTGAACAGCCCGTATCTGTTCGGCCACGACTTCCTGGCGTCGATCGACAACCAGCTCGACGCGCTCAACCAGCAGAAGGAAGAAGCGACGGCTGCCGGCACCGACACCACCGATATCGACGCGCAGATCGCAGATCTCACCGCGCAGCGCGACGGTATCATCGCCACCATGGGGCCGGCGGTCAACCTTGGTTACAAACCGGATGAGCCTGCCCGCCTGACCCGCCTGGGCTGGACCGGTACGCTGCGCGCCTTCGTCACCACCACGCTGATCTCCGGTCGTCCGACCAGCGGCCAGTACTGGCCACAGCCGATGGCAGCCTGGTCGCAGACGGCTGGCGGCCCGCTGCGCACGGACCAGATTGAGGACCTGACCAACTTCATCCTCAACTGGGACAAGCGCGACAACTGGACGGTGGATGATCTGAATTCGGTGCGCCAATTCCCGATCTACCCGGTGGACCCCGCGACGGTGGTCTCGACCGGTCCGTCTGAGCCGACGATCGGAGCCATGACCACGATCGCCGACATCATGACCGGGCTGGAAGGCGTGACCGGCGATGCCCAGGCGGGCCAGCAGCTATACAACGGCGCACAGTTCGCCTGCATCGGCTGCCACGGCAACGCAGCAGTCGCGCCGCTGCTGGAGGGCACCTACACCCGCGTGACGGAAGTGCGCCTGCAGGATCCTCTGCTGGCGGGCTACACGGCGCAGATGTATCTGGCGGAAAGCATCACCCACCCCAACGACTACATCGTGCCGAACTACCCGGCGGGCGTGATGCCGCAGAACTTCGCCGACCGGCTGACCTATCAGCAGCTCGCGGATCTCGTCGCCTATCTGGAGACGCAGGATCAGCCGGCCAGCTAGTCAGCAGCGCTCCAAACGTACACAGAAGGAGAGCGGCGCAGCGATGTGCCGCTCTCCTTTTTTACGTCATCATCAGCGCGCGCTGCAGCCTGTGCTATAGTGTAGGTATGCGCTGCAGCAGGGAGGACGGCGGATGGCACAGCTTGTGGTCATGGGCGCGATGATGAGCTGCTCGTTCGGCATGGCGCCATCGTCGCTGGTCGTCATTCCGAAGGGGTCGCCGACGCTGGCGACGAACATGCCAGCGGCCACCATCATGGACAATGTACCGATCGTCAACATTCCGCCGTTCGGCATGTGCCAGTCCATGGCCAACCCCATGGTCGCATCGGCCACCGCCGCGGCGCAGGGCGTGCTGACGCCCATGCCGTGTCTGCCGGTCATCAGCGCGCCCTGGGCGCCCGGCAGCCCCACCGTGCTGATCGGCGGCAACCCGGCGCTCAACAACAGCTCGCAGGCGATGTGCAACTGGGCTGGTGTGATCACCATCAGCAACGCCGGCCAGATGAAGGCGATGGTCCCGTAACGCCGGGCCGTCTGAAGGCGCTGTGCGCTCCGTGCCTCGCCCGCTGCGGAGTCTGCGGATCTATGGCTTGATCGTCACCTTGAAATTGCCGGCCTGCGCCAGAAACGCGTCGATATCCGCCGTGCGGTCGGCGCGCAAGGTCACGCTGCGCTCGACGGGCGTGGGCGGCGGAGGAACGGGCGGCTGCGCTGCCGGGGTGAAGCGCATGAAATCGCGGTGGATCCAGCCTTCGAGGCCATTCAGGCGCAGCGGAACCCATGGCCCACTGGCGTTGTAGCCGGGCAGCGTGGACGCATTGGCGACGGTCGCCTGCGTGAGCTGCGTCACCACCCGGTGATTCACGCTCGGGCCGGTGCGGATGTTGGTGGCCGCCACCGACGATCGCGCCGAGCCGACCACATACGCTCCCGTGGGCAGCGGCACGCTATCGGGCAGCGCCGCCTGCACATTCTCCTGAGGGATCGTCCGAAGAAGCTGCATGTAGGTCGCAGCGTTCGACACGTCGAAGGCCTCCCAGCCGCCGGAGTTGCCGTACAGGAAGACGGCGATGCCCGCGATCACGCCGCCGCGCACGAACGTGCGATACATGCGGTTGTAGCTGTCCAGACACAGGTCGAAATACTGCTGCTCGCTCATGCCGCGACTGCGCCAGCCGTTGTGCTGCGAGCCTCCGTGATCGGAGTCGATGCCAAACTCGGTGACAAGCACACGCGGCGGCATGACAAACAGCCTGCGGCAGGACTCCAGCATCCAGCGGAAGCGGCCGACGCGAAACTCCCAGCCCGGGTGATACTCATGCAGGCCGAGCACATGCAGCGCGCGATGCTGCGTCTCTGAAAGCAACAGCAGCAGCGGGTCCCAGGCGCGGTCCCACTCCTGGCCTCTGGGCCCAGCGGTTTCGCGCGGATGGCCGGTGGCGAGATTGCCCAGGCACAGCCGGATGTTGCGCCGCGTGGCCTCCTGTGTGACCTCGGCCAGCCAGCTCACCAGCCGATCGACATTGTTGTAGCCGTCGGGCTCATTCATCGTGTACAGCAGCTTGCCATTGGTCCCCAGGCCGCCAAACGTGTTGAGAAACGTCGTCGGAGACATGCGATAGCCACCATCGGGGCCGGGCAGATGGTACTCCGCATCCTCATTGCTGCGATTTGCGGGCACCACACGGCAGACGATCATCGCGTCCGGAAACTCGCGGGCGAAGACATCAAAGCGGGCGCCATCATTCTGGCGGTCGGTACACAGCACCAGCGCAGACGGATTCAGCGGCTTGATCTCCGCAATCGCCCTGGCATTGTCGACATAATTCATGGCCACGTTCAGGGTGAGCGGATTGAGGGGCGGCATAATCAGGCGTCCTCCGGTGCGGCAGTTGTCCGATGAACACGATTATAGTGTGAACTGCGCTTTATCACCGTTCAGGCTCCAGCGCGCCGCAGCCCTGCAAAAGAGGCGTCAGTCGAACTGGGTGAGCTGCCGGGCGAAGTCGGCCATGTCGGCCTGCAGCTCGCGCAGGAAGTTGCGGCGCGGGTTCTCGACCGGGCCCATCTGGGCGTAGCGCCAGATCTCCTCAGCGATATCCCACACGGCGTTGGGACGGGCGACGCGCTGCGCCGCGCGTGAGAGCGCCTCCAGCTTCACCGAGCCGTCCTGCAACCACTGGGCCGCGGTGGCCGACACTTCCTCAGGCGATGGACAGAAGGCGCCAGCGCCATTCTCGGTCACGAACAGCACATTGCCATCTTCCTGGCCGGGGATAGCATCGTAAAGGATCATCGGCAGCCCGGCGATGCAGGCCTCGCAGATCGTGCCCGGCCCCGCCTTGGTGATCAGCACATCGGCACCCGCCATCATCTGCGGCATCTCCCGCGTGAAGCCGTACACATGCACCCGATGCTTCCATTCCGTCGCATCAAGCTGCTCCTTCAGGGACTCGTTTCGGCCCGCCACCACCGCGAGTTGGAAATCCACGCCCAGCTCATCCAGCGCGCGCGCATTGCGGTAGATCGGGCCCATGCCATCCCCACCGCCGACGATCAGCAGCGCCGGCAGATCGGGATCCCAGCCCAGGTGGGCACGCGCCTCTGCCCGGCCCTGAAGCTGGCGCACGAAGTCCGGATGCACCGGCAGCCCGGTGATGCGCATCTGATCGGCATGCAGGCCGGATTTCAACCCGCGCTCGAAGGCGGTTGGCGTGGGCACGAGCGTGCGATCGCTGCGCCGGTCGTACCAGAACATCGGCGTGGTGACCAGATCGGTGACCACGACGACGTACGGCGGACGGGTCTCCAGCGAGAGCAGCGCCTGCATCGAGGGCTTGGTGATGACCGAATGCACCGACACGATCACATCGGCGGGGTGCTCGCGCAGCATGCGTTTCAGCCGGCTCTCCATCGTCAGATACAGGCCGCGTGCGGCGCTGCGGGCGCTCTGGCTGGTATCCAGCAGGCGGTAACCCACCCCCCACGAGGACTTGCTGTGATTGACCAGCCAGGGATAGAACTCCGGCATGTACTTGAGTGGAAACGGCGAGTAGTGGCGGAAGACATCCACCAGCTTGATCTCGGCTTCGTGATTGGCGAGGATGGCGGCACGGATGGCCTCGGCAGCGGCGCGATGACCGCCGCCCGTATCGGACATCAGGAAGAGAATGCGTTTCATGGCGTCATCCCTCTGGGCTGCCCATCCGTGGGAGCATGCAGTACATCCTTCACCTGTTTGTTGAACTCTGCGCGCGCCAGCAGCACGCGCCGACCGCAGCCCGCGCACAGCAGGCCGATATCCGCCCCAAGGCGCACCACCTGCCATGTGCTGCCGCCGCAGGCATGTGGCTTGCGCAGGCGCACCTGATCACCCAGACGGGGCTGATAGCCTGAGACCCCCATGTGCTGCTGTCCCTGAACTGCCTCAACGCTGATTCTAACGGATTCTTCACGCCCACTGCTATAATCAGTTCTCGCTGACCGTTTTAAGCGTGAGATAACAAAGTGCTGCTTTCCGGCAATCTCTCCATCGAAATGCTGCTGATCAACGCGCTGGTGCTGCTCGTCGCCATGACCGTGCATGAGTTTGCTCACAACTATGTCGCCTGGCGCATGGGCGATCCGGGCCCGGCGCAAATGGGCCGGCTGACGCTCAATCCGCTGGTGCACATCAACTGGGTGGGCTGGCTGATGTTCGTGCTGATCGGCTTCGGCATCCTCGGCAGCGCACCGATCTCGCCCTTCCGCATGCCGGTGGAGAACCGGCGCTGGCGCTGGCTGGCCGCGGTGGCCGCCGGGCCGCTCTCCAATCTGATTCTGGCGGCGCTGGGCGCGATCATCTTCCGCCTGTTCACGGACGCCATCCTGACGGGCCCGGAACTGCTGTTCAACTTCGTCATCCAGTTCGTGTTTCTGAACGTGCTGCTGTGCGTTTTCAACCTCATCCCGCTCTTCCCGATCGATGGCTGGCAGATCGTGCTGGCGCTGCTGCCGCCCGATCTCGCATACCACTGGGAGCGCCACCGAACCACCACCAACTACATCTTCTTCGCGCTGCTGCTGCTCAGCTTTGTCCGGCTGCCGGGCATCCCGAACATCTTCGGCCTGCTGATCAGCCAGCCATCCCAGGCCATCTTCAGCGCGCTGATGGGCGCATGAGCGCCGTGTACCGCCTGCGTCAGGGCGCACGCGCGCTGACGGCCTTTGCGCGCCCCCTCGACGCTGACCGGGCGCAGGCGGTGCTTCCGCCCGGCCTGCTGCCGCTGTTCAGCGCCATGCGCCGCAGCGAACAGATGCATTCGCTGGCCGTTCTGGCCGCGCTCGAACACGAGGCGCCAGTCCCGCAGCCGCTGGCCTTCGCGGCGCTGCTGCACGACTGTGGCAAGGCGCGCTTCCCGCTGCGCACCTGGCAGCGCACACTGCCCGTGCTGCTGCGCGCGCTGGCCCCCGCCGCCGCTGTCCGCCTGGCCTCGCGCGATCCGCGCCCAATGCTCACGCGCGGCTTCGTGGTATACGCACATCACCCGCGGTGGGGCGCAGAACTGGCACAGGCGGCCGGCGCCCCGGAGCAGACCTGCTGGCTGATCGAGCATCACGCCGATCCAGCCGCCCGCTGGGCCCAGCATCCGTATGTTCAGATGTTAAAACGCCTGCAGCGGGCAGACGATACGCACTAGTGCACACAGGAGCATGATTGTGGCGACCATTCAGGTAGGCATCCTCGGCCTTGGCCGGCTGGGCACGTCGCTCGCACTGGCACTCAAACGCGCCAGCAAGGCCAATCCGAAGCAGCCTTTCGTCATCACCGGCTACGACCCATCGCCAGCGCAGGGGATCGATGCGCAGCGGCGCGGCGCGCTGGATGCCCGCACCGACCATCCGGAGCAGGCGGCGGCGGGCCGCCAGATCGTCGTGCTCGCCCTGCCCTACGCCGAGGTGCGCGAAGCGTACCGCATCATTGGCCGCGCGCTTCAGCCCGGCACCGTGCTGCTGGACTTTTCGCCGCTGACGCAGCCCTCACAGCGCTGGGCCCGCGAGTACCTCGGCGCGGAGGCCTATCTGATCTCGATGGTCGCCGTGCTCAATCCGGCCTATCTGTTCGACGGCCTGGATGACGCCGCGCATGCCGCTGAAGACCTGTTCGACAAGGGCGCGATGCTCATCATGCCCACGCCGCAGGCCCCGCGCGAAGCCGTCGAGCTGGCCTCCGACTTCGCAGACCTCGTCGGCGCGGTGCCGCGCTTCAGCGATCCCAACGAGCTGGACGCGTGGTCCGCCGCCGTGGAAGGCCTGCCCGCCCTGCTGGGCGCGGCTGCCTTCTTCGCGCTGCAGACCAACGATGGCTGGCAGGATGCGCAGCGCGCAGGCAATCCGAATTTTGGCCGCCTGACGCACCATCTGGCCGACTCCCACCCGGATGACCTGCGCGATCTGCTGCTGCACAACCGCGAGGCGATGGTGCGCCAGGTGGATGCCGTGGTCGATGTGCTGGGCGCGCTGCGCGAGGCGCTGGCCGCCAACGACCGCGCGGCGCTGGAGGAGGCGCTGATCACTTCGCGCGATGCCTACGCCGAATGGCTGAACAAGCGCCGCCGTGCCGACTGGGGCGACGGCCCGGAGCGCCCCGGCAGCCGGAAAGAAGGCGCCGCCGACGTATGGATGAGCGGGCTGCTGGGCGGCTACCTCACCCGGCGGCTGCGCGGGCGTAAGGACGATCAGGCCGGGTGATCCGGCGCGCAACCACAGTTGGCGAACGGGGTGCAGAGAGCGCCCCGTTTTGTTTTCAGCAGGCGTGGCGAATTTACACACAGTTTACACCCCGGCGATGATCTGTTTACGATCGGCCCGTACTCTGACAAATGTAGAACGTTACACGACGTTGCGGAGGATCGGCCTCCGCCACATCTGACTGAGGAGAACGGATCATGTTGAAACGGAAGCAGCTACTCCAGGCCACCGCAGCTGCGGCGCTGGTGATGTCGAGCGCGCTGGGTGGTACGGTCATCCTGGCGCAGGGCAACGGCAATGGCGCAGGACAGGCGCAGCACCATGGCGCGCGCGCCTTCGTGGGCATCTCGCTGGAAAACACCGCCGATGGCGTGCGCGTGGTACAGGTCGTCGCCGGTTCGCCGGCAGAGACCGCCGGGCTGCAGGCGGGCGACATTCTGACCGCCATCAACGGCACTGACATCGCCAGCGCGAGTGACGCCCGCCAGGCGATCATCGGCCTCTCGGCAGGCGACACCGTCAGCCTGAGCTTCACACGCGATGGCGAGGCGCAGACCGTCGAGCTCACGCTCGTGGAGGCCCCGGAGCGCATGGGGCGCGGCGAGCGCGGCCTGCACCTGCTGCAGCAGATGAGCGGCATCGGCCTGGAGTACGATCAGCAGACGGAGACCTGGACGGTGACTGAAGTGGCGGAGGACTCGCCGCTGTATGCCGCTGGTCTGCGCGCCGGAGACGTGCTGACCTTAGTCGATGGTGAGGCCTTCTCGCCGCGCGCACTGGTACAGGCGCTGATGGCCGCTGGCGAAGGCAGCCAGATCGCGCTGACGATCACGCGCGATGGTGAGACGCAGGACCTGTCGGTGAACGTGGAAGACCTGATGCAGCTTGGCTTGCTGTCGAGGCTGCCCGGCATGGACTTCGCCGCGCCGTTTGGCCGCGGTGAGGGCGGCATGGGCGGCCGTGGCGACCGCTTCGGCATGATGGCGCGCGGCGGGCAGCTCGGCCTGGTGTTCCAGCCGCTCGACGCTGACGTCGCCAGCGCCAATGACCTGAGCGTGACCGAAGGCGCGCTGGTGCGCGAGATCGTCCCCGGATCGCCCGCGGAGACTGCCGGCCTGCAAGTGGGCGATGTCATCACCGCGGTCAACGGCGAGGCAGTCAACGAGGAATGGACGCTGCGCGACCGCGTGCAGGCCTACGAGCCGGGCGATGTGCTCACGCTGGACGTGCTGCGCGCCGGCGCGACGCAGCAGATCGGCGTCACGCTGAGCGAGCCGATGGCAGCCGCGATGGGCTTCGGCGACCTGCAGTCGATGATGCCTGATGGCCAGATGCTGCAGGATCTGCTGCAGCACATGCAGCAGGGCCAGCCCCCGGCGCTGCCGGGTGGTCAGCCGAACATCTGAACCCCACACTCGATCAATTCCCTCTCCCCCATGGCAAGCAGCGCGCTGGCATCCCGCCGGCGCGCTGCTATGGGTGTCGCCCGGCACCCCGCAGCCGGTCCGCCCCCTCTCGCAAGCGCACATCCCATACGCTACAATACCGGTTCGATACAGCCTCGATTTCAAGGAGCTGCACCGCTCATGCGCGTTCGAATCGCTCTTCTGCTGGCCGTGCTGGTCCTCAGCCTTGCGCTGGCCGCCTCTCCCCTCCTGGCCGCCGAAGCCACGCCCGAGCCTGCCGCCCCTGCTGCTGCGGCCAGCGAAACCACGCCCATCGATGACACCACCGCACAGGGCACAACCACGCTCATCCTGCTCATCGGTCTGGGCGCTGTGCTGGCCGTCGGCGGGCTGGCCCTGCTGCGCGAGCGCTACGAGAACGACGCGCCCGGCGCAGAAGATGGCAAAGCGTAGGCTTCGGGAATTGTGACGAATGTCACAATATCGTATAATGCGCGAATTGAACTGCGCCCCGTCGCCGGCGTTTCCCCCGTAAGGGACCCTCGACGATGGCGATGAAGCGCGGGCGAACGCAGGCGTAGCAGGGTGAGAACAGCATCATGGCGCAAGCGACATGGGAAAAACCTCGATCGTCCACCGCTGAGCCAGTCGCGGTGCGCAGAAGCGGCGGGCGCTGGAAGTTCCTGCTGGGCGGCGCGCTGATCCTGGCAGCTGTCGGCTATCTGATCGTGTCCGGCATGCTCTCCGGCGCGCGGTATTACATCACCGTCGATGAACTGGTCAGCAATCCCGGGCAATATGCCGGCCAGACGGTGCGCGTCTCCGGCGCGGTGATCGGCGACAGCATCCAGTACGACTCGCAGAACCTCGTGATCGATTTTACCGTCGCCAATGTGCAGGAGCCGTACGACGATCTGGCGGCGGCGCTGCACCGCGCGGTGAATGACAGCTCCGCCACGCGGATGCTGGTGCGCGTGGAAAACCAGGTCAAGCCGGAGCTGCTGCAGAACGAGGCGCAGGCGATCATGACCGGGCAGATGGGCAGCGACGGCATCTTCCACGTCAGCGAGCTCAACCTCAAATGCCCCAGCCGCTTCATCGAGGGCCAACCCGACCAGTCGATCGCACAACCGGGGGCGTGATCCATGCTCGCTGAAATCGGGCTGATCACACTCAGCCTCGCCTTCGCCACCGCCATCTATGCGGCGGCAGCGGCGCTGTTCGGCATCCGCCGGCATCACCCCGCCGCGGTGGAGAGCGCGCGCAACGCTGCCCTGCTCACATTTCCGCTGGTCGCTGTTTCCGCGCTGGTCCTGCTGCTTGCGCTGATCGGCGAGCAGTACCAGATCACGTACGTCTGGCAGGTGACCAACCCCTCCACCTCGCTGTTCTACCGCGTCACCGCGCTCTGGGGCAGCCAGCAGGGCTCAATCCTGTTCTGGAACGTGCTGATGAGCGGCTTCGCCTTCGTCGCGCTGTGGCGCAACTGGCGCGTCAACCCGCGGCTGATGCCATATGTCATCATCTACTCCATGGTGACGCTGGCCTTCTTCATCGGCCTTTCGCTGCTGATGGAAAACCCATTCGCCCGCTACTGGATCGTGCCCGATGCCGCCACGCCGAACGGGCGTGTGGTGGCGAGCGTGTTCATCCCGGCGGATGCGACCGCGCCCGACCCTGCGCGCCTGGCCGAGACCGCGCGCGGCCTCAACCCGCTGCTGCGCCACTTCGGCATGATCATCCACCCGCCGATGCTTTACCTCGGCTTCGTCGGCTTCCTCATCCCATTCGCCTTCGCCATGGCGGCGCTGGCCTCCGGCGATCTCTCCAGCAACTGGATCAAGGCGACCCGGCGCTGGACGCTGGTGGCGTGGCTGTTCCTCAGCCTGGGGCTGCTGCTGGGCGGGCGCTGGGCTTATGACGTGCTCGGCTGGGGCGGCTACTGGGGCTGGGACCCGGTGGAGAATGCCGCGTTCATCCCCTGGCTGGTGGGCACCGCCTTCCTGCACAGCGTGATGATCCAGGAGAAGCGCGGCATGCTCAAGGTGTGGAACATGGTGCTGGTGATCTTCACCTTCTCCGCGGTGATCTTCGGCACCTTCGCCACACGCAGCGGCCTGGTGGACAGCGTGCACTCGTTCGCGCAGAGCGCCATCGGCACGCCGATGTTCCTGTTCTGGGCGGCGCTCACGCTGGTCGGCGTGGTGATGATCGTGCGCCGCTGGCAGCAGGGTATGCTGCAAAGCGAGCATCACTTCTCCGGCGCGCTCAGCCGCGAATCGCTGTTTGTGCTCAACAATGTGGTATTCGTCGCGCTCGCGCTGGCGATTTTCTGGGGCAGCTTCGGCGCGCCGATCACCAGCGAGCTGTTCATCGGCGCAGATATCACGCTGGGGCCCGACTACTTCTACACCGTGACCGTGCCGCTGTTTCTGGCGATGTACGTGCTGATGGGCATCGCGCCGCTGTCGGCGTGGGGCGCGATCTCAGCGCGCAGCCTGGGGCGGGCGATGCTCATCCCGCTGGCGCTGGCGCTGGCCTTCGTCGGAGTGCTGCTGCTGACGGGCACGACCAGCCCCGGTGCGCTGCTGGGCTACGGCATCGTCGCGCTGGCAGGCTTCGTCGCGCTGTACGAAACGTGGCGGGGCGCGCGCGCCCGGCGTCGTGCTGCCGGTGAGGCGCTGGCACTGGCCGTGCTGAATATCTTCACGCGCAACCGCCGGCGCTACGGCGGCTTCATCATCCACCTCGGCATCACCGTGATCGGCATCGGCGTGATCGGCAGCACGCTCTTTCAGCAGGAGACGCAGCGCACCCTTGCGCCCGGCGAATCAGCCTTCATCGACGGTTATCAGCTCACGTTTGACCGGCTGGACCAGGGCCAGATTGCCGACGATGGCCGGGTGATGGACATCGCCAACCTCACGCTGCGCCGCGATGGCCAGGAACTGGCGCAGATCCGCCCGCGCCACGACATCTATCCGGCGGCGGCGGACCAGACGCCGATGACCATGCACATTCCCGGCGTGCACGGCACGCTGGAGAACGACTTCTATGTGCTGCTGGTGGGCACGAACCCCGAAGGCAGCGTCACCTTCAAGATCTACATCAACCCGCTCATCAACCTGGTATGGTGGGGCGGGCTGATCCTGATCGCTGGTACGCTGGTGGCCGTGTGGCCGGCCCAGGCCGAGCCGGGCGCAGTACGCCAGCAGCAGCGCGCGCGCCGTGAAGCCCGTGCAGGAGCCCCCGCGTGAGGCGCACGCCGCTCATCCGCGCAGCGCTGGCCGGCCTGTGCGGGCTGCTGCTGGGCGCAGCGGTGGGCGCGTGGGCGCAGGCCACTGCCCAGACGCCCGTCCCGGTGACGGACGATATGGTGCTGGACGTGGCCGAGGACCTGTACTGCCCGGTGTGTCCGAACGAGCCGCTCGACACCTGCCAGACGGAAGCCTGCCACCGCTGGCGTGAGGACATTCGCGAGCAACTGGCGGCGGGCCGTTCGCGCGATCAGATCATCGCAGATTTCGTGGCGCGCTACGGCGAACGCGCCTCGGCCATCCCACTCGATCCGGGGCTGCAGGCGCTGTCCATCGTCACGCCGTTTGTGCTGGCGCTGGCCGGGCTGGCGCTGGGCGGCTGGCTGATCTGGCGCTGGCGCGCGCGCCCGGCTGGCGAAACGCTGGCGACCTCCACACCAGCAACGCCCGGCCCGGACAGCGTGGATGCCTATCGCGCCCGACTGGAAGACGACCTGAAGCGTTAGCCTGCCCGCTGAGGGCAGCGCAGGCGGAGGCGGCCCGCAACAGCCGCCAGAGACCATGACCGATCTGGATTTTCTCAACGAACCGCCGCGCCCCACTGCCGCCCGCCGCGGCCTGAGCGTGGGCACACTGGTGCTGCTCGTCGGCATCGTCTCGGTGATCGTCGTCATCGGGCTGGCGTTCGCGCGTTCGCAGCAGACACAGCCGCAAAGCGGGGCCGCCCCCGACTTCGAGATCACCACTTTCGACGGGCAGACCCTCCGCCTGTCCGAGCTTCGTGGACAAGTCGTCGTGCTCAACTTCTGGGCGAGCTGGTGTACGCCCTGCCACGCCGAAGCGCCGGACCTGGAGAACGTCTGGCGCGCTTACCGCGATCGTGGCGTGGTGATGCTCGGCGTAGCCTATGCCGACGACGCCGACGACTCGCGCGCGTTCATGACGCGATACGGCCTGACGTACCCCGCCGGCCCAGACACCGGCACGGTCATCAGCAAGCAGCTCTATCACATTCAGGGCGTGCCGGAGACCTTCATCATCGATCAGAATGGCGACGTCGCACGGTTCTTCTATGCGGCTGTCAGTGAGGACGCGCTTCGGACAGAGCTCGATCGCCTGCTCGGCAGCGCGGCAGCGGAGGTGGGATGAGTCTTCCCGGAATTGTGGTGGGCGCGGCCCTGGTGCTGCTGGTGCTGCTGGTGCTGGGCCTGCCCTACCTGCGCCGATCTGCGCAGGCACCCCAGGCAGACGCAGGGGCGCAGAAGCAGCGCGACCGCGTGCTGGCGTATTACGATCGCGTGCTGCAGAACCTGCGCGATCTGGACGAGGATCATGCGCTGGGCAAGCTCAACGCGGAAGACTATGCGCGCGACCGCGAGCGGTGGGTGCAGCGCGGGGCGCAGGCCCTGCAGGTGCTGGACAACCTGGAGAGCGCGCCGCTGCACAGCACCGCGTCCGGCGAACTGGACGAGGAAATCGAGTCGATGATCGCCCGGGCGCGCGCGCCGCGCCAGCCGGCGGACCCGGCATGAGCGGCGTGAAGCGCATCGCACGTGCACGGCTGGCCGCGCTGGTTGCGATGGTCGTGCTGCTGGCTGGCTGCCAGGGACTGGGCGGAGAACCACGCATCGTCTCCTCGCTGCCGCCGCCCACGCCCGTGCCGACCGAACCCGCTTTCCCCGCCCTGCCCGCCGACATGGCCAGCGGCGCAGCAGTGTTCGCGGCGCGCTGCACCGACTGCCACGGCGCGGGCGGCGCGGGCGATGGGCCGCTGGTGCAGAGCGGGCAGGTGGTCAACGCCGGCAACTTCCTCGACCCGGCCACCATGCGCGCACAGCGCCCGCTGGAGTGGTTCAGCACCATCACCAATGGCCGCCTGGAACGGCTGATGCCGCCCTGGCGCGATGCGCTGACCACGCAGCAGCGCTGGGACGTGGCCTACTACACCTACACCCTGCACTACACGCCAGAACAGCTCGCGCAGGGCGAAACGCTCTATCAGCAGCACTGCGCCGCCTGCCACGGCCAGACCGGGCTGGGCGATGGCCCCGACGCCGCCGGGCTGAGCGGCCCGGTGCCCAGCCTGCAAGACCAAAGCGAGATGGCCCTGCTGAGCGATGCAGTGCTGTACAACATCATCACGGAGGGCGTGGGCGATCCGCACGACGGCATGCCGGGATTTGCCGCTGAGCTGAGCGACGATGAGCGCTGGGCGCTCGTGGCCTACTCGCGTTCGCTGTCGCTGGCCCGCCCAGCCGCCGCCGAGGCGACCGACGCGCTCGCCCCCGCGGCCACGCCGGAGGTGGACGCCGCCCCGCCGGCAGCGCAGACGCTGCAGGTGCGCGGACGACTGCTCAATGGCAGCGCCGGCGCTGGCGTGCCCGCGGCGCATCCGGTCACGCTCTTTCGCTTTCCCGCCGAGGGACAGCCGCAGCAGTTCCAGGTGACGACCGGTCCCGACGACACCTTCGTCTTCGACGAGGTGCCACAGGACGCCGACTCGGTCTACGCCGTCACCACCGCCTACCGCGATCGCGTGTTCGCCACCGACTTCCTGCCGGCAAACGCGCTGGCCGATGCGGTCGATCTGACGATCTACGAGCTGACCGAAGACCCATCCGTGCTGGCGATCACCGGCATGGTCACGCAGGTCAATGTCACCCCAGACACGCTGGAGGTGGCGCAGGTGCTGCGCTTCCGCAACAGCGGAGACCGCGCCTACACCACCAGCCAGACCACGCCAGACGGCCAGCCAGTCGGGCTGGCGATCAGCCTGCCGCCGGGCGCGGTGGTGCCGGGCTTCAGCGAGCCCAATCGCTACGTCTACGACAGCACAACCTACACACTGATCGATACCGTGCCCGTGCTGCCCGGCGACGAGCACATCGTGCAGGTGGTGTACCTCATTCCCTACACCGGCAGCGCGATCATCGAGCAGCCCCTCAACTATCCGCTTGATGGTCAAGCGCGGCTGCTGGTGCGCCCGCCTGAGACACGGGTGCAGGGTGAGCTGTTCCCGGCGCTGGGCCCGCAGACCATCGGCGAGAACACGTACGCGGCCTACGGCGACACGCAGCAGCTCGCCGCGGGGACGGTGCTGGGCTACACGCTGAGCGGGCGCGGCGGGCAGACCACGCTGGGCGAAACCGCGGTGGTGACCGAGGCGGCACTGCCCGTGCTGGTCGTCGCGGTAGTCGTGCTGGAGGTAGCGTTGATCGCCGGGCTGGCGCTGTGGTTCCTGCGCCGCCGCCGGCGCTTCAGCACGCAGGCCCCGGGCCGGGTGAGCCGCCGCGCCCTGCTCGATGCGCTGGTGCAGCAGATCGCCGAGCTCGACGCCGAGCACGAAGCAGGCCGGCTGGCGGCGGAGGAGTACGCGCAGCAGCGCGCAGTCCTCAAGGCACGGCTGGCCGAGGTGATGCGGGAACATGGCGCTGATTGAAACCGAGGGGCTGACCAAGACCTTCGGCCTGCTGCCCGCGCTGCAGCGCCTCGATCTGCAGATTGAGCGCGGCGAATGCGTGGCGCTGCTCGGGCCGAACGGCGGCGGCAAGAGCACGCTGCTGCGCCTGCTGTGCGGGCTGAGCAAGCCCAGCGCCGGCATCATTCGCGTGGGCGGCTGGGCGCTGCCGGGCGAAGCGGCGGCTGTGCGCGCGCAGATCGGCGTGGTGGCGCACAAGCCGCTGCTGTATGACACGCTGACCGCCGCCGAGAACCTGCGCTTCTTTAGCCGGCTCTACGGCCTGCCCGCAGGCGATGCTGACGCGCGCATCCGTGCGCTGCTGGCGGAAGTAGGGCTGGCGAAGCGCGCCGACGACCTGGTGCGCACGTTCTCGCGCGGGATGCTGCAGCGCCTGAGCATCGCCCGCGCGCTGCTGCATCAGCCGGATGTGCTGCTGTTCGATGAGCCGCACACCGGGCTGGATCAGGCGGCTTCATCCATGCTGGATGCGGTGATCGTGCGCGCGAGAGAGCAGGGCCGCACGCTGGTGATCGCTACGCACGAGATGGAGCGCGCGGCGCAGCTCGCCACCCGCGCGGTGATCCTGATGCGCGGGCGCGTGGCGCACGACGGGCCGCTGCATGGCATGGATGGCGCGGCGCTGTCGGCATTGTATGCCGGGGTGACGCGCTGATGGGGCCGGGTTTCGTGCGCGCGGCGCTGGCCGTGTTCCGCAAGGACGCGCTCACCGAAATGCGCAGCCGCGAGCTGGTGGGCGCGATGGGGCTGTTCGCGCTGCTGGCGGTGCTGATCTTCAGCTTCGCCCTCGAACTCAACCGGCAGGCGCGCATCGAATCGGTCAGCGGCGTGCTGTGGGTGACGATCGTCTTCGCCAGCATCCTCGGCCTCAACCGCAGCATGGCGCTGGAGCGCGATCAGGGCAATCTCGACGGGCTGCTGCTGGCGCCGATCCCGCGCGCAGCGGTGTTCACGGGCAAGCTGGCCGGCAACTTCCTGTTCACGCTGCTGGTGGGGCTGGCGGTGGCCTTGGTGATCACGGTGCTGTTCAATGTGCCGCTGTTCGGCGCGGGCCTGCTGCTGCTGCTCGTACTGGGCACGCTCGGCTTCACCACCATCGGTACGCTGCTGGCCGCCATGACGGTGCAGACGCGCGCACGTGAAACGCTGCTGCCGATCGTTATGCTGCCGGTGGCCGTGCCCATGCTGCTGGCCTCGGTGCGCGCCAGCACCATCGTGCTCAGCGGCGCGCCAGACGAACAGTGGCTGCCCTGGCTGAGCATCCTGCTGGTGCTGAACGTGATCTTTCTGGTGCTGGGGCTGGTGCTCTACGAATTTGTGGTCGAGGAATGAGCGTCTGATAGATGATCCTTGCAGAATTGCACAGGTTTATATAGATTTTTCTGCATTCCGAACGAGCTGCAGCGAGTAGTGGAGGGATTCAGGACATGAGCGCGGTGACACAGGCGGCGGGCGCCGTTCAGGCGCAGTCCACGGGTGAGCGGCGGCCAGCGCTGCTGATGGTGATCACGATCATAGCGGTGGCCGGCGTGGCGGCCGGGCTGGTGATGTCGCTGGCTTACGCCGGCATGGATGTGTTTCAGGGGGATGTGCAGCGCCTGTTCTACGTGCACGTGTCGTCGTTCGCTGGCGCATTCGTGGCGTTCGGCGCCGCGGTAGTGGGAGGCGTGCTCTATCTGTGGAAGCGTGCATTGAAATGGGACCGGCTGGCGCTGGCCGGCATCGAGGCGGGCTTCGCGCTGTCACTGGTCAATCTGTTCACCGGCATGGTGTGGGCGCGCCCGATCTGGAACACGTGGTGGACGTGGGACCCGCGCCTGACCAGCGCCGCGATCATGGTGCTGACGTACGCGGCCTACTTCATGCTGCGCGCCGGCATCGAGAACCCGGACACGCGCCGCCGCCTGTCGAGCGTGTACGGCATTCTGGCGTTCTCCACCGTGATCGTCACGTTCATCATCATCCGCATCCGCCCCGACACCATCCACCCGGCGGTGATCGGGCCCAGCCCGCAGAACGCCGAAGGTGAGTTCGAGCTGTCCTCCAGCATGCTGGCGACGCTGGGCTTCACGATGGTGGTGTGGAGCGTGTTCGTGCCCTGGGCGCTGATCTGGTGGCGCATGCGCATGGAGACGCTGTCCGAACGTGTGGATGCGCTGCGCGCCCGCCTGATGGAAGAGGAGCGCGCCTGATGGCCCCGGATACCACCGCCTACTTCCTGCTCGGCCTCGGCGTGGTGACGCTGGTCATGGGCGGTCTGCTGGCGCGGCTGATCGTGCGCTATCGTGCGCTGCGCCATGACCGCGCGGCGCTGGAGGAGCTTCTGCACGAGGATCAGCAGCATGCCTGAGCGCGCTGAAGCAGGGGTGGAGCGATGCCCGTGACCGACTCTGGTGCAGCGTTGGTCGAGGCGATGCGCCGCGAGAAGGACCAGTTCTTCCGGCAGCATCCGCAGTCCCCGCTGACGCCGGCGCAGCAGGAGCGCTTCAGCGGGCTGTCGTATTACGACTATGATCCCGCGCTCCGCCTGGCACTGCAGGCCGAGCCAGCCGAGGGCGCAGACCACATCCGCATCGAGACCACGACGGGAGAGGTGCGCGTGTACGCGCGGGCTGCGCGCATCACGTTCGTGGCGGACGGGCAGCCGGTTTCGCTGGTGATCTACGAGGCCCCGTTCGGCTACTTCCTGCCCTTCGTCGATGCGGACGCGCCGCTGGAAACGTATCCTGCAGGGCGTTACGTCGAGCCGGAGCTGCTGCCGGACGGCCGCTACCTCGTGGACTTCAATCAGGCCTACAACCCAACCTGCGCTTACAACGACGGCTGGTCGTGCCCGCTCACGCCGGCGGAGAATCGGCTGCCGGTGTCAATCCGTGCAGGGGAGAAAAATCCTTCCGGGGAGTGGGTGGCCCTGGGGCACAAGGGCTGAGCAGCCGCCCCTGCCCCGCCGTTGATGAATACGACATGTGCGCTTGCGCGATCGCATTGCGCGCACCGCCGCTATTCGATACAATGCTTGAA
>CAZZJW010000004.1:24451-103014 GCA_964654755.1 uncultured Pleurocapsa sp. | reverse complement strand
ATTGCCGTTAGCCGTGCTCACGGCAGTCTGCAGCGCGGCGGCGTCGCCTACGCCAGCGGTGCAGCCGGGGGAGAAGTCCGCGGCAGCGGCAGGCAGGGTGGGCAGCATCAACAGCAGGCTGCTGAGGACGAGCGGTGCAAGGCGGCGCAGCATGGCGTGTTCTCCAGTGGATGGTCTGGGCTGCGGCGGGTCGGGACAAGCCCCCGCTTGCCGGCAGCGGCAATTTCGCATTCTGTGAAGTTTTGTAAAGCACGTAGCGTACATACAAGTCTGCTTATTGTCAAATACGCGCGCAGGCTCATCCCCCGGCACAGCCTCATCCCCCAGCCCCTTCTCCGAGGGGAGAAGGGGAGCAGGGAGCAGGGGAGCAAGATGGCGTGTGCCCTGAAGTCCCTCTCGTGTGGTTGAGGGATTTAGGGTGAGGCAGGCGCTGGGGTAAGGCTGGCGTTGGTTGCCGCGCGGCGCTAGCTGGCGGCTTCCGCGGTCGCTTCTGGCGGGGCGGCGGCTGGTGCGCCGCAGTCGCTCAGATACTGCTCAAACAGCGCCAGTCGGTCGCTGCTGCTGTCCGGTCGCTCCTGCTCGAGCGCATATCCCGTGCGCAGCGTCGGCACGGCAGAGCCGCAGTCGCCAGCATTCATGTACGCCCGGCCGGCAGCGAGGAAGTGCTGTGAGCTCTGCGTCTCTGTCGCCATCAGCGCGCGGTAGGTCTGCAGCGCGCCCTGCGTATCGCCGGTGTTGGTCTGCAGCGTGCCCATATACGCCAGGCAGGAGATGTTGGCCGGGGCGGTGGTCAGGCAGCGCTGCAGGTAGTCGCGCGCCTGGTCCGGCTGGCCGTACGCCTGGTAATACAGATAGCCCATCGCGTACAGCGCATCCAGATTGTTCGGGTTGAGCTCGAGTACATTGTTGAGCAGCGCCTGCGCGCTGTCGTAGTTGCCCATGTACCATTCGTACCACGCGTGGTCGATGGCGATGTAGGGCAGGTTGGGCGCTTCGGCGCTGGCGGCCTCGAAGGCGAGGCTGGCTTCATCGAGCGCGAAGTTGACCTGCCACTGAATCAGGCCGTTGACGTAGTTGGCTGCGTAATGGTTCGGGTCGGCTTCGAGCGCCCGCGCGATGGTCTCCTGCGCGAGATCGGAGCGCTGCAGATCAAGATAGGCTTCCGCCATATAGGCCAGCGCCTGCGCATCGTCCCGGCGCAGCGAAAGCGCCTGCAGCGCGCTGCTGATGGCCCGTTCCGGCTTCCCCGCGCGATCGAGCGCCAGCGCCCGCATGGACCACGAATCCGGGTTGAAGGGGTCGGCGGTCACGGCCGCTTCCGCCGCCTGCAGCGCCTCCTCCGACTGGCCCTGCATGATCAGCGCCAGCGTGACGCGCTGGTGCAGCAGGGCATTGTTGGGCGCGGCGTCCAGCACCGCCCGATACTCGCCCAGCGCCTCCTCGATCGCGCCGCGATCCCAGGCCTCGTTGGCCCGGGCGACGCGCGCCGAGGGGTTCTCGGTCGGCAGCGGGGTGGGAGCGCCAGCGGTGGCGATGGAGTTCTGCGCGGCGTTGAGGGCGCTGTTCATCGCCTGCTCGACGGCCGGCGCGATGGCGTCGCGGCGCTGGTAGAGCTGCCAGCCGCCGAAGACCGCCAGCAGCGTGAGCGCCCACAGCCAGGCCCAGCGCATCGAGATCACCTGGCGCCGCGGCTTGCGGTAGCGCTTGGGCGTGCGCAGATACATCGTGTCCTCTCAGCTGCCGATTGGCGTCGGCGGGATTTCGGTGGGCGGGATGGGCGTGGGCAGCGGACGGTTGATATAGGCCGGGCAGCGCACGGTCACCAGGCGCAGCCCCTCCTGCGAGGCCAGCAGCACCGGATTGTCGGGAGACGGATTGGTGAGGCGGATGCGGTTGACGGCATCGGTGAGGATGTTCCAGGCGTCATCGCAGTCGTTCAGATAGAAGTGCGCCAGCCCGCGCAGATAGAAGCAGCGGATATCGGCGTCATCGGTGGCCAGCTCGACGCAGCGCTCGAACGACTCGATCGCGCCTTCGTAGTTGCGCCGGCTGTACTGCGTCTGGCCCAGGCTGGCCCAGGCCTGCGCGTAGCTGGGGTCGATGCGCACCGCCTCCAGGCAGTAGTCGGTGGCGCGGGCGTTCTCGCGGGCCTCGAAGTAGGCATCGCACAGGCGCAGATAGGCGCGCGCATTTTCGGGCTGCATCGCCAGCACCTGCTCGTACAGCGCGATCGAGTCGGCATACAGCTCCACTGAAAGCTGCGTGTCCTGGGCGCGGGCGGCGCGCGCACGATACAGGCTGGCCAGCTCGAAGTACGGCCCGGCCAGATTGGGGTTGAGCTGGATCGCCTGCTCAAGCTGGTCGATCGCCTCGTCGAAGCGGCCCACCCAGATCAGCGCGTAGGCGTAGATGCGCCGCGAGGACGGGTCGAGCGGGTCGAGCTCGATCGCGCGCTCGGCATTCTCCAGCGCGGTGTCGTAGCGGTCGATGGCGCGGTAGGCGCTGCTGAGCGCGGCGTAGAGCGGGGCGAAGCTGCGATCGACGTTCAGCCCGGCCTGGCCCACCGGGATGGCGTTGGCCGGCTCGCCGGACAGATCGAGCGCGCGCGCCTTGAGCGCGTAGCCGCGCGGATCGTTGGGATTGGCGTTGATCGCCTGATCGCCGATGGCGACCGCCTGCGTGAAGAAGCGGTCATCGTCCTGGCCCAGCTCCAGCAGCACGCGGCCATACTCGTACATGTAGTCGACGTTGCCCGGCTGCTGCGCCACCGCGCGGGCCAGCAGCGCTTCGGCATCGCGCAGGTTGCCGGCCAGATAACGGTTCATCGCGTCGGTCGCCAGCTCGCTGGCGAAGGGCGTGGGCGGCGGGGCCTGCCCGATGGCCGCCAGCGCCATGGTCTGCAGCCGGCTGAACTGGCTGTCGACCAGGAAGAGGAATCCGGCGATGAAGCCGATGTAAATCGGCAGCCACAGCCACCAGCGCCGGCGTTTGCGCCGGCTGCCGAAGAAGGGCTGGCTGTAGTCGCGGCGAATGTACATGCGTCAGGCCCTCGCGCCAGTGCCGAAGGCGAGGCCGCGCGCGGTTTCAGCGGTTGACAATCGCTTCGCGCGCCTCGCGGGCCATGCTGAAGTTCGGGTTGAAGCTGATCGCGCCATCCAGGTTCAGCAGCGCGCGCTCGGTTTCGCCCATACCATCGCGGGCCAGCCCGGCGTAGTAGTACGTCTCCTCGACGTACTGGCCGCCGCCGTCGTTGAGCGTGGCCTGCGCCAGCGCGATCACATCGTCGTAGCGCCCGGTGTTGAGATAGGCCTCGTACGGGCCGAACTGGTACCACAGGATGCGCCAGGGCAGGCCGTCTCCCACCGTGCGCGCCTGATCGAAGGCGACGGCAGCTTCGTTGTACTGGCCCAGCCCGACGAAATTCGTGCCCATGTTGAACCATGCGAATGGATCGTTCGGGTTGGCGATCGCCTCCTGCCGTGCTGCCGCCAGCGCGTTCGTCCAGTTGGCGCGCTCATCGAAGTCGCTGCCGAGGATCGCCTGCAGCTCTGCCGCGCGGTCGGGCGTGTAGAGCACGATGTACAGGCGGTTGAAGTGCCGCCAGAAGCTGTCGAAATACGCGTACTCGTAGGGGTAGTTCGGCCCCTCGAAGCTGTCCTGGGTGTAGAACGTGGCCTGCGCATCGTCATAGCCGGAGACGAGCTGATAGTGGCCCATCCAGCCCTGATCGTCGTTGGGCGGGTCGAAGCCGGCTTCCACCACCACCGGGAAATCGCTGCTGATGAGCTGGCGCAGCAGCGTGGTCGTGCCGCCCTGGCGCAGCATGGCGCGCACGTTGCCGTTGAGCTGCTCGTTGACGTAGGCGGCCATCTGCCACGGGCTGACGTTCTTGTCTTCCGGGTTGGGCTTGAGCCAGGCGGCGGCGGGGAACTGCGTGAGCGTGTCGTCGGTGAAGTACGACAGGCCCATCGTCAGCGTGGCGGGGCCGCAGTTGTTCCAGTCCTGATAGATGTGCTGCAGTCCGTACAGCTCCCAGGAGGCCGGCGGGGCTGCGCCATCCTGCGCCTGCGCTGCGCCGAAGGGCAGCAGGGCGAGCAGTGCAAGATGGGGGAGCCAGCGCGCGATCATGCGCATGTGTCGATACCCTGTATGCGTCTTGCGATGCTGTCATTATACAGAAGCGCGCCGGTTGCGTTCAGAGCGCGTTCTCCACGGCTGGTCAACGCTTGCGGGGCGCTCACCACACGCGGCCACGCGCCGCCACCGGCCACTCCACCTCCACCTGGCCTGCGCGCACGCCGAACAGCTGATTGTGCAGGTTGGTGACGACGCAGGTGTGCACCGGCAGGATGTGCACGATGTCGCCCACCTTTGGCCGGGCATCGCAGGCGCTGACGTCGAGGTAGCCGTGTTCCTCGTTCAGCCGGTACAGCCGCGCCTGCGGATACTCGACGATGCTGCCATACAGCCCGTCGACGGTTTCGCTGGCGAGCGTCTTGCTGCCGGCATCGAGGATGACGCGCTCGTCAGAGGGCCGGCTGACGACCGTGGCGCGGATGTGCATGGCGCACGCTTCCGGCGCGGCCCAGCCCCGGCTGACCGTCGACCAGTCGTTGAAGACGTAGGTGCCCACGCGCAGCTCGGTCAGCTCCGGTACCTCGTGGGCGTGCAGCGCGGCGCCGGTCCCGCCGCCGCTCACAGTCTCCACCCCGATGCCGGCGGCATCCAGCCGGGCGAGCGCCTGCTGCAGCAGTGGACGGATGCTGACATCACTCGGGTAGATGAGCAGGCCGGCGAAGTGCAGATGCTCGTCCGTGCTGATGGCCTGTGCCAGCTGCAGCGCGCGCTCGAGCGGAGCGCCGGCGCGGTGCTGATCGCTCTCCAGCTCGACGAATACGCGCAGCGACATGCCAGCCTGCGCGGCGGCGGCGCTCAGCCCGGAGACAGCTGCGGCGCTGTCTGCCGAGACGCTGATGCGGTTGTACAGGGCGAGATCGATCAGCCGGGCGGTCTTGTGCGCTCCGATAATGTTGTAGGGGATCTGGATGTCGTCGATGCCCGCTTCGGCGAAGACCTCGGCCTCGCTCACCTTCTGGCAGGCGATTCCGACCGCGCCGGCGGCGAGCTGCATGCGGGCAATATCGGGGATCTTGTGCGTCTTGATGTGCGGCCGGAACGCCAGCCCGAGCGCATCACAGCGCGCCTGCATGTCGGCGATGTTGCGCTCCATCACGTCGAGATCGATCAGCACGCTCGGGGTATCGAGATCATCAAGCCACACGGCAGGCTCCTTGAGGCGGGCAGGGCTGCGACGAGTATACCCGATGCCGCCTGCGCGCAAGGCCGCGCTGCCGTGTGGTTTGCGCACCGTCAGGCGGTCTGCACCGGCGCTGTGCTGCGCTGCGCAAGGGGCTGCCACACGCGGTCCCGCGGCCCGGTGTAGACGGAAGCTGGGCGGATCAGCCGGCGGGTTGCGAGCTGCTCAAAGGCGTGCGCCGTCCAGCCGCCGACGCGGCTCACCGCGAACGTCGGGCTGAACAGATCGGCTGGCAGGCCGATGCCGTGCAGCAGCAGCGCCGTGTAGAACTCGACGTTGGTCGCCAGGCGGCGCTCTGGCCGGTGCTCGTGCAGCAGGTGCAGGGCTACCTGCTCGACATGGCGCACCAGCGCGTACAGCGCGGCCTGAGCTCCATCCGCGAAGAACAACGCTGCGGCGTCGTTGAGCACATCCGCACGGGGATCGCGCACGCGATACACGCGATGGCCGAAGCCCATCAGCCGCTCACCGCGCGCCAGGCGCTGACGAATGACCGGCTCAGCGTTCTCAGGCTGGCCGATCTCGAAGACCATGTCCAGCGCCGGGCCGGGCGCGCCGCCGTGCAGCGGCCCTTTGAGCGCGCCGATCGCTCCGACGACCGCCGAGATCATGTCCGACTGCGTGGAGATGATCACGCGGGCGGTGAAGGTGCTGGCGTTGAGGCCGTGATCGATCACTGTGTTGAGGTAGGTGTCCAGCGCTCTCACCTGCGCCGGCGTGGGCGATGTGCCGTTCAGCATGTACAGGTAGTTTGCGGCGTGCCCAAGATCTGCGCGGGGTGACACGGGCGCCTGGCCGTGTCGCAGCCGCCAGGCCGCCGCGACGATCGTCGGAAAAGCGGCCACGGCGCGCAGTGCGCTGGCGCGTGCGTCGTCCGTCGCCTGCATGTCGAGGCTGAGGGCGCTGGCCCCCATGCGCAGTGCGTCCATCATGTCGGTACGCTGCGCCGCCTGCAGCAGCGCGCACAGCGCCTCCGGAATCCCGCGCTGCGCGGCCAGCTCCGCCTGAAATGCGCGCAGTTCCGCGGCATCGGGCAGGCGATCGTTCCACAGCAGATAGAGCGTTTCCTCGAATGTGGCATGCGGCGCCAGCTCGGCCAGCGGAAAGCCGGCGATGATCAGTTCTCCCGCTTCGCCGTCGATGCCGCTCAGGCGGGTGGCCGCGGCGACCACCTCCTGCAGACCCGGATCAATGTTCATGTTCATGGGCGCGCTCGCTTTCCGTACACGATGGGTTGATGGAAATATAGACAAAATGATAAAATATTGTCAATCTTGATCATGTAATCAATATATAGAGACAGGACGACGCATATGCAGATGGCCTCCACGCTCACCGCCCGCGAAGCCGCCGAACGGCTCGACATCTCGCTGCCGACGCTGTACGCCTATGTCAGCCGTGGCCTGATCCATTCCGAACCTGATCCGGAGGACATCCGTCAGCGGCGTTACTCCGCGCACGATGTACAGGCGCTGCTGAAGCGCAAGGCGGTGCGCAAGGACCCGGCGTCGGCTGCTGAGGATGTGCTGCGCTGGGGGATGCCGCTGCTCGACTCGGCGCTGACGCTGATCGAGGAGGGGCGGCTGTACTACCGCGGGCGGGATGTCGTCGCGCTGGCGCAGACCGAGACGCTGGAGCGTGTGGCTGCCCTGTTGTGGATGGGAACGATGGAGCCGCTCGCGCCTGCGCCGGCGGTTGTGCCGAAGCACGCCCTGCCGGATGTGACCTCGCTTCCGGTGCTGGGGCGCATGCAGGTGGCGCTGGCGGTGAGCGCTGCTGCCGATCCGCGCGCCTACGATCTGCGCGCCGCCAGCATGGCGCAGGCTGGCCTGCGGATCGTGCGCCTGCTGCTGGAGGTCGTCGCGCCAGCGGCCAGCGGCTCTCCCGCGATCGCGTCGCAGCTCGCGGCGGCCTGGCTGCCTGGTCACGAGGGGGGCCACCAGCTGCTCGACATGGCGCTGATTCTATGCGCGGATCATGAGCTGAATGCGTCGTCCTTCACTGCTCGGGTCGTGGCATCCGCCGGCGCAACCCCTTACGCCGTGGTCAGCGCGGGCCTGGCGGCGCTCAGCGGTGTGCGGCATGGCGGGATGACGGAACGTGTGGACGCCTTCTGGCAGGAAGTGGAGCGGGTCGGGGATGCGCAGCAGGTCATCGCGCAGCGGCTGCAGCGCGGAGAGGCGATCCCCGGCTTCGGGCATCCGCTCTACCCGGGCGGAGATCCACGCGGCGCAGAACTGACGCGGCAGGCGCTGCAGTACGCCGATGCACACACCGCGGATCGGATCCGCAGTGTGCTTGACGCGACATTGGCGCTGCTGGGCGACTTTCCCTCACTGGACTTCGGGCTGGTGGCATTCTCCCGGGCGCTGCGTTTGCCGGCGGAAGCGCCGCTGGTGTTGTTCGCGCTGGGGCGCACTGTCGGCTGGATCGCGCATGCCATCGAGCAGAGCAGCACGCCGCAGCTCATCCGCCCGCGCGCCCGCTACACCGGCATCCGCCCGTGACGCAGGGGCCCCTACAGCGTTCCGGCGCGCACCTGCTCGGAGATCTCCCACGCGTTCAGGCGCTGGCCGGTGACATGTGCGGAGTCTTCCGCCGCCAGCCAGACGAAGCCGGGCGTCAGCAGGTAGGGATCCACCCAGCGCTTGCGCGCCTCGGCATCGTAGGTGATCTCGCTCATCGGCGTGTGCATCAGCATCCCGGGCGTGATGGTGTTGGCGCGGATGCCGCGCGGCTCGCCTTCCATCGCCATGCACTTCATGAAGCCTTCCAGCGCGTGCTTGCCCGCCACGTACGGGCTTTCGTCGAGGAAGCCCTCCACGCCTGAGCGCGACGATACGTACACGATGCGCCCGCCGCCCGCCGCCGTCATCGGCTCCCACACCACCTGAGTCAGCACGAAGGCGGCATCGATGATGATCGACATCTCGCGCCGCCATGCGTCGAAGGACACCGCCTGCAGCGGGCGGTTGATGAGCAGCGCCGCATTGTGGACCAGCACATGCGGCGCCCCCAGCTCCCGGACTGCGCCCTCGGCGGCTGTGCGCGTGCGCTCCGGGTCCGAAAGGTCCGCTGGCATGGGCAGGACGGGCACGTTGTGCGCCAGCGAAAGCTGTTCCGCCAGCGTCGCCAGCGGCTCGACCTTGATGTCGAGCAGCACCAGCGCCATGCCCGCTTCCGCATAGGCCCGGGCGATGGCCGCCCCCAGCCCCTGCGCCGCCCCGGTGATGATGGCGGATTTGCCCCGCAGCGAACCTGTATTCATCGCGTCAGCTTCCTGATGTAATCGGCAAACCGCTCCAGGCCCTCTTCAAACTCGGGCGATCCCTTGGTGAACGCGCCGCGGATGAAGCCTTCGCCTGCGCCGCCGCCGATTGTGCCCGGCTGGAACACCAGTCGCGCCTCGTGGCGCGCACGCGAGACGAATTCGGCGCTGCTCAGCCCGGTGGGGCGGATATCGATGAATATATAGTATGCGCCCTGCGGATTGCTATATGGAAGCCCGATTCCATCCAGCGTTTCGCGCCACAGCGCCCGCCGCCGGCCGTACTCGCGCAGCACATCGCCGAACCACTCGCGCGGGTGGCTGAGCGCGGCCACGCCTGCGTACTGGGTGATGGTGTTGGCGCAGATCATCATGGCGTGGTGGAACGGCAGCATCGCCTCGATCAGCGGGGCTGGCGCGGCGATGTAGCCCAGGCGCAGCCCGGTCATGCCGAAGCTCTTGCTGAAGCTGTTGATGGTGATGGTGCGCTCGCGCATGCCCGGCAGGCTGGCCATCGAGATGTGCTGTGCGCCGTCGAACACGTAGTACTCATAGATCTCGTCAGACACCACCAGCAGATCGCGCCGCTGGGCCAGCGCGGCGATCTGCAGCAGCGTTTCGCGGCTGAGCACCGTGCCCGTGGGATTGTTGGGGCTGACGATCACGAGCGCGCGTGTGCGCGGGGTGATGGCCGCCTCCAGCGCCGCCGCGTCGATGGTGAAGCCGCTTTCTGGCGTGGTGGCGACGGGCAGCAGCGAGCCGCCCAGGATGCTGGCATCGCGCGTGTACTCGTCGTAATGCGGTGAAGGCGTCAGCGCCGAGTCGCCCGGGTCCAGCAGCGTCATCAGCGTGGTCATCAGCGCTTCCTGCGCGCCGGAGGTCACGATGATCTCGCTGTCCGGATCGTAGCTCAGCCCGTTCTCCGCCTGCAGCTTGCGGGCGATGGCGGCGCGCAGCTCGGGGATGCCCGTCCACGCGGTGTACTGAATCTTGCGCCCGCGCACGGCCTCATGCATGGCCTCGAACACGCTCTCCGGCGGGTTGAAGTCGGGCGTGCCGCTGCCCAGGTTGATCAGCCCGGGGATGGGGACCGAGGTCTGCTTGCCGAGCGAGCCGTGCACGCGGCGCGCGCGCTCGGAGAGGTAGCGGCTGTAATCGATGATCGGGGCGTTGTCTGTCATGATGCTCTCCTTGAGGATGGGCGCTACAGCGCGACCCAGCGGCGTTCTCGTGAGGACTCGCGCAGGCCATCCATGACCACCTGGCAGCGCCAGCCGTCATGGAAGGATGCGCCCTCCGCCAGCGGCTGCCCGCTGCGGATGGCCTCGGTCAGCGCGCGCATCAGCCCGACGACCGAGACGTTCCAGATGCCCTTGTTGATGCCGGGCAGATCGGCGTTCGGGTCTGCCAGGCTGATGTCGGCAAATGGCTCGCCCGGGCGCGCGAACAGCAGCTTCTCGTCGGCGTTGGCCAGCAGCAGCGTGCCCTCGCTGCCGAAGATCTGCACGTGGTTGTCCATGTTGTGCCGCGCCACGCCGCTGAGCACGACGCTGGCGAAGGCGCCGCTGGTCATCTCGGCGCTGAACGCGACGAAGTCATCGGCGGTGGCCGTCCACGGCTCGCCAGTGGCCTTATCCAGCCGATTGGGCAGCATCGTGCGCACCGTGCCGCTGACTGCACCGACATCGCCCAGCCAGAAACGCAGGAGGTCGATCTGGTGCGAACCATTCGCGCCCAGCCGCCCGCCGCCCATCGATTCGAGCGACCACCAGTCGTCCTTCGGGCGCGACGCCAGATCGCCCCAGGCCGGCGTGATGTTGACCATGTGGATGTGGCGAATCTGGCCGAGCGCCCCCTCCGCGACAAGCTGGCGGATCTTGCGTCGGTTGGGGTTGAAGCGCAGCTCGTGCCCGATCATGTGCACCCGCCCCAGCGCCTCGGCCTGATCGAGCATGGCGCGGGCTTCGGCGGCGTGCATCGCCATCGGCTTCTCGCACAGCACATGCGCGCCAGCGCGCAGCGCCGCCAGCGCCATCGGGCCGTGGTGCACGGTGGGCGTGGCGATGCACACCAGGTCCAGCGCGTGCTGGTCAAGCATCGCCTGCCAGTCGGCGTAGGCGTGAGGGACGGAGAAGGCGCGGGCGGCTTCCTGCGCGCTCTCCAGCCGGGCGCTGGCGACGGCCACGATCTCCACATCGTCGATGGTGCGCAGCGCGGGCAGATAGGCGGCCCTGGCGAAGCTGGCGCCGATCACTGCAGTGCGGATGGTCATGCTGAACGACTCCTTATGCAAGAAACTCTGTTGGGCGTGCGCCTGACGGGGGCATGGCACGCCATGCCGCTACGACACGCCGGGAACACACGGCGCGCGATGGCCCACCGGCCTGACGGGGCATGGCACGCCATGCCCGCGCACGTGCTGAGACCGATCCCCTTCACCACAGCCCCAGATCGCGCAGCGCCTTGCCGCACGCTTCCAGGCTGGCGAGTTCGGCTTCGGAGTAGTTGCGCGAGAGCAGCACGCCGCTGGCCCCGCCGGCGAAGGCCGCCTGCACGCCCTCGTAGCACTCTTTCGCGTCAATGGCCTTGCTCTTGCCGCCGTCGCCCACGCCCACGCCGATACCCGGGTACACCTTGCAACGCCCGGCGGTATCTGCCACCAGGTTGGCCGTCCATTCGCGCACGTATTCCGGGCTGAAGCCGGCCATCGGCGCTTCGGCCCGCGGGGCGATGAACGGCTTCAGCCCGAGCACGGTCGCCAGTGCCTCGTAGGCGCCTTCTGCAGAGGCATCGGCCAGCACGCCCTTGTGCCAGGTGTCGGCGAAGTTGGCGAAGCGCGCGCCCGCCGGCGTGTGATACAGCACCGGTTTGAGGAAGTCGGCGTAATGCTGATAGTCGCTCTGATCGTACTGCGCCTTGAGGTAGGGATTGTAGGTGTTGATCACCTGCCACAGCCCGTAACCGACCTCGTGTTTGGGATCGCTGAAGCGGATGGCGCCGGCCATCTCGTGCGCCATGTCGAGGTGGGAGTCCAGCCACATCTTCTCCCACATGAACACTTCCGGGTGATGCAGCAGCAGGCGCAGCAGCGTGACCAGCACGCCATCGCGCGGGCGCTCGCCCTTGCGCACGGCTGCCAGGAACTGATCGACTGCGCGATAGCCCGCCACGGCCCGTTCGGGGTCGATGCCGCGCGCGCGCGCTTCCGCCCGGTAGTACTCGTCGAAGCCGGTGCTGCTGTCCCCGCGGAAGATATCCATCAGCGGGCTGTGGCGCTCGATGCCCCACAGCATGCCATCCAGCGCGTGGTTGCTGAACCAGTCCTCGACCACCGAGCGCCACCACGTGCGGTAGTGCGGGTTGAGCATGGACGGGCGCGTCGCCAGGCGGCCCCAGTGATCGCGATCGAGGAAGTGGATCTGCCCCGGCTGCCAGATGTGGCGGATGCCGGAGCTGGAGGTTTCGCAGTAGTAGGTGTAGACCTTCATCCCGCGCTTCTTCGCCGCCGGGATGACATCCGCCAGCGCGTCAAAGCCGGCGTAAAGCGGGTCTGGCGCGGGGAAGTGCTTGTGGAAGGTCGCTTCGAAGTGGGCGGGGTTGGGCTGATAGAACGCGCCGCCCTGCAGGCGATCGGGCTCGGCGACGCCGTGATCGGGGAAGCCGTAGCTGGCGCGGCCCGCGTTGCCATAGCTCCACGACAGCGCCGAGATGAACAGCGCGTTCACACCGGCGGTGTTCTCCAGCGTATCCAGCACCTGCTCGACGCCTTCGTCGATGAAGCTGATCGCGCCGATCTGTACGCCAACAAATGTCTTGGACATGATTGCCTATCCAGAATATGCTCGTCCGCGAAAAGCCCGTCCTGAGATGGCGGGCGAAATTCAGAGCGCCGCAGAACTCTCATCCCTCCGCCGCCGCTCCGGTCGCGGGGGAGGGCGGGTTGCGCCGTGTCGGGCGCGTCAGGAACGGCCACGCAGGCGCGGATCGAGAAAGTCGCGCACCCAGTCGCCCAGGATGTTGAGGGACAGCACGGTCAGCATGATGCACAGGCCGGGGAAGACCGCCAGCCACCAGCTTCCGCCCAGAAGCTGATCGCGGCTCTCCGCCAGCATGCCGCCCCAGGTGGGCACGGTGGGCGGCACCCCCAGCCCGAGGAAGGAGAGCGAAGCTTCGGACAGGATGACCGAGGCCACGTTGAACGAGGCGATCACCACCAGCGGGGCGAAGATGTTGGGCAGGATGCCGAGGCGGATGATGCGCGCATTGGAGGCGCCGATGCTGCGCGAGGCGACGATGTGCTCGCGCTCGCGTTCAGACATGGTGGTGCCACGGGCGATGCGCGCATACGTCACCCACTGCCCGATGCCCAGCACGACCACCAGATTGAATACGCCCTGCCCCAGCACCACCAGCACCATGATCGCCAGCAGGATGAAGGGGAAGCCGAGCTGGATATCGGCCAGGCGCATGATCACGTCATCCACCTTGCCGCCGTAATACCCCGCGACCACGCCGGCCAGCACCCCGATCGTCCCGCCCACGGCCACTGCCGCCAGGCCGACCGTGATCGAAATGCGCGCGCCGTAGATCAGCCGCGAGAGCACATCCCGGCCCATGCCATCGGTCCCCAGCGGAAAGGGCATGTCGCCCTGTTCGCTCTGCTGGAAGGGCGGCATCAGGCGCTCGACCAGGCTCTGGCGGTTGGGATCTTTGGGTGAGATCTGCGGACCAAGCAGCGCGAGAAATGCCACGATCGCCAGCACGGCCAGCGCGAAGATCGGGAACTTCGCCCGCACCAGGCTGCGCCGCGCGCGCTTCCACTCTGAAACCTGCGGGGGCACGATCTGGCCGACGGGCGCTTTTGCGGAAGTGGATGTGAGGATCACAGTCTGTTTTTCCATCGTGATTCAGCGCGTTTCTGCACGCGGGACGCGCCGCCTAGTGCAGGCGGATTCGCGGGTCCAGGCGCGCATACAGGATATCGACCAGCAGATTGAGAACGATGAACATCAGCGAGAAGACCACGACGGAGGCTTGCACCACCGGGATATCGCGCTGGGTGATGGCATTGAAAACCAGCCGGCCAACGCCGGGCCAGGAGAACACCGTTTCGGTGACGACCACGCCGCTGAGCAGGAAGCCGAACTCCAGGCCGAGGATGGTGACGACCGGCACGAGCGCGTTGCGGAAGGCATGGCGCAGGATGACCAGCCGCCCGGGCAGGCCCTTGGCGCGCGCCGTCTGCACGTAGTCCTGGGCCAGCACTTCCAGCATCGACGAGCGCACCAGGCGGGCATTGCGCGAAAGTGAGAACACCGCGATCGTCATGCCCGGCAGGATGAGGAAGCGCAGGGCCTGCGGCAGGTTGGTCAGCGCTTCGCCGATGTTGCCCTGCAGCAGCGGTTCGAAGACCGGCACATGGCCGGAGATGGGCAGCAGGCGAAGCTGCAGCCCGAAAAACAGCAGCATCATCAGCCCCAGCCAGAAGCTGGGGACCGACTGGCCGACCATCGCAAACAGCATGATGCCGCCGTCCGTCGCGGTGCCGCGGCGAACAGAGGCCAGAATGCCGAGCGGCAGCGCCAGCGACACCGCCAGGATCATGGCGAAGAACGTCAGCTCCAGCGTGGCCGGCAGGCGCTCCAGCACCATCTGCAGCGCGGGCTGGCGGCTGCGCAGCGACTTGCCGAGGTCTCCACGCAGCAGACCGCTGACGTAGCTGAGGTACTGCTCTGGCAGCGGCCGGTCGAAGCCCAGTGCTGCGCGTGTCGCGGCGATTTCCTCGGTGGAGGCGCGCTCGCTCACGTACAGGTACGTCGGGTCTCCGGCGGCGTGCAGCACAATGAATGACAACAGCGTCACTCCGATGATGACGATGACGGACTGCAGCAGACGCCGCGCAATGTAACTGCCCATGTGTCGTTTGTCCAATCGCGATACGGCGGGCCGTATCACCAGCCTGCTCTGAGGGGCAGCGCATCCGGCATACCGCCCTGGCGCTGGCGGAGAATACGCAGGATGTGCATTTACAGGCAAATCGCAGCGGACTGCCCCTCAGCGGGACCGCTGCGCCAGCACGATATGTGCGGGCTGGGGCGGGGGCCCAGCCTGCGAACCCCCGCCCGTGGTTCAGCCAGCGCCTACTTCAGCGCGGCGTTGTAGATGACGATCCACTCGTCACGGCGAGCATTCCAGTCCAGGCGATTGCTCACGCCGTAGAAGTCCGGCTGGAAGTACAGCAGCAGCCAGGGCGGGTCGTTGTAGAAGATTTCGAGCATCTGGTTGATGACGGCGCGCTCTTCGGCGGTATCACGAATGTTCGCCAGGCTGTCCCAGAGTTCGAACCACTGCGCGTTGTTCCAGTTGGTGTAGTTGGTGCCAGCCGTCGGGCCCGACAGGTCGGCCATGTCATACAGCGCGTCCCAGGTGCCGCCGCCCGTGCCGAGGAAGAACATCGGGCCGACTTCCTTGGGGCTGATGAGCTGGCGATAGTCCGCCCAGTCGCGGATGTCGACGGTGGTCTGCACGCCGATGTCGGTCAGGTACTGACCGATCGCCTGCACGACGTTGGCGTCGTTCAGATAGCGGCCACGGGGGCCCATCAGCACGGTCTCGAAGCGCACGCCGTTCTCACCACGCGGGTAACCGGCGGCATCCAGCAGTTCCTCGGCGCGCGCCGGGTCATACGGATACGGGGCCAGATCGGGGTTGTCGTTCGGCGGATTGACCATGCTCGAAGCACGGGTGCACTCGGTGCCCAGCAGCGTCGCGCAGATCGTCGGGACGTCGACGGCATACTGCAGCGCCACGCGAACATCGGTGTTCTGGAGGGCGTCATAGCCGGGGGCATCGGCGAAGTTCTCGCCGAACTGGAAGCCGACGTAAATGCGGCGCGTGCCCTGAACGGCCTGCACCGAAGCGGTGCCGGAGGCGTTGACGGCAGCGACCTGATCCGGCGGCACGTTGGCGATCACGTCTACATTGCCAGCGATGAGCTCGGCCACGCGGGTCGACGCTTCGGGGATGACGCGCCAGATCTGGGTCTGGAAGTTGGTCGGGCGCAGCGTGTAGCCCTCGACGGCCTCCAGGGTGATGTGATCATCCGGCACCCACTCGACGAAGCGATACGGGCCACTGCCCACCGGGTTCTGCGCGGCTTCTTCCAGGCTCAGGCCCGAATAGTAGTCCTTGCAGTGAATGTACACTTCCGAAATCAGCGCCAGGCGCAGGTTCGGCGTCTGGTAGCGATCGGTCAGCACGGTCACCTGCAGGTCGCTGTCGACGCGCATGCCCTGATAGCCAATGGCGGGCAGGGCGAAGCCGGCGGTGTTGCCGGTGAAAGCGTTGGCCGGGTCAGCGGCGCGCTCGAAGCTGTAGGCGACGTCTTCCGCCGTCAGCGGCTCGCCGTCGTGGCAGGTCAGGCCTTCGTTCAGCGTGAAGGTCCATTCCTTGCCATCTTCCGAGATCGAGTATTCGGTGGCCAGGAAGGGGCGCAGCACGCCGTCATCGCCGATTTCGAACAGCGTCCCGAAGACATGGAAGAAGATGTTGGCCTCGGCGCGCGAATTGACGCTGGCCGGCTCCAGCCCGCCGACATCGACGCCCTGCGCGATGATCAGCGTGTTCTCGTCGGGCGTCTGCGCGCTCACGGCCAGCGGCAGTGCCAGCAGGGCGACCGCCCCGGCTGCCAGCAGGCGCTTCATTGCTCGATTCATTCCGTTTTCTCCTCAAACACAATGCACAGCTCTGTTCAGGGTGTCCCGGATTGGACGGGAAGCCAGTCCACTTCTAGTCCTTGACGCCTCCTCTCTCCAGGATTTCGGCGATCTCGACGGTTCGCTGCTCTCGACTGGAGAGCGCGCAGGCTTCGACCATCGCCAGGGAACGCAGGTGATCGCGGGCGCTGCATTCAAGCGGCGCGCCATCGACCACTGCGCGGATAAACGCGTCCAGCAGGCCTTGTGTTTCGGTGATCCACAACTCGTGCGGCGGCAGCGGCACCTCGCTCAGCGTCGGATCGGCATGCGCTGCATAGGCCAGCGCGCCGAACTGATCGCGCTGGCTGACCACACCGCCGGTGCAGTCAGTGCGCCACTCGAAGCCCGGCTGGGACCAGCCGGCCATCCACAGGCCGTGATAATTGACGATCAGCCCCTTGTCGAAGGTGAAGAGCGCGGCGACGTTGGTATCGCTGGCGTACATGCTCCACGACGGGTTCCATGTGCGCGCCTGCACGGCGACTGGCTCCTGCTCGTAAACAAAGCGCATCAGGTCAAAGTGGTGGATGGACTGTTCCCACAGCATGGGCTGGTCCATCACCAGCGGATATTTGTTGAGGTTGGCGCGGCGGCCATCGCGCCAGCGCTCGTAGGTGAAGCGGGCGAACGCCGGCTGGCCGATGCGGCCCTGTGCCAGCACATCCAGCAGCGCGCGTGTCACCGCCAGGTAGCGGAAGTTGAGGCCGATCATGACCGGCGTCTCGCCGGCCAGCGCTGCCCACTCGGCGGCCTGGCGCACGCTGAGCGCCAGCGGCTTTTCGATCAGCATCGGCAGCCCGAGCGCCGCCGCCGCCAGAATCTGCGTGTCGCGGCCCATGGGCGGATTGGCCAGCACGAGCGCATCGGCATCGCGGCCCAGCGCCGCCAGCGCGGCTTCGGCGGAGGGGAACGACGGCCGCTGGCCGTAGTCGTGGTTGGCCTGCGCCAGCGCTGCCGGGTTGGGATCTGCGTAGGCAGCGATCTCGGCGCGTGGCGAGCGGCGGATGACTTCGGCCCAGTAGCGGCCACGCACCCCCAGCCCAGCCAGCACGATCCGCAGGGGTTCAGCAAAACGAGGCATTCCGTACTCCAGTCATTGGGCCACCGCCAGCTGCGGACGGGCAGCGGCCAGCGCCTGCTGAAGCCCGTGCTCCAGCGGCGTCCATGCATTAAATCCTGTGTCCTGCAGCAGGCGCGCATGGCTGAGCACACCGCGCCGCGTCAGCGCGGGCAGGTCGTCCTGTTCGCCGGTCTCGACACGCACGTTTGGCAGCGCTGCCTGAATGATGCGCGCGATCTGGAAGCGGTCGGCCAGGGCCCCCGCCGCGAGCTGATAGAGCGGGTGCTGCAGCCACTCCGCCTGCAGCAGCGCGTGGATGGCGCTGGCGATATCGGGCGCATACGTCCACTCGCGCAGGTGCGGGTCAGGCAGCGCGGGATCGGGCAGGCGCAGGCAGCCGCGCTCGAGCGCATCGCTGAGCATGCGGCCGATCAGGCTGAGGCGCGGTCGGCTGGCGCTGGCGCGCTCGTCCGGCCCATACAGGTTGCCCAGGCGCACCATCAGCACGTCGCGCCCGTACTGCGTGCGCAGTGTCGCGGCGTGTGCCTCGAGCGCGGCCTTGGCCGTGGCGTAGGTCCCCTGCGGCGTGACCGGCTGATCTTCGCCCACGACACCGCTGGTGCTGGCGAACACTGCGCTGGAACTCACGCCGATCACACGGCGCGCGCCGCCAGCCGCTGCCCATTCGAACACGCGCAGCGCCGGCGTGAGATTCGCCAGCAGGTGCGCTTCGGGCGTCATGCCGCATTCTTCTGGCGAGGCGGTGACGGCGGCACCGTGCACGACGGCATCCACCGGCGCAAGGCGGGGCAGGATGTGCTCGACATCGCCCTCGACCAGGCGAATCCCCTCAAAGCGGGCGCGCTGCTGCGCGCTGAAGTGCTGATCGAGCGCGATCACCTGATAGCCGAGCGCGCGCCAGATCGGCAGCGCTGTTCCGAAGACGAAGCCGCCCGCGCCGGTGACCAGCAGGCGCAGATGCCGCAGGCGCGTCACGTTGCGCTGTCCTGCGAGGCGGCCTGCACCATCATGTCCCAGCCTTCCACCAGCAGATCTCGCGAGGAGGCGATGTGCGCTTCCAGCAGGGCGCTGACGCGGGCAAAATCACGCGCCTCCAGCGCCTCGATGATCGGCAGGTGGTTGTAGGCGATCTGGCGGATATCCCGGTTGCGGCGGTTGCGCAGCGCCATGACGTAGCGCACGCGCAGGCTGACGGCGTTCCAGGTGGTCTCGAGCAGCTTGTGGCCGGCCATGGCGATCAGCGTGTCGTGAAAGCGCCGGTCGATGCGGCTGACGCCGGTCAGGTCGCCGGCTTCGGCGGCGGCCAGCATCTCGGCGTAGCAGCTGCGCAGCGCGCGCGAGGCGTCGTCACCATCGGTTTCGATGACCAGGCGGGCGGCGAAGGTTTCCAGCACGATGCGCAGGCTGTACAGCTCCTCGATATCGCGGGTGTCGAGCGCGCGCACCGTCGCGCCGTGATAGGGCACGACTTCGACCAGGCCCTCCTTCGAGAGGATCTGCAACGCCTCGCGCAGGGGGGCGCGGCTGACGCCCATCTGCGCGGCGAGCTCGGTCTCGATCAGCGGCTGGCCGGGGCGGAATTCGCCATGCACGATGGCATCGCGAAGGGCATTGAGCACCCGTTCGCGCAAGGATTTATTGTCGATGCTGGGAAGCGCCTGCGCCTGCATGGGAGTACGCCCTTCTCAGAAGACGAAAGCGACCGCGTGGTTCTCTTGACAGCATTTCCGGCCCTGCGTATCATCTGCACTGTCGGCTGTAGACTGTCGACAATTTCAGATTGCAGCGATTATAGAAATGCCGATTGCGGATGTCAAGCGGTCCGCCTGATAAAAGAGACGCGCCGCTTTTCAGTGAGTTTGCACAGCCGCCGCGCCCTTGCACGCGGCCCCGCCCTGAAGGAGGTTTGCCTTGGGCCTACGTACCAATGCTGACAAACTGGTCTCGATTGCCGTGTGCGGCAACATCAGCCAGCCCAGCCTGCGCCACCCCGGCTACACGCTCGATCAGAACGGCGTGGGCGCGGTGCTGCCGGGCATGGCGGGCGTGGTGTACAACGCGCGCGTCGGCGATCCGGCCTTCGGCTGGGCAGGCGATCACGTCGAGCCCGGGACTTCCATCGCCAACCCCGACAACGCCGCCGAATTCGCGCTGCACTACCTGACGTGCATGGGCAACAGCGCGGTGGTCACCAGCGGGCTGGCGAAGGGCGCACGCGGCGTCGTCACCGGCGAGCATGCGCGCGTGCTGGTGGACTTCGACGATGACGTGAGCGAGCTGCTGTGCGTGGGCGATACCGTACAGATCATCGCGCACGGGCGCGGCCTGGCCCTGCTCGATTACCCGCAGGTGGAGCTCAAGAAGATGAGCCCGGAACTGCTGGAGGCGCTGAATATCCAGGAAGTTGACGGCCGCCTGCGCGTGCCCGTGACCATGGCCCTGCCTCCGCGCATCATGGGCTCTGGCGCAGAGCTCAACAGTGAGTACGTCGATCAGGACCTGATGAGCGGCGATCGTGCGCTGATGGCCGAGCTTGGCATCGACCAGATGCGCCTGGGCGATATCGTCGTCATCCCGGACGCCGATCACCGCTTTGGCCGTGGCTACCGCAAAGGGGCGACGGCGATCGCTCTGTGCATCCACGGCGACTCGGTCATGACCGGCCATGGCCCAGGCATCCTCACGCTGATGGCCTGCCCCGAGCCGCTGATCGAGCCCGTCATCGACCCGAACGCCAACCTTGCGCATCTGCTCCGTATCCGGGAGGTTCAGTAACCGTGCCCAGCCTGAAGTCGAACATCGATCAGCTCGTCTGCGTCTCCGTCATGGGGCAGATCGCTTCGCCCGGCATGCCGGGCCTGCCTGCCGAGCCCTATCGCCTGGATGCGGATGGCCGTCCGTTTCTGCTGCCCACCTACGGCGGCATCGTCTACAACGTCTCGGTCGGGGACTCGGCCTTTGGCTGGCTGGCGGACTGCATCCACCCCGGCGTGAGCATCTCGCTCAAGGACGAGAACGGCAATCGCGGCCTCAACCTGTTCGCCTGCGTCGGCAACACCGCTGTGGTGATGAGCGGCGAAGCGCGGGGCGCGCGCGGTATCGTCACCGGCAAGTCTGGCCGCTTCTCCGAACATGTCATCGTGCACTTCTCCAGGGCGGACCGCGAGAAGATGGCGATCGGCGACAAGATCAACATCAAGTCGAAGGGCGTCGGCATGGTGCTGGCCGATCATCCGTCGGTGCGGCTGAAGAGCTGCTCGCCTGAGCTGCTGGATGGGCTGGAAGTGACGACTGCGCCCAACGGCAAGCTGGCCGTGCCGGTGGTGGCGGTCGTGCCGCCGCATCTGATCGGCGCGGGCGCCGGCCTGACCAGCGAGGGCGGCTCGATCCACATCCAGAGCCAGGATCGCGATGCACTGCGCGAAGCCGGCCTCGACACGCTGCGCCTGGGCGACATCGTCGCGCTGGCGGATACCGACAGCTCGTGGAACCACGGCTATCTGCGCGGCGGCGTCGGCATCGGCGTGATCGGCCAGGGCGACAGCCCGCGTGCGGGGTACGGCCCGGGCGTCACGCTGCTGATGACCTCGGCGGCGGGCGGCATTGAGCCGGTGGTGACGCCGGGCGTCAACCTGACGCAGATCTTCACGGTGGCGTGAGGCCCCTTGCAGCGGCGTGCTGAAGCGCCGCGCAGCAGCAGCATCCAGCCGCCGTCACGGGGATGGCGGCACGTTCGCAGAAACAGAAGAGGGAAACAGCACATGCCCGCCCAGTACATCAAGCACATGGCGTTCGCCGTCAGGGATGCCAACGCCGCGCTCAAGACATATCAGGACCTGCTCGGCGCCGGCCTGGACGCCCGGGTCGAGGATTACCCGAAGTCGCGCAATCGCGTCGCGCTGTTCAACGTCGGCGATGTCGAGTATCAGCTCTGCCAGTCGCTGGATGCCGGCGGCCGTTTCGACAAGTGGATCAGCGAGCGCGGCTACGAAGGCCTGCATCACATCTGCTATGCCGTCGACAACATCGATCAGGCGCTGGCCGATGCCCAGGCCCGGGGCGCGACGCTGCGCGAGTGCAGCGCGTGCAAGGTGAAGGGCAGCCACCCGCACCCGGAGGGCTGGGTCGCCTTCCTCGATCAGGAAGCTGGCGGCATCGAGCTGGAGATGATGCAGGTCTATACCCCGGAGCAGCTTGCCGAGTACAAGGCCTACAAGGGAATCTGAACGATGCCGATCTCACTGGTGCGCGTCCCGGTTGATGCGCTGCAGGATTTCACCACCCGCTGTTTTCGGGCGATGGGGGTGAACGACGAGGAAGCGCGCATGTGCACGCGCGGGCTGATGCACAGTGAGCTGCGCACGCTGCCGGGCCAGGGGCAGGGCGTGCGCCGGCTGCCGGTGTACCTGGAGCGCATCAGCAAGGGCTACATTCAGCCGGGCGCCCCGTTCGAGGTGCTGAAGCAGTCGCCGGCGCTGGCGCTGGTGGATGCGCACAACGGCCTGGGCTCGCCGGCGGCGCAGCGCTCGATGCAGCTGGCGGTGGACAAGGCGAAGCAGTGCGGCGTGGGTATGGTGGTCACACGCGGCAGCACGCACTTCGGCTCGTCGGCGGTGCCGGCGCTGATCGCGCTGGAAAATGGCTGCATCGGCCTGGCGGTGACCAACGCCGGCCCGGAGATGGCCCCGTGGGGCGCGGCATCCGGGGTGGTCGGCACCAATCCGTGGGGCATCGCTGCGCCATGCGGGCTGGGCTTCCCGGTCGTGCTGGATATCGCGCTCACCACCGCCGGCAAGGGCATGATGCGCTGGTACGAGCGCGAAGGCCGCAGGATGCCGCTCGACTGGGCGCTGACGCCTGAGGGCGAGGAGACCGACGATCCGGCGGCGGCCATGGCCGGCGCGCTGCTGGGCATCGGCCAGTTCAAGGGCTACGGTCTGTCGATGATGACCGATGTGATGACCGGCGTGCTGGGCGGCGCGGGCTTCGGGCTGATGCCGTACAGCAATCCGGCGCGGCAGGATGTATCGCACCTGTTCCTCGCCATCGACATCGCGTGGTTCATGCCGCTGGAGGAGTTCACCGCGCGCATGGATCGCTTCATCGGCGACATCAAGGCGGCGAAAAAGCGCCCCGGCGTCAGCGAGATCTTCGTGCCGGGCGAGCTGGATCACCGCCGCGAGCAGGCCTTCCGCCGCGATGGCGCGCAGCTCGACGCCGAGATCTTCGATCAGCTTCAGGCGCTGGCCGCCACGCTGGGCATCGACTTCCCGTTCGAGCGCGAGCTCGTCGTGCCGGAGGCCACCATCGCCGCGCATGCCGCGCCCACCGATGTCGTGCTGACCGGCGCGCTGGCAGCAGGGGCGCGCTCATGACACAGGCCCCCGCACACCTCGCACGTCCGCTGGCCGCGCGCACGCTCGCGCTGCCGGATGCGCCGCTGCCGGCCCCCGCCGCCACCGAAACTGACGCCATCCTGCAGGCGGGCGCGCAGGCGCTGGCCGATGGCCGCACGCACTACACCGACCGCCCCGGCATCGGCCCGCTGCGCGACAAGCTCGCCGCATGGACCGCGCCGCTGGGCATCACCGCCGATCAGTTCACCATCACCTGCGGCGTGGAGGAAGCCCGCTACGTCGCGCTGCGGACGCTGGCCCCGGCGGGCGGGCGCGTGCTGGTGCTGGGCGACAGCGCGCCGATCGCCAATGTCGCGGCGCTGCTGCAGCTCGAGCTCGTCACGCAGGCCTTCGATGTGGACGACGGCATGGCTCCGCTGCTTTCTGATGCCGCTTATTCGCAGGCGCTGGCCGAAGCCGGCACGTGCAGGGCGATCTACGCCGTCGGGCTGTACACGCTGATGCGCTTCTACTACCTCAATCTCAACGCCAGCGGCGCAGAGATGCGCCCTGCGCACCCGCTGCCTCCCTGGGCGATCTGCGAGCTGCCGGACCCCGCATACGAGCTGGAGGTGGGCGACAGCGAGCAGCGCCAGGTGCAGCGCATGGCCAGGTACGGCGCTCCGAACGATGCGCCGGCGAAGACTGTCTACATCGGCGGGCTGCCGGAGATGGAAGGCTGGCGCGTCGGCTTCATGGCAGGCTCCAGCGCGGCGGGCAAGCTGCGCGCCTTCAAACAGAGTATGACGATCTGCACGCCGAGCGTGTCGCAGTGGGCGGCGCTGGGTATCGAGGAGGCGCGTCTGTGAGTGCTGTGCTCAATCCGAACATCCCGGAGTCCATTCGCGCCGTGGCGGCCGATGGCACGCAGCTGCGCTATGCGCTGATGGAGATGGCCAACCGCATCACCGACGCGATCGCGCTGGGCCGGGGCGACCCGGACCTGCCGTGCCCGCCGCACATCCGCGAGGCGGCGGCGCGCGCGCTGCGCGAACGCCCGGTGCTGCCCGCGCCGGTGGCCGGCCTGCCGGAGCTGCGCGCTGCCGTCGCCGAGAAGCTGCGCAGTGAGAACGGCATCCCCGCCGGGCCGGACAATGTCATCATCACCACCGGCGGCCAGGAGGGGCTGTACCTCATCATGCAGGCGCTGCTGGACCCCGGCGATCAGGTGCTCGTGCCGGACCCCCGCTACACCTCCTACGACGAGGCGATCGCCAGCGCCGGCGGCGAGATGGTGCTGATCCCCACCGATCACGCCGACGCCTTCAATCTGCGCCCGGAGGCCGTCGAGGCGGCGATCACCCCGCGCACGAAGGCCGTGCTGATCATCTCTCCCAGCAATCCGACCAGCGGCATCGTCACCGAGGAGCGCCTGCGCGCCATCGCCGCGATCGCGCAGCGCCACAACCTGATCGTGATCTCCGACGAGATCTACGAGAAGTTCGTGTACGCGCCGTGGCAGCATTTCAGCATCGGCTCGCTGCCGGGCATGGCCGAGCGCACGATCACGCTCAACGGCTTCAGCAAGAGCTACGCCATGACCGGGCTGCGCGTGGGCTACGTCGCCGCGCCAGCCGACTTCATCGCGGCGATGGCGCGCGTCAAGGCGGTCACCACCGGTCCGGCGGCCACGGTCTCGCAGTGGGCGGCGCTGGCCGCGCTGGAACAGGCCGAGGCCAGCCGTGCCGCCATCGAGGGCTTCCGCCAGATCTATCTGGAGCGCCGCCAGGTGATGATGGACGGCCTGTCTGCGCTGGGCCTGAACTACAGTGAGCCGCGCGGCGCATTCTTCCTGTGGACGAACAGCTCGCCCACCGGCATCCACGCCACCGAGCTGGCCTATCTGCTGCTGAGCGAGGCGAAAGTGCTGATCTTCCCCGGCACCGGCTTCGGTGAGAACTGGGGCGGTTACCTGCGCATCAGCATTCTGCAGGATACTGCGCTGCTGAAGGAGGCGCTCTCTCGCATGGGCCCGCTGATCGATCGCTATCGTGTGCGCGGATAGGCGCGGGGATGATGAGCCCATGGCCGAAACGCAGCGGCCCGGCCAGATGCAGGCGGGCATGATGGCGGACCACACACATGATGCGCTGCGCGCGCTGCTGCACGACCCGGTGGCGCTGCTGCAGGCGCTCATCCGTATTCCGTCGCCCAATCCGCCGGGGGATACCCAGGCCATCGCCAGCTTCATCGCGGAGTGCGCGCGCGCCCTCGGGCTGCGCCCGCGCCTGCTGGCCCCGCCCGACAAGCCGGAAGCCGTCAGCGTGGTGGCTGAAGTGGGCAGCGGCGCGCCCGTCATCATGCTGCACGCGCACATCGACACCGTGCCCATCGCCGCAGACGAAGCCGCGCGCTGGAGCGTGCCGCCGTACGCCGGCGAAATCCGCGATGGCCGCATCTATGGCAAGGGCAGCATCGACGACAAGGCCCCGCTGGCCGCCATGATGCATGCGCTGGCACGCGCGGTGCAGGCCGGCGCTGCGCTGCAGGGCACGCTGGTGCTGGTGGCCGCCGCTGAAGAGGAGACAGGCGGCCGCCTGGGTACGAAATGGCTGGCGGAGAGCGGCCTGCTGCCCGCCTGCGACTTCATCATCGTGGGCGAGCAGACCGATAACCGCCCGGCCAACGCGCACAAGGGCGTGCTTCGGGCGACGGTGCGCGCCACCGGCCGTTCCGTGCATGCCACCAATCCGGACCGCGGTGTGAACGCCATCACCGCCATGGCGAAGGCCGTGCTTGCGCTGGAAGGCTATCACCGCGCGCTCGCCCAGCGTGTGCATCCGCAGGTGGGCGTGCCGACCTGCAACGTCGGCGTGATCGCGGGTGGCAGCACTGCCAATGCTGTGCCAGACTCGTGCGCAGCTTACCTCGACCGGCGCACCATCCCCGGCGAAGATCCGCAGGTCGTCATGCGCGAGCTGGAGGCGGTGATCGCCTCGGTGGATGCGGGCGCGGCGGCGCTGCGCGTGGGCGAATACCAGGTGTCCAACTGGTACGCCTCCACGCTCGACGGCCCGCTGGCGCAGGCCCTGCGCAGCGCCATCGCGGCGGCTGGGCGCGATCCGGCCCCGGTCGGCTATCTGCCGGGCAGCGACGCCAAGCACCTGACCGGTTGTGTGAAGCCGGACGGCGAAATGGTCATTTTCGGGCCAGGCAGTTACGAGGTGGCCCACGCTTTTGATGAATACACGGATGTCGCGGCACTGGAGCAAACCGCGCACATTCTCAACGATTTCGTTGCTCACGTCATGCTCAATGGAAAAGGTGGTGATTCTTGAGCGGCAGATCCCTGATCCGAGGGGGAATGGTGGTGCTGGAGACCGGCGTGCAGACGCTGGACGTCCTGGTGCAGGACGGGCGCATCATCGCCCTGCTCGCGCCCGGCAGCCAGACTTCCGCAGACGACGTCATCGACGCCAGTGGTCAGTACGTTCTGCCTGGCGCAGTGGATATCCACTTCCACTGTCGCGCCCCGGCCTATCCGCAGCGCGGTGACTTCGCCACCGAGAGCATGGCAGCGGCGGCTGGCGGCGTGACCACCATCTTCGAGATGCCGATCTCCAAGCCGTGCTGCGCCACCGGCGATATTCTGCGCTCCCGCCGCGAGCTGGGCCAGCGCGACAGCTACGTCAACTTCGCGCTGTACGGCGCGCCCGGCCTGCTCGACCGCGAGGAAGTGCGCGCGATGGTGCGCGAAGGCGCGATCGCCTTCAAGATCTTCCTGACCTCCGCGCCGGCGGGCCGCAACGACGAGTTCGAGGGGCTGTGCCTGCCCGATACCCCGCGGCTGTATCAGGCGCTGCGCCTGGTGGCCGAAACCGGGCTGGTGACCACCATCCACGCCGAGGATGATCCGCTGCTGGAATGGCACACGCAGCAGCTCATCGCGCAGGGCCGCCACGACATCACCACCCACGGCGAGTCGCGGCCACCGCATGTCGAGGCGCTCGGCATCAGCACGGTGCTGACGCTCAACGACGCCGTCGGCGCGAAGATCCACATCGCGCATGTCACCAGCCAGCACGCGCTGGACACACTGCGCAAGTGGCTGGGCAAGGGCGATGTGACCGGCGAGACCTGCCCGCAGTACCTGCAGTTCACCGAAGACGACCTGCGCCGCGTCGGGCCGTATGCCAAGATCAATCCGCCACTGCGCCAGCAGAGCGATCAGGACGCGCTGTGGGAAGGGCTGAAAGATGGCAGCCTGATCGCCATCACCACCGATCACTCGCCGTTCACCGTCGAGGAGAAGGAGCGCGCCCGCGAGGATATCCTGCGCGTACCGCCCGGCGCGCCCGGCGTCGAGGAGCTGGTGCTGGGCGTGATGGATCGCGCGCTGCGCGGCGAATTCTCCGTCGAGCAGGCGGTGCAGTGGATCAGCACCAACGGGGCGAAGCGCTTCGGCATCTACCCGCGCAAGGGCGTGATCGCCGTCGGCTCGGATGCCGACATCACGCTGTACGACCCGCGCGAGACCACGACGATCGCGCAGGAGATGCTGTTCAGCAAGGCGAAAGCGTGCGACAAGCTGTACGAGGGCATGCGCTTTCAGGGCCGCGTCGTGCGGACGATCGTGCGCGGGCGCACGGTGTTCGTGGACGGCGCGATCGTCGGCGAGGCCGGCTGGGGCGAATTCGTGCGCCCGAACCCGGAGCGCATCCCGGCAGGCTATCTGGACTAGGTTCGCCGCCGCCGTGGCGGATGCAGCAGCGCAGCGCGCCGCTCAGCGCGAGGGGCGCATTCAGGGGGAATTGTGATCGACTTCAGCGAATATTTCCGCTATGACGCGCTGACCGCGCATCTGCAGGCGCTGGCCGCGGCCTATCCCGCGCTGGCGCAGCTCGACTCCATCGGCCAGTCGTGGCGCGGGCGCGAGATCTGGGCGATGACGCTCACCAACAGCGCCACCGGCCCGCATCACAGCAAGCCGGCGTTCTACATCGACGCGCACATCCACGCCGAGGAAGTCGCCACTTCGCACACCGCGCTCTACACCATCTGGTATCTGCTGACGCGCTATGGCAGCGATGCGCAGGTCACCTGGCTGCTGGACCACACCACGTTCTACATCCTGCCGCGCACCAATCCTGACGGCGCGGAAATCAGCCTGACCACCGGCCACCACTGGTGCGGCAACGGCCGCCATCTGCCCGGCGAGGAGCAGACGCGCGGCCTGTGCCAGCAGGATATCAACGGCGACGGGCTGATTGTGCAGATGCGCCTGCAGGACCCGGCGGGGGAGTGGAAGGTGTCGAAGGATGACCCCCGCCTGATGGTGCAGCGCCCGCCCGGCGAGATGGACGACGGCCCGTATTACCGCCTGTACCGCGAGGGCGTGATCCGCGGCGACTGGGACGGCGTGACGATTGACATCGAACGCCCGCGTGATGGCAACCTCAACCGCAATTTCCCGGCGGGCTGGCGTCCGGAGTTCCGCGAGTACGGCGCTGGCGAGTATCCGCTCAGCGAGCCGGAGTCGCGCGCGGTGATGCGCTTCCTGCTCGATCACCCCAACATCGCGGGCATGCAGTGCTATCACACTCACGCCGGCATGATCCTGCGCCCGTCGCTGGTCGCGCCGGACAACGTGATCCCGCCGGCGGACCTCGCGCTGTACAAGTGGATCGGCGGCGAGGGCACGGCGCTGACCGGCTACCCGGTGATCTCGGTGTTCGAGGAGTTCACCAGCGATCCGGCCAACCCGCGCGTGGGCTCGCTCATGCAGTGGTCGTACGACGAGATGGGCATCATCACCTTCTCGACGGAGCTGTGGAACCCGGAGCTGGCCGCCGGCGTGGCCGAACCGGCCAAGTATCAGGTGCGCGCGCGCTCGACCGACGACGAGATCGCGCTGCTGCGCTACAACGATGAGCATCTCGGCGGGCGCGGCTTCGTCAACTGGACGCCGTTCGATCATCCGCAGCTTGGCCCGGTGGAGATCGGCGGCTGGACGCACATGTACACCTTCCGCAATCCGCCGCCGGCGTCGTGGGCGGCCACCGACAAGGCGCGCAGCTTCCTGCACGACACCATGCACAGCAACTGCCTGTTCACGCTGCGTCACGCGGCGTGCGCGCCATTTCTGGCGATCGAGATGGCGCAGGTCGAGCCGCTGGCGGAGGGGCTGTACAAGGTGTCGGCGGTGGTGGCCAATCACGGCTTCCTGCCCACGCACCTCACACAGCGCGCGCTGGACCACCGCACCGCCTCGGAGGTGAGCGCGGTGATCACGCTGCCGGAAGGGGCGGCGCTGCGCATGGGCCAGCCGAGCGAGACGCTGGGGCACCTGGCGGGCCGTGACGAGCGCCGCGCCACATGGTCCCCGTGGATGCGCGACTGGCACAGCTCGCGGCGGCGGGTGGAGTGGCTGGTGCAGGCGCCGGCGGGCGGCAGCGTGCGCATCCGCGCCAGCTCGGCCAGGGCGGGCGTGGCCGAGATCGCGCTGACGCTGGCGTAGCCTGCGCCGCGGCGCCGTTGAACCGGACGAATCACAGCACAAGGAGTGTCCCAATGCGACTGCTGGGCGCAGATTTTCATCGGGGGCGCATCGCCGCCATCCGCGAACGGCTGGATGAGCAGGGCCTGGCGGGCATCCTGCTGCTGAATGCCTCAGACGTGTACTATGCTTCCGGCTATCTGCCCATCCCGTCGGAGCGCCCGATCGGCCTGTACATCGGCCCGAACGAGCGCAGCGTGCTGTACATCCCGCTGCTGGAGCAGGAGAATGTGCAGGCCGCCGGGGTGGATGAGGCGGGCATCCACGATGTGCGGGTGTACTTCGAATATCCCGGCGAACAGCACCCGGTGCAGTGGATGCTGGATGACATCCGCGCGCATCAGGGCAGCGCCGCGCTGGCCGTCGACCAGCTGGAGTGGGGCGTGCACAGCCGGCTGTCCCCGGCGGGCGCGCTGGTCAGCAGCGATCTGGTCGAGCGCATGCGCTGGATCAAGACGGCGGAGGAGATCGCGCTGACGGAGCGCGCTGCCCGCTATGCCGACTTCTGCCTGGAGACGCTGCTTGGGCTGGCGGCGGAACGTATCCGCGCAGGAGCGAGCGAGCTCGATCTGCTGCGCGCCTGCCTGGGGCCGACGGCGGCGAAGCTGCGCGAGGAGATCGGCGAGCAGTTCATCCTGGGTGGCAGCGCGGTGGTGGGCACGGTGCACAGCGGCCCGCAGGCGGCCCTGCCGCACGGCGCCCCGGGCGAACGCCGTCCCCAGCCCGGTGATACGCTGATCGCCGGCATCGGCGTGAGCGTGGCCGGCTACCATGCGGAGAGCGGGGCGACGTTCATCGTCGGCGCGCCGCAGGGCGACGCGCTGCGCTGCCTGCAGGCCGCCGCCGCCTGCAACGACGCTGCGGTCGCTGCGCTGCGCCCCGGCGTGACCTGCGCCTCTGTCAACGAGGCGGCGCTGGGCGCGCTGCGCGAGTACGGCTACGGCGATTTCATCCGCCATCGCATTGGGCATGGCATGGGGCTGGACGGCCACGAAAGCCCGTGGCTGGCCCCGGGCGATGCCACCATCGTCCAGGCGGGCATGGTGTTCTCCAACGAGCCGGGCATCTACCGGCCGGGCGTGGATGGCTACCGCACCATCAACAGCATGATCGTGACTGAGGCGGGCGCGCTCGTCCCCAACCGCTTCCTGGCGGCGCATCCGCCTGAAGCGCGGGTGATCGCGCTGTAGCGGCGGGGCGCACCACGCGCTCAGGGTGGTTGAGATCGGGCCGCGCCGCACCCTCGGCCCAGGCGGTATGACCGCGCAATGTGTGACAAGGAGCAGGCATCATGCCAGAACCGCCAGCATGGCGTTATCAGAAAGTGCTTCAGCCGATGTTCGATCTGCCGGCCAGGCATCGCATCCTGCGCGGTGGGCGTGTGCTCACCTGCGTCGGCGATGAGGTGATCGAGGACGGCTTCGTCGAGCTGCGCGGCGGCACGATCGCTGCAGTGGGCCGCGCTGCCGACCTGGGCACGGTGGAAGGCGCGGAGGTGATCGACATCCGGGGCAAGACGGTCATGCCCGGCATGATCAACTCGCACGCCCACCTCGCCTGGGATGGCATCCACGATCTCGCCCGCCAGTCGATGGACGACGCGCCGGAGATCAGCGCTTACAAGTCGGCCAGCAACATGCTCAAGAACCTGCGCGCCGGCATCACGCTGCTGCGCGATCTGGGCATGAACACCAGCAACCTGTTCGCCAAGCAGGCAGTGGAACAGGGCATCTTCCCCGGCCCGCGCCTGCTGGTGTGCGGCGAAGCGATCATCCAGACCGGCGGCCACACCTACTGGTGCTGCCGCGAGGCCAGCGGCGCAGACGAGATGCGCCGGGCTGTGCGCGAGCAGGTGCGCGGCGGCGCCGACCTGATCAAGATCATGGCCTGCCACGACACGCTCGAATTCACCGATGCCGAGCTGGAAGCGGTGATCGACGAGAGCCATCGCAACGGCCTGCCGATCACCGCGCATGCCACGTACAACGAGTGCATCCGCCGCGTGGCCGAGTTCGGCGTGGACTGCGTCGAGCACGGCGGCTCGATGGACGACGACACCATCCAACTGCTGCTGGACCGCAAAATCCCGATCGTCACCACGTTCGCCCCGCTGGTGATGCAGGCCGACGAGGTGGTGGCGCGGCGCTTCAACATCCCGGAGTGGAAGATCGAGGAGCGCAAGAAGGCGGTCGCCAGCCCGACGCGCTACGAGGGCCTGCAGAAGGCGGCGCGCGCTGGCGTGCCGATTGCTTTCGGCACAGACGCGGGCAGCCCGGCTGTCGGCCACGAGGTGGTCGTGCCGGAGCTGAAGTTCATGGTCAAACTGGGGCTGAAGCGCGATAATTACGATGCGCTGCGCTGCGCCACCATCGTCCCGGCGCACATCAGCCGGCTGCAGGACCGGATGGGCACGCTGCAGGCTGGCAAGTGGGCCGATGTCATCGTCATCGATGGCGATCCGCTGGCGGACCTGTCGGCGCTGGAGCGCGTGCAGATGACGTTCGTCGGCGGCAGGAAGATGATCGGCGTGGGTGAAAATCTGTAATCCGGCAGAGAACGATCCCCCACATCCGCGAGGTGTGGGGGATTTTGTGTGAGTCGAGGGGAAATTGCGTCAGTATCGTCCGTCCGTCTGGCTGTTTCTGCTGCACAGCGCGATCTACTGCATCGGCCTGTTCGGCATCCCCGATGTGCTGACCAACTTCTACCTCGTCAGTGTGGGCTACACGCCGGATGAGATCGGCGTGCTGCTCTCGGTGTCGCGGGTGGCCGGGCTGCTGACGGGCATCCCGGTGGGATATTACGGCACGCGGCTGGGCGAAAAGCGCCTGATCGTGCTGGGCACGGTGGGTGCGGCGGCCACGCTGGTGCTGATGGTGTTCTTCCCCAGCTTCGCCATGATCGCGCTCAACCGCTTCATGCTGGGCGTGTTCTACGGCGCATGGCAGATCATCTCCACGCCCTTCATGGTGCATCTGGTGCCGCTGTCCGAGACCACGCGCTTTTTCTCGCTGCACAATGTGGTGACGATGGTGGCGACAAGCGGCGGCACGCTGCTGGGGGGCTACCTGCCGGCGCTGCTGGTCGGGGCGCAGCCGGGCACGCGCGCCGCCGAAAGCACGGAGGCATACGCGCTCGGGATGATCGCCAGCGGCGTGATCGTGCTGCTGAGCGTGATTCCCCTGCACTACGTCCAGTCGCCGCCGGCTGCTGCGCCGCCGCTGGCCGGCGGGCGGTCTGCGCCGCGCCTGCTGCGCACGCCCTGGCGCCTGCTGTTCTGGCTGGCCGCGCCGATGGTGCTGTTCGGCTTCACCGGCGGGCTGACCTTCCCGTTCTACAATCTGTACTTTCGCGATACGTTCGCCATCAGCGATGATGTGGTCGGGCTGGCGCTCAGCATCGGCTGGCTGGGCATGGCGATCATTCCGATCGTCAACCCGTGGGTGGAGGCGCGGTTCGGGCGGGCGGGCGCGATCGCGCTGCTGATGAGCGCGGCGGCGCTGTCGTTCTTCGGGCTGGCGCACGCGCCGACGCTGGCCGTCAGCGTGGCGTTCTTCACGCTGGCCGCCTCGCTGCGCAACTGCCTGAACCCGCTGTTCCAGCCGCTGCTGATGAGCGTGCTGCCGGAGTCGCAGCATAATCTCGCCTCCAGCGTCAGCACCATCCTGTGGAACATGGGCTGGTTCACCGCCAATGTCATCAGCGGCGTGTGGCAAACGCAGCAGGGCTTCAGCTTCATCTTCACGGTGGTCAGCATCGGCGTGTTCATCAACGGCTGGGCGGTGCTGGCGATCTTTCGAGGCAGGCAGGCGCAGCTGCAGCCGCAGCCGGTGGGGGACTGAACCGCGCGGCGCGCCGGGCCCGCGATGCAGCACAGCCGTACATTTGTGCAGGCAGTCTGGAGATAAACACGCATGACCGCAATCACTGGTGTCTACAACATCCTGGCCACGCCGTTCACGCCCGAAGGCGCGGTCGACAGCGACAGTCTGCGCCGGCTGGTGGCCTTTCAGCTTGACAAGGGGGCCTACGGGCTGACGATCCTGGGCGTGCTGGGCGAGGCGGCCAAGCTGTCCGTCGAAGAGCGCCAGCAGGTGATGGCGCTGGTCGTCGAGACGGTCGCCGGGCGCGTGCCGGTCGTCGTCGGCGTCAGCCACGCGCAGACGGACACGGTGATCGCGCTGAGCCGGGCGGCGTTCGCGGCGGGCTGCGCCGGCGTGATGATCGCCCCGCCGCGCATGGATGCGCAGCCCAGCGACGACGCGCTGTTCGGACTGTACGCGGATTATGCCACCGGCTTCGACGGGCCGATCATCGTGCAGGACTTCCCGCCGGTCAACAACGTCATCATGAGCGCCGGCGTGCTGGCGCGCATCGCCGAGCACATCCCCAGCGCGCGCTACCTCAAGCTGGAGGACCCGCCGCTGATGCAGAAGATCAGCGCCATCCGCGAGCGCACCGACCGCTTCGCCATCTTCGGCGGGCTGGGCGGCATGTTCTTTCTGGAGGAGCTGGAGCGCGGCGCGGCGGGCACGATGACCGGCTTCGCCTTCACCGAGATCCTGGTCGGCGTGTACCAGCGCTACCGCGCGGGCGATCTGGTGGGTGCGGCGCGGCTGTTCGATCACTATCTCCCGCTGATCCGCTTCGAGAACCAGCCGATCATCAACCTGACCATTCGCAAGGAACTGCTGCGGCGGCGCGGCGCGATCGCCCATGCCGGGCTGCGCCAGCCGTTCGCCCCGATCGACGCCGGCACGCACGACGAGATCACGCGCGTGTTCGCCCGCGTCGGCATCACCGACCCGACCGTGAGACTGAATGTGGAGGACGCATGAACGTAGGACTGCAGGGCAAAGTGATGCTGGTAAGCGCCAGCAGCCAGGGCCTGGGCTTCGGCATCGCGCGGGCGCTGGCGGCGGAAGGCGCGCGCGTGGCGCTGTGCAGCCGCGAGGCGGACAAGGTGGCGGCGGCAGCGGCGCGCATTCACGACGAGACCGGCGCCGAGACGTGGTCCGCGGCCTGCGATGTGCGCGACGCGGCGTCGATCAGCGCGTGGGTGGATGGCGCGGCGGCGCATTTCGGCGCGGTCGATGGCCTGCTGGTGAACGCGGGCGGTCCCCCTGCCGGCCCCTTCCGCCAGATGACCGATGCGCAGTGGCAGGCGGCCTTCGAGCTTACGCTGATGAGCGCAGTGCGCATGATCCGCGCGGCGCTGCCGCATATGTCGCGCGGTGCGGCGATCCTCACCATCACCTCGTCGTCGGTGATCGAGCCGATCGAGCGCCTCGGCCTGTCGACGGTGATGCGCTCCGGGGTGCTGGGGCTGGTCAAGACGCTGGCCGACGAGCTGGCGCCGGATGGCATTCGCGTCAACAACCTGATCCCTGGGCGCATCGACACCGAGCGCGTCGCCCAGCTCGATCAGGGCGCGTCGCAGCGGCTGGGCATCCCGGTCGAGGAAGTGCGCGCGCAGTCGATCGCGAAGATCCCGCTGAAGCGGCTGGGCACGATCGACGAGTTCGGCGCGGCAGGGGCGTTCCTGCTTTCGCCCGCCGCCGCATATATCACCGGGGCCAGCCTGCGCGTCGATGGCGGCATGATCCGCTCGGTGTAGGCCCCGCGCAGCGCCCCGCCCGCCGAAGCACGGGCGGCATGGAAGGTTTGACTGACAGGAGCGAGGCACCCTCATGACCACTGGCTATGATGCGCTGACGGCGCATATCGCGGAGCTCAGCGACATCCTGTGCTCCATCTCCGTCCTCAAGTGGGACGCGCGCACCAACATGCCGCCCGGCGGCGCGGCCACGCGCGGGCTGCAGCTGGCCACGCTGTCGAAGCTGGCGCAGGAGCACTTCACCGGCGAGCACACCGCCCGCCTGCTGGACGCGGCGGAGCGCGATGTCGCCGCCGAGCCCGCCGACTCGTACCGCCGGCGCGCCGTCGAGCAGACGCGCCAATACTACGCGCTGATGCGCCGCATCCCGGCGGACCTGATCGGGCGCAAGGCGGCGCTCGCCCCGGTCTCCGAGCAGGTGTGGGCGGAGGCCAAGGCCGCCAGCGATTTCGCCGCCTTCAGGCCGTATCTGCAGCAGATGGTCGATCTGGCGAAGGAGCAGGCGGACGCCGTCGGCTACAGCGAGCATCCGTTCGACGCGCTGGTGTTCGAATACGAGCCGATGATGACGGCCCGGCGGCTGCAGGCGGTGTTCGCCGACCTGCGCACCGGCGTGATCCCGCTGCTGCGCATGATCGTCGCCAACACGCGCCCGCTGGAGCGCGACCTGTGGGCGCACGAGTATCCGCTGGAGGCGCAGAAGGCGTTCGGTCTGTCGATCGCGCAGCGCTTCGGCTACGACCTGCAGCGGGGCCGGCTGGACATCGCCCCGCACCCGTTCGAGATCTCGTTTACGCGCAACGACGTGCGAATCACCACGCGCTACGACCGCCACTACTTCCCGATGGCCTTCTACGGCACGCTGCACGAGACCGGGCACGGGCTGTACGAGCAGGGCATCCACCCCAGCCTGACGCGCACGCCGCTGACGATCGACTTCCTCGGGCAGTACCCGGTGGGCGGCACGAGCTACGGCGCGCACGAGTCGCAGTCGCGGCTGTGGGAGAACGTGATTGGCCGCAGCCGCACGTTCTGGAACGCGCACTTTGATGAGATGCGCCAGCACTTCCCGGCGCAGATGGCCGAGGCTGACCCCGACCTGATGTACCGCGCCGTCAACCGCGTGTCGCCCAGCCTGATCCGGGTTGAGGCAGACGAGGTGACGTACAACCTGCACATCATGCTGCGCGTGGAGATCGAGATGGGCCTGCTGGATGGCTCGCTGCGGGTGGACGAGCTGCCGGAGGTGTGGAACAGCAAGATGCAGGAGTACCTGGGCGTGGTTCCGCCCAACGACGCGCTGGGCGTGCTGCAGGATGTGCACTGGTCTGGCGGCGGCTTCGGCTCGTTCCCCGGCTACACCATCGGCAACATCATGTCGCTGCAGTTTCTGGAGGCAGCGCGGCGCGACACGCCGGGGCTGGATGCGGCGCTGGCACGGGGCGAGTACGCGCCGCTGCTGGGCTGGCTGCAGGAGAACGTGTACCAGCATGGCCGCGCCTTCAGCAGCGAGGAGCTGCTGGTGCGCACCAGTGGCCGCGCGCTGGATACCGCGCCGTATCTGGCCTACCTGCGCGAGAAGTTCAGCGATCTGTACGGGCTGCCGGCGTAGGCCCGCAGCGCGAACCCGGGGGCGCGGCCAGCCTTGTGCTGCGCCCCGCCGGGCGGCGCGGAGTCAGGGGACGTGCAGCGCGGCGTCCACGCTGGCGCTGTAGCCGCCGATGATCTCGTGCAGGTGGGCGCGCGCGGCGGGTGCATCGCCCTGCTCCAGCGCGGCCAGCAGCGCATCGTGCCGCTCCAGCATCAGCTGCATTTCGCCCAGCGTGCCGGGGATGCGCGCCTGCCGCACCGCCTCCAGCAGCCGCGCCTGATTGACCAGCGAGCCCAGGATTTGCGCGCTCAGCGCCCGGCCAGAGACCTCGCATAGCGCGGCATGCGCATCGAACAGCGCCGCAATCGCTGCCGCGCGCGCCCCGCTGGCGCTCAGCCGCCGCGCCGCTTCGACATGCTGCCGCGCCTCGCGCAGCAGCGCCCGCCGCGCGCTGGCCGCCGCCAGCCCGTCCAGCACCAGCCCGCCCACAGCGACATACAGCGCGAACAGGTCCGCCGCCGAGGCGTGGTCGAAGCCGCGCACGTACACGCCGCGCCGCGCCCGGCGCACCACCCAGCCCTGCTGCTCCAGCTCGCGCAGCGCATCGCGGATGGTGATCTGGCTCACCTGCAGGCGCTGCGCCAGCGTCAGTTCGATCAGGCGCTCGCCGCTCAGAAACTCGCCGTCGATGATGCAGGCGCGGATGGTCGCTGCCGCCTGCGCGGCGCGCGTCAGCCCCCGGGTATCCATGCCGCGCCTGTCCCTCCTGCTTCGGTGATCTGCTTGGGGTCCTCGCCGTTCGCGCTGATCAGATAGAGCTCGTCGCGCCCGCTGGCATCCGACGTGAAGACGATCAGGCGTCCATCGGGGCTGAGCGCCGGCGCGTAGTCGAAGCCGGGCCCGTCGTAGACCAGCGCGGTCTGGCCGCCGGGCGGGTTGAGCAGCGCGAGCGCGCTGCCGCCGTCACCCTCGGTCTCGTAGAGGATGGCATCATCGACGCCGCGCGTCGGCCCGCGGTCGCGCACGCGGTTGCTGGTCAGCGTTTCCGCCGTGCCGCTGTCGAGATCGAGCCGGCGGATCTCCCAGGTGCTGGCGTCGCGCGGCGCTCCGGCGCTGAAGTAGACCGCGTTGTCGGCGCTCTGCCAGTGTGGGTCGGCGTTGCGCTGTGGGCCGCTGTACAGCCGCTGGTTGGAGTCGCCGTTTGGAAAAACGCGGTAGAGATCGAACAGGCCGTCGCTGTCGCTGTCGGCGGCGTACACGATCCACGTGCCGTTCGGGCTGAAGGAGGGCATGAGATCGTCATAGCCGTTGCTGGTGATCTGGCGCACCTCGCCGCCATCGAGGTTCATCGTGTACAGCTCGTAGTCGCCGTCGCGGTCGCTGGCGAAGACGATGGTCTGGCCGTCGGGGGCGGGCGCGGGATCTACGTCATCGGCGGGATTTTCGGTCAGACGGGTTTCTGTGCGCGTCGCCAGATCCATCAGGTAGATGTCGAAGCTGCCGCTGCGCTCTGCAGCGAAGAGGATGCGGCCCTGCGCCGGGGCGCCGTCGATGATGAGCGGCGCTGGGGTGGGCGCGCTGGTCTCCGGCACTGGCGCATCGGGTGCGGGCGTGTTGGTGCTGGCCAGCGGCAGCGGCGTGCGGCTGGGGGTGCGGCTGGTCAGCGCCGCCGCTGGCGAAGCGGGCGCAGCGGTGGGCGTGGGCGGGGCGGTGTCGGCACCGGCTGAGAGCACCAGCAGCGCGAACACCGCGATGAAGGTGAACAGCGCGCAGCCGATCAGCCCGCCCAGTGCGGCGCTGATCCACAGGCTGTTCAGGCGGGGCGAACGCCCGCGCACACGCGGCTGGCGTATGCTGCTGCCGGAGTACGGCACGCCGGGGATGGGCGGCACGGTCGATGGGGTGTAGACCGGCTGCAGAAACGGCTGCATATCCTGCTGCGCGCCGGCAGGGGGGAGCGGCGGCTGTGCGGCGACCGGCACCGTGGCATCGACCGCATAGGCGGTGGCGTACACCGGCGTAGTTTCCGCGCTCGCCTCATCCGGGTTCAGCAGGGCGTGGCGCAGCGCCTCGACCAGCGCTGCAGCGCTGGGGTAGCGCTCGTCGCGCTTCTTGCGCAGCGTGGTGAGCACCACCTGCTCGATCGCCGGCGGGATGGCCGGGTTGAGGCTGCGCGGCGTGGGCGGCGGCTCGGTGACATGGGCGACGGCGATGCCGTACGGCGTGTCAGCTTCGAACGGGCGGCGGCCGGTGAGCAGCTCGAACAGCATCACGCCCAGCGAGTAGATATCGCTGCGCCCGTCCAGCGGCTTGCCCTGCGCCTGCTCTGGTGACATGTAGCTGGGCGTGCCGACGACGCCATGCGTGGTCAGCGCGCCGGCGGTGCCTTCGCTCAGCACGCGGGCGATGCCGAAATCGGTCAGAAACGCGCCGCCGCTTTCATCGAGCAGCACGTTGCTCGGCTTGATGTCGCGGTGCAGCACATCCTTGCCGTGAGCATAGTCCAGCGCCGGGGCGATCTGCTCCAGGATGCGCAGCACCTCGTCTGCGGGCAGCGGGCCGCCGTGCAGGCGCTCATCGACGGAGCCGCCGGCCATGTAGCGCATGACGATGTACGGCTGGCTGTCGATCTGGCCGTAGTCGTAGACCGGCACGATGCTGCGATGTTCGAGCTTGGAGATGATGCGCGCCTCGCGTTCGAAGCGCTGCAGGTAGGTGCTGTCTGCGGCGAGGTGCAGGGGCAGCGCCTTGAAGGCGACGATGCGGCCAACCGAAAGCTGCCGGGCGCGATAGACCGTGGCCATCCCGCCGCGCCCGATTTCGGCCAGAATTTCGTAGCCGTTCAGTTGTCTGCCGATGAATGCATCCGCCATGCGCTGTCCGCTCGCCTGACTGGCAGGCGCCTCTGCCACCGTACAGCGCCGGCCACACCGTTCGCCGCGCGGGAGAATGTTCCCGTCATTATACTCCGCTGGTGTGGCCGCCGCCGCAAGTCACGGCAGTGCAGGGACGGTCAGGGCAGGCGGTACATGCCCATCGCCTCGCGCACCAGCGCCATGGTCTTGTGCGCCTCGGCGCGCGTGCGGGCGGTGCCGTCTGCGATGACTTCCTCGATCATGCCGGGGCGCGCCTCATAGTAGGCGCGGCGCTCGCGCATCGGCGCGAGAAAGTTCTGAATGGCGGCGGCCAGCTTCTTCTTGACCTCGACATCGCCCACCTTGCCGGCGCGATAGCGCTCCTTCAGCTCGTTCACCTCGTCGATGTTGGGGTTGAAGGCGTCGTGGTAGATGAAGACCGGGTTGCCCTCCACGCGGCCCGGAATATCGGCGCGCACGCGGTTAGGATCGGTGTACATGCCGCGCACCTTCTGCAGCACGGTCTCGGCGTCGTCGCTCAGGAAGATGGCGTTGTTGAGCGATTTGCTCATCTTGGCCTGGCCGTCCGTGCCGATCAGCGATGGCACATCGCCGATCAGCGCCTCCGGCACCGGGAACACCTCGCCGTACAGGCCGTTGAAGCGGCGTGCGATCTCGCGCGTGACTTCGATGTGGCTTTCGTTGTCCTTGCCCACCGGCACCAGATGCGCGCGCGGCAGCAGGATATCGACCGCCTGCAGCACCGGGTAGCCCAGCAGGCCGAAGGGCATGGACTCCTCGAGGTTGGCGGCGCGCGCCATGTCCTTCAGGCTGGGCACGCGCTCCAGCCGCGACACCGTCACCATCATCTCGAACAGCAGGTTGAGCTCATAGGTCTCGGTGACCGCGCTCTGCAGAAAGATCGCGCTCTTCTCCGGGTCGATGCCGGCGGCCAGATAGTCCACCACGATCTCGCGCACATTGACGGAGAGATCGGCGATGTGTTCCTTCTCGGGCCGGGTGGTCAGCGTGTGCAGATCAGCGATGATGAAGAAGCATTCGTAGCTGTCCTGCAGGCGCACGCGATTGGCGATCGAGCCTACGTAGTGGCCGAGGTGCAGCTTGCCGGTCGGCCGGTCGCCGGTGAGGATGCGCTTCTTGGGGGAGGCCGTACTCATCAAGCCCTCCTGCAGGCTGAAGATGGGGGTTCACCAGGGCGGGCGCTGCGGCCCTTGCCGCTGCCCGGAACCCGCGGAATTGTATGCGCGCACAGAGAGCGCGTCAACTCAGGTGCGGCGGCAGAAGCGCGGCGGCGGTGGCATGAGAGATCGTTTAGCGTTTCACGCGCGCCATGCGGCGGTGTGCTAGCATCTCCATATCGGAAGAGAATGTTTTAGCTCTGCCCGAGCGGGTCCGGAACGTCCTATGATTGATCGTGTACTGTTAGCTGCGTTCCTGATATGTGTCCTTGCGGTGTCTGCCGCCTGCCAGTCCCAGTTGTTCACGCCATCCCCCACGGAAACCACCCTGCTCAACGTCGATACCCAGCGGCGCGTTGAAGGCGCTGCCAGCGCTCCGGAGTGGGTTGAGGGGCGGCTGCAGCAGCTTCGGATCGGCTTGTGGAAGCCTGCGGGCTGGACCCTGGATGATTCTGCCGAGGCGATGACGCTGCTCCAGCACAACCCCTCTATCGTCAATGGCGTCAGCAGCCCTGAGAATGGCATCATCATCAACCTGTTCGCGCCATCGCTCGATCATCTGGAGATGCCGCCGCCGCCGCCCAACGATCACAACTTCGCGCTGTGGATTCTGCGGCATGTGGTGAACATGCCCAGCGCCGTCGGCACGAGCGTGCACACCAGCGAGCCGACGGAGTTCGACTGGAACGGTTATCCTGCCGCCTACTATCTACTCAGCGGCGCGGGCACGCGCCGGGCGATCGTGATCGGCGTCGAGCTGCCGGAATCGCGCATGCTGGCGATCAACATCGCCATGCCCGAGTCTCAGGTGGAGCGTGCGCGCGCGCTGCTGCCGGAGTTGTTCGCCGACTTCAGCGTCAGCGGTATCGTGCTGGGCGGCGAAGCGCTGCGCGTGCTGCCAGACCCGCTCAGCTTCCCGATGGCGGGCGCGGCGGGCACTGAACTGCTGCAGATCGGCGGATAGGCGGCTGGGCCGCGCCCGTTCGCACGGATGCGCGGCTGTGCTATGCTTGAAGGGTGTGCTGCGGCGCGCCCTTTTCTGTTCATTCAGCCAGAACAACCATCATACGATGTCATCCAGCGCCTATCCTCCGCCCGTCTACCGCCCGCGCGAGCCTGCCCCGGCCTTCAACCCGTGGTGGATCCGCCTGCCCATCCTGGTCGTGACCGGGGCGATGCTGTTCGGGCTGATCGTGGCCGTGGCGCTGGGCGCGTTTCAGGTGCTCTACAGCGGGCGCATCGTGCCGAATGTGCGCGCCTACGGCATCGACCTGGGCGGTATGACGCCGCTGCAGGCGGTGGAGGCCCTCGATGCGGCCTTCACCTATGACGACAGCACGGTGTTCACCTTCCGCGACAGCGCCGGCGTATGGCAGGCCAGCGCCCGCGAGCTGGGCGTGTCGCTCGATGCGCAGGCGACCGCCGCGCGCGCATTTGCCGTCGGCCACGGCCAGGGCTTCGTGAGCAACCTCGCCGATCAGGCGCTCGCCTGGCTGAACGGCGTCGACATCGCCCCGGAAATTCGTTATGACCAGGCGGCGGCGCTGCGCTTCCTGCAGGGCATCGCCGCTGGCATTGACCGCGCACCGACTGAGGCGACGCTGGTGATCCGCGGGACGGATGTGCAGGCCGCGCCGGGCGCGATCGGGCGCAGCCTCGATCTGACCACCACGCTGGCGGCGCTGGACAGCGCCATCCTCAGCCTGCGGCCCGGCGGCGAACTGCCGCTGATGGTGCGCGAGACGCTGCCCGTCACGCCGGATACGCGCGCCGCAGCCGACAAGGCGCGCGTCGCGCTGTCTGCGCCGATCGTGCTGACTGCTGACGATGGCAGCGGTGCGCCGCTCGGGCCGTGGACCATCCCCGTGTCGCAGATCGAGGCGCTGCTGCGCATCGACACGCTGACGGCAGCCGATGGCACGCAGTCGCTGGACGTGCAGATCGACACGGCGGTCTATCGCCCGTCGCTGGATGCGCTCGCGCCCGGCCTGGTCCGCCCGGCGGAGAATGCGCGCTTCCACTTCGATCAGGGGACCGGCCAGCTCGTCAATGTGCTGGCGGCGGTGCAGGGCCGGCGGCTGAACGTCGATGCCACGCTGGTGCGCATCGCCCAGGCCGCGTTCGATCCGGCCAACCGCACGGTGGCGATGGTCTTCGACATGCTCGATCCGCAGTATCCCGACAGCATCACCGCCGCCCAGCTTGGCATCACCGAGCTGGTGAGCGAGGGCGTGAGCTACTACGCCGGCAGCAGCGAGGCGCGGCGCAGCAACATCTCCACCGCCATCTCGCGCTTCGACGGGCTGATCATCGCGCCGGGCGAGGAGTTCTCGTTCAACCGCTTCGTCGGTGATATCTCGCCGGAAGAAGGGTTCGTCGAGGGTTTCGTCATCATGGGCGATCGCACCGTACGCGGCGTGGGCGGTGGCGTGTGCCAGGTGAGCACGACGGCGTTTCGCGCGGCGTTCTATGCTGGCTACCCGATCACCGAACGCTGGGCGCATGGCTACCGCGTCGGCTACTACGAGGCGGGCGATCCGGAGGGCGTGGGCATGGATGCCGCCATCTTCACGCCGGATCTCGACTTCCGCTTCATCAACGACACCGACTATCACCTGCTGATCGAGGCGTTCATCGATCCGACCACGGCCAGCGTGCATTTCCGCTTCTACAGCACCAACCCCGGCCGCCTCGTCACGCGCCAGCCCGCCGAGATCACCGGTGTGCAGCCGCCCGCGCCCACCAGCTATGTCGCCAGCGACCGCCTGCAGCCCGGCCAGCAGCTTCAGGTGGACTGGCCGGCGGAGGGCGCGTATGTGCGCGTGCTGCGCGTCATCACCGATCTGAACGGCGTGGAGCTGCGGCGTGAGTACATCGCCAGCCAGTACCAGCCGTGGGGCGCAGTCGTGCAGGTGGCCCCGGGCGATCCGCGCCTGAACTGAGCCGCGCTGCCCCCGCGTTTGTGGGGGCGTATGCCGCGTCAATCCGCCGTATAATGAACGATATAGTGAGCGCAGAAGGGGCTGTTGCAGGCCGTGGAAACGCTGTTCGTCGATCCCAATGTGCTGTATGTGATGCTGATCGGCAGTCTGTGGCTGGCCGCCATCGCAGTGACGGTGCCGGGCACGGGCCTGCTGGAGGTGCTCGCGGCCGGGCTGTCGATCGTGACCGTGCTGCTGCTCGCACAGATGGAGACGCGCTGGGTGGCCGTCATCGCCGTTGGCCTGAGCGCGTTTGGCAGCCAGGTGCTGCCGTTCATCTGGCCGCAGCCGCGTCATCGGCCCATCCTGTGGGCCGCGCTGGCGCTGCAGGTGGTGGCCAGCCTGTTCCTGTTTCAGGACGTCCCGGTTTCGCCGGCGGTGATCGCGGTGCTGGCATTCATCACGCTGCTCTATCAGCGCTTCATCATCACACCGGCGCGCCTGTCGCAGCAGATCGAGCCGGCCATGCTGGACGATGCGCCGCTTGTCGGCCTGCACGGCTACGCCCAGCGCGCGATTGATCCGCTCGGTGTGGTGCGCGTGCGCGGCGAGAACTGGACGGCGCGCAGTGACGAGAAGATCCATACGGGCGAGCGCATCGTCGTGGTCGAACAGGACGGCCTGACGCTGTACGTGCGCCCGGAGAAGCGCAAACGCGCTGGCACCCATGCGGAATCGGAGGAGGCATAAGGCTTATGGAAGCGATCCTGGTAGTTCTCATCCTGGCGTTCGGGCTGTTCGCGTTCTTCTCATCCGTGCGCGTGCTGCCCGAATATGACCGGCTGGTGGTGCTGCGCCTGGGCAGGTACACGGGAACGCGCGGGCCCGGGCTGACGCTGCTGATCCCCTTCATCGAGACCGCGCGCAAGGTCGATCTGCGCGAGCGCTTTCTGGAGATCCCGCGCCAGACGGCGATCTCGAAGGACAACACCGCGATCGACGTGGACTTTCTGGTGTACTACCGCGTGGTGCAGCCCAAGCTGGCGGTGCTGGAAATTGAGAATGTCGTTCAGGCTTCGCTCAATATCGCGGCGACCACGCTGCGCGCGGTGATCGGCGATATCGACCTGGACGATGTGCTGGCCAAGCGCGAGCAGATCAACGATGTGCTGCGCGTCAAGCTGGACGAGGTGACCGAGCGCTGGGGGCTGAAGGTGACCCGCGTCGAGATCCGCGAAGTGGAGCCGCCGGCCAGTGTGCGCGAGGCGATGAATCGCCAGATGAGCGCCGAGCGCGAACGCCGCGCCACGGTGACGCGCGCGGAAGGCGAGCGCGCCTCGGCGATCATGGTCGCTGAGGGCGAGAAGCAGGCTTCTGTGCTGCGCGCGGAAGGCGAGAAGCAGTCGCAGATCCTGCGTGCCGAAGGTGAGCGCCAGGCGCAGCTGCTGGTGCAGCAGGGCCGCGCCGCCGGCCTGCAGGCGCTGATCTCGCAGGCGCGGCTGATGGATGAGCGCACACTGATGCTGCAGTACCTCGATACGTTGTCCGCGATTGGCGCCAGCCCGGCGACCAAGTACGTGCTGCCGATGGAGCTGACGGCGATGGCCCAGCGTTTCGTCGGCGTGATGAACACAGCGGGTGATGGCGGCGGCCCTGCGCCCGCCGGGCTTCCGCCTGCGCCGGATGCTCCGCCGCCTGTCGATGATGTGACCGAGCCGCTGGGCCGGCGCCCGCAGGCGTAAGCCGGGCGGAACCGGCAGCGTCTGGGAAAGAGAGGGGTGGGCCGCGCGCCCGCCCTTCGTCGTCTTTGCGGTTGGCGCATATGGAGGCGGAATGGTGAGCATGAGGGCCGATCAGCGTGCGCGGGGTCAGGCGGAGCGTTGCCGATGACCACTCCGCTGCTGGTGCATGAGCCGGGCCGCGTGCCCTATACCGAAGCGTGGGCGCTGCAGCAGCGGCTGGCGCAGGCGCGCGCTGCCGGTGGGCCAGACCGCCTGCTGCTGCTGGAGCACCCGCACGTCTTCACGCTTGGCACGCGGGGCGATGCCGGCCACGTCGTGTGGAGCGAGGCCGAATGCACGGCGCGCGCCTGTGAGGTGGTGCGCACCGATCGCGGCGGCGATGTCACCTACCACGGCCCCGGCCAGCTCGTGGTCTACCCGATCGTGCAGATCGCGCGCGTCCCCGGCTCGGTCAGCCCCGGCGTGATCGCCTATGTGCGGCGCCTGGAAGCGGTGGTGAGCGCGTTTCTGGCGGGGTACGGCGTGCGCGCCTTCACCATCCCCGGCCTGACCGGCGTGTGGGTGAACACCCCGGCTGGCGACGCCAAGATCGCGGCGATCGGCGTGCGCGTCAGTGCGCGCGGCGTGAGCACGCACGGCATCGGCCTCAACCTGAACACCGATCTGCGCTACTTCGACGGCATCATCCCGTGCGGCATTCGCGACAAGGGCGTGACCAGCCTGGCGGCGCTGCTCGGTCGCCCGGTCGACGAAGCGGAAGCGCGCCGGGCGTTTGTGCAGCACTTCGCTGAAGTGTTTGACTGCGCGCCGGCCCCAGCGCCGCTGCCGCACACGGAGGTGGCCCCATGACGACACCGACTGACTCGCAGACCGCCGGCGTGATCGCGCCGCCGCCGCTGATCTACGCTGCGGGCGGGCTGCTGGGCATCGGCCTGCAGGCATTGTTTCCGCTGGATGCGCTGCCGGATGCGGCGCGGGTAGCCGGCATCGCGCTGATCGCGCTGTCGCTCATCCCCGGGCCGTGGGCGCTGGCGCTGATGCTTCGCGCGGGCGTCAACCCGGAGCCGCACCAGCCCACCGCCGCGCTGGTGACGCACGGCCCGTTTCGCTATACGCGCAATCCGATCTATCTGACGTTCACGCTGTTCTTCGCGGGCTTCGCGCTGCTGACGCGCAATCTGTGGCTGCTGCCGCTGCTGCTGGCGGTGCTGGTGGTCATGCACTACGGCGTGATCACCCGCGAGGAGCGCTATCTGGCGCGCCGCTTCGGTGACGCCTATCACGCGTACTGCGCGCGCGTGCGCCGCTGGCTGTAGTCCGCGCTACAGATCCATGATCAGCGTGAACACGTCCAGCAGCTCCCGCGGCGTGGCCGAGTCGTCGGCCAGCAGCGTGCGGCTGCCGCGCGGTCCTTCGACGGTGAGCGCGTAACGCGTGCTGCCCGGCGCGTTGGCGGTGTATACGCCTTCGATCTCGTAGAAATTGATGATGTCCAGCGCGCTGCGCAGCGCGTCCAGCGCCTCGACCGACAGCGTGCGTTCCGCGCCGTCGCGGACGATACGGCCGTCGGCGAACACGTCGATCAGGATGATCGCGCCGCTGCCATCGCGGATTTCGAGCTGCACATGATCGAACTGCAGTGGCTGGCGCGGCGCTGGCGGTGTGCCTTCGGTGTTGAGATAGGTCAGCTCGCCGGGGGCGGGCAGCACGACCGTCTGCAGCGCCGTCAGCGGCTGTGTCACCTCGGCAGTCACCTCAGGCAGCGGGGGCGTCTCGGTGGCCACGATCCGCGTCGGGGTGGGGGTGGCGGTGGCGGGCGGTCCGCCGCAGGCAGCCGCCAGCGCGGCGCAGCACAGCATGAGGGGCAGAAGCACGCGACGCATCGGCGTTGCCTTCCTGTTCAGCGCGAGTGACTCCATCGTAGCACGAACCAGCGCCCGATGACGACAATTCCCGCCGCCGCCAGCAGCACCGCGGGCGGCAGCAGCGGCAGTGCGTAGCGCTGCCAGTCGAGCGGGCTGACGAGCAGCGCGAGCGCGCCGCCGCCCGCCCAGGCCGTCACGCCCAGCACGGGCGCCCAGTCCGGTCGCGGTCGCGAGCGCGGCAGCCACAACGCCACCAGCCCCACCAGCAGCGCCGCGCTGAGCAGCACGCCGGTGATGCCGCCCATCGGATAGCCGGGCCATGGCGAGGCCATGTACTGCGCGATCTGGTCGGTGATCGGGGTGAAGCCGGCCCAGGGAGGCGCTTCGTAGAACTGCAGCGGGCGCAGAAACGGCGCAGTCGCCAGCGAGGCCACGCGCTGCGCGAGCGTCGTCGGCCCGTCGGTGAGAAACGCCACCTGCAGGCTGAGCAGGTTGCTTCGCACATCTGCGGCGTCCTGCAGGCGTGTGGGCGGGTCGCTCCACAGCGCTGGTGAGAGCGCGATCCATCCGCCGAGCATGAGCGTGCCAGCCAGCGCCGCGCCGGCGGCCCGGCCAGCCAGCCGCTTCCAGCGCAGCGGGACGATGCCGCTGGCCGCCACCCACGCCAGCGCGCTGCCCACGAAGATCAGGCCGGTGTGTTTGCTCGCCAGCGCCAGCGCGCCCGCCGCCACCAGCGCCGGCCACAGCAGCGCGGTGTGCTGGCCGCGATTGGCGCGCTGCACCAGCACCGCCGCCGTCAGCACCGTCAGCAGGCCGAAGCACAGCATCGCGCCCTCCTGCACGGCGCGCCGGCCGTTGAGCAGCAGCACCGGGTGCAGCGCGTACAGCCCTGCCGCCGCATACGCCATCGGCCGCCCGCCGACGTGCCAGCCCAGCGCGAACATCAGCGGCACGCTCAGCGCCAGCAGCGCCGCCGAGGTGAATCGGGCGGCCAGCAGCAGCGCCGGCGGCGGCAGGTGGTCAGTGGCGACGTTCGTGTCGTAATCCAGCCCCCAGTCCCAGCCGGGGCGTGGCGGCAGCGCCTGCGCCGGGAAGCCCGCGGCCTGGCGTACCAGCCCGAACAGGTAGCGGTAGACCGAGCCGTTGAGGATGCGCAGCTGGTTGTCCTGGTCGATCTCGTAGGGCGGGCCCTGCATCAGCGCTGCCCAGTCTCCGGCCTGCGCCAGTTCCAGATCGCGGCTCATGTAGATCAGCATCGGCTCATCGCCGTGGAAGGGCACGCCGGGCACGCCGGCCAGCACGTACAGCATCAGCGCCAGCACGAAGGCCGCGTCCAGCAGCCGCCAGCGGTGCTTCATCATGTGGAGGCCTCCAGTGCACAGTCCACCGGCGCGGATGCGCTGAAATCGTTGCGGAAGCTGCCATCCGCCGTGGCGACGTACAGCCCGTAGTCCACGCGGGCCGGGGCGGCGCCTTCCGGCAGCGCGATCGGGTAGCTGTCGGCGATCACCTCGCCGGCGGCCCAGCCGCTGGTCGGGCGCAGGCCGTAGACCGGCGCGCGCTGGTCCCCCTGTCCGAGCAGCGCGCCGTCTGCGGCCAGCGCATGCACGTACACGCTCCAGTCGGCCTGCGGGATGCGTGCGGCGGCCCAGGTGACGGCCAGCGCCAGCCCGCCGGGCGCGCACACGGCGTGCGCATCCAGCACCACGATCGGCAGGCCGTCGGGCGGCGGTACATCGCGGATTTCGGGCGTGATGCGCACTTCCACCCAGCCGGGCGCAGGCGACGAGAACACGGGGGCTGTGCCCAGCCGCTCCTCCCACCATGCAGGCGGCTGATTGAAGAAGGTGTAGTCCGGCGTGACCAGCCGCCGGTCGCGCAGGATGGCGCGATAGTCGGCCTTGTGATCGAGCAGCAGCACATCCGTCCGCAGGCCTTCGACATCTCTGGTGAAGCCGGCGGCGAAGTGGCGCGGTCCCCAGGCGATCATGGCGGCGGCCCCGGGCGGAGCGCTCTGCCACAACTGGCGGGTGCGCAGGCCGGCGGGGTCGCTCGTCAGCCCGCGAATGAACGGCGCGCTGGAGGAGACGAGCGCTGCGGCAAGGCCCGTGCCGGCAGCGGCCAGCGCCGCCCACGCGGAGAGGCGCGCCGCCCGGCGCTGGCGCTGCGCCCAGTCCAGCACGGCCTGCGCGCCGAACAGCCAGCCGGCGGCCAGCGGCAGACTGATCATCATCAGCAGCATCACCAGCGGGTCGGTGTAGTACAGGCTGTGAAAGCAGAACGCGCTCAGACCGAGGATGCTGAACACCAGCGCGGGCCGGCGTGTGCGGCGCCGCCACACCCCGACGCCCAGCCCGGCCACGCCCAGCAGCACGCCGGGCAGCAGCACATCGTCTGCCACCTGCCGTGCGACCGACAGCGTGTTGCGGGCGATGCCCTCCAGCCCGTCGGTCACGCCCATGAAGCGCGTCGCCTCGCGCCCGAAGAACTGGTCGAGCAGGCCTGGCAGCGTTTCGGGCTCGCCATACACCCAGACGGCGCCGGCCTGCGCGCGCGCAGGCAGGTAGGCGTAGGGCACGAGGCCGAGCAGGCCCAGCGCCAGCGCGATCAGCACGACCTTCGGCAGCGCGCGGCCCTGCGCCCGCAGCGCCGGGGCCATCGCCAGCAGCAGCGCCGGGATCGCCAGCGCCAGCGCGCGGTGATGCGCCACAGCCACGCCGCCCAGCAGCGCCAGCGCGTAGATGCGCTCGCGCTCGCGCCCGCTCATGCCCAGCGCCAGCAGCAGCAGGCCCGCCAGCAGCAGCAGGCCGAAGCTGTAGATTTCCGCGATGCTGTTGTGCAGCCAGGCCAGGCGCGTCAGGCCGTAGAGCAGCAGCCAGGCGCCAGCCAGCCAGGGCCGCCCCGTCAGCCGGGACGCCAGCACTGCCAGCAGCGCAAGCGCCGCCAGCCCGGCCAGCAGCGCGACGAGCGCAGGCGCTGCCGCCGCGCTCACTCCCAGCACGCGCAGCAGCGCCACCAGCGTACTGCCCAGCATGACGAAGTGCGGATAGCCGGTGGCGTGCAGCGTGCCCCACACATTGAGCACGACCTGCGTCTCGCCGACATCGATCATCCACGGATGATCGGACCCGTTGGGAATCGTTTGCAGCACAGCCAGCGCCGCCAGCGCCAGGATCAGCAGGGAGAGCGCGCCGGGCAGGGCATGGCGCAGGGGACGGGTGAACATGCCGGAAAGGATACCATAGTTTCTAAAGCCCTTCTCAGCAAACGGCGGTAGCCTACAGTTATCATTCAGGCGGGGCGGCGATCCCTGCCAGGGAGGACTGATCATGGTCAAGATCGGCGATGCTGCGCCGGATTTCGAACTGCTCAATCAGGATGGCAAGCCGGTCCGGCTGAGCAGCTTTCGCGGGAAGAAAGTTGTGCTGTTCGCCTATCCGAAAGCCAACACCAGCGGCTGCACCACGCAGGCATGCGGCTTCCGCGATCAGCTTCCCCGGCTGTCCTCGGCCAATGCGGTCGTGCTGGGCATCAGCGCCGATCCGCCGGCGGACCAGCTCAAGTGGAAGAACAAGGAGGCGCTGACCTACGACCTGCTCTCCGATCCTGACCACCAGGTGCTGGAGCAGCTCGGCGTGTGGGGCGAGAAGTCGATGTACGGCAAGAAGTACATGGGCGTGGTTCGCTCGCATTTCGTCATCGACGAGGACGGCCGCTTTGCCGATGTGCAGATCGGCGTTTCGCCGACGGACAGCGTCGAGCGCGCGGTGCAGCAGATCGACGCGATGGCGAAGTAGCCACTGGCTCACTGTCGCTGAACACAGAGGGACGGCGTCCATCGTCGTCCCTCGATCCCCTCTCACGGACACCCCTGTCCGCCCCCCGCATCTCTCTCCGTCGAAAGCGCCTGTGAGCGATTTCGCCCGTGCGGCTGTACAATCAGCAGGGTTCGTCGTCGCACAAGTGCAGGACACACGGATGCGAAAAACACTTGTCATCGTCGCCAGTATCGTGGTCAGCGCCGTCTTCCTGTGGCTGGCCCTGCGCGATGTGCCGCTCGATCAGGTCTTCGCCGCCATCGGCAGCGCCAACGGCGGCTGGATCGCGCTCAGCTTCGCTTCGGTGACGCTGGCGCTGTTCCTGCGCGGCGTGCGCTGGAAGGTGCTGCTGGGTGACCGGCTGACGCTGATGCAGTGCGCGCACATCTTCAACGTCGGCATGTTCGTCAACCTGCTGCCGCTGCGCGCCGGCGAAGTCGTGCGCGTCATCGTGGCTGCGCGCTGCGGCGTGCCAGTGCTGACCGCCGGTGCCAGCATCATCGTGGAGCGCCTGCTGGATGTGGTGATGGTGGTGATCGTGCTGGCCATCGGCCTGTCGCGCGCGCCGTTCATCCCGGCGGAGATCGGGCGCACCGCCATCGTCTTCAGCGGGGTGGCGGTCGTCGGCTTCGCGGCAGTGGTGGTGTTCGCGCGCTTTCCGGCGCTGGCGCATCGCGTGGCCGCCTGGCTGGAGGCGCGCATTCCGGCGCTGCATCGGCTGCATCTGGCGCAGCGCGTGGACGAGACGCTGGCCGGCCTGTCTGCGCTGACGCACCTGCGCGTGGCCGCCGGCGCGATCTTCTGGACGCTGATCGGCTGGGTGATCTCGCTGGGCACCTTCGTCATGCTGCTGCTGGCCTTCGATGTGCCGCGCATCGCGCCGGATGTCGATCTGCTCGGGCTGGGCTGCCTCGGCCTGTCGCTGGCCTCGCTCGGCGTGGCGCTGCCGGTCACCGTGGCGGGCATCGGCCCATTCCAGGGCGGCGCGCGCGTCGCCGGTGATCTGATGGGGCTGGATGCGGTGATCTCCGCCGGCGTGGGCATCCTCTTCCACGGCGTGACCGTGATCAACTACGCCATGTGGGGCGTGATCGGGCTGGTGGCGCTCGGCGTATCGTTCGGAGATCTGATGAAGGCGCAGCGCGGCACCGAAGAGACCGCGTCCGCTGCCCCCTGAAGGAGAGTGTCATGCCATTTGTCGAACTGCCCACCGGCGTCACGCTGTACTACGACGATCTGGGCGAAGGGGAGGCGGTGATCGCGCTGCACGGTTGGATGGGCACTGCGCGCGCACACCTCGGCTGGATCATGGACTGGCTGGCCGTTGATTACCGCGTGATCGGCCCGACCCGGCGCGGCTACGGCGAGTCGCGCCCGCGCCCGCGCCAGTATCCGCCCGATCACTACGAGCGCGACGCCCGCGATGTGCTGGCGCTGATGGACGTGCTGGGCATCACGCGCGCGCACCTGCTGGGCTACAGCGATGGCGGCGAGGCGGCGCTGCTGGCCGCCGGCTATGCGCCGGAGCGCTTCCTTTCGGTGGCGGTGTGGGGCGCAGTCGGCTACTTCGGCCCGGAGATGCGGCCGGTGATCCAGCGCATGTATCCCGCCGACTACATCACGGAAGAGGAGATGGCGCGCAACGGCATCACCGATGCGAACGCCTTCGCGCTCGGCTGGATCACGGCTGCCAAGTCGATCCTGGATCGCGGCGGCGATCTCAGCCTGAGCCTGGCGCCGAAGATCACCTGCCCGCTGATGCTCATGCTGGGCACGGAAGACTCGCTCAATCCGGAAGCGTACGGGCAGAAGTTCGTCGATCAGGCGCCCAATGCCCAGCTCGTCATGTTCCAGTGCGGGCATGCCATTCACGATCTGCTGCCCGATCAGTTCCAGCGTGTGCTGGGCGCCTTTCTGGAGCGGGCGGGCGCGCGCCGCTGATCAGGGCGGAAAGGCGGCTGCGTATGGGCAAGCTCACGCCCAAGATCATCCTTGAGGGCACGCGGCTGACACACAAGACCGATCTCGCGCTGCTGCTCAATGCGCACCCGCGCATCGTCGGGCCGCGCCGCTACCCGTATCATTCACCGTTGATCAGCGCTGAGTGGTGCACCTTCAGCAACGTCCCGTGGGGGCGCGGGCCGATCAACTTTGCGCCCGAAGAGGAAGCGCGCGCCATCGAGAGCTATCACACCTGGGCGCGGCTGTTCGAGCTCAACCGTTACTACTCGTGGATCATCGACCGTTTTCACATCAGCACGCAGGTCTTTCAGGCGGCGCACGGCCGTGAGCTGGACTTTCGCTGGCTGGAGCAGCGCCTGCTGCCGCTGGGCTTCTGCGTGGTGCTGCTCACCCGTGCGCCGGAAGGCTTCGAGGCGGCGCGCGCCGAGCGCCTGAAGGTGAGCGGCAATCCGCGCCAGTACGACGACCTTGAGGTGTTCATCCGCGAACAGCATGCCTTTCGCCAGCGCTGCGCCGCTTCGATGCTGCCGTGGCTGGAGCTGGACGTGAGCAGCGGGGACCTGCCGGCGCTGTGCGAGCGCATTGCCGACTGGATGCAGGCGCGCGGCCTGCTGGAGATGGCCGACTGACGCACGGTGGCGGTGCCCCGCGTCTCTTTTGGTACGAGACAGCCGATTTCTGTTATAGTTCAGCCTAGGGTAATGCTGTGTGCCGACAGAGGCCGTCATGAGCAAAGGGCGCATTCTGGTCGTCGAAGACGACTTCGATATCTCCAACATGCTGAAGATCTATTTTTCAGCGCAGGGGTTTGAGGTGCAGATCGCCTCTCGCGGCGCTGATGCGCTGACCTCCACGCGCCGCCAGCTTCCGAACCTGATCGTGCTGGATATCATGCTGCCGGACATGAACGGCTACGACGTGTGCCATTCGCTGCGCACGACCGCGCGCACCAGCCATATCCCGATCATCTTCCTCACGCAGAAGGATGAGCGCAGCGACAAGATCCACGGTCTTGAGCTGGGCGCAGACGACTACATCACCAAGCCCTTCGACATCGAGGAGCTCAAGCTGCGCGTGCAGAACGCCATTCTCGCCGCCTCCCGCCAGACGCAGATCGACAGCAAGTCCAATCTGCCCAGCGGCCGGCTGATCGAGGACCATCTGCGCTCGCTGATGCGCAGCACCCGACCGTGGGCCTACATCGATCTCAAGATCAACAGCTTTGACGCGTTCACGGATGTCTACGGGTTCGTCGCTGGCGATGAGGTCATTCGCTTCATGGCGCTGCTCATCAGCGAGGTGATCGATGCGCGCGGCACGCCGGATGATTACGCCGGCCATCCTGGCCGCGACAACTTCATCGTCATCACCCACGCCGACGATGCCGATGCGCTGCGCAGCATGCTGATCGAGCGCTTCAACAATGATGTGCGCCAGCACTACTCATTCATCGACCGCGAGCGCGGCTATGTCCTCGTGCCGGATGGCGCATATGGTGAGCAGCAGGTTCCGCTGATGACCCTCAGCGCTGGCTCCGTCAGCACGCGCACGCATCAGTTTTCGGATATCCGCGAGATCACCGAGCTGGCGGTCGAAGACCGGCGGCGCGGCCTGAGCGGGCAGGACAGCAGCGCAAGCATCCTCACGTCCTGGTAGCCCGGCACTGCGCAGGCAGGGCGGTGGCGAGAGCGAGCGAGTGACACCATGGGGCTGGCGGCAATACTCCTGATCGGCGGCGCGATGATCCTGCTCTGGCTGTTCCTGTGGGTGCGCCAGCGCCAGACGATCGGTGTGCTGCCCGCTGCCCACAGCGCCGCGCTGCCTGACCCCGCTTTCTACAACACCGACCAGGCTGTGCTGATCGCCAGCGAGCAGGCGCGCCTCCTGTTCATCAGCCCGGCGGCGCGCGCGCTCTTCAGCATGGATACAGAAGGCCTCACTCTGGAAGATCTGGCGGCGCGGGTGCAGCCGGTCGATCTGTTTCTCGAGCGGTTTGCCGCGCCTGGGCCGCTGGCGCTGCGCATTGCCGAGCGTTGGGCCGAGGGCGAGAGCTACCCGATTCCTTCCGAAGACGGGCTGCGCATGGTCATGACACTGCGCGAGGCCAGCAGCGCTGGCGCGCCCGGCGCTGCGCCGCCCAGCCTGTCGCGCACAGTGGAAGTCGTCTCCGAGATCGGCGAGCGCATCCATGCCGGCCTGGGCCTGGAGCAGACGCTTCAGACGCTGCTGAGCATCCTGCGCCAGGTGCTGCAGGCCGATGCCGGCGAGATCAGCCTGTGGGATGCGCAGCGCCAGCGGCTGACTCCGCGCGGCTGGGTGGGCGAGGCGGGCTATGTGGTGCAGCTGCTCGACAGCGGCGGCCAGTACGAGCCGGGCGAGGGCATCACTGGCTGGGTGGTGCAGCACCGGCAGCCGCTGCTGGTGACCGATCGCAATGCGCCGGATGCGGTGCGCCCCAAGCTGACCGACAATCCCTATGCGTGCTTCGCTGCCGTGCCGCTGATACAGGGCGGCCAGCTGATCGGCACGCTGGAAATGGCGACGATCCGCCCCGGCGGGCTGGGCCCGGGCGACCTGGCGCTGCTGCAGGCGGTCTCCAGCCCCGCAGCGGCGGCGATCACCAACGCCGAGTTGTACGCCGAGCAGCAGCAGCGCGTGGAGGATTTCGCCAGCCTGCAGCAGGTGTCGTACTCGCGGGAGGCCCCCGCCAGCTTCGACGCCGCGATTGCGGAGATGGGCGCGCGCGTCGCCCGGCTGCTGGGCGCGGAGATGTGCGGCATCCTGCTGCACGACGAGCGACGCCGTGCGCTGGTGGCGCTGCAGCCGTATCACGGCTTGCCGCCCGCCATCGCGCGGACGTATGTCGTGCCGCTGGGTTCCGGCACGCCTGGCGAGCGCATATTCCGCGATCAGGATCTGTGGGAGACCGACGATCTGGCTGCTGAGGAAAACCGCGATGCGCTGGGCATGGGCCTGCTGGCCGATACCGCCGGCGTAAGCGCCACCGCGCTCACCCCGCTGATCGTGGGCAACCGCCGCATCGGCATGCTGCAGGCCAGCCGCCGGCAGGGCGGGCGCGCCTTCTCCATCCGCGAGATGGCCAATCTGCGGCTGCTGGCGGCGCAGGTGGCGGTCGTCGTCGAGGACATCCGCCAGGCGCAGGAAGAGCAGCGCCGCGATGCGGAGATCAGCGGTGTGCAGGAGATCACGCAGGCGCTGGGCACGATCACCGGCGAAGATGAGTTCTTCGCCAGCGCTACTGAGCGTATCGCCCGCCTGATGTCGGTGGAGATGTGCGGCGTGCTGCTGCTGGATGAGGCGGGGAGTGCGCTGCGGGCACGCGCGCCGTTCTACGGCCGCGATGAGGCGCTGCTGCGTGGGTATGCGCTGCCCGTCGATGGCGAGAACCTGCTGACGCGCATCTGGAAAGATGAGGACTCCTGGCTCTCCAACAACGCGCTCAGCGACAAGGTGATCGTCGGTTCCGGGCTGGGCGATGTGATGCAGGCGCTGGACGTGCGGCGGCTGCTGGTGGCGGCGATGGAGTCCGGCGGGCGCAAGCTGGGCATGCTGCAGGTCGCCAACCCGCTGGATGGGCGCGAGTTCACGGAGCAGGATGCGCGCCTGCTGTACATCTTCGCCGCGCAGATCGCCAGCCTGATCGACAACGCCCGTCTGTTCCGCGAGGCGCAGCGGCGCGCGCAGGAAGCCGATGACCTGCGGCTGGTGGCAGAGCGTTCCGGCCAGATTCTGAGCACCGAAGACAGCTTCCTGCCCACGCTGGAGGTGGCCGCGCGCATCCTGCAATGCGAGGCTGTGTTCGTCAACGTACTCGATCAGACCAGCGGCACGCTCGTGACCTATCCGCGCTATCTCTACGGGGCCAGCATCGAGGCGCCGGTGGTGCAGAACATCTACAGCCCTGGCTTCGATCGCAGCGTGGCGATCTCGCGCCGGCCATATCTGAGCAACCGCGTGCTGGAGGATGCGCGCGTGCTGCCCAGCTATCGCACGTTCGCCCAGCAGCTCGGCATTCAGTCAGCGGCGATCGTGCCGCTGGTGGTCGGCGATCAGACGCTGGGCGAGATGGGCGCGATGAACAGCCAGCGCGGTGGCTTCACCGCCAACGACCTGCGCACGCTCTCGGCCATCGGCGTGCAGATCGCTGCCGCGCTCGATCGCATCCGCATCTACGAGACCACCGGCCAGAACCTCAGCCGCCGCCTGCTGGAGCTCGATGCGATCAGCCGGGTGAGCAGCGAACTGGCGCAGACGCTCGACTTCGACAGCGTGCTGGATGTGGCCCGCCTCGAGGCGGTGCGCGCCTCCGATGCCGATGGCAACAGCGTCGCGATGCTGCGCCCGGCCAACGCCTGGCGCGATCCCTCGCTGCCGGAGATCGCGCGCCGCCAGGGCGACCGGCGGTTGGGCGATGCGCTGGCGGAGATCGAGCTGGCGGCCATTCGTGCGCCCGGCGAGCCTGTGCTGGTCGAGGACTACGCCGCCGCCGATCTGCGCCCGCCGTCTCCGGATATGCGCTCGGCGGTGGCCGCCGCCTTCAGCCACGAGGACCAGGTGGTGGGCGTCTTTCACCTGTGGCACAGCCTGCCCGGCCACTTCGACCCGCGTGCAGCCGCCTTTCTGGCGACGCTGGCCTCCAAAGCCAGCCTGAGCTACGGCAACTACCTGCGCTTTCTGGAGAATCAGGAGCGCAGCGACCGCCTGCGCCGGCGCGTCGAGCAGCTCAACCAGATCTTTGAGCTCGGCCAGATGCTGCAGAGCAACGTCGATTCAGCCACCATGCTGGAGGCGATCGCCTACAGCGTGCAGCAGAGCTGCGGCTTCGACGCCGTGGTGGTGACGCTGGCGGATGACAGCACCCCGCCGATGCTGCGCCGTCAGGCCCAGGCCGGGCTGCCCGTGCACGTCTTCGAGGAAACCCGCCAGTCTGGTATCGCGCTTCCGCAGGTGGAGGCGCTGCTGGCGCGCGACGCGTATCGCATCAGCGAAAGCCACTTCCTGCCCTTCGAGCGCATCCGCGACTGGTTCATCGAGGGGCTGGAGGTCTTCAACGCGCAGTTCGCCGGCCAGAAAAGCATGCACCCCTCCGCGCCGGATGACTGGCACGATGGCGACATGCTGCTCATCCCCATCCGCGGCGTGGCGGGCGATCTGCTCGGCGTGATGAGCCTCGATCGGCCGGTGGACGCCCGCCGCCCGGACCGGGGTTCGATCGAAGTGCTGGAGATCTTCGCGCATCAGGCGGCGGCGACCATCGAGAACAACCGCCTGTACATGGCGTCGCTGCGCAGCGCGGAACAGGAAGCGCGGCTGAACGAGGTGATGGAGGCCATCTCCACCACGCTCGATGTCAGCCGCATCGTCGAAGGGGTGGCGCAGGGGGTGCTGCGCCTGCTGCCGTTCGAGCGCATGACCCTGGCGCTGCTCGACAGCGAGCAGCAGGGCTTCGACGTGCTCAGCGTCGCGGTGGCGGCGGATAACACTGTCAGCGTGCGCCGGGATCACCGCGCCAGCCTGGAGAATACGGCGATGGGGCGCAGCTTCCGCGAAGGGCGCGACTATCTCTACCTGGCCAATCTGCTGGCGACCGAGCCGTACGAGGACCTGCGCGGCTGGCAGGTGGACGGCGAGCGCAGCAGCCTGGTCGTGCCGATGATCACCGGCGGCCAGACGCTGGGCGCGCTGCACATCGGCAGCAGCGTCGTCTCCGCGGGCGGGTTCGAGGAGTACCGCGCGCTCATCCGCCGCATCGCCAACCTCACGGCGGTGGCGGTGCAGAATGCGCGCCTGTTCGATCAGGCGGTCAATCTGCGCCTGTTCAACGAGTCGATCTTCCAGTCGATTCAGCAGGGGCTGGTGGTGCTCGACCGCGAGGGGCGCATCCTGATCGCCAACGACTTCATCCGTGACCGCTATCTGTTCGGCCCGGATGCCGCGGGGCGCAGCCTGTTCGAGTATCGCCCCGCGCTGGGCGGGCTGATCGAGCCGGCCTTCCGCGAGGTGATCGGGCAGGGCGGCCCGCGCGAGCTGAACAATGTGCGCCTCGATCTTGGCGATGAGGCGCTGCTGCAGAACATTGCGCTGTATCCGCTGCTGGCCGGCGATACGGCACGCGGCGTGGTCGTGCTGATCGACGACGTGACCGAGCGCGCGCGCCTGGAGCGCGATATCGCCGTGCGCAGCAGCCAGCTTGAGGCGCTGACGGAGGTCTCCAGCCGAATCACCGCCGCGCTGCGCCGCAGTGAGGTGATCGGGCTGGTGCTGGACGAACTGGAGCGCGTGATCGGCTACGACTCGATGGCGATCTGGCGCCGCCAGGGCGACGAGCTGGTGATCGAGGCTGCTCGCGGTTTTGAGGTGCCAGACCCGCCCACGCCTGTGCCGATCGACGACTCCAAGCGGATGCGCGCGCTGATCGACCGCCAGCGCGTGCTGGCCGCCTCCGTCAGCGCCTACGACAGCCTGCCCGGGCTGCCGCGCACGCGCAGCTGGCTGGGCGTGCCGCTGGTGCGCCAGGGGCAGGTGATCGGCATGGTCACGCTCTCCAGCATGAAGCCGGATTTCTACGACGCGCAGGCCGAGCAGGCCGCGGTCGCCTTCTGCAATCAGGTGGCGGTGGCGCTGGCGAATGCGGACCTGTTCGAGGAAGCGATCGCGCGTACGCAGCGCCTGTCGCTGCTCAATCGCGTCTCGATGCAGCTGGCGCAGTCGCTCGACACGGAGAACATCCTGGAAGTGTCGCTGCGCGAAATCGCCGGGCTGCTGGGCATTGAGCGGGCGCGCGCATATCTCTTTGACCGCGACAACCGCAGCGCACGCGTGATCGTCGAGATGCCGCGCGGTGATGCGCCGCCGGAGACCGTGCTCCCCATCAGCGAGGCGCCGCTGATCGCCAGCCTGTGGGAGCGCCCGCAGACGGTGGTCGCAGAGGATGTGCGCACGCTTGAGGATGCCGGGCTGAAGACGATACTGAGCGAGCGTGGGTTGCGCGCCTACATGCTGCTGCCGATGTCCGTCGGCGGTCAGACGACTGGCGCATTTGAGCTGGAGGCCGATGATCGCGCGCATGTCTTCGATCCGGAGAAGATCGACCTCAGCCTGATCATCGCCAGCCAGGCAGCAATCGCCATCCTGAACTCCAGCCTGCTGGAGCAGACGCTGGTGCGCACGCGCGAGCTGGAAACGCTGCTTGAGGCTGCCCAGGCCACCAGCACCACGCTGGACCTGAACGAGGTCTTCCGCAGCGTCGTTCGCCTCACCATCCAGGCGCTGGACGTGGATGAATGCGCCGTCATGCTGTACGACAACATCGAGGAGCGGCTGATCGTTGAGGTGGCGGATGTGGGCCCGCGCAACCTGAACGCGCATCTGGGCGAGGGCACGCAGTACGATCTGTTCCAGTACACGGCCAAGACTCGCTCGCTGAACGACGGCAAGATCAGCATCCTCAACCGTGCAGACCCGGCCATCGACCGCAAGGAGCGCGAGGAGATGGTGCGCCAGGGCGTCAACAGCCGCATGCTGGTGCCGCTGGTGGTGGGCGATGCCAGCATCGGCCTGCTGCAGGCCGATGTGCACACGCAGACCCGCGAGTTCAACCACCGCGAGATGCGCATGGCGCAGGCGCTGGGCGCGCAGGCCGCCGCCGCCATCGAGAACGCCCGCCTGTCCACCGAGACGGCGGCGCAGGTGGCGCAGTCGCTGGTGATCAACGAGCTCAGCCGCGCCATCTCCTCGACGATGGATGTCGACCAGATGGTCCGCATCATCCGCGAGCAGGTCCCCGAGCTGACCAGCGCGCGAGAGATCTACCTGGCGTTGTACGATGCCAGCACGGGACAAATCCGTTTCCCGATGGCGATCCGCGACGAGCAGCCGATCATGATCCCGCCGCGTATGCTGGGCAACGACGAAGTGTCGTACATCATCCGCACCCGACGGCTGCTGATGCTTGGCGGCGATAACCCGCGCCCGGAGGACATGCGCCGCAATATGGGCATCAGCGAGAACGAGGACGGCGCATCGCGCTATCTCGGCGTGCCGCTGGCCGCGGGCGATATGGTGGCGGGTGTGCTGGCCGTGCGCGATCACGGCAATGCGCGGCCCTTTGGGCTGAATGATCAGCGCATCATGACCACCATCGGCGCGCAGCTCGGCGCGATGATCCAGAACTCCAATCTGTTCTCGCGCGTGCAGAACTTCGCCGACGAGCTGAACGCGCGCGTGCAGGAGCGCACCGCCGAATTGCAGCAGGAGCGCGACCGGCTGGATGCGCTCTATCGCATCACCTCGGAGCTGGGCCGCACCCTCGACATGACGCGCGTGCTGAATGGCGCGCTCGATCTGGTCTCCGAGGCGATCGGCGCGGCAGAGGCGGTGGTGCTGCTGCGTGATGCCATGGACGGCCAGATGTACGCGCGCGCCATCCGCCACGCGGACGGCCGTGTGCTGGTGGACGAGGATGCCGGCATCAGCGGCGCTGCGGCGGACCGGCTGGCGCACCCTGCGGTGCCGGTGGGCGAGTGGCTGATGACGCAGGACGATCGTGCGGCCCTGCTGCCCGATCTGCGCAGCCAGCCGTTCTGGAAGCCAGCTGCGCCCGATGCGGCCCGCTGGCGAAGCGCGCTGGCCGTCTCGCTGGAGAGCGAGGGCGCGCCGCTGGGCGCGATGGTGTTCTTCAGCGATCAGCCAGATGCCTTCACCGACCCGCAGCGGCGCCTGGTGGCCGCCGCCGCCGGCCAGGTGTCGAGCGCGGTCAAGAACACCGACCTGTACGCGCTGGTGAACAATCAGGCGACGCGCATGGCCGACATGCTGCAGACCGAGCGCGAGGAAGCCGAGAAGAACAGCGCCATTCTGCAGGGCATCGCCGACGGCGTGCTGCTGGCCGACTCCAGCGGCGTGGTGGTGCTCTTCAATGCCGCCGCCGAACGCATCCTGGAAGTGCCGCGCCAGGCTGCCCTCGGCCAGCGCCTCGATCACCTCAGGGCGCTGTACGGCGGCGAGGCGGCCTGGGTGCAGGCGCTGTCCGGCTATGTGCTCAATCCGCCGCGTGGCACGGCGGAGCGCCCCGGCGAAGACCTGGTCGTCGACCGGCTTGATACTGGCCGGCGCGTCGTCAACATCCGTTCTTCGCCGGTGTACAATGGCGATCAGTTCCTCGGCACGGTCTCACTCTTCCGCGATGTGACCAGAGATGTCGAGGTCGATCGCATGAAGAGCGAGTTCATCTCCAACGTCTCGCACGAACTGCGCACCCCGATGACCAGCATCAAGGGCTTCGCCGATCTGCTGCTGATGGGCGCGGGCGGCGGGGTATCTGCCGATCAGGAGCGTTATCTCAGGACGATCAAGAGCAATGCCGACCGGCTGGCCGAGCTGGTGAATGACCTGCTCAACATCTCGCGCATCGATGCCGGCTCTGAGCAGCTTGCGCTGTCGCGCATCGACATGGCGGATCTGCTGGAGCAGGCGGTGGAGTACAATCGCGGGCGGCTGGAATTCCAGCGCAAGGGCCTGCAGCTGACGACCGATCTGCCTATGGACCTGACACCGGTGCTGGCGGACCGCATCAAGATCATGCAGGTGGTGAGCAACGTCATCGACAACGCCTGCAACTATACCAATCCGGGTGGGCACGTCGATGTCCGCGCGCGCCTTGTGCCAGAGCGTGGCGGCCTGCTGGTCGAAGTGCAGGATGACGGCATCGGCATCCCGGAAGCGTTCCGGACGCGCATCTGGAACCGCTTTGAGCGCTACGAGGAACACGCGCTGGTGATGGAGGTGGCTGGCACGGGCCTGGGCCTGTCGATCGTGCGCCACCTGGTCGAGCTGCATCACGGCGAGGTGTGGTTTGAGTCGGAGGAGGGCGCTGGAACGACGTTCTTCATCCTGCTGCCCGTCGATGGACCGGAGGCAGGCCTGCGCCCGGCAGAGCAGCCGCTGGCGGCCGTCTGAGCGAAGCACAGCGCATCCCGGCAGAGGATGCCGGCTGAGAAGGAGCACCACCGTATGGCACACATCCTGGTGGCCGAAGACGAACACGACATCCGCGAGCTGATCCAGCTCACGCTCAGTTTCGGCGGTCACGTGGTGACCGTCGTCAACAACGGCGCCGAGGCGGTGCAGAAGGTGGCGGAGGCCCGGCCCGACCTGATCATGCTGGATGTGCGCATGCCGAAGATGTCTGGCTACGAGGCCTGCCGCGCCATCAAGGCGATGGAATCGTTTTCGCGGGTTCCCGTGGTCTTTCTGACCGCCAAGGGGCAGGACGAGGAAGTGCAGAGCGGCATTGAGGTCGGCGCCGCCGCCTACATCCTCAAGCCGTTCTCGCCTGATGACCTCAACCGGCGTGTGACAGAGCTGCTCAGGCAGCACAACAGCAGTGCTGGTGCAGCGGAGACGGACGGATGAGCGCGCTCACGATTGATGGCGAGCTGGTGCACTATGAAGTGCTGGGCCGTGGCCGCCCGGTGCTGCTGGTGCATGGCATGCTCGGCTCGTGGCGCTACTGGATCCCCACCATCCAGGCGCTGCAGCAGTCGTTTCGCGTGTATGCGCTCGATCTGTACGGCTTTGGCGACAGCGCCAGGGTGCAGGATCGCTACCGGCTGGCGGGGCAGGTCGGCCTGATCGCCGCGTTTATGGAGGAGATGGGGCTGCCCAAGATCGCCATGGTCGGCCATGATCTCGGCGGGCTGGTGGCGACGGCGTTTGCGATGCGCTATCCACAGCGCGTTGCGCGGCTGATGGCGGTCAGCCTGCCGCTGGCGGACCCCGGCGATCTGGAGACGCGCGTGCCGGCGTACCCCGCCTCGCGGCCAGCGCCGCCGCCGGCTGCGCCTGCCGTGACGCCAGCCGCCGCCGCGATGCAGAAGGCGCTGCAGGAGGCGGCCAGCACGCGCAGCCTGCCGCGACCGGGCAGCGCGGCCACGCCCGTCCCGCCTGCCCCGGCGGCTCCGTCGGAGCCCGCGCGCCGCACCGAGGTGCTGCCCACCAACCCGCTGAAGGAGATGCTGTCGGGCGGGCTGGAGCCGCTGCTGGCACGCTGCTTCCGGCGTGGTGAGCCAAGCTACGAGAAGCTGGCGGTGGATATCGCCCGGACGGATCTGCGTGCGCCGGCAGCGCTCATCGCCAGCTATCAGGCGGGGCTGCTGCTGGATTCGCTGCGCCTGCTGGCGATGCCGCTGGTGGTGCTGCACGGGCACGATGATCCCATTCATCCGCCGCCCAGCGAGGCGGTGCTGCATTACCTGACGGCGGATGCCTCGCACGCGGTCGTGCCGATGCTCTACCCCGGCGTGCGCCACTTCCCGATGCTGGAGGACAGCCGCTTCGGCGCGCTGGTCAAGGAGTGCCTGGAAGCGCCCGACATCACCCGGGTGGCGGTGCGCGAACGCTGGGTGCGCCGCAATCGCTGATCCCTCTGCAAAGGACGTACTGTACGTGAATGCTGCCCTGATCTTTGCCAATGGCGATGTCAATGATGGCGTGATGGTGCGCCGCGCGCTGGCACAGTTCCCTGATGCGCTGGTGATCGCTGCGGATGGCGGCGCGCGCGTGGCGCTGGCCTACGAGCTGTATCCGCAGGTGGTGATCGGTGACATGGACTCGATTGCGCCGGAGATGCTGGCTGTGCTGGAAGTGCATGGCGCGGAGATCCACGGCTATCGTCGCGAGAAGGACGAGACTGATCTGGAGCTGGCACTGCGCTTCGCCGCCGAGCAGGGCGCGCAGGCGATCCGCGTGATCGGCGCGGTCGGCGACCGGCTGGACCACACGCTGAGCAACATCGCGCTGCTGGCGCTGCCAGCGCTGGCCGGGCTGGATGTGCGCCTGGTGGCGCGCGGGCAGATGGCCTGGCTGGCCGCCCCCGGCGAGTGCCTGCTGGAGGGCGCGCCCGGCGATACGGTGTCGCTGCTGCCGATGGACGGCGCGGTCGAGGGGCTGGAGACGGACGGGCTGTACTATCCGCTGCGGCAGGAACGACTGACGTTCGGCCCGGCGCGCGGGATGAGCAACGTCATGACTGGGGCGCAGGCGCGCGTGCGCAGCGCCAGCGGGCTGCTGCTCATCATCCACACGGCGGGCGAGGGGTGAGGCGATGACCGTCACGGTGATCAAGTGCAGCGCGGAGGGCCGGCCAGTCTGGCGCTACGAAGGCGAGCTGGCGGGCGAGGGCCCCGGCTGGCTGTGCCTGCACGCCTTCTTCGACATCGACGACCGCGATGACGGCTACTTTCGCTGGCAGCGCGGCGATCTGTTCATCGAGACTTACTACCACGACCGCTACTACAACGTCAACCGCATCCACGACCGCGACAGTGGCGCGCTGCGCGGCTGGTATTGCAACATCGCCCGGCCCGTGCGCTGGGAAGGCGATGCGCTGCTTTGGGAAGATCTGGAGCTGGATGTGTTCATCACGCCGGCGGGCGAGCTGGCGTTGAAGGACGAAGCCGACTTCCATGCGCTGGCCCTTTCGCCGCACGAGCGCGCGCTGGCGCTGGATGCCGTCGCGCAGATCCGCGCGCTGGCCGCCGCCGGCCTGCCCCCGTTCGATCGCACGCCGGGGTAGCCGCGCCCGGTAGCGCCGCCGCTTGCGATCACTTTCGATTGCTTGCAGTTCGTTTTTCCCGGAAGTATATTAGTGCCTGGTGAGGAGCCATGCGGCGTGCTGCGCACCCCGCCTTTCGCGTAGAGTTCCACTTTCTTCGGAAACAGGAGAACCATCATGGATATCTGTATGCACAACTGGATGCGCCCGGAGCCGATTGAGGTGACGATCGGTCGCCTGGCGGCCCTTGGCTACAATGGCATCGAGATCATGGGTGAGCCGCGCAAGTACGACTGGAAGGAAGTGAAGCGCCAGCTCGACGCGCACAACCTGAAGTGCTTCGGCGCGGTCACCATCATGCTGTCCGGGCGCGATCTGATCCATGCCGATCCGTACTACCGCGAGATGAGCGTGCGCTATGTCAACGAAATCGTCGACATGATCGCTGCTCTGGGCGGCACCATCCTCACGCTCGTCCCCAGCGAAGTGGGCAAGGTGGTGGCGATGGCCGATGCCGAGACCGAGTGGGGCTGGGCGGTGGATGGCGTGCGGCAGGTGGCTGACTACGCGTCGAAGTATCCGTCGGTCAAGATCGGCCTGGAGCCGCTCAACCGCTTCGAGACCAACTTCCTCAACCGCCACGATCAGGCGCTCAAGCTGATGGAAGATGTCGGCCGTTCCAACGTCGGCGTGTGCCTCGACGCCTTCCACATCAACATCGAGGAGCGCGATCCGCACCAGGCCATCCGCGATACCGGCAAGCATCTGGTCGACTTCCACGTCGCAGACAACAATCGCCGCCCGTGCGGTGAAGGCGCGATCGACTGGGCCGCGCTGATCAGCACGCTGAAGGGGATCGGCTACACCGGCCCGCTCACCGCGGAGTTCGTCGTGCCCTTCGATCGTTCGCCGCTGGCCGAGAAGGATGTCGATATCGGCACCAGCGCCACCGAAGCTGAGCTGAAGTTCATCCGCGACCACGGCTCGGACCTGATGAGCGATGCGATGTACACGCGTCACGTCAAGAACTGCATCGATCACCTGCGCGCCAAGGGCGCCTGATCGATCGGTCTGCACCCCCGCAGGCCGCCGGTGCTGTGCCCCGCACCGCCTGGCGGCCTATCCTGATTCATCCGCCTGCGCGCAGGAACTGCGATCATGCCGCCAACCGTACTTCTGATTGGGACGCTCGACACCAAGGGGCCGGAGACCGCCTGGCTGCGCGACCGCGTGCGCGCCTGCGGCTGCGAAGCGCTGGTGCTGGACTCGGGGATTCTGGGCGAGGCCGTGGGAATCACCGCGGACTTCAGCCGCAGCGAGGTGGCGCTGGCCGCCGGCGCGACGATCGATGCGCTGCGCGCCGCCGGCACGCGAGGCAAGGCGGTCGAAGAGATGCTCAAGGGCGTCCGCGCGATCACACAGCGCCTGTTCGCTGAGGGCCGCATTCATGGCGTGGCTTCGCTGGGCGGCGCGGAAGGCGCGGTGCTGGCCGCCGCCGCGATGAAGGTGCTGCCGGTCGGCTTCCCCAAGCTGATCGTCTCGCCGCTGGCCTCCGGCTTCCGGCGCTTTGGCCCGTTCGTGGGCACGCGCGATGTCGTCGTCATGCACTCGGTGGTCGACATCCTCGGCCTGAACGACATCAGCCGCACGGTGTTCGACAGCGCCGCCGCCGCGATCGCCGGCATGGCCGCCGCCTACGCCGCGCGCGGCCCGATGCGCCTGCACAGCCAGCGCCCGGCCATCGCCGCGACGATGCTGGGCAATACCACCCGCCCGCTGATGCGCGCCCGCCCGCAGGTGGAAGCGCTGGGCTACGACTTCGTGATCTTTCACGCCAACGGCGTGGGCGGCGCAGCGATGGAAGAGCTGATCGCCGAGAACGCCTTTGCCGCGGTGGTCGACTACACGCTGAGCGAGCTGGCTGGCTTCATCGCGGGCGGCTTTCACAACGCCGGCCCGACGCGTCTGGACGCTGCCGGCGTAGCGGGCATTCCGCAGCTCATCGTGCCGGGCTGCCTCGACTTCATGGTGTTCGGCGCGAAATCCGAGGTTCCCGGCCAGTTTCATGACCGGCGGATGTACTATCACAACCCCGAATTCACGCTGGTGCGGCTGACGCCGGATGAGCAGCGCCGCGCTGCGCTGATGATGGTGGACAAGCTCAACGCCGCCCGTGGCCCGGTGACAGTGCTGGTCCCGGCGCGCGGCGGCTCGATCATGGACATCGAGGGCGGCGCGTTCTGGGACCCGGCGCTGAACGCTGAGCTACACACGCTCTACGCCGACCGGCTGAAGCCCACCATCACGCTGCGCATGGTCGATGCGCACATCAACGACGATGCCTTCGCCGATGCCAGCGTGGATGCGCTGCGCGGCCTGCTCAACGCCCCGGCGGCCGGGTAGCGGGATGCAGCAGATCAAGCACGCCATCCGTTCCTCACCGCTGCGCCCGCTGTATCTGTGGCTGGCGGGGCACTACCGCACGCTGCGCCGGCTGTTCATCTATCCGGAGACTGCGCGCGTGGGCGCTGTCGATTACGACGTGTACTGGGAGAAGAAGGCGCAGAGCGGCATGGGCATTCTTTCGCCGTGGCGGCTGCGCCGGGCGCAGGTGTTCGCGCGCGTCATTCCGCCGGGCAGCAGCGTGCTGGATGTCGGCGTGGGCGATGGGGCGCTGCTGAAGTTTCTGGTCGAGCAGCGCGGCGTGCGCGCTTACGGGCTGGACCTCTCGCCCAAGGCGGTCGAGTTCTGCCACAGCATCGGCCTGCACGAGGTGCGCCTGGGCGATGCCAACCGGCCCATTCATCAGGTCGTGGCCGAGACATTCGGCGCCGATGCGCGCTTCGACTACGCCATCTGCTCCGAGATCATCGAGCATCTGCCAGACCCGGAGACTCTGCTGCTCGATCTGCGCCGGGTGGTGCAGGCGGGCATCATCGTCTCCATCCCCAACACCGGCTATCACCAGCACCGCCTGCGGCTGCTGCTGGGCCGGTTTCCCCTTCAGTGGGTCGTCACGCCGGGTGAGCACCTGCGCTACTGGACGCGGACCGATTTCCGCTGGTGGGCTGCGCGGCTCGGCTTCCGCATCGATGAGGAAGTGCCGTATGAGGGGACGCCCGGCCTGAAAACGCTCTGGCCGGGGCTGTTCGCCGCCGCAATGGTATATGTACTGACGAATGCGTCATCCAGCGAAGGGAAAGCAGAACATGGCAGCGCCGCGTAAGACGAAGGCGCTCGGGTTCCCATCTTTCTGTATGGGCGATCTGAGCTATGTCGACATCCAGGAGTATCTCAAGCACTCTGATACCATCCTCATCCCCAAGGCCAGCCTGGAGCAGCACGGCCCGCACCTGCCGCTGTACTGCGACACCATCACCGCGCAGGAAGTCGCCAGCCGCGCCGGCGAGCAGGCAGGCATCCTGTACACGCCCACGCTGTGGCTGGGCTACTCCCCGCAGCACATGCGTGCGCCGGGCTGGGGTGCCGGCACGATCACGCTGCGCGCCGACACGTACCTGAACGTCGTCTACGACATTGGCCGCAGCCTGATCCATCACGGCTTCAACCGGCTGATCTTCGTCAACGGGCATGGCTCCAATGTCAAGGTGATCGACCCGGTGCTGCGCAAGCTGCGTTACGAAACCGGCGCACTGATCGGCTACTACAAGCCGTATGCCGAGCGCTACATCGGCATGCTCAAGGATGTGCTGGAGGGGCCGGTTGAGGAGACGCCGGGCTGGCATGCCGGTGAGCTGGAGACCTCGCAGTGCCTGGCGCACAACCCGGATCTGGTGCGTCTCGACCGCGCCTCGGTGGACAAGGCGCATGCGCCGCGCTGGTTGGGCGAGGCGTGGGGCAAGAAGGACGGCATGCCGGATGCCGAGTTCCAGGGCTATCAGTATTTCAACTTCCCGTTTGACCACGAGGAATTCACCGACAGCGGCGTGATGGGCAACCCGCTTCGTGGCACGGCGGAGAAGGGCGAAATCGCCTTCACCCGCTTCACCAATCATCTGATCGACGCAGTGGAAGAGCTGGAGAAAGTCGACGTGACGATCAAGAATCGCGACTGGACGGAAGGCAAGGCGTGGGCATGGTGAGCGCACAGACACAATCCTCGGCGCTGGCCGGGGCGCTGGCCGAGATCGTTGGCCGCGAACACGTGCTCGCGCAGCCGGAAGCGCGCACGCGCTACGCCAGCGATCAGTACTGGTATGCGCTGGCCTCCGCTGCTGCCGGCCAGCCGATCAGCCGGCCCGATGCCGCCGTGATGCCGCAGAGCGTCGAGCAGGTGGCTGAGATCGTGCGCCTGGCCAACCGGCTGGGCGTGCCGATCACCCCGTGGGGCGGCGGCAGCGGTGTGCAGGGCGCGGCCAACGCCGACCGCGGCGGCATCGTGGTGGACATGCGCCACATGAAGGCCATCCGCCACATTGACGAGCTGTCGCTCACCTGCACGGTGGAGGCGGGCCTGGCCTGCCGCGACTTCGAGGCGCTGCTCAACGCGCAGGGCTACACCTTCACGCACTATCCTGCCTCGACCGAATGGGCGACCATCGGCGGCAGCATCGGCGCGCGCGGTTCCGGCGTGCTCTCCACCAAGTATGGCAAGATCGAAGATCACGTGCTCTCGCTCGAGTTCGTCTCGCCGACGGGCGAGATCGTCAACACGCCGGGCGTGCCGCGCCATGCCGCCGGCCCGGAGCTGACGCAGCTGCTGATCGGCGCAGAGGGCACGCTGGGCATCATCACCGCCGCGGTGGTCAAGATTCGCCGCCTGCCGGCCAAGCGCGTGTTCGGCGTGTTCCGCTTCCCCGATCTGGACACCGGCGTGGAGGCGGGGCGGCGCATCATGGTCAGCGGCTTGCGTCCGGCTGTGCTGCGCTACTACGACCAGCACGCGGCGGCGCACAGCCTGGCGCGCGCGGTGGAGTACGCGCTGCCCGACCCGACGATGGTGATGATGTTCGACGGTGAGCATCCCGGGCTGATCGACGCCGAGGCGGAGACCGCCTTCAACCTGTGCGCCGAGCTGGGTGCGGAAGAACTGCCCGCGCGCATCGGCCAGACGTGGTGGGACCGGCGCTACGTGTTCTACTACCCGCCCTACGCGCCGGAACTGCCCAGCATCTGGGGCACGGTGGACGTGGTGGCGGACTTCGCGCATATCAACGAGGTGTACTACGCCACGACCGAGGCGATCCGCGGCGCGGTGGGGCCGGAGTGGAACCTCTCGCTCAACACGCACTTCAGCCACTGGTACGAGTGGGGCTCGATGATCTACGCCCGCATGAAGATTCCCAACGGCCCGGCGGACCTGGCGGAGGCACAGGCGCTGCATCTGCGCGTCTTCCAGGCCGGCATCGAAGCGGCGCTGGCCGCTGGCGCGGTGCTGAACGATCATCACGGCGTCGGGCTGCGCCTGCTGCCGTACATGAGCGCGCAGTACGGGCCGGGCATTGCCGCGCTGCGCCAGATCAAGCAGGGGCTGGACCCGAACAACATCATGTGCCCCGGCAAGCTGGACATCAGCTAGCGGCGGGCGTCAGCGGGAAATGCGGCGGGGCGGATCACACGATCCGCCCCGCTGTGTTTGTGCAGTGAACGCGCGCGCCCGCTCAGTGCGCTGCAGCCTCGGCCAGGCGGGGCGGCGCGTCGGGCAGCGCGTCGGCGATCAGCTCGACCACGTCGCGGATCACCAGCGGTGTGTTGTCGCTCGCGCGGGCGGTCTCGAACATCTGCATGCAGAACGGGCAGCCCACGGCCAGCACTTCAGCGCCGGTGGCCTTGGCTTCCTGGTAGCGCGCCATGCTCACCTGCTCTGTGCCGTGCTCCTCTTCCTTCCAGAACTGCGCGCCGCCCGCGCCGCAGCAGAACGAGTTCTTTTTGCTGCGCGGCATCTCCACCAGCGCATCGCTGCCGACCACGCTGCCCAGCGCGGCGCGCGGCGCATCGACGACATCGTTGTGCCGGCCCAGGTAGCACGGATCGTGGAAGGTGACGTTGGGCGTCTTCTGCTGGCGCACCGAAGCGGGCAGCCGCCCGGCCTCGATCAGCTCCTCGATCAGCTCGGTGTGGTGCACGATCTCGTAGTCACCGCCGAACTGCGGGTACTCGCGGCCGATGTTGTGGAAGCAGTGCGGGCAGGTGGTGACGATGCGCCGCTTCCGGCCCTCAAAGGTGGCGTTGAGCGTCTCCACATTGCCCATCGCCATCTCCTGGTACAGGTCTTCCTTGCCAGCGCGGCGGGCGCTGTCGCCTGTGCACTGCTCCTGCTCGCCCAGCACGGCGAAGTTCACGCCGGCCCGCTGCAGCACCTTGACCAGTGCGCGGGCGGTGAGCTGTGCGCGCGGGTCGTAGGAGGGCGCGCAGCCCACCCAGTACAGCACGTCGAAATCCGGGTTATCCTCCACCGTGGGCACGTCGATCCCTTTCGCCCACGCGAAGCGGCTCTCCGGGTTGCCCCACGGATTGCTCTGGCGCTCCATGCCCCGGAAGGCGGTCTGCAGCTCTGCCGGGAATGCGCCCTGCATCAGCACCTGATCGCGGCGGATGTCGAGGATGTCCAGCATCGGCTCGTTGCCCACCGGGCAGATGTCGATGCACGCGCCGCAGCTCGTGCAGGCCCACACTGCGGACTCGCTGATGGCGAAGCCCAGCAGCGGGTGGCTGCTGGCCGCGCCGCCCGCGATGGCGCTCATCTCGTCGCGGATCATATAGCGCTTGTTGATCTCCAGCGCCGAGGGTGAAAGCTCCTTGCCGGTGACATAGGCCGGGCACACATCCTGGCAGCGGTTGCACATGATGCAGGCGAAGGCATCGACGAGCTGTGTGCGCGAGAGGTCCTCAAGCTTGCTGGCGCCGAACTGCTCGAGCTGCTCATTCTCGAAGTCGAGCTTCTCCATCTCGCCCAGCGAGGTGCGCTCCGGGCGGGTGAGGAAGTTGAACGGGGCCATGAACAGGTGCGCGTGCTTGGTGTAGGGGAAGTACGGCGTGAACAGCAGGATGCCGCCCAGCGCCAGCCACCACATGCCATGCTCCAGCGCGCGCAGCTCGCCTGAGGACAGACCGCCCCACAGCACCGAAGCCAGCGTGGCGAACGGTGAGAACACATCCGGCCCGTGATCGGCGATGTAGACCGAGCTGCCCAGGAAGCGCGCGCCCACATGCAGCAGGATGAAGCCCGCCACGATCAGCGAGTCGGTGCGGATGGCGCCTTGCTGCACGCGCGGATGCAGCAGCACGTTGTCGCGAAATCGCAGCTCGCGCCGGCTGGGCAGCACGAGGCGGCGCAGGATGAAGTAGCTCACGCCGACGATCACCGCCACGCTCGTCAGGTCTGCGAACAGGCGGTACAGATCGCTGGGGGCATTGCTCTCGTAGGGCGCGGTGAAGCCGGGCACGAAGCCGTAGACCAGATCAACGGCGTTGACCAGGAAGAAATAGGTGAAGCCGATCACCACGCCCAGGTGCAGCAGGCTGGTGAGGCGGCGGGTTTTGAGCGTGGTACGCTGGCTGAGGTAGATGATGAGCGCGTTGGCCGCGCGCCGCAGGAAGTTGTCCCAGCGCAGGCTGCCTTGCCCGCGCCCAATCACCTGCACCATCTCCTGAAATCCGGCAAGTGTTGCGCCCAGCGACAGCAGCGCCAGGATGACGAACAGGACCTTTTCGACATCGGTGAGCATGGGGGATGACCTCGACTGACGTGAACCCGTGGTGAGCGGGAAGTTTGCCCGGAGTGTACCCCAGGCGTGGGGGCGGGGCAAAGTGGCCGGGCAGGCCAGTCAGGGGAGAGGCCGGGTGGACGGGCGAGCGCCCACCCGGCGGTGCGGCTATGCCGGCACGACGATGATCTCGGTCTGCGGCTGGCCCAGCCACTCCGGGCCGTTCTCCGTCACGAGCACATCCTCTTCCAGCGACACCAGGCCGTAGCCGGCGACCTGCACACCCAGCTCGAGCGTGTAGCAGTTGCCCACCTCGACCAGGCCGAACGGCGTGCGCCCGTAGCGCTCCCAGCGCGGGCCGAGCAGCGTCGAGCCGTCGTGCACGGTGCGGCCGATGTGATGGCCGACGGCATGCTGATACTCCGGGTAGCCCGCCGCGACGATGGTGCTGCGCGCCGCGGCATCCACCACCCAGCCCTCCACGCCCGGTCGCAGCACGGCATGCGCTGCCATGATCGCTGCGCGCACCGAGTCGAAGGCGTGCTGCACCGGCGCGGGGATTTCGCGTTCACCCTGCGGCTGCAGGTACCACACGCGCTGGATGTCGGAGATGTAGTCGTTGAGCACTACACCCTGATCGATGCGCACGAGCTGGCCGGCGCGGGTGACGTAGTCCGCCGAGGGCGAGACGTGCCCCACCGGCGAGTCCGGGCCGCAGGTGACCGTCGGGCAGTAGCCGGCGTCCCAGGACGGGATGACGCCTTCCTTACGGTACTCGCCATGGATGAAGCTGGCGATCTCCAGCTCGCTCAGCCCCGGGCGCAGGAATGCGGTGATGCGCTCGATGATGCGGTCGGTGAGGGCCACCGCGGCGCGAATGCGCGCCACCTCGCCATCGGTCTTGCGGCCGCGCAGGGGGTTGAGCAGCTCCTCAGCCGAGATCAGCGTGTACGGCTTGCCGGCCAGGTAACGCTGAAGCGTGAGATACATGCCGTGCGACAGCCCATCGGCAGCGGTATCGCTCTCCGAGTAGTTGACGGCGATCTGCTTCGGGGCCAGCCGGTCGAGCACCTCGACCAGCGCGGGCTGGATGCTCTGATCGTAGCGGATGCACTCGTCCCACACGCCGGTCATGCGCTGGAAATTGACGATCTCGTAGCGGCCGGCGATCGCCACCTTGTAGCCATCGCGCGTGATGATCAGCGCGGTGTGCCAGGTGACGTTCGAGGGCGAAATCAGCGGCAGGGCCGGGTCTGCATTGTGTTCGGTCTCGCGCACAAACGTCAGCCAGCAGTCGATGTTCTTCTCCTGAAGAAGGCTGACAGCCTGCGCGATCTTTTCCTGCTGGATGCTGTAGTCGATCATGGGTGCACTCTTTCTGATGGCCAGAACTGAACAAATCAAAGAGAGACGGGGGGAAAGCCGCCTCTCCTGCGCAGTGGTGCGGATGGGGCGGGCCGGAAGCTAGCGCAGCGCGCGCGGGTCGAAAGCGTCGCGCAGGCCGTCCCCCAGGAAGTTGATCCCCAGCGTCGTCAGCATGATAAACAGCGCCGGGAAGAACCAGTAGAACCAGTTGGTGATGTAGGTATTGGCCTCATCCATGATATTGCCCCAGGTGGGCGTGGGCGCCCGCACCCCCAGGCCCAGGAAGCCGAGGTAGGCTTCGAGCAGGATGGCAGAGGCGACGCCGAGCGTGGCCGCGACGATGACCGGGGCCAGGCAGTTGGGCAGCACATGCCGCAGCACAATGCGCGCATCGCGTGCGCCGATCGAGCGTGCCGAGACGATGTACTCCTGCTGCTTCACCGACAGCACCACCGAGCGCACGATGCGCGAGACGCGCATCCAGCTCGTCAGGCCGATCACAAACACGATCACGATCATCGTCGCGCTGTACTCGCGCCCCAGAAAGGTGAAATCCGGGAACTGGCGCGGGTCAGAGAAGATGCGCAGCGTGATCAGCGCGAGGAAAAGCTGCGGGATGCTGAGCATCGCTTCGGTCAGGCGCATCAGCAGCGAGTCGATCAGTCCGCCGAAGTAGCCGGAGATCAGCCCGATGAGCGTGCCGACGAAGATTTCGACCACCACAGCGGCGATGCCGACGAACAGCGAGACCTGCCCGCCATACACCACGCGCGCCAGCAGATCTCGGCCAATGACATCGGTGCCGAAGGGGAAGGTGATGGAGGGCGGCTGCAGCGCGCGCGAGGGATCGTTGTAGGTGGCGGCTTCCGCTGGGATGAGGATCGAGCCGATGGTGACGAAGAGGATGACGAACAGCAGCAGCAGCGCGCCGATCACCGCCATGCGGTTTCGCCGCAGCAGCCGCCAGCTGCGCTGCCAGTTGGACGTGCCCTTGACGGGCGCGATGCGTGCGATCGGCTGAGGTTGGGCAGGGTTCGCGGTCGACATCGGGCGCCCTCTCACTGATAGCGGATGCGTGGATCAAACCACGTATAGACGACGTCGGTCAGGATCTGGAAGAACACCACCATCAGGCAAAGCAGCATCAGGATGGTCATCATGACCGGCACATCGGCGCGTTCAAAGCTCTCGATGAACAGGCGGCCCATGCCCGGCCAGGCGAAGATGCGCTCGGTGACGACCGCGCCGGCCAGCAGGAAGGGCAGATCGAGGCCGACCAGCGTCACCAGCGGCAGCGCGGCATTCTTGAGGGCGTGCGCCCGTACCACGCGGCCCTGCGACAGGCCCTTGGCGTAGGCGGTGCGGATGAAATCCTGGTTGAGCACTTCCACCATCGACGAACGGATGAAGCGCACGTATCCGGCGAGCTGAATGGCGACCAGGCAGAACACCGGCATAATCATGTGCAGCAGCAGATCGCCGAACGAGCCATCGCCAGTGCCGCCGATCGGCAGCGCCGGCAGATCCCATTTGGAGAACTGCACCGCAAAGATATAGATCGTGATCAGCGCGATGAAAAAGATCGGCATGGAGTAGAAAAAGAACGACAGTCCCGTGATCAGGTTGTCGATGGTGGAGTACTGGCGCAGCGATGAATACACGCCGATGCCGATCGCCAGCGCCAGCGTGATGAGGTAGGTGGGGATCATCAGCGTCAGCGTCGCCGGAAGGCGCTCCTCGATGCGCGTCCACGCCGGCTGGCGGGTGACGAACGAGATGCCCAGATCGCCGCGCAGCACACCGCTGCGGGTTCCGGGGGCCATCACGCTGCCATCCCCGCGCACATCGACCAGCAGCCAGTCGTTGCCGAACAGCCAGATCGCGTACTGTTCCAGCACCGGGCGATCGAGGCCCAGGCGGCGGCGCATCTCCTCGCGCTCGGCGGCGGTCGGGCGCTGCCGCGATTCGGCGAACACCGCCATCGGATCGCCGAGCGAATTGGTCAGCACGAACAGAATGAAACTGATGATCAGCAGCAAAGGGACAGACTGAAGTAAACGCCGGATGAGGTATTTGGACATGCTGATCTTCCGGTGAGAATGCGTGAAAATGAGAGACGGGCGGTGAGGCCCGTCTCTCATTCAGTGACGGTTGGGGTGAATTAGTTCGCGAGCTGCCAGTTGACGATATCGAACCACTGGTTGCCCACGCCCGAGCCGACGACCGGGGCTTCGGCAAAGCGCGCGGTCACATAGGCGTAGTTGTCGCCACGCGGGAACAGGTTGATCAGCGGGGCCTGTTCCTTCATGATCGCCTGGATGCCATAGGCCGCCTGCAGGCGCTCATCGGCATCGAGCGAGGTCTGCGTCAGCAGGCCCAGCGCGTCCATTTCCTCGCTGCAGAAGCCGGTGAAGTTCTGGCCGCCCTGGTTCTCGTCGCTCGGGAACTGCGCGCAGTTGAGCGCCTCGATCACGGTGACGTTGACCGGGTTGGTCAGCGCGGTGTTGTTGGCGTACTGGGCGATGTCGTAAGCGCCGGAAGCGTTGATGCCGTTGTTGGACCACGAGCCGAAGAACTCGGACGCCGGGAAGGCCTCGAGGATCGTGCCAATGCCGACGGCGGCGAGCTGCTGCTGAACGACGGCCTGGATGTTGTTGCGCCAGCCGGCGGTGGTGGTGCTGTAGCGCAGTTCGAGTTCGACGCCGTCCTTGTCGCGCGTGCCGTCGCCGTTGCTGTCCACCCAGCCGGCTTCATCGAGCAGGCGGTTGGCTTCGTCGGGATTGTGCTCGGTCACGCCCAGGTTCGGGTCTTCGAACGGCGAACCCGCATAGATGCTGTCGGTCGGCGAGACCGTGCCGGCCAGCAGGTCGGTGGCCACGGCATTGCGGTCAAGCGCGAAGCGGATGGCCTGGCGCACACGCACATCCTGCAGCGCGGGGTGGCCGGCTTCCGGGGTGTCTTCGGTGCGCAGGTTCAGCCACAGGCTCTCGATGTAGCCGCCGAACACGGTCACCTGCGAGATGCCTTCGAAACCGGCAACACGCGGCTTGTCGCCTTCGCTGACGTTCGGCACGAAGTCGAGCTGGCCGGCCTGCAGCGCAGCATACTGGGTGTCGGTGTCGGGGAAGAAGCGGATGATGACGCGGGCGATCTGCGGCTGGCCGAGCGCGAAGGCCGGGTTGGCCTCAAACGTCATCGACTCGCCACGGCGCCACTCGGTCAGGACGTACGGGCCGCTGAACACGGTCGGGTCCTGATTCTCGGGAGCAAACTCGATCGAGCCTTCCGCCTCATAGATCGGCTGGAAGATGTGTGCCGGCAGGAGGGTCGACAGGCCGGGCGAACCCGCCATGTCTTCCGGGAACGGCTTGGCGGCGTTGAAGGTGAGCGTGAAGGTCAGATCGTCCACCTGCTCCACCGAGACGAGCGCATCACGGATCGAGCTGCCCTGCAGCATGTTGTTGGCCGGATCCATGATCATCTGGTAGGTGAAGACCACGTCGGCGGCGGTGAGGGGCACGCCGTCGCTCCAGGTCAGGCCTTCCTTCAGCTTGATGGTGTAGGTGGTGTAGTCCTCGCTGATGCCGCCATTCTCGACCGAGGGCACTTCCGCGGCCAGCACCGGCACCGCTTCGAGCGTGTTGGAGATATCCCACAGGCTGGCCTGCACCAGGTCATTGGCCCACTGCGCAAAGGCCATGCTGCTGTAGAAGCCATTCATGCTGTCCGGTTCCTGCGAGAAACCGACGGTGAGGGTGGAGCCCTCCTGGGCAGCGGCGGGCGCAAAGACCACCGACAGCGCCAGAACGAGCAGAAGAGCGACCCCAAGGGCTTTCGTGACGCGACTCATTCCGATGTTCTCCTCTGACCACAAAATTCGATAATTCACTCGGCACCGCGCCAGCACGCACAATCTCTGATTCTTTGCACTGGACAAGATCGGGCGATGGCCACTATCGACAATCGCAGATTGTCCATGAAAGTTACAGGTTGCAGATGCCGGGCAATTCCTCAGCATGACATTTTAGCGGTCAATATGTGATTTGCAAGCGGGGATGTTAAGCGAGGCTGA
>CAZZJW010000004.1:0-24351 GCA_964654755.1 uncultured Pleurocapsa sp. | reverse complement strand
CTGTATCCGCTGGCGCAGACCGCGCGCGAGCTGGGCATCCCCGCTTACACGCTGGCCTTCATCACCGGGATGCGCACGGAGCCCTGCCGCGCCGCCTGGGGCGGCCAGATCGCCATCGCGCAGGACTCGCGCATCCTGAACTTCTCGCGCGAGATGGAGGCGCTGCGCCAGGCCGGCGTGCAGATCATCGTGTCGTTCGGCGGCGCGGCGGGGGCGGAGCTGGCCACCACCTGCGATACGCCGGAGGCGCTGGCCGAGCAGCTTCAGCAGGTGGCAGACCGCTATCAGCCGTCGCGCATGGACTTCGATATCGAGGGTCCAGCCCTGCGCGATCGCGAGTCGATCGACCGGCGTTCGGAGGCGATCGCGCGGGTGCAGGCGGCGGCGCGGGCAGATGGGCGCGCGCTGGAGGTGCAGTTCACGCTGCCTTCCCTGACCACTGGGCTGACGGACGACGGCCTGTATGTGCTGCAGTCCGCGCTGGCGCACGGCGTCGAGATCGCGCTGGTCAACCTGATGACGATGAACTATGGCGGGGCAGCCGCGCCGGACGCGATGGGCGCCAACGCCATCAGCGCCGCGCACGGCCTGCTGGCACAGCTTCAGGTGCTGTTTCCGCATGCGGACGAGGCCGGGTTGTGGACGATGATCGGGCTGACGCCGATGATTGGGCTGAACGACGTGCGCCCGGAGGTGTTCACGCTCAGTGATGCGGCGGCGGTGCGCGCCTTCGCCGAAGCACGCGGGCTGGGCCTGCTGGCGATGTGGTCGATCACGCGCGACCAGACGTGCGACGACGGCGGCGCGCGCGTCGAGGCGGGCTGCAGCGGCATCGCTCAGCCGGCGCTGGCGTTTTCGCGGGCGCTGTTGGGCGGCGGGTGAGGCGAGCCGCCGGGCCGGGCAAGTTCCATCGCAGCGCCCCTGCATCTTCAGTATAATGATTCGTGATGCCGGATCGTGGTGGCCAGCACGCCGGCCTGGCCTGTAGTGAGGATTAGCGGCGGCTGCGTTGTAACATAGACTGCTGCTGACGAGGAACAGCGATCATGATTGACGACATTCTCAAGGAAACGCAGACCAAGATGAAAGCGGCCCTGCATGTGTACGAGCAGGACCTGCACGGCATGCGCGGGGGCCGCGCCAGCACTGCGCTGGTCGAGCGCCTGCTGGTGGAATACTATGGTCAGGAGACTGAGCTGCGCCAGCTTGCCACCATCTCCACGCCAGAGGCGATGCAGATCATGATCCGCCCGTTCGACAAGGGCGCGGTCAAGAGCATCGAGAAGGCGATCCGCAACTCCGATATCAACATTAATCCGCAGACGGACGGTGATACCATCCGCCTGAACATGCCCCCGCTGACGCGCGAACGGCGTACCGAGCTGGTGAAGCTGCTGAACCGGCGTATGGAAGATGCGCGGGTGGCCGTGCGCAACATTCGCCGGAACATGAACGACGACATCAAGGACTTCGAGAAGGAGAAGATGGTGTCGGAGGACGACGCGAAGTGGGGCGAAGAGGAAGTGCAGAAGCTGACCGACCGCTTCATCCAGCAGATCGAAGACCTGGGCAAGCACAAAGAACAGGAAATCATGACGGTCTAGCCGGCCGTCTCGCAGGCTAAGGACGGAGATCATGGCGGCGCTGACAGCGATGGACGAACAGCACAGCGAACGGCTGTCGAGCATACCCCGGCACGTCGCCATCATCATGGACGGCAACGGCCGCTGGGCCAAGGAGCACGGCCTGCCGCGCACGGAGGGCCACCGCCACGGCGTGGAGAACCTGCGCCGCGTGCTGCGCGCCTGCGTGCAGGAGGGTGTGGGCATCCTCACCATCTACGCCTTCTCGACCGAGAACTGGAACCGCCCGCGCTACGAGGTGGAAGCGCTCATGCGCCTGCTGGAGCTGTTTCTGGTGCGCGAGCTGGACGAGCTCGACCGCGAAGGGGTGCAGATCCGCCACCTGGGCGATATGGAAGGCGTGAATGCGCGGCTGGCGCGCAAGATCCAGCAGGCGACGGCCCGCACCGCGCACAACACCGCGCTCATCCTCAACGTCGCTTTCAACTACGGCGGGCGCAAGGAGATCGTACAGGCGGTGCGGCGCATCGTGCGCGAGGGCATCCCTGAGGATCAGGTGACCGAGGAGCTGATCGGCAGCTACATGTACACGGGCGACCTGCCGGACCCGGACCTGATCATCCGCACCAGCGGCGAACTGCGCGTGAGCAACTTCCTGATCTGGCAGGGCTCGTACAGCGAGTACTACGTCACGCCGACGTACTGGCCGGACTTCGACCCGTCGGAATTCCACAAGGCGCTGGAGACCTATGCGCAGCGCCGCCGCCGCTTCGGTATGACCGACGAGCAGATCGGTCCGGTCGAGGGCTAGGCCTGCCGGAGCGCGCAGCACATCCACACATCCGACGCAGCGCTTTTCGCCATGCGCGCGTACAGCCCCGCCCCCGGCGGGCCGGGTGCTGAAGCCATGCGCCTCCACCAGATGAACATGCTGCACCCGCCCAAACGCGGTCGTCACGATGCGCGATCCCTGCGCTTGCCTCATGCGGGGTAAGGCGCGTGGTGGTGGTGGCTTCCATAGTCGTGCGGGTGTTCGTGATCAGATGGTGATGAGGAAGGTTCCAACATGCGTCGATTGATTGTGCTGCTCGTGCTGGCTCTTGCGGCCTGCTCCCCGTCTGACAATTCTGCGTCCACGCCGGCCAGCACGCCTGCAGAAGCTGCGGCTGCGCAGAGCGCCCCGGCTGCTGCGCCGCTGGCGTGGCAAACCCTGCCTCTGGTGAATGCCAGAACGGGCGAGACATTCACCTTTGCGGATTTCGCGGGGCAAACGGTGTTCGTGGAACCGATGGCGACCTGGTGTTCAAACTGCCGCCAGATGCTGGGGAATGTGCGCAGCGCACGCGAACAACTGGGCGAGACGGTCACCTTCGTCGCCCTGAGCGTGGAAACCACGATCCCCTCAGCTGACCTTGCAGCGTATGCCGACGCAAACGGCTTTGACTGGCTGTTCGCGGTGATGACCCCTGACATGCTCGCTGAACTGGTGAGCGCTTTCGGGCGCACGATCAGCAATCCGCCTTCGACACCGCATTTCGTCATGCGGCCAGACGGCTCCGTTTCCAGCTTGTTCACCGGGGTTGTTTCCGCTGAAGAGATCGTTGCCCAGATTGAATCGGCTGGTGCAGGCGGCGCATGATCGACCAGTACCTTCAGGCGTTCATCCTCGGCAATCAGGCGATCCTGACGAACGTTTGCCTGCTTCCGCTGTATCCCGGCCTGGTCGCGTTTCTGGCCGGGAGCAGCGCGGGCGGGCAAGCGGGGCGCGGCGGGCGCTGGCTGGGGCTGCTGGTGCTGGCGGGCATCCTGACGATGATGCTGGGCGTGGGGTTCGTGCTGTTCACGTTCAGCCAGTCGTTCGGCGTGGTCCTGCCGGTCCTTCTGCCGGTGATCTACGGAGTGGTGCTGGTGCTGGGCGTGCTGATGCTGCTTGGGTTCAATCCCTTTGCGCGGCTGGCGACGACGAACATTCCGCTGCTGCGCAATCGCTACCTGACGGCGTATCTGTACGGGCTGCTGCTGGGGCCCATGACGCTGCCCTGCACAGGACCGATCATCACCAGTGCGTTTCTGCTGGGCGCCAATGATTTCGCCGCTCTTGCAGATGGGCTGTTGTATTTCCTGTTCTTCGGGTTGGGGTTCGGCTGGGTGCTGGTCGTGCTGCCGTTTCTGACCAGCGCGCTGCAGCGGCAGCTCACGCGCTGGCTTGCGCGCCGCTACAAGCTGCTGACGCGCCTGTCCGGGGTGACGCTCATCCTGATCGCCGTGTTTGGGATGGTGACGGAAGTGCTGCCCAACCTCAGCTAGGCGCGCAGCAGATCGGGCTGGGCGAGGGCTAGTCCTCCGGGCTGCGCAGATTTGCGACATATTCCGCCACCAGCGCGGCGGTCTCGTCGGGCGCGGTCAGCGGGAAGAGGTGCCCGCCCGGCGCTTCGGCGAACTGCGCCCAGGGCAGGCGCAGGCGCAGCAGCTCCAGCGTGTGCGGCAGCAGCGTGTCGCTGTGCGCGCCGCGCACGAACAGCAGCGGCAGCCCCGGCGGAAGCTGGCCCAGCGCTGTCCACAGCCCGGTGGGCATGGTGTTGAAGTAGTGCGCCTCCCATTCCGGCGGCCAGGCCAGCCGCAGCCCGCCCGCCTCGTCCGGCACCAGCCCCGCCTCGACATATGCCCACAGCGCCGCATCCGACCAGTCGTGAAAGAGCGGCTTCGCCCGCCAGTAGGCGAATGCCTGCTCGCGGCTGCTGAAGTGCGCCCGGCGGCGCAGCGCCCCCTGTACCAGCGGGTGCGGCTGTGGCTGGGCACGCCAATGCGCGATGACGGCATCGGCTTCCGGCGGGAGGATCGTCGCATCCAGCAGCGCCAGCGCGCGGAATGCCGCCGGCTGGCGAGCAGCGGCCAGCAGCGCCGCCACTGCGCCGAACGAGTGCCCGACCGCGACGACCGGCCCCAGCCGCTCCCGCGAGATGCCCTCCAGCAGGTCTTCGGCCAGCGTATCCCAGCCGGGGCTGCTGTCCGGCGGCGGAGGGGCCGGCCAGAGCGCGCGCGGCGGGGCCAGCACGATGCGCGCCTGCGCGCTCAGCCGCTGCAGCAGCGGCCGATACGCTTCTGGCGGAAAGCCGTTGGCGGGCGCGAACACCAGCACATCCCCTGCGCCGCCCCACGTGATCATCGGCTGTGGCATCGCTTTGCTCCTGCGGAATGGCACAACAGTCGGGCAAGCGTAGCGCGGGCTGCCTTCAGCGTCCAGCAATTTCCCACCTGAAATGCAACCTTGCGGGCTATAATAGATGCTGTCATGTGCAAAGAGAAACGCTTGAGACTCCGACTGTTCCTCCTGAGCGTCCTGCTGCTGGCTGTCGCTGCCTGCGCGCCCGCCTCGCCCGCGGCGATCGTGCCGCTGCCCACGCTGGCAGTGCTGCCCTCGGCCTTTCCGGTGGAGAATGCGGAACGCGTCGCGCGCGAGTTCCTGCAGAATTGGGTGGATGGTGACACCGAGCGCATGTTCGAGCTCATCAGCTTCGGCAGCCAGGAGGCCACCCCGCGCGAACAGTTCCTCGCATTCTACAGCGACAGCGCCGCCACGATGACGCTCAGCCAGGTGGAGGTGCAGGCCAACGGCATCGCCCGGGAAGGCGAGAGCGTGGCCGTGCTCAACTACAGCGTGCGCTTCCGCACCCAGCGCTTCGGTGACCTGGACGACGGCAACCGCGATATGCATCTGGTGGTCGATCCGGTGGCGCAGGACTGGCGCGTCGCCTGGACGCCGGCGGATGTCTTTCCGGAGCTGGCCAGCGGCGGCCGGCTGCGCCTGCGCTCTGCCCCGCCCATTCGCGCCAACATCTACGATCGCACGGGGCAGGTGCTGGCCGATCAGGAAGGGCGCGTGGCGATGATCAGCATCGTACGCCAGAACGCCCCGGACTGGGAGAACTGCCTGGGCACGCTGTCCGCGGCGCTCAGCCTGCCGCTCGATACCGTGCGCCAGCGCCTGGAAGGCCGCCCCGCCAGCGAACGCGTGGAGATCGGCCTGATCGACCAGAACACGTACAGCGGCGTCTCTGCGCAGCTCGATGGCTTCTGCGATGCGCAGCTCGATGGCCGGCGCGTGCGCCGCTACACCAACGGCACGCTGGCCCCAAATCTGCTTGGCTACGTCGGCTATCCGGATGAGGCGCAGCTGCCAGAGCTGGAGGCGGCGGGCTTCACGCAGGACTCGCTGGTGGGGCGCACGGGCATCGAGCGCGCCTGGGATGAGACGCTGCGCGGCGTGCCCGCCACCAGCCTGGAGATCGTCAGCCCGTCGGGGCAGGTGCTGCGCGTGCTGGCCGAAAGCCAGGCGCAGCCGGGCCGCAGCCTGTGGCTGACGCTGGACTCCGGGCTGCAGGCGGCGGTGGTGCGCATCGTCGCCGATGCCTACACCCAGGCCAAGGACACCTGGGCCCCCGGCTCGCCCGGCGCCTCGGTGGTGGTGATGGATGTGCGCGATGGCAGCATCCTGGCGATGGTCAGCTACCCGACCTTCGACAACAACGCCTATAACGCCTTTCCCGTCATGGGGCGGCAGCAGGCCAACGCGCTCATCACGCAGACTCAGAGCGATCCGCGCCACCCGGAGGTCAACCGGCCAGCGCAGGGCGTGTTCGCGCTCGGCTCGGTGATGAAGACCATCACCGCTGCCGCCGCCGCGGACAGCGGCGTATACGCGCTGGACGAACGCTACATGTGCACCGGCATCTGGAACCGCGATATCCCGCGCATCGACTGGCTGGCGGGCGGCCACGGCCTGCTGACTCTGCCGCAGTCGCTGACGCAGAGCTGCAATCCCTACTACTACGAGGCGGGCTATCAGCTCTACATGGCCGATCCGGACATCCTGCCGGACTACGCCGCGCGCTTCGGCTTCGGCCAGCGCACCGGCATCCCCGACATCCTCGAGGAGCCCGGCTTCATGCCCAACCCGGAATGGTTCCGCGTCACATTTGGCGTGGACATGCCGTTCTCGGAGGAGGTCAACATGGCCATCGGCCAGGGCTACGTGCAGGTCACGCCGCTGCAGGTGGCGCGCTGGACGAGCGCGATCGCCAATGGCGGCACGCTGTGGACGCCGCATCTGGTCAGCGGAAGTGGGCTGCTGGGTGAAACGCCGCAGATGGCCTACACGCCGGAGGCCACTGAGACCGGCCTGCGCCCGGAGGTGATCGATATGCTGCACAGCGGCATGTGCGCCGTCACCAGCACGCCCGCGGGCACGGCGACCTTCGTCTTCCGCAACTCGCCGCTGCAGGCGATCGGGGTGTGCGGCAAGACGGGCACGGCGCAGACCGGCGGGCCGGAGACGCCCTCGCACGCCTGGTTCGCATCGTACGCCCCGCGCGACAATCCGGAGATCGCGGTGGTGGTGCTGGTGGAGACGGCTGGGCAGGGCTCGGAGATCGCCGCGCCCATCGCCCGGCAGGTGCTTGAGACATACTTCGGCATGACGCCATAGGCTGTCGCAGAAGAGGAGAGAGCGATGAATGCGCCCCGAACCCGGGTGAGCTGGTACAGGGACAGCCGCACGGTCATCCTGCTGGAGTTCCCGGCCAGCTACACCTGGGCGGAGTTCTGGGCGGCCAAGGCGGAGGCTGACCAGATGATGGACACCGTTTCGCACGACTGCGCGCTGATCATCTTCGGCCCGCCGAACACGCGCCTGCCCGACAACGCGCTGTCGCAGAGCCGTTCGCTGCTCACCCGCCGCCATCCGCGCTCGAAGCTCTTTCTCATCCTGATGCCGAACGGCATGATCCGCACGGTCACCCGTCTGCTGGCGCAGTTGTTCCGCAACGGGCTGGTGCAGGGAATCATCTCGCTCGAAGAAGCCGACCGCGTGCTGCGCGCACAGGGCTATCTGCAGGATGCGCCGCCGCCCTCTGCCGGCCCGGCCTGACGCCCAGCCGCCGGCGCAGCCGAACAAGGAAGTGCAGTCCTGATGAACATCTCTATGGCTGTGCAAGGCATCCTGCGCGACCGTGACTACCTGCGCAAGCTGGCGATCACCGCGCTCATCACCGCCGTCACGCTGGCGCTCACGCCGCTGCTCGTCGGGCTGGCGGGCTGGGCGCTGCTGTTCGGCTATCAGGTGGAGATCATGCGGCGCGTGCGCGCGGATGGGCCCCGGCCGCTGCCGCGCTGGGACCAGCCGGCGCGCTATCTCGCCCCGGGGGCGAATGTGCTGATCGCCTTTGCGATCTACAATGTGCCCAACATCCTGCTCGGATGCGGATGGGCGTTCATCATTGGCGTGAGCGACGGGGCGCGCATCGTTGGCAGCACGGTGATGATCGCCTCGGTGTGCTGCCTGGCGCCGATCATGCTGGTCTACAACGCGCTGATGCTGCCGTTCTTTGCGCTGGGGCTGGCGCGTTTCGCCGAAGATCCACGCCTGTCGGCGTTCTTCGCCGTCGGCTCGCTGTATGAGGACGTCGGGCAGCAGCCGGGCGTGACGCTGCAGTATCTGCTGTGGCTGGTGCTGGTGCTGGCAGCGCTGGCGGCGCTGCTGATCATCCCGCTGGCGGGGTGGGCGTTGTTCGCCGCGCTGCTCTTCCCGGTGACCGGCATCCTGGCCGGGCAGTATGCGCGCCGCGTGCTGGGCCCGACAGCACCCCCCGTCCGCTAGAGCATCGGCAGCGGAGGCGGCGTCGGCGTCGGTGGCAGTGCGCCGGGACGCAGCGCTTCGAAGATGCCGGGTATGCTCGTCGCCAGAAAAGCGAGCAGCGCCAGCAGCACAATCGCCACCATGATGACGCGCCGGGGCGTCCAGACGCGGTCCTCCGTCCAGCCGGTGTCCACATCGCCATCGCGCCAGGAGGCCTCGATATCGCGCGGCTGCGGATCGTCCCTGTTCAGGTAAAGCGGCATCACCGTCTTCCGGGGCTGCACCAACACTGCCTGCATCGTCGCACAGGCGGATTGGAACTGCGTTAGCGCGTCCGGCAAGAGGCGTTTGCGACAGATCGCTTTACATTTAACAATGCTTTTCTGTATAGTGTGCGCATATTCGCCCAGATGCTGCCTGTGCCGCCGGTGTGCCATGTGTGCTTTACAGCTTCAGATCAACGATGCAGCGCTGCCCCCGCTCACGCCAGACAACTACATCAACCGTGAGCTGAGCTGGCTGGAGTTCAACCGCCGCGTGCTGGCGGTGGCGGAAGACGAGCGCGTGCCGCTGCTGGAGCGCCTGAAGTTCGTGGCGATCGTCAGCAGCAACACCGACGAATTCTTCATGGTGCGCGTGGGCGCGCTGCACCAGAAGATCAAGAGCGGCTCGTCGTCTGTGCGTCCTGATGGCTACAGCGCGCATGAGGTGCTCTCCCTGCTGCGCGAGCAGATCAGCGAGATCATCCTGCGCCAGCGCCGGCTGATGGCTGGCCTGCTGGAACAGCTCGCGGCGGAAGGCTACGACCTGGCGCCGATCCGCGCGCTGGCGCCGGAAGACCGCGAGGTGCTGCGCCAGTACTTCGCTGAGGAAGTCTTCCCGATCCTCACGCCGCTGGCCGTCGATCACGCCCGGCCCTTCCCCTTCATCAGCAACCTCAGCCTGAACCTGGCGGTGGTGATGGGGCGCACCCGCGACGACATCAACACCGAGTTCGTGCGCATCAAGATCCCGGAGGCGCTGCCCCGGCTGGTGAATCTCGGCGATATGCGCCGGCGTTTTCTCGATCTGCCGGACGCCGTGCGCAGTGCTGACGGCGCGCGCTACGTGTGGATCGAAGACATCATCACGGACAACCTCGACGTGCTCTTTCCGGGCATGGTGGTCTACGAGACCGCGCCGTTTCGCATCACGCGCAACGCTGATATCGACTACGAACACGAGATGGAAGACAGCAACGGGGATGGCTACGTCGACATCATGGAGTTCGTCGAGGAGAGCGTGCGCGAGCGTCGCTTCGGCTCGGTGGTGCGCCTGACCGTCCCTGAAGGCACGAGCGACCGCATCGTTGATCCGCTGGTGAAAGCGCTCGATGTCGATCCGCGCCGCGATCTGTACTACATCAACGGCGCGCTCGGCGGGGCCAGCCTGTTCAGCCTGCAGAGCATCGACCGCCCGGATCTGCGGTATGCGCCGTATGTGCCACGTCAGGTGATCGGTGCTGACCAGAACCTGTTCGATGTGATCGCGCGGCAGGATGTGCTGCTGCATCACCCGTACGACTCGTTCGCGCCGGTCGAGGCCTTCTTCCGCAGCGCTGCTTCCGACCCGAACGTGCTGGCGATCAAGGCGACGCTCTACCGCGTGGGCCGCAATTCGCCGATCGTGCAGGCGCTGATGGAGGCGCGCGACAACAACAAGCAGGTGGCGGTGCTGGTGGAGCTCAAGGCGCGCTTCGACGAGGACAACAACCTGCAGTGGGCGCGCGCGATGGAAGAGAAGGGCGTGCACGTCACATATGGCGTGGAGGAACTGCCCGTCAAGACGCACGCCAAGATCGCGATGGTGGTGCGTCGCGAAGGCGACTCGGTCAACCGCTACGTGCATCTGGGCACGGGCAACTACAACAGCGCCACCGCCCGGCTGTATACCGACCTCAGCCTGCTGACGTGCAATCGCGAGATCGCCGATGACGCCACCCGGCTGTTCAACCGGCTGACTGGCTACGCCCCGGCCACCACGTACAAGCGGCTGCTGGTGGCGCCGGAGTACCTGCTGCCTGGGCTGCTGGAGCGCATCGACCGCGAGATCTCTGCCGCGCGTGAGGGCAAGACCGCCCGTCTGATCTTCAAGATGAACCAGCTTGAAGAGGACCTGATGATCCGCAAGCTGTACGAGGCCTCACAGGCCGGCGTGCAGATCGACCTGCTCGTGCGCGGGCTGTGCTGCCTGCGCCCCGGCCTGCCCGGCCTGAGCGAGAACATCCGCGTGCGCAGCATCGTTGGCCGCTTCCTCGAACACAGCCGCGTGTACTACTTCCACAACGCCCCGCCAGAGCAGCGGCTGTATCTGGGCAGCGCCGACCTGATGCGGCGCAATCTCTACAATCGGGTGGAGGTGGTGTTCCCGGTGATCGACCCGCGCATCCAGCGGCAGGTGCTGCGCGTGCTGCACACGTCGATGGCGGATAATGCCAACGCCTGGGCGCAGTACAGCGATGGGCGCTACGAGCGCATCGTGCCGGCCCCGGGCGAAGCGGTGATCGACAGCCAGGCCGAATTCATGCGCGACAGCCACGGCATCGACTGGGACTGAACCGCACTCGTCACACGATGGGATCGCGGCGCAGCAGCAGCAGGCTGACGCTGCCAGCCTCGTCGTGCGATGCAAACACCGTCACGAAATGCGCTGCGCCCTCGGGTCGGTGCTGAAACATCAGCCGTGCTGGCTGGCCGGGCCGCGAGCGCGGGATCGGGCTGCCCGTTCCGAATGCTGCGCTCAGCGCATCCAGATGCAGCGCCAGCGTACCCGGCGTGAGCTCGACTGTGTAGACTGGCTCAGCTTCGGCGCCGGGCATGATCTGGGCGCGGGCGAAGGCGGGGTCTTCCGGCGTCACTTCCATCGGGCGAACGAGCGTGCCCGGCGTGATGCTTCCGCCCAGCACGCGCGCCGCCTGGATGCTGGAGACGTTGGCCTGTGTGAGCAGGTCGAGCAGGCGCTTCAGGGTCTTGTTCATGGCCGATTCCCCTCAGTCCGGCATATTCTCGATTTCGGAGGCCAGCACCAGCCGCGCAGTGATCGAGTCGCCGACGCGGTGCGCATCGGTCTCTTCCGGCAGGTTGTGGTAGGCATCGTAGGCGCGCTGGCGGCGCTCGCGCGCGCGCTGCAGGCGCTGGCGCGTGCTGGGCGTGTCGTTGGCATCGGCGGCGGTCTGTGCGGCGGCCAGCTCGGTATCCGCTGCGCTCAGCTCGCGGAATGTAGCTTCGCGGTGGGCGGCGCTCACGCCGTACACGCTCTGATACCAGCCATCGGCCACCAGGGCCTCCATCGACTTCGGATCGTACTTCCTGGTGACGGCCTGCGCGGCGATGTTCGGTGGGATGCCCATCATGGTGGCGATGCGGTCGGCGGTTTTGTTCTGGCCGGCGAGCATGCGCGCCATGCTGAACCACTGCTCGGCGTGGCGGGCCTCGTGGTAGAGCGTGTTGGCCATGTCGGCATATTCGGCGACGGTGACGGAGTCGCGCTCGAACTGATCGAGCCCGACTTCGATCGTCCAGGTGGCGAAGTCGAACTGGCCGAGCAGATTGGGCAGGCTTTTGACCGAGACCAGACATTCCGGGACTTCGGACTGAGTCAGCAGCTCGTTGATCTTGGTCATCATCGCCTGGGCGCGCGCTTCGCCCGTGCCAAGCGTGTCCCACTGCTCCATCTGCTGCTGGGCGAAGGCGACGAACTCTTCCTCGCGCGAGTCGACATCCAGCCCCTGCCCGAAGATGGCGGGCAGCGTGCGCGGCCCGGCCATGCCGTCGACCGTCAGCCCCTGGCCGGCCTGCCAGTTGGCCACCGCCTGCACCATCTCTTCATCGGCGCGGCCCGTCTCGGTGGTGCCCAGCGCATGCTGGATCTGCGTGATGATCTGCGGCGGATAATCGCGCGAACGGCTGGTGTAGTACGTCAGCGCCAGATAGACCTGCTGCCGGCTGAGCAGGGTAAGCGCGGCGGGTTCCGCAGCGGCTGTCTCTTCCGCCGGCGCCTCTGTGGCGGTGTCTTCCGTCTCGTTCTCGCGCTGGATCAGCAGGCGCTGCACGGCCTGGTTGCCGAGCGCCTGCTGAAGCTGCACGATCGGGTGCTGCTGCACAGTGGGTGCTTCTGAGCGCACATGCTGAAGCGGCGCAGGCGCGCTGGTCGCTTCCTCCTGCAGCATACGACTGTATCGGCGGCGGGCCATCGTCATCCCTCCGGGATCAACTGCCATCCGGACTCTGCGTCTGTATGCAGTATAGACCCAATCGGGTCAGCGTGCCTGCGTGGTTGTGCCACGGGTGATATGCAGTCTGCGAAGCTGGGGATGCCGCCTGATGCCGCGTGCGCCTTAGCGACGGCGCCCGAACAGGCCGCGGCGGAAGAACAGCCACCACACCGAGCCGAGGAATGGCACGATGCAGCATACCGACTGTCCGAGCAGACCGCCCTGGCTGCCCGCGAAGTTCCACACGGTGACGATCGTGCCGTTGGCCAGCGTGAGGATGAAATTGATGACCGGCACGACAAGGCTGTTGAAGATGCTGCTGAGCGCATTGCCAGCGGCCTGCTGGCCGGTGTCGCTGATGGAAATGCTAGGCGCGAGGGTGGGCAGCGCGCCGGGCTGGCGCGTGGGCTGGGCGCTGGCCGGGGTGGCTGCCGCCTGTGCCTGCCCGGTGATGCTCTGCGCCTGCGCACCGGTGCCGGTCTGGCCCGCCTGGCCAGCAGAGACGGATGAGCCGCTGGCCCCATAGGGCACGACGTTGGGCGGGCGGCCGTTGAAGAACAGCGGGGTGATCGATGGCATCGGCTGGAGCGCCGCGCGCATGTCGGGGCCGGCATTGGCGGCCAGCGCGGTGATGAGCAGAAGCACGAACAGGCCAGCGGCCAGCCGATTGCGCGTCATCACCGGATTCTGCCTCCTGCTGCGCAGCGCAAGACACGCCACGCCATCTGATTGCCGCCGAACGGGGCAGACAATACCCTGAAATGCGTATGCCGCGCAACTGCACCGCGATTGGCAGAGATGGAATGCCGGCTCGGCACCTGCCCCCCAATTCCTGGGGGGAGTCCCGGGTGCGTTAATCTCGCTCAAACAATCCGGCTGGATAATGCGTGCCTATTGACGACTGTGATACACAACCGTTCAGGAAGGGACAATCATCCATGGGCATCAGTTCAGTCACCAGTTTGCTGGGACTTCTCGGCTTCATCATTCTGATTGTGGGCATCGCCGGTGCGGTGCTCGCCAGTTCGCAGGGGCGGCCGCCGCGCAACGGCGTGCTGCTGGCCGTCGTCGGTCTGGTGATGGGTATCGTCTTCAGCGTGGTCAGTCAGGGGCTGCTGGTGCTGCAGCCGCGGGAAGTGGCGGTGGTCTTCAACACGCTCTCCGGTAATCTGTCGGAGCAACCGCTGCGCTCTGGCACGCACATTGTCGTCCCGGTGCTGCAGCAGGTGACGATCTACCCGATCGAGCAGCAGCAGTACACCATGTCTGGCAACGCTCAGGAAGGCTCTCGCCCGAGTAATGACTCCGCCGTTCAGGCACGTACCACCGATGGACAGGAAGTGTCACTGGATATCACGGTGCTATACGCGATCAATCCGGACAATGCCAACATCGTGCACACGCGCTGGCAGAATCGCTATCAGGAAGACTTCATCCGTCCGACGGTGCGCGGTTTCACACGTGACGTCGTTTCCGGCTACCGCGCCCAGGACATCTACGGTGCCGAGCGTGGGCAGGTTGAGCAGGATATCCAGGAGCGACTGGCTGTCCGCATGGAGGAAGAAGGGCTGACGCTGACCGACCTGCTGGTGCGTAACATCAATTTCTCCGATCAGTTCACCAACGCCATCGAGCAGGCGCAGATCGCGCAGCAGGAATCGGAGCGCGCCCGCCTGCGTGTGCAGCAGATCCAGCAGGAAGCCGAGCAGGCGCGCGCCCAGGCGGAAGGCCAGCGTGATGCTGCCGTCGCCCGCGCTGAAGGCGATGCGCAGTCGATCATCCTGCGCGCCCAGGCCCAGGCGGAGGCGCTGCGTCTGGTGAGTGAGCAGATCGCCGCCAACCCGGCGCTGATCCAGTACGAGTATGTGCAGCAGCTTTCCGACAACGTGCGGCTGGTGATGGTGCCTTCCAACAGTCCGTTCCTGTTCGATCTGGAAAGCATCGCACAGGCGGCTGGCGCGCAGGATGGCGAGTTCGTCGCGCCGGCTGTGCCGCAGCCGCAGGACATCGTCCCGCTGGAACCGACGCCGACGCCCGCGCCCGGCAACTAGGCGCGCGCCGCTTCACCGTTCACAGGACGCCTCCGCCGTGAGGCGTCCTGCATGCTTCGCACAAGAACCGCATCGCCTCGTCCTGATCCGCGATCACAGACGAGGCGATTTCGTCTCACGCGCCGGAGGGCGCTGCCGCATCGTTTCGATTTGTGTTGCGGGAAAGCCGAAGCCGCTCAGGACTGGCTGGATGTGGACGGGCGGCGGGGGCCCGGCTCATCGCCGTCGTAGTCGCGCAGGGTCTTCTCGGCAGCCGGGTCTGGCCAGCCGTGCAGCAGGATGAGCGTCTCCAGCTCGACGTCGTCCGTCAGATCGTAGTCGAGCAGCAGGTTGGCCAGCACGATATCGGCCACCAGCAGCAGCCTTGAGAAGGTCGAGAACTGCCCCTGCAGCGCAGTGAACAGCACTGCGAACACGCGCTCGCGCAGCTCGCTATCGAGGATGCCCGCGCCGGGATAGCTGATGCCCCACGTCTGCTGATAGGCGCCGATTTCGCAGATGCTGTCGCGCAGGTGTGAAAGCTGCGCGATCGCCGCCTTGCGGTCTGCGGCATCCACCAGCCGGTTGCGGCTGCGATAGGGCAGATTGGACATCTGGCGATACAGATCGCCCGGCTGGCAGGAGTCGATCAGTTTGTGCAGCGGCAGCGTGTGGATCTTCAGGCCGCTGGCGAGCGCATTCAGGCACTGGCGATAGTACAGGGCGCGTTTCGGGCGCTCGACACTGCGATCCAGCCGCCAGGCGATCGAGAGATAGTCGCTGAAATCGAGCGACTGGCGCGGCGGGTCGTGCGGAGCATAGGCGCCCAGAAGCTGAGCCATACGGACCTGCTCAAAGCGGCTGCCTGTCATCGCGATCTCAAGTGCCATCCTGAAAGAGAGTCGGTCATTCACTTCGCCGCATCGCTGGTGTCAGATGATGATGCGTACGGCGCAGTCGCCACGTCGCGATGGCCGCTTCGCGCTGGATGTTCACGTCCATCTTCGACTCGCCGCGTGTACGGTCCGGAAAGTGTATCGGAATTTCAGCGATCCGGTAACCCAGGCGGTAGGTGATGTAGGCGATCTCAACCTGAAACACGTAGCCGTTGGCGCGCGGGCGGTCGAGGCCCATGCCCTGCAGCGTTTCGCGCCGCCACATGCGGAAGCCGCCGGTGGAGTCGTTGACGGGGATGTTCAGGATCGCGCGCACATACCAGCGGTTGGCGAAGGCGCTCAGCAGCTTACGGTAGATGCTCCAGCGCTCATCGACACTGCCCCCGGCGACGTAGCGCGAGCCGAACACGACGTCATAGCCTTCGTTCAGCTTGTCCAGCATCTGCGGGATGTAGCGCGGCTGATGCGAGAAATCGGCGTCCATCTGCACCAGCACATCTGCGCCGAGCCCGATGGCATGCGCAAATCCGGCGAGATAGGCCGGGCCGAGGCCGTTCTTCTGTGTGCGATGCAGCACGTGCATGCGCCCGGGCCAGCGCTCCGCCAGCCGGTCGGCCAGCTCGCCCGTACCATCCGGCGATCCGTCGTCGACCACCAGCAGCTTCAGCCCCTCGATCGGCAGCGCGAACAGTGCTTCCGCCATCAGCGGCAGGTTTTCGCGTTCGTTGTAGGTGGGAATGACCACCATGACCGTCTGCATTCTGGATACGCTTTCCCGATCGGAGCGCACATGCGCCCCCGTGCCGACTGTACGCACATCAATGCCTTGAGTCTAGGATATGGGCAGTGGCGCGGCAAGTGCAAAAACATCTGCCGGCGTTCTGAACCTGCCTGCAGTGGAGGCGGCGCACGGTGCGTGGCCCTATCCCTGCGTTCCGCGCGGCGTAAAATACAGGAAATCCTCGCAGTGTGAAGTGTTCGATGATTCTACGGAGCAACCGCCGCTATCTCATCCTGTTCGCGATCGTGTTCGTCAATTTCCTTGGCGGTACGATTGTGCTGCCTGCACTGCCGCTGTACGCCAATCGCCACTTTGGCGCGCAGCCGCAGGAGATCTCGCTGCTGCTGGCATCGTACTTCATCGCGCAGTTTCTGGCTGCGCCGCTGCTGGGCCGCGCCAGCGACCGCTTCGGACGCCTGCCTGTGCTGCTCTACAGCCAGATCGGCACGGTGCTCAGCTTCGTGCTGATGGCGGCGGCGCAGGATATCCGCGTGCTGTTCCTGGCGCGCATCCTCGACGGCGTGACGGGCGGCAACGTCATCGTCGCGCAGGCCTACGTGACCGACATTACGCCGAAGGAGAAGCTGACGCAGGGGCTGGGCATCATCTTCGCCGGTTTCGGGCTGGGCTACATCCTCGGCCCGGCGCTGGGCGGGCTGATCTCGGCCTTCTTCAGCGACCGCGCGCCGTTCGTCGTCGGCGCGGCGATCACCGTCATCACCGTGCTGCTGACGGCGTTCGCGCTCGACGAGTCGCTGCCGAAGGCGCTGCGCGAACAGCGCCGGCGCGAGGCCCGCGCTGGCATGCGCTGGGGCGACGTGCTGGCGAATCGCGCGCTGCAGATCATCCTGCTGATCGGCTTCGCGGCGCAGTTCAGCATCGCGCTGCTGCAATCGTCGATCGTGCTGTTCGCTGCGCAGGAGCTGTTTCGCGGCCAGCCGGAGCGCACGGTCAATATCGGCGTCGGCCTGCTGCTCACGGCGATCGGGATCGGGCAGTTCTTCACGCAGATGGTGCTCGTGCGCCCGGCAGTGCAGCGGTTTGGCGAGCGGCGGCTGGTGTTCTACGGCGCGTTTCTGCGCGGCGCGGGCATGCTGTCGATTGCGCTCTTCCTGTCGCCATGGCTGGTTGGTGGCGTCTCGCTGACGCTGATCGCCATCGCCAGCGGGCTGATGATGCCTTCGCTGCAGGCGCTGGCGACGACCTCAGCGCGCAAGGAGATCGTCGGGGCGGTGCTGGGCACGTACAACGCAGCCACCAGCCTGGGCATCATCACCGGGACCGCGCTGGGCGGCGCGCTGTTCGATCTGGCCAGCCGGCTGCCGTTCATCGTGGCGGGGCTGGTGCTGCTGGCGACGACCATCCCCGCCTGGTTCCTTATGCGACGTGGACCTTCGCGCATCGAGGCAGCGCCGGCGGTGGTGCCAGCTGCCGTCGAATGACTCAGTGCGCAGGCTGAAAAACAGGAGCAGGCAGATCATGACGACGCGTGCGCGGCAGTTCCTCATGCTGGCGGGGTTGTTCGGCGCGTTAGGCGTGGCGCTGGGCGCATTCGGCGCGCACGCGTTGGCTGGCGTGTTCAGCGCAGAGCCGTCGCGGCAGGCCACGTATGAGACGGCGGTGCTCTACCACCTGGTGCATGCGGCGGCGCTGGCGGGCGCCGCCTTCGCCGTGGAAGCCGCCCCGAATCGCTGGACACGTCTTTCCGGCGTGCTGCTGGCGCTGGGCATCGTGCTGTTCAGCGGCAGTCTGTACCTGCTGAGCGTGTTTGGGCTGCGCCTGATGGGGGCAGTCGCCCCGCTGGGCGGCGCTGCGCTGATCGCTGGTTGGGGCGCGCTGATGGTCGGAGCGTGGCGCGGCAACCGATAACTTATGCGAAACATACAAATCTGTTGCAGATGGGGCTGGCAGGCAAACGCGTCATATGCTACACTGTTTAGGTGAGGGACATTGCGTCCGTCCCGTGTGCTGTGTGTAGTGTCAAGGCCCTTCTGGAAGTTTTGATCGGCTGCTAACCCCCACAGAGCCACAGTTATCAGGTGTTGAGTTTCCAGAAAGGGAAACAGCAATGAGCAATCGTGTCAAGGGTACCGTGAAGTGGTTCAATGGGGAAAAGGGCTATGGCTTCATCACCCCTGAGAACGGCCCCGACGTCTTCGTGCACTACACCAGCATCAATTCGACCGGCTTCCGTACGCTGAACGAAGGCGACAAGGTCGAGTTCGAAATCACCGATGGCAAGAAGGGCAAGCAGGCCAGCGCCGTCACGGTGCTGCGCTAGTTCGCACGCACTGACACCCGAACGCCCGCTCTCAAGAGCGGGCGTTTTTCATTCCCCGGCTGGCCAGGTGAACAGCGTGTAGCGCGAGTCCTCACTCGTCCACACCTCAGTCAGGCCGGCCTGCAGCGCGCTTTCCACCTGCCGGTCATATTCCGGCCGATAGCTGTAAGGCAGGATCGCCCCCTGGCCCAGCCTGAAGTACAGCAGGTAATCATCTCCGGCGGCGCGCCAGTCGGCCAGCACTTCTTCCGGCGTCATGCCGGCGGCGCGGCGGCGGCTCCACTGATCGAACAGCGCATCCGGCAGGCAGATGATCTGCGGCGGGCAGTAGTACGAGCGCGTGTCGTAGAGGATGCGCACCTGCGAGCCGGCTGGCAGCTCGGACAGTCCCTGCATCGTCGCAGCGTAGGTCACGATGTTGTAGAAGAGGAAATCCTCGCGGCTGGTCTCCCCGGTCACCACGCTGAACACGCGCTGCGCCGTCATGTAGCTCAGCGCTTCAGCCGCCGAGGTGATCATCGTCAGCAGGATCGCTGCGCGCACGATGAAGCCCACGCGAACGGGGCGCGCCGGCATGCGCTCCAGCGCGGTGATCGCCAGCGCGCCGAGCACCGCTGACAGCGGCAGCAGCGCGATCACCAGCCGCGTCTGCATGCCGATCCCTGTTGTTGCAGCGGTAATTGCCCAGTAGACGTACAGCACGGCCAGCAGCAGCGCGCCCACCCACACTGCCTGCCGCTGTTCGTGCGCCAGCCTGCGCCAGACGAACGGCAGCATAAACGGCGCAGTCAGCAGGAACGGGCCGAGGGTGAAGGCATAGGCATCACCATAGTCGAAGCCAAGAATCGTGGCGCTGAAGGGCAGCGTGAGCAGTTCCGGCGCGCGGCCCTGCGCCAGCAATCCGCGCCCGGCCTGGCTGAACGCTGTCATACGCCCGGAGTCCCAGTTCAGGCCGCCGAACAGATACGGGTAGATCGGATTGCCGTACAGCAGCAGCCCGCGCAGCGCCCAGGGCAGGTACGCCAGGCCAGCCGCCAGCCCAAAGACGAGCAGATTGCGCGGCGCGGCGCGCGGCGCGCGCACCAGCAGCACCAGCGCCACCGCCAGAATCAGCGCGCCGGCGGTGTACTTGACGCTGAAAGCCGCGCCGCACAGCACGCCCAGCACGACTACCCAGCCGAGCAGGCGCGCGCTCTCCCAGCGCAGCAGCACGATGAACACCACGGCGGCGTAGAGCACCTGCGCCAGATCGACGTACTGCCAGCCGAACAACTGCCAGACGTTGAAGCTGGCCAGCAGCAGCGCCACTGCCAGCCATGCCGCCTGCACGCCCGCCAACCGCCGCGCAGCCCCGGCCACACCGGCCAGCGCGACCACGCCGATGAAGAAGTGCACCGGCGCCGTGCTGGTGTCCCGGCCGGTGATGCCCATCGCCAGCCCAAACAGCATATCGACGGCCTTGGGGAAGCCGAGATAGAAGTTGTCGGCGCTGGCCGTCATGCGGCCGGCCAGCAGATCGCGCGAAGGCTCGACCACGTGGTAGACCAGCGCATCCCAGGCATATACCGGCGTGAGCGAGTGGATGAGCGCCAGAGCCAGCATCAGCAGGGTGAAGCCGATCATGAAGCTCGTCGTGCGGTCACCTGCGGGGGCGATTCGCACGAGCGCGCGCGCATCGCGCAGCCACGCCCACAGCGCACGACGCACGACGACGGTCAGCGCCAGCAGCGCCAGCGCGATCGCCGCGGGGCGATACAGGCCGGTGAGCCCGAGCAGCAGCCCGAGCGCGCTCAGCACGGGCAGGCCCAGCGCCACATCCAGCGCAAGGCGTTCGGCGCGGTTGAGGCTGTCGAGCGGCAGCGCCAGCCGTGGCGCTGCCCGGCCCAGCGCTGCGCGTCCTGCTGCGCCGGCCAGCGCGATGAGCGCGAACGGCACGGCCACATCGAGCGCGTAACCGAGCGCTGTCAGCAGTTCGGGGCCGCTGAAGGGTTTGTGGACCCAGTAGTAGCCGATCAGCAGCAGCGTGAGCGCCAGCAGCATGACCAGTGCGCTGAGGGCGTGTGTGGGGAAGCGGTTTCGCATCGGGCCGCAAATCCTGATGAGTCCAGTCGCAGCATGATTGTATCCGCGAACCGATCGCGCAGACAGTTGAGCGCCCGCGGCGCACACGGTAAAGTATCTGCGTGTCCGGCCTGCCCATGCAGAAAGCGCCCTGTCATGACGATCCGTCTCGCCAATGCACCCGTGTCCTGGGGAATTTATGAGTTCGAGGGAATCGGTCAGAAATACCGCTATCAGGACGTGCTCGACCAGATCGTCGAGACTGGCTACACCGGCATTGAGCTCGGCCCGTACGGCTTTCTGCCCACCGAGCCCGAACTGCTGAAGCCAGAGCTGGAGCAGCGCGGGCTGCGCCTGCTCTCGGCGTATGTGCCCGTGCGCTTCGCCGACGCCGCCGCCATCGGGCAGGCGGAGGAAGGCGCGCTGCGTGTCGGGCGGCTGCTGGCTTCGCAGCAGGCGGTGGCCATCGTGCTGGCGGATGACAGCGGCCGCGTCCCCGACCTGGTGCGCCGTGCGGGCAAACGCGCGGGCCAGTCGGTGCTCAGCCCGGCGGAATGGGATGTGTATGCGGCAGGCGTCAATCGCGTGGCGCGCCGGCTGTTCGATGAGACCGGGCTGAAGGTGGTCTTTCATCACCACTGCGCCGGCTATGTTGAGACGGCGGAGGAGACGCGCCAGCTTATGGCTCGCGCGGATGCCGATCTGGTCGGTCTGTGCCTGGACACGGGACACTGGCAGTACGCCGGCGGCGATGCGCTCGATGCCGTGCGCGAGTATGGCGAGCGCGTGCGCTATCTGCACCTCAAGGACTGCGATCCGGCGGCGCGTGAACAGGCGATCGCCCAGGATGCCGACTACTTCGAGGCCACCGGGCTGGGCGTGTTCTGTGAGCTGGGCAAGGGCGGCGTGGACTTTCCGGCGCTGCTGCGCCAGATGGACGGCCTGGGATATGACGGCTGGGCGGTGGTGGAGCAGGATGTGCTGGTGAAGGACCTGGACGCTCCCCGCCAGAGTGCGCGGCGCAACCGCGAGTATCTGCAGAGCCTGGGGCTGTAGCTTCGGGCGCGGCCCGGCGCTCTGTCTTTGGTCTCGCTGATGTGGCGGGCGCACCGTATAATGCCAGCCAGTGAGATGAGGCGATGACCGCATGTTCAAGCAGATTGCATTCTACCTGCGCTATGCCGCACGCAACCTTGCGCGCAGCGCCCGCTGGACGGCTTTCGCCGTGTTTTGCATCGCTGCCGGGGTGGCCGCGGTCGTCGCGCTGCGTTCGCTTGGGCTGGCGATCGGCGACTCGCTGCTGGAGAATGCGCGCGCGCAGAACCACGGTGATATCCGCCTGCAGTTTGGCGCATCGGGCGGATTCAGCTTCGGCGTCAGCACCGACGAGGGGTCCTCGTTCTCCGCGGCCCAGCTCGCGCAGGTCAGCACGTGGGCGGCGGAAAATGGTGCGCAGTGGACCGCCTACATCGATCAGGGCAACGCGCAGATCACGCGTGTCGATCAGGTCAGCGCGGGCCGGCCGCAGTTCGTCTCGCTGCTGCTGATCGACCCCGCCAGCTTTCCTCCGACTGACCCGGTGCGCCTGCTGCAGCCGGCAGGGGCGCGGCTGAACGATGCTTTCGGCGCGGCGCACAGCATCGTCATCAGCCAGAATCTCGCGACGCAGCAGGGGATCGCCGTGGGCGACAGCGTGCGCGTCTCCGGCACGGAGCAGCCCTTCACGGTGACGGGCATCGCACCGACGGAGGCTGAGGCGGGCATCGGCAATCTGTTCGCTGCCTTCTTCGGCTTTGCCTATCTGCCGCTCAGCGATGCTGCCATCATCAATCTGCCGGATCCGCAGCCCAACTCGGTTGCGCTCACTCTGCCGGCGGGAAGCTCGGCAGAGCGCATCGATCAGGCCGCCGCAGAGCTGTTCCGTGCAGTCGCTGCGGGTACAGCGGACAGTCGCTCGGTCAACCTGCCGTCTTACACCACGATCACCGAACTGATCGATCGCAATACCACCATCAGCGATATCCTCGGGCGATTCATCGTGGTGATGGGCCTGGGCGCGCTGCTGATCGGCGGGGTTGGCATCATCAACACCATGCTGGTGATGGTGGGGCGGCGCACCGCCGAGATCGCCGCGCTGAAGACGTTCGGGCTGAAAGGCCGGCAGGTGGCGGCGATGTTCCTGTCAGAAGCGCTGCTGCTGGGCGTGATGGGCAGCATCGTTGGTGTGGCGCTCGGCCTGCTGCTGTCCGGCGTGGTCAATCAGTACGGCGAGGCATTTCTGCAGCAGCGCCTGCCCGTCCGGCTGTATCCGGAGGCAGTGCTGTTCGGGCTGGCGCTGGGCCTGGTGGTGACGCTGGTGTTCGGCGTGCTGCCTGTGCTGACTGCGATCAAGGTGCGCCCGGCCATCATCCTGCGCCCGAATGAGACGGCGCTGCCTGCTGCTGGCTGTCTGACCTCCGGCTTCACGCTGCTGCTGGTGATCGTGATCATCGGTGGCATCGCCGGGCGCATCCTCGGCAGCATCCCCGCCGGCATCCTCGGCGTGGCGCTCACCCTGCTGGTGCTGGGCGTGCTGGTGGGGCTGATGTGGGTGGTGGTGTGGATCGTCAGCCGGCTGCCGGCGTTCGGCAGCGCCGATCTGCGGCTGGCGCTGCGCAACCTGACGTCGCGCCGCATCCGCACCGCCACGACGCTGCTGGCGCTGGCGGCGGGCATGTTCGCGCTCAGCAGCATCACCTTCGTCGGCGCGGGCACGCGCGAGCTGCTCAACGTCCAGCTCACGCAGCAGTTCGGCGGCAATGTACTGGTCTTTCCGCTGCTGTCCTTCGTCTCGCCGGCGCTGGCGCAGGGAACGCTCAACGCGCAGATCAATCAGCTGCAGGGCGTGGAGTACGTCACGCGCACGCTCACCTACAGCGGCGGGCTGGAGCTGGTCAACGGCCAGGCGCCGCCCCAGCTCAGCTTTGGCGATATGATGGACGATGCGCCGCCGCGCGCACAGCGCGTGCTGGGCAGCATCCAGCTTCAGGTGCGCGAGACCACCAATCCCAATCCACCTTCCTGGCCGGTGAGCGCCGGGCGCACGCTGACGGCGGAGGACAACGGCCGCATGGTGATGCTGGCGAGCGACGACTTCGCTTCGCAGCAGCGCGGCATTACGCTGGGCAGCTCGGTGGTGGTGCGCGTGGGCGATCAGCGCTATGAATTTGAGGTGGTCGGCATCCTCAGCGGCGGCGGGCTGTTCTCCGGCTTCGGCCAGTACGTCGTGCCGATGCAGACGCTCTCCGGCACGCCGGACTTCGCCCTGACCACGCTGCAGGTGGCGCCGGACAACCTCAATCAGGTGCTGCTCGATCTCTCGGTCAATCCGCTGGTGATCTCGCTCGATGTCAGCTTCATCGATGCGCTGCTCTCGCGGCTGATCAATCAGTTCAGCGCGCTGCCCACGGTCGTCGGCCTGCTGTCGCTGCTGGCAGCGGCGGTGGCGATGGCCAACACCGTCTCGCTGGCGACGCTCGAACGCCGCCGGCAGATCGGCATCCTCAAGGCGGTCGGGCTGAAGGGGCGGCGTGTGCTGTGGATCATGCTGCTGGAAAACTCGGTGATCGGGCTGCTGGGTGGGCTGCTGGGCATCGGGCTGAGCGCGCTGGGTGTGGCGACCGTGACCGCGCTGGGGCAGGGCCAGGCGATCCCGATCCCGCGAGAGGCCGCGCCGGTGGCGATCGCGCTGCTGTTCGCATCGCTGCTGATCGCGTGGGCAGCGACGTTCCTGAGCGCGCACCCGGCCACCCGCGAGCGCGTCACCAACGTGCTGCGCTATGAGTGAGGGGTGG
>CAZZJW010000003.1:0-105116 GCA_964654755.1 uncultured Pleurocapsa sp. | reverse complement strand
CGAAGCGCTGGCCGCCGAACTGCGCCTTGCCGCCCAGCGGCTGCTGGGTGACCAGGCTGTACGGCCCGGTCGAGCGCGCGTGCACCTTGTCCTCCACCAGATGCGCCAGCTTGAGCATGTGGATCATGCCCACCGTCACCGGGCGGTCGAAGGGCTCGCCTGTGCGGCCGTCGTACAGCACATGCTTGCCGTACAGCGGCACCGGCTGACCAGAAGCGAACATCGCGCGGTCGGCCACCTGCAGCAGCGCCTTGCCCGTCGCGTCCGCCGGGATCTCGGTTTCCGGCGCGACGTGCGCAATCCACAGCCGCAGCGAAACATCGACCGCGTTCAGATCGCGCTGGTGGCGTTCGGACACCGGCACCCCGGTGTTGTCGAACAGCAGGATCTCGTCGGGGTTATAGCCCTTCTCGCGCAGCCACTCAGCGGCCACCGCGCGGCGGGCATAGCCGCTTTCCTCCAGCAGGCGGTTGGTGTCGTACTGACCGCTGGCCCCCAGCCACTCATGCACATACAGACGGCGCACTTCGTCGTCGTCTTCCAGATCCTCGGCGTTGTAGTCGAAGCCGCCGATCCAGGCCCAGGCGCGCTCGGTGATCTCGCGCCATGCCTGATCGAGCATCCAGGCGCGGCCCAGCTCTGCCTGAATCTCCGACTCCTTCGCACCGTCGAACACAGGCGTGATGGCGCGGAAGCCCAGCCGATCCGCCGCCCAGCCCAGATGGATCTCCAGCACCTGGCCGATATTCATACGACCGGGCACACCCAGCGGATTGAGGATGATTTCGACCGAGCGGCCATCCGCCAGATACGGCATGTCCTCGATCGGCACGATCTTGGAAATCACGCCCTTGTTGCCGTGGCGGCCTGCCATCTTGTCGCCGACCGTCAGCTTGCGCTTCTGGGCGACGGACACGCGCACCATCTTCTCCACACCCGCAGGCAGATCGGGGTGTTCGTCGCGGGTGAACGTCCGCACATCGACCACCTTGCCGCGCTCGCCATGCGGCAGGCGCAGCGAGGAGTCCTTCACCTCACGCGCCTTCTCGCCGAAGATCGCCCGCAGCAGCTTCTCCTCCGGGCTCAGCTCCTTCTCGCCCTTCGGCGTGATCTTGCCGACGAGGATATCGTTCGGGCCCACCTCTGCGCCGACGCGCACGATGCCGAACTCGTCCAGGTCCTTCAGCGCATCCTCGCCCACGTTGGGGATATCATAGGTGATCTCCTCCGGGCCGAGCTTGGTATCCCGCGCCTCCACCTCGTGCTTCTCGATGTGGATGCTGGTGAACTTGTCGTTGCGCAGCATATCCTCGCTGATCAGCAGCGCGTCTTCGTAGTTGCCGCCATCCCAGCTCAGGAACGCGCCCAGTACGTCGTGGCCCAGCGCGATGCTGCCCTCCCACGTCGAGGAGCTGTCGGCGATCACGTGACCGCGCTGCACCATCTGGCCCTTGACCACGATCGGCCGCTGATCGACGCATGTCGACTGGTTGGAGCGGTTGAACTTGCGCAGCTTGTACACACGCTCATCGCCATTCGCCAGGCGGATGACGATACGATCGCCCTGCACGCTCACCACTTCGCCGTCGACATCGGCCTGCAGCACCTGGCCGCTGTCATACGCCGCCTGCGATTCCATGCCGGTCGAGACGATCGGCACATCCGGCTGCAGCAGCGGCACCGCCTGACGCTGCATGTTCGAACCCATCAGCGCGCGGTTCGCGTCGTCGTGCTCCAGGAAGGGGATGAGCGCCGCGCTGATGCCGACGATCTGGCGCGGAGCGATATCCATGTAGTCGATGCGCCGCACCGACAGGTTGAGGAACTTCTGATTGAGCCGGGCCGACACGCGATCGTCCACGAATGTCCCGCGCACATCGACCCGCGAGTTCGCCTGCGCCACCGCGTATTCGTCTTCGCGATCCGCCGAAAGGTAGATGATCTCGCCCGTGACGAACGGCATCACCGGCACCTTGTCGATGCCCTTCTTCGCCAGCTTGTCGGCGGCCTTCTCATCGACGATCGTGCCTTCCGCGATGATGACCTTGCCGTTGTCGTCCTCGACATCCTCACGCACTGCGCGACCGATGATCTGCGGATCGGAGGGTGCGAGGAATTTCTCCACCTTGCGATACGGCGTCTCGATGAAGCCGTACTTGTTGACGCGGGCATAGCTGGCCAGGCGGCCAATCAGGCCGATGTTCGGGCCTTCCGGCGTCTCGATCGGGCAGATGCGCCCGTAGTGGCTGTGGTGCACGTCGCGCACGTCGAAGCCGGCGCGCTCGCGGCGCAAGCCGCCCGGGCCCAGCGCGGAGAGCGTGCGCTTGTGCGTCAGTTCGGCCAGCGGGTTGGTCTGCTCCATGAACTGCGAAAGCTGCGACGAACCGAAGAACTCGCGGATCGCCGCGACGATCGGACGGATGTTGACCAGCGCCACCGGGGTGACGTTGTCGCTTTCGCGGATGGACATGCGCTCCTTGACCACGCGCTCGGTACGGCGCAGCCCGACACGCAGCTTGTTCTGGATCAGCTCGCCCACCGTCTTGACGCGGCGGTTGCCCAGATGATCGATGTCATCCTTGCTCGCCTGGCCGTTGTTGATCATGATCATGCGCTCGACCAGCCCGACGATGTCGCGCTTGGTCACCGTGCGCACGCGCTCAGGCACGTTGCTGCCCAGGCGCTGGTTGAGCTTGTAGCGACCGACGCGCTCCAGATCGTAGCGGCGCAGATCGAACAACTGGCTCTGCAGGAATTCGCGCGCGTTGTCCAGCGTGGGCGGGTCTCCCGGGCGCATCTTGCGATAGAACTCGATCAGCGCCGCCTGCGCGATCGTCTGATCCTTCTTCAGCTCCCACGGGGGCTCATTCCTGATCGTCGCCTCGATGTAGTGGCGGTCAGGATTGTTGTCCACCTTGCTGAACACCTCGAGCAGCTCTTCAGTGCTGCCGGTGCGGATCGGCGAGAAGTCGGGGTCGATGGCGTCCATCGCGTCGCGGACGGCGCCCAGCGCGCGCAGCAGCACGGTCACCGGGATGGTGCGCTTGCGGTTGAACTTGATCGTCAGGTAGTCACTCTTGCGCGACTCGAACTCCATCCACGCGCCCCGATCCGGGATGAGCTTGGAATTGGAGAGCAGACGGCCCGTGGTACGGTCTTCCTCCGCGTCGAAGTACACGCCGGGCGAACGGATGAGCTGGCTGACCACCACGCGCTCCGTGCCATTGATGATGAACGTGCCCTTGGCCGTCATCATCGGGAAGTCGCCCAGGAAGATATCGGAGGTGATCACCTGATCGCCCGCTTCGCGATTGACCAGCCCGACGCGCACATACAGCGGCGCGGCGAAGCTCATGTCGCGCTCAAGGCACACTTCCTCGCTGTACTTGGGCTCCTCGAACCAGTACTTCAGCCCAAGCTCCGCCGTCTCCGGGCCAGTGCCGGGGAAGTACAGCTTGAGATTGCCGTTGAAACTCTCGATCGGGTTGATCTCGTCGAAGAGCTCCGCCAGGCCGTTTTCCAGAAACCACTGGAACGAGTCAAGCTGCACTTCGATGAGCGATGGCAGATCCTGAACCTCAGCGAGGCGGGAATAATTCTTGGTTTGGGTTAGCCGCTGCAACGCACCGCTCCTCTACTTAACGAACCGGGCAGATACGGACCAGAAAACGACAAAAACGCGAACGCTCCACGAGCGATCCGCAGTTGGGCGGAAAGTGCGAGGGATCGAATGACATCGTGTGATCGAAGGACCGGGCCTCCTGTGCAGAAGCATCAGTATACGACTGCAATTGCCTCCGTGTCAATCAAGACTTGCGCGCATGTGTTGCGCCACCGCCCCGCCGGCACTATACTATTTGACCCGCTTTGAGAGGCCGCCCATCATGTCTGTCCTTGACGACATCAAAGCGAAAATCGACATCGTCTCGTACGTTCAGCGCACAGTCCCCCTCAATCGCGCCGGGCGTGTGTACAAGGCGTGCTGCCCGTTCCACAACGAACGCACCCCCAGCTTCATCGTCAACCCGGACACGCAAAGCTGGCGCTGTTTCGGCGCATGCGCGGAAGGCGGAGACATCTTCAGCTTCGCCATGAAGCTCAACGGCTGGAGCTTCCGCGAGGCGCTGGAGGAGCTTGGCCGCATGGCCGGTGTCGAGGTGCGCCAGCAAACGCCGGAACAGCGCGAACAGGATGCCGCCAACGAGCGACTGCGCGGGCTCATCCGCATGGCGGCAGATCTCTTCCACGAACGCCTGCTCGATGCCAGCGATCGCGCCAGCCGCGAGACGCTGGCCTATGCGCGGGACAAGCGCGCGCTCAGCGACGACACCATCGCCCGCTTTCGCATCGGCTTCGCCCCGCCCGGCTGGGATATGCTGGTGCGCGCGCTCACCGGCATGGGCGCCAGCGAGAACGATCTGGTGCTGGCTGGCCTGGCCCGGCGCAGTGAGGAAGGCCGTGTGTATGACGCCTTCCGCAATCGCCTGATGATTCCGATCTGCGACGAACGAGGGCGCGCCGTCGGCTTCGGCGCCCGCGCGCTGGCCCCGGAAGACAATCCGAAGTACCTCAACTCCCCCCAGTCGCCCATCTTCGACAAGAGCCGCCTGCTCTTCGGCCTGCATGCTGCCGCCGCCGCCATCCGCGACTCGCAGACGGTGGTCATCGTCGAGGGCTATCTCGATGCGCTGCAGGCGCAGCAGGCCGGCTATCTCAACGTCGTCGCCCAGATGGGCACCGCGCTCACCGAAACCCAGCTTCGGCTGGTGGCGCCGCGCTGGGCGAACCGCGTGATCCTCGCGCTGGACTCCGACGCCGCCGGACAGAATGCCACCCGGCGCAGCCTGGAGGTCGCACGGCAGGCGCTGCAGGCCGATTTCAGCGGCAAGCTGGGCGTGGAGTTTCGCGTCATCACCGTGCCCGACGCCAAAGACCCGGATGATCTCATCCGCGAGAACCCGGCTGCCTGGCAGGAAGTGGTGGCGCAGGCCGCGCCCGTCGCCGATTTCGTCATCGGCATGGAGCTGGCCGCCCTGCCCGCCAATCCCAGCGTGCTGGAGCGCGAGCAGGCCGCGCGCCGGCTGATGCCACTGCTGGTGGCCTCGGAAGACGACCTCTATCGCGGCGCCAACCTGCAGCTTCTGGCGATGCGCTTCCGCCTGTCCGAACGCGATGTGCGCGCCTGGGCCGAAGAGCAGCGCCTGATCGCCCGGGCGCAGCCCCCGCGCAGCGCGCAGCATCCTCCCCAGCCGTCGGCCCCATCTGCCGAGCCAGCCCCGCCCGTACCGCGCCGCCAGCCCGCCCCAATCCGTACCGACCCTGAGGCCTACTGCCTGAACGCGCTCTTCGCCTATCCCGACGCCTACTATCTCGTCAACCGGCGTCTGCGCGAGCTGGCCGCCGACTCCCAGGCGCTGGCCGAGGGGCCGCTGAATGCCCTTTCCGTCGAAGATTTCACCAATACGACCTATCGCCAATTAATGGATAGCTTCATATCAGCGCTGGCGCAGGACGAACTGGACTTCGTAGAATACCTGCGGCAGCATCTCGACCCAGCGCTGCAGGGCGCGTTGAACGCCATCCTGCAGGAGCAAACGGAGAGTTTCGCCGCCCATCTTGAGCGCCGCTGGTCCGGGGACCTGGCCGCCGTGCTCAAGCACAGCGAACGCACGCTGGCGACTCTGGACGCGCATGCCGAGCTGGTCGACAAGGCGCTGCGCCTGCGCCTGAAGCGGCTGGAGCGCGAACGTCAGGAACTGGTATATCTGCAGGGCAATGAGGCCGCACAGACGCTGGCGCAGCAGGCGCTGCTCTCGATCGAAGCCAAGCGTCTCATTGATGCGGAAATCGGCAAAAGCGCGCAGATTGTGTAAGATCGTTGCGCCGTCAACCAGTATGCTTAGCCCTCTCATGGGACAGACGCATGACGAAGAAGCGGGTAAACACCGAAACAGGCTCGTCCAGAGATCAGTACAGCGGCAGCCTTCCTGAGGATGCCGACGAACTCACCACACAGGAGTTCGAGCTTGAGGACGACAGCGAAGACGACTTCGGCGACGACGAGGAGCGCCTGTTCGAACGCGGCAGCAAGGAGACCGCGCTCGAATCCAGCTTCCTCGAAGAGGACGAGCTGTTCGACACCGAAGAGGAGCCCCTCTTCGACAGCCGCGCGCTCGATCGCGATGTACTCTCCGATGACCCCGTCCGCATGTATCTCAAGGAAATCGGCCAGGTCCCGCTGCTCGACACCAACCACGAGACGTGGCTGAGCGCGCAGATTGCCGCCGAACGCCTGAAGGAGCAGCTCACCGACGAGGAGAGCGTGCCCTCCGCGCTTTCCGATGACGGCCTGCCGGAGAAATGGCAGATCGTCGAGGCGGCCTATCGCTATGTCGCCCGCAACTGGACCGAGCTCACCAGCATGGCCGCCGGCCTGAAGGGGCCCGCGCCGGACCTGCGACTGGTGATCGACGAGGTGCAGGCGGTCAACGAGGACTGGAACACCACCACGCGCTCGTACATCCGCGATTACCTGCGCCAGCGCGACTGGGGCCAGTCCGAGTCGTGGATGGAACCGGCGCGCAGGCTGTTCAACGTCTTCCACGGCCTGTGCCTGCTGCCTTTTGGCCCGCAGATGTTCGTGCGCGGCGTCTACCGCGATACTGGCACGCTGCCCAGCGCCGAGGCCTTCCACGAGGCGCTGATGGCCGATCCGCTCAGCGTGGAAGAGCTGCCCGAGCTGTTCGAGCGCGTCGAGCAGCGCCAGCTGGCCGCGGTCGAGGCCCTCACCCGTGCCAACCTGCGTCTGGTGGTCAGCGTCGCCAAGCGCTACATGGGCCGTGGCATCTCCTTCCTCGATCTCATCCAGGAAGGCAACATCGGCCTGCTGCGCGCTGTGCAGAAGTTCGAGCACACCAAAGGCTTCAAGTTCAGCACCTACGCCACGTGGTGGATCCGCCAGGCCATCAGCCGCGCCATTGCCGATCAGGCGCGCACCATCCGCATCCCCGTGCACATGGTCGAGACCATCAACCGGCTCACGCGCGTCCAGCGCCAGCTCACGCAGGAGCTCGGCGCCGAGCCAACCGCCGAGCAGATCGCCCTGGAGATGGACTTCCTCACCGGGGAAGAGACCGACGCCATCCGCCTCATCCGCCGCGACGGCGCCAAAATGGACCCCGGCCTGCAGCGCAAGCTGCGCCGCGCCGCGCAGAAGGTGCGCAAGATCATGCGACTCAGCCAGGAGCCGATGAGCCTGGAGATGCCGATCGGGCAGGAGGACAACAGCCTGCTGGGCGATTTCATCGAGGACGACAAGGTCCCCGGCCCGGTCGATGCCGCCAGCAAGCAGCTCCTCAAGGAGCAGATCAAGTCGGCGCTGGGCGTGCTGAGCGAGCGTGAGCGCGAGGTGCTGGAGATGCGTTTCGGCCTGCTGGACGGGCAGGATCATACGCTGGAGGAAGTGGGCCGGCATTTCGGCGTCACCCGCGAGCGCATCCGCCAGATCGAGGCCAAGGCGCTGCGCAAGCTGCGCCATCCCACGCGCAGCCGCCAGCTTCGCGACTATCTGGAGCTGTAGCGCGCCTACGCCTGTGGCGGCTGTTCGCCGGGGCGCAGCGCCTCCAGCGTCTGCTGTTCCAGTTCCCACAGGTCCAGCGCCTGGCGCGCGCGCATCAGCTGCTTCAGCCGCGCATAATCGGAGCCGGCCTCTTTCGCCCACTCCTGCGCGAAGCGGCCGCTGCGAATCTCGCTGAGCGACAATTCCATCATGCGCTCCAGCTTGAAGTCGCTGAACCGTTCGTAGCGGCTGAGCATGCCGAACTGCGCCACGACCGAATTGAGCTTCAGCGCGTTGAGCAGGCCGCCCTGCGCCGCCTGCCGCAGATAATCGGATGTTTCGCCAGAGAGATACAACTCGGTGAACACCGCCTCCGGGGGATAGCCGGCATCGATCAGCAGGCGCGCCGCCAGCGTCACCGACGCGTGAAACAGCGGCAGGATCGCCTGCTGCACGAACAGATCCAGCTCCGTCTCCTGCTCAAAGCGGATCTCGACCGCGCCGCCCCTCAGCGCACCCATCGCCTTCGCCAGCGCCAGCACAGTCGGCCATGCCCCGCGCGTGGCATCCTGCGCCACCGCGACGAAACTGGCGTATCCTTCCCCCGACAGATAGCGCTCGCGCACCGCCGGCCCCAGCGTCTTGGCGGAGACCAGCCCGACATCGACGAACGGCGGCGCTTCGATGAAGCCGAACGCGATGTTGTATGCGCTGCTGAACACCAGCGCCTGCCCGCGCCGCAGATGCGGAGAGACCGCCTCCAGATACACTTTCGGCATGTCCTCATCGCGCAGCAGCGGCATGATGATGTCGGCATCTGCCGCCGCCACCGCAATCGGCCGCGTGATGAACCCCTCCAGCTCCGCCTGCGCCAGTCGCTCCGGGCGCGGCTCGCTCACCACCACCGCGATGCCGCTGTCGCGCAGATTGAGCGCGATCGGGCGGCCCATGTTGCCGTAGCCCAGCACATTCACCCGCCGGCCCTGCAGCGCGGAGAGATCAGCATCATCGTCGTGATATACCAAGGTCATGATGCATCCTTGCTAAGTAAATGCTTAAATCACGATATACTGTCGAGAAATCAAACGGAGAACCAGCCTATGATCGCTCGAGTGGCATGGATCGTGCTGCTGTCCGCCGCTGTCGTTCTCGGCGGCTGTTCGGGCAGCGCCACGACCGAGATCAACTCGGCGCCGTTCAACCGTTTCACCATCCAGAACGTGCGCGATGCCTTCTCCCGCGCCGGGCTGCCCGTTCAGGTGCTCGTCCGCGATATCTTCCCAGGCCGCGACGAGCCGCGCACCTTCAACGACCGCTACATCTTCCCGATCACACGCATCGCCCCTGCCGGCGGCCAGGTGGTCTTCTTCACCTCGCAGCCGGCCATGGATGCGTGGCTGGGTTACATGGAGGAGCTGCGCGCAGACTCCGAACGCCGCCGCGACGTCGTCTACGTCTACACCCACGGCAACATCATGCTTCAGCTCAATGCCGATCTCCTGCCCGAAGAGGCCGCCGCCTTCGAGCAGGCGCTCGCCAGCCTGGGCTAGCTGGCGGCTCACGCGCGGGCTTCAGATCGCCGACATCCACACCGGCAGATCATAGCCGTTGTGCCGAAAGCCGAGCCTTTCATACACCCGGTGCGAGGCAGCGTTGCTCATCTGCGTGTTGACCGTCATCACGTACAGCCCGCGCCGGGCGAAGTAGCGCAGTGTTTCCGCCACCAGTGCTGTGCCCACCCCCTGCCCCTGCGCCGACGGATGCACCGCCAGCCGCGCCAGATGCGCGCCATCGAAGTACATCGTGCTGATCTGATAGCCGACGATGTGCGGCCCTTCCTCCCCCGGCGCCAGCACGACCGTGCTGTGCGCGCCGACCTTCTCCGCCTGGTAGATGTCGCTCATGCTCATCTGCCAGGGCGGCACAAATGCCGCATGGTCGACAGCCGTCATCGCCGGAATGTCGTCTGCACGCGTGGGCCGGATCTGCCAGCCTTCCGGCAGCACGTCCGCCGGCGGGATCTGATCCGCCCGCCGCAGCGTGACGATCTGCTCGGCGAAAGTGAAGCCCAGCGGACGCACCACCTCGATCGGCCAGTCGCGGATCATCAGCATGGCGACAGTGCGCACATCGCCATCGCGCAGGTCAGGCAGCACATCCGCCCACAGCGCGCTCAGCACCGGGGCCGGCGGCACGTGATCGAGCACGCCAGCCAGCCGCACCCAGCTCGTGCGCTCAAGCGCCGGGGACAGGCCCAGTACGCCGACCAGCGTCCCCTCCATCCACGCCAGCCGGATCCACGGCGGATCACTGGTGATCCAGTGATCGGTGTCCTGCCAGTCGAGATGCACATGCGTATTGAAATTTCGCGAGAGCAGATCGCGCACAAGATGCCGGCTGCGCCTGGCGAACGGAGTGACGATGACGGAGGAAACCAGCGGCGTGCTCATATCAGGTTCGTTACACTTTCACTTACGGTTGCGCAGCCGTTCGGCATAGCTGGGCGCGGTGATCGCCAGAATGCGACACAGGCGCCGGTCGATCAACCGGGTGCGGATGCGCGGATCCAGTTCACTGATGGCTTTGGACGTGGTGAAAACGGTCGCCATCTGCGTGAGATAGCGATGATTGACGATCTGGAACAGCTTCTCCTTGGCCCACGCGCTGGCGCTCTCCGTGCCCAGATCATCCAGCACCAGCAGCGGCGCGTTCTTCACCTCGCTGAAGCGGTGATCAAAGCTGACGGTCGAGCCCGGGTTGAACGTCAGGCGCAGATGATCGAGCAGGTCCGGCACGGTGACGAAGATCGCGCTGCCCCCCTTCTCCTGAAAGGCGTTGGCGATCGCCGCGGCCAGGTGTGTCTTGCCAGTGCCGCTTTCGCCCATCAGAAACAGCCAGCCCGCTGGCGCCTCGCTGAACTCCCATGCGGCGCGGGCAGCGCGTTCGAGGTTTTCGCGGTACTCCAGCGACAGCCCGCCCTGCACATCAAACGCCGCGAAGGTCATCTCGCGGTAGACCGAGAAGTCCCACAGCGCCCCGACGTTGGAGTGGCCGGGGGAGCGATAGTCCGGCGCGCTGATCACCACGCGACGGATCACGCTCAGATCGCGCAGGCGGCTGGAGATACGCGGGTCGAGCGTGTTCAGATCAGCATTCGTGGTGATGACCGTCGGCAGGCCATAGCTGTAGCGATGATTGAGCAGCTGAAAGAGCTTCTCCTGCGCCCAGCCGCTGGGATTCTCCGAGCCGAGATCGTCGAGGATGAGCATCGGCGCGTTGCGCACACGGTCGAACATCTCGTCGTAGCCGCTCTCGCTGTTGGGTGCGTAGGTCTGGCGCAGATGATCGAGCAGGTCGGGCGCGGTGATGAAGATCACGCCTTCCTCAAAATCCAGCCGCGCATTGCCGACAGCGGCCGCGAGGTGCGTCTTGCCGCAGCCGTACGGCCCCTCCAGCAGCAGCCAGCCCGCCGGATCGACAGCGTACTGGCGCGTCGCCTCCAGCGCGCGCTGCAGCGAGGCCTGCTGCGCGGCGGTCGCCTCGCGCGGGGCCGCGTCGAAGTTCTCCAGCGTCTTGTCGCGAAAGACCTGCAGGTTGCCCAGCTTGCGCAGCGTCTCGCGGCGTTCCTGGTTGTTGGACGAGCGGTAGTTCGGGCAGCGGAACAGCTTGCCGAAATCCGGATGCGAAAGCGGCAGGTCCTTGCGGACATAGCCCAGCCCGCCGCACAGGTTGGCCTGGCCGCAGGCCGGGCACAGCGGCGAGTCTTCGCCGCCAGCCGCCTCTGCGTCAGCGTTCGACGAATTCTGCATACGGCCCGCTGGTGAATCGCCGTCCATCCCGTTCATCAGAGTCCTGAGCGACTTCATACGGCTTTCCTTCGCGTTTCCAGCGATCGAGCACTGCCAGAACATAACGCCAATTGCGCACGTTGGCCGCCACTGCCAACAGCACAGCCTCTTCCGTCCAGGCCGCGCTGTACTCGCGAACGGCATCCTTGAGCCGGTCAGCGATCATCGGCGTCAACGGGCCGATGTGCATCTCGTACAGGCGGTAGATATTCGGGCGCTCCTGATTGAGGATCACCTGCCGCTGCTCGTCCAGCGTCCACGCGCCCTGGCGCAGCAGGCTGGCCGCGGCGCGCCCGGCCTCGCTGTTGACGACGTAGAACGTCTCGCGGCCGCCGGGCAGGCGCGCATCGTGCGGCACGACACGCAGCAGCACACCGTGTGCGCAGGCGCGCTCCAGGCCCGCCGTCAGCGCTTCCGCCACACTGCACCCCTGTGCCGCATGCGCCAGCGCCGCCATCAGCGCCGGATGGCCGAGCAGATCGGCGTGCTGCAGAAACCGCCGCGCCGCGCCGCGCTCCTGCAGCGCGCACAGCGCCACCAGCACCACCTGCAGTTCGGCGAAATCGTCGATCAGAGGCAGCACCTCGTGCAGCAGCTCGTCCGGCAGCACATACGTGCGCCGCGCCACTGCAGGAAACCCCGGGAACGGCGTCATAGATCGCTCAGATCGACCTTCTGCGTGCGCGCATCGGTGAACTTGGTCAGCGACTCCTCGAAGTGCAGCATCACCGAGTCGGTCGGGCCATTGCGATGCTTGGCCACAATCACCTCCGATCGGTTGGGGAACTCGATCGCCTTGTTGTAGTAGCCCTCGCGGAAGAGAAAGGCGACGATATCGGCGTCCTGCTCCAGCGAGCCCGACTCGCGCAGGTCGCTGAGCTGCGGGCGCTTGTCGGCGCGCTGGTCCACCGCGCGCGAAAGCTGCGCCGCCGAGAACACCGGCACGTTCAGCTCGCGCGCCATCTCCTTCAGCGAGCGGCTGATATAGCTGATCTCCTGCACGCGATTGTTCTCGAAGGCCCCGCCAGCGTTCATGAGCTGGATGTAATCGACGATCACCAGATCCAGGCCGGTCTCGTGCATCATGCGGCGGCACTTGGTGCGCATCTCGATCGGCGAGATCGCCGGCGAGTCGTCGATGAACACACGCAGATTGCTCAGCCGGGCGACAGCCTGCACGAAGCGCGCCCACTCCTGCTGCGAAAGCTGGCCCGCGCGCAGCTTCTGCGTATTGATGCCCGTCTCCATCGACATGAAGCGCTGCACAAGCTGCTCCGTACCCATCTCCATCGTGAAGATGGCGATGCGCGCACCCACCTTGGCCGCGTTCAGCGCCACCGACAGCAGAAATGAGGTCTTGCCCATGCCGGGGCGTCCAGCGAAGATCAGCAGGTCCGAGCGCTGCAGCCCGCCGAGCAACTCGTCCAGATCGCGAAAGCCCGTCGGCAGGCCCAGCGGCGCTGAAGGATTCGCCATCAGGTACTCGATATGCTCGAAGTACATGTCGATGGCATCGCTCATCGGCTGCAGGTCACGGCGTGCGCCGCGCTCGGTGACGTTGAACAGGCGCGTTTCGGCCTGGCTGATCACCTTCTCGATCGGCAGCTCTTCCTGCAGCGCCACCGCGCGGATCTCGTCCGCAGCGCCCAGCAGGCGGCGGCGCAGCGACGCGCGCTCCACCAGCCGTCCGTAGATCTCGGCATGCACCGACGTGGGCGTATTGTTGGCCAGCTGCAGCAGATAGCCCGGCCCGCCGATGTCGTTCAGCCGGCCAAGCGCGCGCAGCTCCTCCTGTACCGTGACGAAATCGCCCTTCTCCGAGCGCTCGTTAATGCGCACCAGCGCTTCCCAGATGTACTGGTGACGCAGAATGAAGAAGTCCTCGGCGCGCAGGAAAGCCGCCACCTGCATGTAGGCTTCAGAATTGATGAGGATCGCGCCCAGCACGGCCTCTTCAGCTTCCTGGCTGTAGGGAGACTGACCGACGGGCAGGATCTGGGGAGTGTTGTTCATCGCGCCCTATCAGCAGGACAAACGGCAATCCGCTGCTGAGGCGTTCGGCCGTTCCGGACGTGGGTTGTTTCGGGAAAGGGACAGCCGGGCGGCCACCCGCTCACTCTTCCTCGTCGTCGAGAGCGTCCAGGTCGAGACTGTTGACAAAGTCATCGAAGGCGCTGAGCCGGTCATCCGCCACAGGCTGATTGGGCGGCGGGGCGCTCTTCTCGACATCATCTTCCGGTTCGATGGCCGCGCGCTCCATCACCGCTTCTGCGACGAACACCGGCACCTTGACGCGCACCGCCAGCGCCAGCGCATCGCTCGGGCGCGAGTCGATCTCCAGTTCCCTGCCATTCACATCCACCACGATTCGCGCGTAGTATACGTCGCTGCGCAGATCGCTGATGAGAATGTGCACGACGCGCCCGCCCATCTCGCGGATGACCGACTTCAGCAGGTCATGCGTCACCGGGCGCGGCGGCGGCATTTCGTTAAGCTCAAGCGTGATTGCGTCTGCCTCGCATGGACCGATCCAGATCGGCAGATAGCGATCACTGGCGCTATCCTTGAGGATCACCACGCGATATTGCGACATCAGGCTCATGCGGATGCTATCGATGACGACTTCAATCATGGTTTTTTCTGGAAGACTACCTGCCGAAGCCCGCGCTGCTCACCTTCATCAGGACAGCGCACGGATATCCAGATTATACACGCTCTCCACCCTGCGGCAATACAGATGCCGAATGATCGCGGTCAGCAGGCGGATCGATCGAGCGGATGGCGGGTCTTCGCCACTGCCCGCGAGCGCGTCATGAGGCCGCATCTGAGGCGCATTCCGATCACCTGGGGGCTGGTGCTGCTGGCGCTGGCGGCCTGCACGCCCCGCCCCAGCGAGACCGTCACGCTGGGCGCGCTGCTGGAACAGGTCGACTTCAGCCGGGGCAGCCAGTGGGAGCAGTACAGCAGCGAAGCGCAGCGCGTGAACTTCCGCATCGAAGATGGCGCCTACCGTGCCGAAGCGTGGGATGGCGGCTTCATCTGGGCGCTCAACCCGCACGAGCACACGGATGTCCTCATCCAGGTGGATACACAGCAGTTGTCGGAGTACGCCAACAACGCCTATGGCGTGATGTGTCGCGCCGCGCCCACCAACAACGGCACGGGCTACTACTTCTTCATCAGCGGAGACGGCTCCTTCACCATCCGGCGCGGCGCCGCTGATGAGGTGCACCCGCTCATCCCGTGGACGACGTCCGCGGCCATCCAGCGTGGGCAGGCCTTCAACCGCCTGCGCGCGGCCTGCGTCGGCGATTATCTGGCGCTGTGGGTGAACGATCAGTTCGTGGCGGAAACTCGCGACGACTACTTTCGGCGGGGCGCGGCAGGGATCAGCGCTGGCGTGCCGGAAGGCGGCGCCGTTGACGTCACCTTTGACGATCTGCGCATCTGGCAGGCGGCGCTGGCCGACACGCCCTGAGTACCACAGCCTGATCCGCACTCAACCAGCGCTCATCCGCCAGCGGTAAGCTCAGCGCACATGCAGGTGTCAGAACGATGCAACAGGCAGCGGAGGATTTCAGATGAAGCATACCGTCACAGCACGTTCGAGCGGCGTCGTCCTCGCCAGCGGCAGCGAAGGCGAGACCGTTCGCCTCTTCGAGGGCAATCTGTACTATGCGCCGGAGGCCGTGCAGATGGCACACCTGCGCGTGACCGAGCGCACCTACACCTGCCCGTACAAGGGCACGTGCTACTGGATCGACCTGGAGAACGGCACAGAGCACGCCACCAACATCGGTTGGGTGTACAACGATCCCAAGCCCGGCTACGAGTTCATCCGCGGGCAGATCGCGTTCTACAACCGCGACACCGCCGGAACCCAGGCCAAGCACGACGCGGAGTAGCCCGCCAGCGGGCGGGTGTTCTCTTTTGCAGCACCTGCCCGTACAATCCCGATATGAACCCCCGCCGCGATGCGCAGCTCAACGCGCTCTCCCTGCCCTGGCCCGCCGACTGGCCCGCGTTGTTCGGCGCGCACCGCCCGCTCATGCTGGAGATCGGCTTCGGCAGCGGCGTGTTTCTGGAGGCGCTGGCGGACGCCCACCCCGACCATAACATCGTCGGCGTCGAGATCTCCAATCAGTGCCTGCTCAGGGCGGAACACCTCATCGCCCGCCGCGCGCTGGATAACGTGCGCGTCGTACACAGCCGCGCCGAGACCGCCCTGGCGCACCTGTTCGCGTCGCAGTCGCTCAGCGCCATCTTCATCAACTATCCGGACCCGTGGTTCAAACGCGGACATCACCACCGGCGGCTGATGCAGAGCGACACGCTCGCGCTGATCCTCAGCCGCATGCGGCCCGGCGCGCGCCTCGAGGTGGCGACCGATATCGAAGCCTATGCTGAACTGACCGACGCGCTGCTTTCCAGCACGCCGGCGCTGCGCAATCTGCTGCCACAGCCGGCGGCGGAGGCGCTGCCCGGGCGCGTGGTGACCAAGTATGCGCTGAAGGCGCAGCGCGAGGGACGGCGAAGCTGGATCTTCGCCTACGAGCGCACAGACACCCCGGCCCCGCCGGTTCCGCTGGCACAGGAGCTGACCATGCCCCATCTCGTCCTGCAACTGCCGCTCACGTTCGAGCAGATCGCAGACGGCTATCAGCCGTTCGAAACGCGCGAAAGCGGCATGATCGTCGGGTTCGGCGAGCTCTACCGGGGCCGCGCCAGCCTGCTGTTCGAGATCCACGCCGCAGAGCCAACCATCGATCAGCACACCGCGCTGCTGCTGGCCCCGCATGGCCGGGCGGCGCCGCCGGGCGAATACACCCTTCAGCTTTCCGCGCTCGGGCACCCCCGGCCCACGCCCGGCATCCACCTCGCGGTGCGTGTCCTGGGCGACTGGCTGCTGCGCCTGCATCCGCAGGCCCGCCTGCTCAGCGGCAAGCTCGCTGCCGAGCCAGACGCAGACAACGACGGCTGAACGTTCAGGGCATCGGCGTCGGCGGAATGGCCGTCGGATCCGCCAGCAGCGAGGCCAGGCTGGCGCCGCCCACCACCGCCACGCCCACCACGATCAGCAGGTAAAGCGCAGACCCGATCGCCGTGATGAAGCCCAGCAGCACGAACACGCCATCCCGCGTGAGCATGCCCGCCACCAGCAGCAGGATCGCCAGCGCCGGCAGGAAGTTCGAGAACGGGATGATCGGCAGCGGCAGGATCAGCACAAAACCGGCGAAGAACAGCATCGCCCCGTTGATGCGGTTGACCGTGCCCTTGTCCGTCAGCGGCAGCAGGCGCGGGCGCAGCAGGCGCTCGATGCGGCTGACCAGCCCCGCCCCACGACGCAGCACCGCCGCCAGCGGCTTGCTTGGGATGGGGCGGTCGAGCACAAAGCGCGGCAGCCACGGAATGCGGTTGGCCACCACACCCACGCCGATCAGCATGATGATCAGCCCGAACACGGTGCTCACCCCGGGAATGGCGATCGGCGTCATGAACGGCAGCGTCAGGATGATGCATACCAGCAGCATCCCCTGCTCGCCGATCATCTCGATCAGCGCGCGCACCGTGGTGGTCTCCTCGGTCAGGCTGTCGGCGACATCGATGAGGCTTTCCGCAAGCGGCTTGGCGGTATCCTGAAACTGCACGGAGCTGGTAGTTGACATGATTGGCCTTGTCCGTTGATCCAACGAAGCTGCATCGTCAGGGTGCAGCAAACGCGTTATAGTATCGCCAAAATCGAAATAGTCCAGTCATGACATGATGCAGCATCTCAACACGCTGACCCAGATTGTGAACGCCGCCTCCGCCGTCAGCGATCTGACGCGTAAGGAAGCCCAGTACCGCTTCGTGGTGGCGGAAGGCGGCACGCTGTATGTGCACATCGCCTCGGCGCTGGTGCAGATACAGCGCACGGATGGCACAGCGGTGGAAGTCAGCGCGTCGCTGCAGGTGCCCATCGCCTGGCGCATCGCCGCCGAACAGGACGACGCCGGCGCGTACTTCGTTGCGCTGCGCCGCAGCGTGGTCGGCGGCCTGGCCTCCGCCCAGTTCACGCTGTCCGTACCCGCCAGCCTGCACATCATGCTGCGGCTGGAGGACGCCAGCCTGCAGATCGCGGGCGTCAGCGCGCTGCTTGAACTGCCCCCCGCATCCGATGGCCGGCTGCGCATCGTGCTGCCAGAAGCCAGCCGCTGACGCCCGGTCCGCACGCCGCCTCGATCGCTTTTGCCCCCAGGAGGCTGCCGCCATGCGTACACTCCCCCCGATCGAACGATTTGTCACGCGCGGTGGCCGCCGCATCTACCGGCTGCCGGTGGAAGCCTTCCCCGGCAACTTCATCGCCTACTGCTTCGTCGTGCTGGGGGGCGATCACCCCACGCTGATCGACACGGGCTCCGGACTGGGCAACAGCAGCGATGATCTGCTGGACGGGCTGCGCGCCCTGGCCGCCGATCATGGCGAAGCACTCGCCCTGCGCGATCTGCGGCGCATCCTCATCACGCACGGCCATATCGATCATTTCGGCGGGCTGGGCTTCATGCAGGAGCAGACCGGCGCGAGCGTCGGCATTCACGCCCTCGACCGGCGCGTGCTGGTGGCCTACGAGGAGCGCGTCGTCGTGGCCAGCCGCGATCTGCGCGTCTATCTCGACCGCGCCGGCGTACAACCTGATCTGCGCGCCACGCTGATGGAGATGTACGGCTTCGCCAAGCGTTCTTTTCGCTCGGTGGCCGTCGATCTCTCGCTCGAAGACGGCGGCGTGATCGACGGCATGTGCTTCTACCACACGCCGGGTCACTGCTCTGGCCAGGTGTGCATTCAGATCGACGAGGTGCTGCTCAGCGCCGATCACGTGCTGGCGCGCACCACGCCGCACCAGGCGCCGGAGAGCATCACGCATTACACCGGGCTGGGCCACTACCTCGAGTCGCTCAGCCGTATTGAGCGCGTGCCGGGAATCGAGCTCACGCTGGGCGGGCACGAGGAGCCGATTGCCGATCTCGGCGGGCGCATCGCCGGGATCCGCGCCAGCCACGAGCGCAAGCTCAACCGCGTGCTGGACACGCTGCGCGCCGCCGGCGAGCCGATGACGATCAGCGCCATCGCGCAGTCGCTCTATCCCGACAAGCGCGGCTACGACATGCTGCTGGCGCTGGAGGAAGCGGGCGCGCACGTCGAGTATCTGTACGAGCGCGGTCACCTGGCCGTGTGCAATCTCGAGGAAATCGAGCGCGAGGACCACCCCGTGCTGCGCCTCGGCCTGGCCTGAACCCATCGACGAAACCTGATTCGTCTATATTAAACAATGTGGATCCGTGCCCACTCAACTCCTTAAAGTTATAATCCTCGTAAGTTAAACACTCACCATCAGAATGTTGTCTGGCACGTTTTCACATAATGAGGAGAGTGGAATGATGCAGCGCAAACCCCTTCTGCTGGCCGCCAGCGCGGTCGCCCTGGCCGCGGTCACCGTGGTCCCGGCGTTTGCTCAGGACCCCATCAACGTCCCGGTCTGGATCGCCTTCACCGACTACCGTCTGGAGTGGGCGCAGGCCAAGGCTGCGGAGTTCAACACCGCCTTCCCGCAGTACAACGTCACCGTGACCGGCTACCCCAACTACGAAGAGCTGTTCACCGCCACTGCGCTGGCCGCCGAGCAGAATTCGCTGCCGGCCATCGTGCAGTACTTTGAAGTGGCCACGCAGAACGCCCGCGACACCGGCAACTTCAAGGCGATTGCCGAGGCCCTCAACGGCCGCACCGAAGTCAACGGCATGCCCTTCAACTTCGACGATCTGGTGGGCCCGGTCGCCGCCTACTACACGCTGGACGGCCAGTTCACCTCGATGCCATGGAACGCTTCGTCGTCGATCATGTTCTCCAACATGAGCTTCCTCGATGCCGCTGGTCTGGAGAGCATCCCCGCCACGTGGGCGGAAATCGACGCGGCCTGCGCCGCCATCATGGCGCTGGACAACGCGCCGGAGTACTGCTGGACGTGGCCGAATCACGGCTGGTTCTTCGAGCAGTGGCTGGCCCAGCAGGATGCTGTGTACGCCAACAACGGCAATGGCCGCGATGAACCCGCCACCGAAGTGCTGTTCAGCAGCGATGCCGGCGTGGCGATCCTGAACTTCCTCAAGGATCAGCACAGCAAGGGCTATCTGTACTACAGCGGCGCGCAGGGCGGCGACTCGTGGGGCACGGTCGACCAGGCCTTCGCCGCGCAGCAGGTCGCCATGGCCGTCTACAGCAGCTCGGACACCACTTACTACACCCAGATTGGCGTGGACAACGGCTTCGAAGTGCGCGCTTCCTACCTGCCCTACAACGACGCGACCGGCTGGACCGGCAACCTGATCGGCGGCGCCAGCCTGTGGCTGACCAACCAGCTCTCGACCGAAGCGGAAGATGGCGCGCTCACCTTCCTGGCGTGGTTCACCAACACCGAGAATGCCGCGGAATGGCACCAGGCGACCGGCTACATCCCGCTGCGCAAGAGCTCGGTGGAACTGCTGCAGAGCGAAGGTTGGTTCGACGAGAACCCCAACCAGACCGTCGCCTTCTCGCAGCTCAATGAGAGCACTGTCACCCCGGCCACCAGCGGCGCGCTGCTGGGCACGTTCCCGGCCATCCGCACCATCGTCACCCAGGCCATCGACACCGTGCTGCTGACCGATGCCGACCCGGCGACGGTGCTGGCGGAAGCGGCGGCGCAGGCCAACACCTCGATCGAGGAGTACAACCTGCTGAACGCGGAGTAACGCGCAGCAATTGACTCACAGCATCAGGCAGGGGTGACCATCGTCGCCCCTGCTTGTTTTCCGGCGCAGGCCGCCAGCCGCGGCCCCGCCCCACGCCACGGAGGATGTATGGACACCAACACGCCGCTCGTGATCGTGCTGCTCTCTGCGCTGGCCGGCGCCGGGCTGCTGGCGCTGCTCATGCGCTCGACTCGCCGCGCCCTGCCGCTCATCGCGCTGACGGGCGCTGGCGCGGGCGTGGCCGGGGGGCTGCTTTTCATGCTGCCCCTCAACTTCTGCACCTTTGAGCCTTCTCGCGAGCCGGTCGATGTCATCTTCGGCATCGCGCTCATCCTCACCGGCATCAGCGCGGCGGTGCTGCTGTGCCGCTGGGTGCTGCGCGCTGCCTTCGCGCGGCGGCCGCTGTTCGCCACAGAGCAGTCGCCGGGCGCGTTCCGGCGCGGCTGGCTGGGCTACCTGTTTCTGGGCCCCACCATCGCCATCCTGCTGCTCTTCCTGTACTACCCGTCGCTGGACACCTTCCGGCTGTCCACACAGCTCGTCAAGCTCGGCATCCCCCGCACCGCCTTCGTGTGCGCAGACAACTTCACTGCGCTGGCCGGCGATCCGCGGTATGCCCAGGCGCTGGGCGTCACCGTGCTCATCTCCGCCGCTGTCGTGGTGATCAGCATGGCGCTGGCGCTGATGATCGCGCTGGTCGCCTACCTGCCCATCCGCGGCGCGCGCATCTACCGCACGCTGCTGGTGTGGCCATATGCGGTCTCGCCTGTCGTGGCCGGCGTGATCTTTCTGCTCATCTTCAATCCGCTGGCGGGCATCTTCAATCACTTCTTCTCGATGATCTTCGGGGTATCCGTCCCCTGGCTCAACAACCCGGCGTTTGCGCCGTGGGCAGTGATCCTCGCCAGCGTGTGGAAAAGCCTCGGCTTCAACATCCTTTTCTACATCGCCGGCCTGCAGAATGTGCCGGCAGATCTGCTGGAAGCCGCTTCGATTGACGGGGCGACCGCCTGGCGGCGCTTCTGGAGCATCACCTTCCCGATGCTCTCGCCGATCACCTTCTTCCTGCTCATCACCAACGTCACCTACGCCGTCTTCGAGACGTTCGGCACGATTGACGCCCTCACCTCGGGCGGCCCGCTGGGCAGCACCACCACGCTGATGTACCGCATCTACGACATCGCCTTCACCAATCGCGATCTCGGCAAGGCCGCCGCGCAGTCGATCGTGCTGTTCGTGCTGGTGATCGGCTTCACCGTGCTGCAGTTCCGCACCACCGCCCGGCGCGTCACCTACGGAGCCTGAGACTCATGGCCACACGCGAACTTTCCCATACCGCCGCAGCGCAGGCCGCCCGCACCGACCGCCCCTCGCTCCTCCCCAGGCGGTGGTGGGCGCACCTCTTCCTGATCGTCACGTGCGCCATCATCGGCTTTCCGCTGTTCTACGCCATCATCGTCAGCACGCAGACCAACACGCAGGTCTACAACTACCAGTTCGTGCCCGGCATGTCCTTCAGCGACAACTGGAATGTGGTGATGAACCAGAACCGGCTGGCCGGCTACATGGTCAACAGCGTGTTCGTGGCAGTCGCCGTCACCATCGGCAAGACCGTGCTCTCGCTGCTGGCCGGGCTGGCCTTCATCTACTTCCGCTTTCCGGGCAAGTGGCTGCTGTTCTTCTTTGTGCTCATCACGCTGATGATGCCCACCGAGATCCTGGTGATCGCGCTCTTCCGTTTCGTCAACGCGCTCGGCTGGGGCAACACCTTCGCGGCGCTGATCGTGCCCTTCATCGCCAGCGCCACGGGCGCGTTTCTCTTTCGCCAGCACTTCGCCAACATCCCTGCGGAGTATTCCGAGGCGGCGCAGCTGGACGGGGCCACGCCGCTGCAGTTCCTGTTCCGCGTGCTGGTTCCGATGAGCTGGAATACCATCGGCGCGCTGGCCGTGATCCAGTTCGTCTACGTGTGGAATATGTATCTGTGGCCGGTGCTGATCATGCAGGGCCCGGACCGGCAGATGGTGCAGGTCGGGCTGCGCTCGCTGCTGGGCGGGGATATCGGCACGAGCTTCGGCCCACTCATGCTGGGCGCGGTCGTCGCCAGCCTGCCGCCGATGATCGTGTTCGTGCTGCTGCAGAAGCAGTTCATGAGCGGCTTCGCGCTCACGCGGGACAAGTAGCCGCGCTGCGTCAGGCGGCTGCCCCGGGCTCCATCGCTGGCTCGGCAGCCTCAGGCGGCGCGTCGGGCATCTCGTAATCCGGCAGCAGGTGCTCCACCTGCCGCAGCGTCGGCGTCAGCGCAGCGATGCCCGTCACCGCGATCAGGAACAGGCCGTTCAGGATCAGCATCAGGCCGATCCCGCGCCCATCGCCCACGCCGATCAGCCCGCCGAGGCTGCCTGCCAGGCCTCCGCCTGCCGCCATCAGCGGCTCAAACACGCGGTCCGCCAGCGGCCCTGCCAGCAGGCTGGCGACTGGCACCGCGCTCATCGCCAGCATCATGATCGCCGAGAACACCCGCCCCTGCAGTTCCGGCGGCACTTTCATGCGGATCAGCACGCTGAACGCGCCGTTGAGGATCGGCACGCCGATCATCGACAGCGTGATCGCCAGCGCGGCCACCGGCACACTGGGCAGCCCGCCGATCAGCATGAAGACGACTCCGTTGACCAGCGACAGCAGCAGCATCGCCCGAACGCGGCGGGTCGGCCCGCCCCACGTCACCATCAGCACGCTGCCGATCAGCATGCCCAGCCCGAACGCGCCATTGACGATGCCGAGCTCAATCGGGCTGGCATATGAAAGCACCAGCGGCGTCAGCAGCACAGAGACCAGCGCGCCGGCCAGATTGCTGGCGGCGAAGAAGAGGATGAGCAGCAGCAGCGGCCGGTTGCTGGTCAGGTACTTCCAGCCCGCCAGCACCTCACTCCAGAACGAGGGTGGGGCCTCTCCCGAAGCGCCCTCCGCGCGCGGCACGGCGGGGAAGCGCACCAGCAGCACCACCGTCACCGCAAAGACAAACGTCAGCACGTCCAGCGCGATGATTCCGCTCAGGCCGATCACCCCGATCAGCGCCCCCGCCAGCAGCGGGCCGAAGATCAGCGAAAGCGACTCGGACAGGCTGCCCAGGCCGGCGGCACGCCCGTACTGCTCGCTGGGCACCAGCAGCGAAATCGACGCGCTGTAAGCCGGCATCTGAAAGGCGGTTGCGCTCGAGTTCACCAGCGCTGCCAGATAGATATGCCAGATCTGCAGGCTGCCCGTGCTGTACAGCAGCGCCACGCTCAGCGTGGAGAGCGCCGCCGCGCTGTCGGCCACGATCATCACCCGGCGGCGGTCGTATCGGTCCGCCACCGCCCCGGCGAAAGGAGAAAGCACGATCGTCGGCAGCACCGCCGCCACCAGGATCAGCGCAAAGTCGGTGACTGAGCCCGTCTGCTGATACACCCACACGCCCAGGCCGAACGACGTGAGCTGCGAGCCCACCAGTGAGATGAGCTGCCCGAACCACACCAGCAAGAAGATGCGCCCACCCCGGTCCTGCCACAGGCTTCGCATGAGAGCGTCCCCATCAACTGTGCGGCGGGGCGCGCGCAACCGCACGCTGACACCCGCCCAATATACGATTTTTGGATTATAGCGCGCTGTGAACTCCGTAATACAACTTTTGCCCATCCCGGCGGATGACTTCTGAGTCGCTGCGCCAGGCGAACTTCTCGCCCACACCGCCGTACTCGAAGGCGACGATCGCTGGGCGCCCCATCGCCCCGGCGCGCAGGCGCTGGATGAAGCCCGCGAAGCGCGTCCAGTCCGGCGCAGTCATCGGCAGGTGATCGCGCCGTTCGCCCTCCACCAGGCCGATGCCGGTGACATGCACCTCGCCCACCCGTGCCAGCGGCAGCGCATCGATGTAGGCGTCCTCACTCAGCCCAAACGCTGGCGCGCTGAGGGCCGCGTGCGACAGGTCGAGCAGCAGGCCCACCCGCGCCGCGCTGATGATGCGACTCAGCTCTGCCGGGTCGCTCAGCGCGCGCACCATACTGGCGGCAGGGTTGCGCGCGTTCTCGCGAAACGGCAGATTCTCCAGCAGCACGCGCTCCGCGCCCACCCGCGCAGACACCCAGGCGAGGTCTGCCAGCACCTGCTCGGCCACGCGCTCGATCTCCGCACGGCGCTCCGGCTGTGCGCTGAAGCCGAAATCGCGCAGGCGCACGTCCGGGTGCAAATTGACGTAATGCGTCCCGGTCTGCGCAAGCTGGCGTTCCACCGCCGCCCAGTCGCACTGCCGCACCGAGCCGTTGCCGGCGATCAGATCGAAGTGCACGTACACCTGCAGGAACTGGCGCGCCTCTGCGATCAGCCAGTCCCAGTTGGGGCACTTGAAGCGGTCGATTACAATCTCTCCACGCTGCAGCAGCGCGGCGGCCTGCGGTGAATAGTTGATGGCGAACTGCATCATGCCCGGCTCCCGGATGGACGATGAAACAGCGGCGCGTCTGAACGCGCTCAATCAGGCATTCTACCGCAGCGCCGGCGAGGCCTTCGATGCCACGCGCGGTCAGCCGTGGCCGGGCTGGTCCGGCCTGCTGCCCCTGCTGCACCCGCCGCTGAGCGTGCTCGATATCGGCTGCGGCAACGGCCGACTGGCGCGCTTTCTGCATCCCGCGCTGGGTGGCGAGCTGACTTTCCACGGCATCGACTCGGATGCTGGCCTGCTGGCCCATGCGCGCGAACGCTGCGCCAGCCTGCCCGGCCTGTCGCTCACGCTGCAGCAGGCCGATGTGCTCAGCGCCCCGCTGCCCAGCCGCACCTTCGGCCTGGTCGCGCTGTTCGGCCTGCTGCATCACATCCCCGGCCTGCAGCGGCGCCTCGCGCTCATGGAGCGGGCGGCGGCCTGCGTCGCGCCCGGAGGCCTGCTGTGCTTCGCCTGCTGGCGCTTCGGCGAGTACGAGCGCTTCCGCCAGCGCATGGTCCCCTTCCCCGCAGACATGACGCCTGAGCCGGGAGACGCGCTGCTGGACTGGCGCGCAGGGACGCATGCGCTGCGCTACTGCCACCATGCCGACGATGCGGAGATCGAGGCGCTGTGCGCGGCGACCGGGCTGAACATGCTGCGCGCCTACCGCGCAGACGGCTTTTCGGGCGCGGTCAACGCCTATCGGATTCTGCAGCGGCCAGCGCCGCGCTGAGCTCATCCACGCTGGGTGCATAGTTGCCCACCCGGCGCACCACCAGTCCGCTGGCCGCGTTCGCCATACGCACGGCATCGGCGGGCACCGCGCCCGCGGCCAGCGCCAGCGCCAGCACCGCCACGGCGGTATCGCCCGCGCCCACGGTATCGTACACTTCGCTGGTGGCCGGGGCCGGGCAGTGCGCCGCGCCCCCGGCATCGGCGACCGTCGCGCCATCCGCCCCGCGCGTGATCACCATGCACCGCCGCAGCTTCAGTTGCGCGAACAGCGCCTGCGCCGCGCCGGCGAACGCAGCATCGCCCTCCAGCCGCACTCCCAGCCAGGCCGAGGCTTCATCTGCGTTGCACTTCACCGCGTCAAAGCCGCTGTACTTCTCGAAGCTGCCCTGCGAGTCTGCCACACGCAGCCCGGTGAACGGCAGCGCAGCCAGCGCCGGCGTGATCAGCCCGAGCTGATAGTCGGAATACAGCACGACATCCGCGCCACGCCCTGCCTGCTCCAGCGCCGCCCCCACCGCCGCGCTGCTCGCGTCGTCCAGCGGCGCGCGAGACAGCCGGTCCAGCCGCGCCACCTGCTGCGGAAAACGCAGGCCCATATGCGCCAGCACCCGCGTCTTGACCGTCGTGCCGCGCCCGCCATCGACGATCAGCCGGGGCGTGACGCCGCGCCCGCGCAGCGCCTCCTCCAGCGCCTCGCCCTCGGCATCCGCGCCGATCAGCCCGACCTGCGTGGTCTGCGCGCCCAGCGCCGCGGTGTTGACCGCCGGGTTGGCCGCGCCGCCGGGGATGAGCTGGCGCTGCTCAAACTCCAGCACGGGCACGGGCGCTTCACGGCTGAGGCGCACCGCGCGCCCGATCAGGTACTCGTCAAGGATGACATCGCCCACCACCACCACCCGCAGGCGGCGAAAGTGCTCAACCAGCCCGGCCAGCATCGTCATCAGCCCGCTCCCTTTGCGCCGTGCAGCATCACCAGCGCCGCGAAGCGCGGCAGGCGCAGCATCCTGCGCAGCCGCCAGGGCTGGCGGATCAGCCGGTACAGCCATTCCAGCCCTGCACGGCGCATCCACTGCGGCGCGCGCGGCACCACCCCGGCGATGAAGTCGAACGTGCCGCCCACACCCATCGCCATCGTCACATTCAGGCGCGGCGCGTTGCGCGCAATCCACTTGTCCTGCTCCGGCGCGCCGAAGGCGACGAACAGCACATCCGCGCCGCTCTGATTGACGCGCTCGGCGATTTCGGCCTCCTCTTCCGGCTTCGGGCTGCCGCTGTACACCCCGGCGATGCGAAGCCCGGGATAACGCGCACACAGCACCTCGGCGGCGCGATCCGCCACGCCGGGGGCTGCGCCCAGCAGGAACAGGCGCCAGCCATGGCGGGCAGCCCGCTCCGCGATCAGCGGCACGCCGTCCGAGCCAGTCACACGCTCCGGCAGCGGCTTCCCCAGCCGCCGAGCCGCCCACAGCAGCCCAACGCCATCCGGGACGGTCACCGCCGCGCGCTGCAGGATGTTGGCGAAGTTGACATCGCGCCGGGCGATCATCACCATCTCCGGGTTGATCGTGCAGATGTGGCGCAGACCATGCGGTGCTTCCTGTATCCAGCGCCCGATCAGCGTCAGCAGCCGCGCGTAGGTGATCGCGCTCACCGGCATCCCGAGCACGGTCACGTGCGCGACGCCATCCACCCCGCCTTCACCAGGTGGCGTGCTTTCCGGAACGCCCGGCAGCACCGCACCCGCCAGCAGCGACTGCACAGCCGCGGCAGCCCGCGCCGGCGTGACCAGATGCATGCACGTGCGCGCCGGGCAGCCCTCGCGCTGGCCGGTCGTATGGCGAATATAGCTGCACGGCGAGCATGCAGGCGCGCGCCGCACGATCAGCGCCGGGGACTGCGGCGTCCACGGCCCCCAGGCGCGCGCATTGCTCGGCCCGAAGATCGCGGCGGTCGGCGTTTGCACCGCGCACGCCAGGTGCATCACGCCGCTGTCCGCGCCCAGGAAAGCGTCGGCCTGCGCCAGCACCGCCGCCAGCCGGCCAAGCGTGGTCTGCCCGCCCAGATCGAGCAGCGGAACCTGTGCGACGGCGCGCACCGCGTCGAGGTCATCATTCGGGCCGCCCACCAACACCAGCTGCGCGCCCTGCGCCGTCAGCAGTGCTGCCGCATCGGCGAACGCCTGCGCCGGCCAGCGCCGCGCCAGGCTGTCGCCCCCGCTGCCGGGGTGCAGCACCACGCGCGGGCCAGACGGCAGCGCCGCCAGCTGCTGCTGCGCCCAGGCGCGGTCCTCAGCCGCGATGGCGATCTGCATCGGTCGTGGGCGGGGGTCTGCACCAAGCCGGGCAGTCAGCGCCAGCCAGTACTCCGCCTGGTGCCGCGCGCCGAAGCCCTCGTCCGGCAGCCGCTCGGTCAGAAAGAAGCCGTGTCCATTCTCCAGCCCCAGCCGGACCGGAGCGCCGGTCGCCCAGGCGATGGCCGCGTACTTCAGCGCGCCTGCCCGCGTGGTGAAATGATGCAGATACAGCACGACGTCGTATCGTTCGGCGCGCAGCGCACGCACCAGCGCCAGCAGCCCGCCCGGGCGCCGCAGGCTCGCGCGCCGCGACAGCGGGATCAACCGATCAGCCAGCCCGCTGCCGCGCAGCAGCGCTTCGTTGTGTGGAGCCGCCAGCACGTCCAGCCGCGCACCCGGCAGCGCCTCGCGAAGCGCCGCCAGCGCCGGCGTGGAGAGCAGCATATCGCCCAGATCTCCAAGCTGCACGATCAGGATGCGTTGTACACTCAACTCGCCGCCTCCTGCAGCGCCGCCCATGCAGCCTCGGCAGCCGCAGCCCAGGTGAACTTCTCCACCTGACGCAGGCCAGCGCGTACCAACCGGTCGTGCTCCCCCGGCCGGTCGCTCAGGCGGCCCATGGCCGAGGCGATCTCTTCGACATCCAGCGGGTTGACCAGCAGCGCCGCATCGCCCGCCAGCTCCGGCAGGCTGGACGTCGCGCTGGCGATGACGGGCGTCTCGCAGCCCATCGCTTCCAGCACAGGAAAGCCGAATCCCTCGTACAGCGACGGGAAGACCAGCGCAAGCGCCCCCGCGTACAGCGCGCCCCGGTCCTCATCCGCAACGTAGCCAGGCTCTATCACGCCGGGCACATTCGCCGTCCAGGCCGGGTCATACAGCCAGCCGCGCCGGCCCGCCAGCACCAGCGCCGCCGGATCGCCGGGATGCTCCGCCTGCCAGCGCTGATAGGCCTGCACCAACCGGGCGATATTCTTGCGCGGCTGCAGCGTGCCCAGAAACAGGAAGTAGCGCTCCGGCAGGCCCAGCTTCCGCGCGACAGCCGGGACATCCTGCACCGGCGGCACGTTCACGCCCGGGTACACCACGCGGATGCGCTCCGGGGGGATGCGATAGGCGCGAGTCAGGTCTGTCGCCGTCGCCCTGCTGTCCGCCAGCACGATCGCCGCGCGGCGGGCGCTGCTGCGCGTGGTCCAGTCGAGGTAGGCGCGCTGGCGCGGCGGATGCGCATCCGGGAAGTGCAGATAGCCCAGGTCATGCACGGTCACGGCGGCGCGGCCCGGAAAGGCGAATGGCAGGGTATGCGCGGGCACCCACAGCACGTCCGGGCGGTCGAGAGCCACCTGCAGCGCCAGCCGCGTGTGCGTCCACAGGCGCGGCATGTGCAGCACCCTGCATTCAGCACTGTCGGGGAACAGCCCACGCGGCGGCACATCGCGAAAGTACAGCGTCAGCCGCCCATTGATGAGTGGAATGAGCGCGCGGATCATTTCGAGCGCGTACCGTTCGGTCCCGGTGGGGTGGGCATTGGTGGTCCGGCTGGCGTCAATCGCGAGATGCACGATTACGTCCGGCGGCGGATGACCAGCGGCAGCGCCCAGAGGATGGCGAACACGATCAGCAGCGCGGGGGCGAGGGTGCGGCCCGGCTCCAGCCATGCGGCGGGCAGAAAGCCGAAGGTGAACAGCGTGCCCACCGCTCCGGCGACGATCAGCGCCGCGCCCAGCAGAGCGATCGAGGCGCTGCGCGGGCGGCCCAGCGCCGCCGTCAGCAGACAAGCGACGCCCAGCGCGCTCAGCAGCAGCGGCCACGTCGAGGTGAGCGCAAAACCGGGTACGAGGATCGTGGCCGCCACCAGCGCGCCCGGCAGCAGCAGCGCCAGCGCCACGAACAGCACGCCGCGCGCCCAGCGCCCGCTGCCCAGCCAGTGCGCCAGCAGCACCAGCGCCAGCCCGCCCAGGCCCGCCACCGTCAGGAGCAGCGGGTCCAGCGGCTGCCCCAGCGACAGCGCAGCCGTCAGCCCGCCGCCCAGCGCGATCAGCACCAGCCCGGCAGCCAGCGCCCCTGGCGACCCGCGCCGCAGCGACTCGCCGCCCGGCATGGCCAGCGCCGGCGTATATGCCACCGGCTCGTACACCGGCGGCAGCGCCCGGCGCACAACCGGCGCTTCTTCCTCAGGCTCAGCGGTCTCCAGTGCGGCAAGCTGCGCCGCCGCCTGCCCGCTGATGATGGCGTCCAGCGCTGCTTCCGGGTCAAAGTCCGACTCGAACAACGCCTGCGTCTCCGCGGCAAACGCCTCCAGGCCGGGCGCATCGGACTGCGCGGGCTCTGCAGGCGCATCCGCCGGCACGGGATCCGGCTGGGCGGAAGGATCTTCGGGGTCGGCCGGTGGCCGGAAGTCATCGTTCATAATTCGGTATTGTGGCCGCTTTCGCGCACAGGCGCAAGGTCTTGTCAGGGCACAGGCGCTCACGTATAATGCCTTCAATCCGGCGACGTGGCCAAGAGGTAAGGCAAGGCTCTGCAAAAGCCTGATCACCAGTTCGAATCTGGTCGTCGCCTCAGCCGGAAGCGGCCCGCTCAATGAGTGGGCCGCTTTGTTTTCCGGGATCGGGCTGGCTGGCGCAGGAATCAAAAACCGCCTCGGTCTGAGGCGGCTTTTGTGCAGATCAGGCGCGTTCGCTTAGCGAACGAGGCTGACCTTGCTTGCCTGCTTGCCCTTCTTGCCCTGGGTGATTTCGAATTCCACCTTGGCGCCTTCTTCGAGCGAGCGGAAGCCGGTGCTCATGATCTCGGTGTAATGCACGAACAGGTCGTCCCCGCCCTGCTGGGCGATGAAGCCGAAGCCCTTTTCCGCATTAAACCACTTCACGGTACCCGATGCACGATTAGCCATTGTTGGCTGCTCCTGTGAACTTTGGTCTGCTATAGCCGTTATACGCACTACATCCATCGTTCAGGAGGTAGGAAACGCATTCTGCACAAAACAATCAGGCTCGGTATCGAGGAAGCGGATTGCTCTGATGAGGGGGTCTATCTGGCGCCTAACCACTGCGCCGATGCGGAGGAGGCACAATTGCCTCTCTGTTCCACACTGCCTGAGCAGTATAGCAGGCCATCTGCCCCGGCGCGAGGGTCAGTTTTCTGCGGGCGGGAATACCACTACGCAGGCGCGTTGACAGCGCCCCCGCCCAGGCGCTATAGTGCGCGTATCCCGTCCGCATGTGCACCTGCGAGCGCTCTGCATGAAACGCTCTGCCCCGCCACAGCCTGCTGCGCCGCCCGTCGCGCCCGAACAGGCACCCGCGCGCCCGCCGCTGGCTCCCCTGCCCAACTACACGCTCTCCACGGCCTGCCCCGGCTGCGGCGCGCCCACCGTCCGCCGCGCGTGCAAGGTGCGCTGCGAACGCTGCGGCTTCATGTGGGATTGCAGCGAGCTGTAAGCGCCGCCCGTCAGGCGATCCAGCGCCACGTCACGAAGCGGGACAGGAAAAGCAGCGCCAGCGCCAGCGAAGGCAGCGCCACCGCTGCCAGCTTCCACGCCCGCCACGGCCGCTCGATCCACCACGCCAGTGCCAGATAGAACGGAAAGATCACCGCACCAAAACGCGGCATCCCCACCAGCGAGCCAGACGCGATCGGGATGAGCACTGCGAACAGCGCAAACAGCCCCCACGTGCGCTGCTTCCAGCCCAGCAGCACCCACAGCGCCAGCGCCAGATAACCCAGGGCCGCGCCCAGGTCCAGCCACGAGGGATACCAGCCGAACAGCGCCACGGGCTCGCTCGTGTACACGCGCACCACATCCAGCAGCGAAGACGAGCGTCCCCAGATGCCGTCGTAAGCGCTGAAGTACGCCAGCGGATCGCCCACGAACAGCCCGCTGCCGAACACCCAGGCGGCGAAGGCCGCGCCCGGCAGCAGCGCCGCCCCCATGCGCAGCCAGCGCCGGGGCACCGGCACGTCATCGGCCCAGGCCGCCAGCAGCAGCGCGGGCACGAGCGCCACGCCCACCGTGCGCGTCAGGGCAGCCGCGCAGGCCGCCGCCAGCGCCAGCCAGAAACGCCCGCGCTCCAGCAGCCAGAATACCAGCAGCGCCAGCAACAGGAACACCGCCTCGGTGTACACCCCGCTCAAAAACACCGCGTTTGGCGCGATCAGCAGCAGGCACGCCGCCCACAGCCCCGTGCGCTCCCCGAAGCGCCGCCGGCCCATGTCGAGCAGCAGCAGCGCCGCGCCCAGCAGCGCCAGATTGGACACCAGCAGCCCGCCGATCGTCGCGCATGTGCTCAGATAGGGAGACCACAAACAGCCTGCCTCGCCCATGCCGCTGGCCAGCCGCGTCAGCGCCGGGAACACGGGCAGAAAAGCCATGTCCGCCGCCGGGGCGCGGTCATTGACCCAGTCGTAGCCTTCCGTGGCGATGGTGGCGTAGAAGCCGGCATCCCAGCGATACCACATATCGAGCGCCGGCCCGCCGTCGATCAGGTGCTTGTACTCCGGCCCCTCGACCGGCGTCAGCACGCTCTGAAACAGCACACCCGCGCCCAGCAGCACGACGCGGGTGAGCACAAACAGCGCCAGCACCAGCAGCGCCGGGCGGCGGACGATCGCATTCATGCGCGGGCCAGCCGGCGGCGGGCCTCGGCCTGCACCATGCTGACGATGCCCATCAGCCCGGCACCCTTGCCCATCGAAAGCTCGCGCCCGAACAGCCGCAGCACAATGTCGCTGTGCACCTGAGCGATCTGCGCCGGCGGCAGGCCGTTCAGCGTCTCGCCCAGGATCACCGCCATCGCCATCGCAGACAGGCCCTGCGGGTTGAGCACATCGAAATAGCAGCGCAGCGTGCCGTCCGGCTGATCCTGCACCCACACGAATGCGTCGCTCTCGCAGGCGGGCACACGGTGCGCCTCGTCGTACGGCTTGTGCGCGATCTGCGCGGGCACGCGCACCGCATCGAAGCGATCGGCAAATTCGATCAGCAGCTCCGCCCGTTCGTTGCGGTCGGTCACGCTCTCCAGGTCCGCGACGATCGCGGCCAGTTTGTCCGGAAGCCCGCTCATCGCTACTTCTCGATCGGCACGCCGACCAGGTTGCCCCACTCGGTCCAGCTTCCGTCGTAGTTGCGCACATCCGCGAAGCCGAGCAGGTTGCGCAGCACAAACCACGTGTGGCTGCTGCGCTCGCCGATGCGGCAGTAAGCGATCAGCTCGGCCTTCGGGTCCAGCCCCTGTTCCTGCACGTAGATCTGCCGAAGCTCGTCAGCGCTGCGGAAGGTGCCGTCCTCGGGGTTGACCGCACGTGCCCAGGGCACGTTCTTCGCGCCGGGGATGTGGCCGCCGCGCAGCGCGCCTTCCTGCGGGTACTCCGGCATGTGCAGCTTCTCGCCGGTGTACTCTGCCGGGCTGCGCACATCGACCATCTGCTTGCCCGCCTCCACATGGCGCAACACCTCGTCGCGGAAAGCGCGGATGGAGCGGTCGTCGCGCTCCGGAGCGCGGTACTCCGTCGGCGTATACGCCACCACGTCGCGGGTGAGCGGCCGGCCCTCGCGGTCCCACTTGGCGCGCCCGCCATCCATGATGCGCGCACGGGTGTGGCCGAACAGCTGAAACACCCAGTAGGCATAGCACGCCCACCAGTTGTTCTTGTCGCCGTAGAACACCACGGTCGTGTCCTGCGTCACGCCGATGCGCGCCATCAGCGCCTCAAAGCCGGCCTTGTGCAGGTAATCGCGGCGCAGCGGATCGTTGAGATCGCGCGTCCAGTCCACCTGCACCGCGCCAGGGATATGGCCGCTGGGGTACAGCAGCGGGTCCTCGTTCGACTCGACAATGCGCACCTGCGGATCATTCAGATGACCGGCCACCCATTCGGTCGAGACCAGGACTTCGGGATGCGCGTAGCCACGCGCTTCAATCGGCTGGGTCATGAACCACTTCCTCCATACCACTACATAACTACCCTCGATGTGAGAAAGTGTAATGGACGCACCCGCGCGCTGCAACCGCGCATGAGGCATCTTCCCGGGGAATGCCGGTCCCCACTGCGGCAGGAACGCAGCCCCCGGGCGGCCAAATGGGAGTATGCTTGTTGTGGAGCAGTTGGCAGCAGCGCACACAGGGATGATGCTCATGACGCCAGTTGTGCTCACGGAGAAGCTCGGCAAGACCTACCGGGGCGGCAAGACGCGATTCGCCCTGCAGAACCTCGATCTGGCGGTGCAGCAGGGCGAGATCTTCGGCTATCTTGGCCCCAACGGCGCGGGCAAGACCACCACCATCAAGCTGCTGCTGGATCTCATCCGCCCGGACATTGGCAGCGTGCGCCTGTTCGGCCTGGACTCGCGCCGGGACAGCGCCGCCATCCGCCGCCGCGTTGGCTATCTGCCGGGCGATCTCAGCCTGTGGCCCGGCCAGACCGGCGCGCAGGTGATGCGCTACTTTGCCCAGGTGCGCGGCCTGAAGGACATGCGCTTCACCGACACGCTCGTCGAGCGCCTCAGCTTTGACCCGAGCAAGCGCGTGCGCTCGTATTCCAGCGGCAACCGGCGCAAGCTCGGCCTGATCCTGGCGCTGATGCACCAGCCCGAACTGCTCATCCTCGACGAGCCGACCGGCGGCCTCGATCCGCTGCTGCAGCAGGATTTCATCGCCATGATGCGCGAGGCGCGCGCCGCCGGGCAGACCGTCTTCCTCTCCTCGCACATGCTCAACGAGGTGCAGGCGATCTGCGACCACGTGGGCATCCTGCGCGATGGCCGGCTGCTGGCAGTGCAGGCCATCGCCGATCTGTCGCATGCCAGCTTCCACCAGGTGACGATCACCCTGCGCGATCCGGCGCCGGCGGGCATGCTGGCTGGCGTGGCCGGCGTGAGCGAGATTTATGCGAACGGCCCGACCCTCCACGCGCGGGTGACGGGCGACTTCGACCCGCTGCTGAAGGCGCTCGCGCCGCTGTACGTGCGCAGCATTCAGGTGAACGAGCCTTCGCTGGAAGACATCTTCATGGCCTACTACGGCGATCGCGTCAATGGCGGGCGTACGCGCGGCCCGCAGGAGGGCTAGCATGGCCGGGTCAATCTTCAACAACACCCTGCGTCGCGGGCTGCGCACTGCGATCTGGTGGGGACTGGGAATGGCCGGCCTGCTGTTCCTGCAGATCATCATCCTGCAGGATGCCAGCCTGCTGGAGCAGACCGCGCTCCTGCTCAACTCGCTGCCTCCGTTTCTCCTGGAAGCCTTCGGCGGCACAAGCGACATCACCTTCATCGCCACGCCCTCGGGCTACCTCGCGCTGCAGTTCTACGGATACGTCATCGTGGTCTATGCGATATACAGCGTGGTCGGCGGGCTGAACGTGACTGCCAACGAAGAGGAAGCCGGCGTGATGGATGTCATTCTCAGCCTGCCCGTGCCCCGCACACAGCTCATCCTCGCGAAGACGATTGCCTATGCGCTGCTGTGTGGGCTGGTGGTGGCGCTTACTGTGGCCGGGCTGCTGCTGGGCATCGTGCTCACGCCTGGCATCGCGTGGGACGTCGGCCCGCTGGTGCTGGCAACGCTCAATATCCTGCCCGGTATGCTCGCGCTTCTGGCGTTCACCATCATGGCAGGCACGATCTTTCGCCGCCGGGGCACAGCGATGGCAGTCAGCGCGATCTTCATCGTCGCCAGCTACTTTCTCACCACTTTCGCGCTGGCCTCGCCGGGGACGATCCTGGACAGCCTGCGCTGGCTGTCGTTCATGACCTACTACGACGCAACCGGCGTGATGCAGCACGGACTGAACTGGGGCAACATCAGTGTGCTGCTGCTGGCAGGCGCTGTCATGCTCGGGGCGGCCGTCTGGCGCTACGACCGGCGTGATATCGGGCTATAGCCGGCTTCAGCATTTGCTCATCCGAAAAACGCGCGGGTACACTACCGGCGTTGTATGAGAGGACTCCGCCGATGACCCGTATGATTGTGCGCGTGTGCGCCGCTGTGCTGGCGCTGCTGATGGTGGGCGCCGTCAGCGCCGAGGACGCCCCCGCCCCCAGCGGGCGACCGTGGATCCCGGCGGACGCTGCCGGCTTTCTGGCGCTGCCGCTCGGTGCGCCAGCCGAAACGCTCGACAGTCTGAACGTCGCGGGCTTCGTCGCCAGTGTGGTCCAGCCCACGCGCCTCAGCATCAGCGCATCGACCAGCCTGAATGCCTATTTCCCGCTGGACTTCCTCGATCTTGAGTCCGCCAGCTTCACCACGCTCATCCTGCCGTGGGCGGCGGGCGAAGCTGTGATCGCCTATCCCACACTCGACGCCGCCTACCACAGCGCGCAGCCGCTGCTGATCGTGCCCACAGACGACGGCTTTGCAGCCGCCGCAGCCCTCGCGCCTGCGCTGCAGGGCCAGGACATGCTGCAGCGCGCGACGGAAGGCGACGCGCTGATCTATGATGGTGACCGCGTCAGCATCGCCTTCACCCCGGGCGCGGTCCTGTTCGGCACGCGCGCCGATGTCGAAGCGGCGCTGGCCGCGGGCCGGGGTGAGGCCGCGCGGCTGATCGACAGCGCACCCTATGCGCGCATCGCAGGCGCTCTGCCGGATGACGCCGCGCTCACCGCTTATGTGCAGGGCGACGCCGCCGCCAACACCCTGCCCTTCCTCGTCAGCGGCGAGGCGGGCGCTGCGCTGCTGCGGGCGTTCGGCGAGGCGCTGGCCGCAGCCGGCGGCAGCCCGCGCGACGCCGCGTTGGCCACCGGCGCTGTGCTGGCCGCTGGCGCAGCAGTGCTGCCCGCCAGCCCCATCAGCCGCGCTCTGGAAGCCGACGCTGCGGTGCTGCTGCGCGAACCGATCAGCCTGCCCGCTGCCCCCGCCGAGGCGGAGGACCTGCTGCGTTACCTGCCGCGCAGCGCCATGGTCGCCCTGCGCGCGGACAATGCCGGGGAGACCATCCGCGCGCTGCTCACCGCCGCGCCGCTGAGCAACTTCGCGGGCGTGGCCCTGGGCGCATTCCCCTTCATGTCCACGCCGATCGTCGCCAACGGGGTGCTGGACGCCCCCGCCGCCGCCGACATTGAGTCGGCGGTGAGCGCGGCGCTGCAGGCGCTTGGCGCGGCTGCCGGGCTGGACATCGATCAGGATGTGCTGCGCCCGCTGGACGGGCCGGGCATTGCCGCGCTGCTGCCGCGCCCGAACAACCCCATCCCGGTCCTCAACAGCGAAGCCGAGATGCTCGGCATCATCGCCAGCGCCGATCCGCAGGCCGCGCTGGCGCAGGTGCAGGCGCTCGCCGGAGCAGTGCTGGGCACGGATGCGGTGCAGGAAAGCCAGATGGACGGCCAGCCCGCGCTGCGCGTCACCGACCCGGTGACGGGAGAAACGCTCGCCAGCGCCATCGCTGCCCCGGGCGCGCTGCTGATCGGCACGGGCAGTGCCGCCGAGACGGCGCTGCACGCCGGCCAGGGGGACAATCGCCTGCAGGATCAACCGCGCTGGCAGGCGCTGGCCACCGACTCTCCACCGCAGTGGTACTTCGACCTCGACGCCATCTACAACGTCATCTCGCCATCGGCGGGCGGCCAGGCGGCTGGTGGCCTGCGGCAGGCCGGGCTGTGGGTTTCCCAGCCGGAATACGACCTGCTGCACTTCACCCTGCGCGCGCTGCTGGCGCTGTGAGTACGACGCTTTGAAATCGGGCAGTTCTCACAAATGGCATGGCCTGCACGTGCGTGGTATGGCATGCGAAAATGCGCTATAGTGTTTTCATGCTGCAGGATGCGGCAAAACGCCATCGGATGTGAAGCATAATGGAGGCGATTTCAGAATGTTGAAGAAAGTGCTGTTGGTCGCAGGGGCAGCCAGCCTGCTCATTGTCCCCACCCTCTCGATTGCGGCTCAGGATGGTGCGGAGTCCGTGTGCCTCGTCACTGACGTCGGCCGCGTCAATGATGGCACGTTCAATCAGTACGCCTATGAAGGCATGGAGCGCGCCGCCGAGGACCTCGGTCTGGACGCCACCTTCATCGAGACCCAGGCCCAGACCGACTACCAGGCCAATCTCGAGACCTGCATCCAGGAAGGTTACGATGTCATCGTGACCGTCGGCTTCCTGATCGCCGATGCCACCTACGCCGCCGCTGAAGCCAATCCGGACACGCTGTTCATCGGCGTCGACCAGTTCGTCGCTGAGCCGCTGCCGAACTACGTCGGCCTGCAGTTCCGCGAAGACCAGGCCGGCTTCCTCGTCGGCGCGATGGCCGCGTGGATGACCGAGAGCGGCACCGTCGCCGGCGTGTACGGCATCGACATCCCGCCGGTGGTCAAGTTCCGCAACGGCTACGAGCAGGGCGTGGCCTGGGTCAATGAGCAGATGGACACCGATGTGCAGGTCCTCGGCGTCTACATCGACAGCTTCGTCGCTCCGGATCGCGGCGCGGCGGCCGCTGAGCAGTTCATCGGCGAAGGCGCGGATGTGATCTTCGGCGCTGGCGGCCCGACCGGCTCCGGCGCGATCGCCTATGCTGCCGGCGAAGGCGCGTTCGTCATCGGCGTGGACCAGGACGAGTACTTCACCACCTTCGGTGAAGGCGAAGCGCCCGGCGCCGACCGCATCATCACCAGCGCGGTCAAGCGCGTGGACAACGGCGTGTACGACATGATCGCCGCCGCGGTCAATGGCGATGCCTTCCCGGAGAGCGGCATGTACGTGCTCTCGGTCGAGAATGACGGCATCGGCTTTGCGCCGGCGCACGACGCTCCCGTGCCGGAAGAAGTGACCGCCGCCATGGATGAGCTGCTGGCCGGCCTGATCGACGGCTCGATTGAGACCGGCGTCGACCCGGCCACGGGCGAGCTGCTGGCTGCCAGCTAAACCATCTGACACCGAAATAAAAAGAGGAGCTGCTCTGCGGAGCGGCTCCTCTTTTTATTTCCATCGCGGGCTTGTGCGCCCCGCCGGCTACTTGGCGAATTCGACCGCCCGGCGTTCGCGGATGACCTGCACCTTGATCTGGCCGGGATACTGCATGGTCTCTTCGATCTTCTTGGCGATCTCCTTCGACAGGCGCACTGCCTGAAGATCGTCCACCTGCTCTGGCCGCACAATGATGCGTACCTCGCGGCCCGCCTGCAGCGCATAGCTCTGGTCCACGCCGTCGAAGCTGTTGGCGATTTCCTCAAGCGTGCGCACGCGCCGCACGTACGACTCCAGGCTCTCGCGCCGGGCGCCGGGGCGCGCACCGGAGATGGCATCCGCCGCCTCGACGATGTACGACTCGACGAACTCCTGCTCTACCTCATGGTGGTGGCTGGCGATGGCATTGACCACGCGCGGATGCACGCCATAGCGTTTCGCCAGCTCGGCGCCGATCGTCGCGTGCGTGCCTTCCACCTCGTGGTCCACCGCCTTGCCCAGGTCATGCAGCAGGCCGCCCGCCTTGGCGATCATCACATCTGCGCCCAGCTCGGCGGCGATCATCCCGGCGATGTGCGCGGTCTCGATCACATGCGCGTGCTGGTTCTGTCCGTAGCTGGTGCGGAACTTCAGCCGCCCCAGCAGCTTGACGATCTCCGGATGCAGGCCCACCACGCCGGTTTCGTAGGCGGCGCGCTCGCCTTCCTGGCGAATGACCGTCTCGACCTCTGTGCGGGCGTCTTCCACCAGCTTCTCGATGCGCGCCGGGTGAATACGGCCATCGGTCACCAGCTTGGCCATCGCGCGCTTGGCCACTTCGCGGCGCACCGGGTCAAAGCTGCTCACCGTGATCGCCTCAGGCGTGTCGTCCACCACCACATCCACGCCCGTCGCCAGCTCAAAGGCGCGGATGTTGCGCCCGTTGCGGCCAATGATGCGGCCCTTCATCTCATCGCTCGGCAGCGAAATCACGCTGACCGCGATCTCGGACACATGCTCCGAAGCGAGGCGCTGCACCGCCAGCGCGATCACCTCGCGGGCGCGGTTGTCCGCTTCCTCGCGGGCTTCCGCTTCCACCTGGCGGATGATGCGCGCCATGTCGTTGCGCGCTTCCTGCTCGGCCAAACCCATCAGCTCGGATTTGGCTTCGTCCATCGTCAGCTGCGCGATGCGCTGCAGCTCGGCGGCGCGCTCCTCGGCCAGCTTGGTCAGGTCTGTTTGCTGCTTGTCCAGGCGGCTCTGGCGCTTGTTGAGGTTCTGCTCACGCTGTTCCAGGCGCTCGTAGCGCTTGTCCAGGTCCTCACGGCGGCGCTGCAGGCGCTCATCTTCCTTGTCCAGTTCGCGGCGGCGGCGCACCGAGTTCTCGTTGGCCTCGTCGATGACCTTCTTCGCATCAGCCTCGGCATCGCGGGCGATCCCCAGCGACTCTGCTTCAGCTTTGGCGATCACCTGCTGGGCCTGGTCCTCCGCCTGCTTGCGGCGGTTGGCGCCCTGCTGGTTCTGGTAGTAGAGAAGTCCACCAATTCCAGCCGCCGCCCCGATGATCAGCCCTATGATGGCAGCGACAATTTCCATAACCTGCGCGATGTGCCCGGTACTGGGGGCACCCGCATCCTCCTTTCAGGGAAACACGAGTCAAGGGTGATACTCAGTCGAACTCCGGTTCATCATCCGATCCATCACGGCTGGCGAAGAAATGCGGATCTTCCTCGTCCAGCGCGTCGAACAGGTGGCGCACGGCATCGCGGCTGGTGCTGCTGCTGAAACCGCGACGCGCAAGCACGCCCATCAGCCGCTGTCGCGCCTGGGCGCGGTCCTTGCCACGCAGGCGCGCAAGCTGCGAACGGGCCGCCTGTTCGGCGCTCTCCTGGTCATCCTGCCCGGCCAGCAGTTCGTCGATGATGTCGCGCGAGACGCCTTTTTGCCGCAGCTCATGGCGCAGTGCGCGCGCGCTCAACGATCGGGAACTGCCCCGCGCCTGAATCCAGGCTTGCGCGAAGGCGTGGTCATCCAGATAGCCCATCACCTGCAAACGGGCGATAGCCGCTTCCGCAGTCTCAGCAGTGACGCCTTTGCGAAGCAGATGCTGACGCACTTCAGCGGTGCTGCGCGGGCGCAGGCTCAGCAGCCGCGCCGCCACATCCGCCGCGCGCTGGCTGGCATCCGCCGCCTGCAGCGTCGCAATCTCCTGCTCGCTCAGCACCTGGCCTTTGCGCAGGCGGGCCGCCTCATCCAGCGACAGAGCAAAGCCGAACGCGCCGTCAATCTGAACATTGACGCGCTTTCTGCTGCGCTTGCCTGTCTCAAGAGCGGTGATCACACCCACGCGCGCACCCGCACATCACTGACCGACTGGTTAGCGAATAATCCCGGGAGCAGCACGTCGGAAACAGCGCCAGCGGCTGGCGCTCGACAGAATGCGCGTCGAGTGACGCGGAGTACAGCGGCAGGCAACCTTCAAAGCGGTTGAACGGTTCACTTTCAGCGCGTTCCTCACCCCAAGGTGATCAGGCGCCTTCGGGCCCGTCTGCCCGCTTGCTTGCACATCGATGAATATCCTCTGCAGCCACCGTCACCTACGGATCGCAGCCACCCGGCGCAAACGCGTTCGGGCAGGCATCACTTGCATCGCTCGCCAGCGTGTTCATCACACAGCCAGCGCAGGTTACCGCATCGTACTGTTCCGGGATCAGCCATGAATGACCGACTATATATATTATGCCGGCTTTGAGGGTTTTGCACAACAGATAATCTGGCGCGGGAACGCGAAAACGCGGCTGCAACTGCTGTCGAAAGTACCCCCACCGGGAATCGAACCCGGGCGCACGGCTTAGGAGTCCGCCGCTCTATCCACTGAGCTATGGGGGCCTGTCCTATGCAGTATTGTACCAGAGCCGGCGCGCGCGCTCAACCGACGCGGCAGCCATCCGTCTCGCACACGGGCGCGCCCAGCAGCCGGTTGATCTGATAGCGGTGGCGGGCGATGAAGCGGTACGCGCGCTGGCCCAGCCATGTCATGCCGGGCAGATGCAGCGCCAGCCCCAGCGGAAGCAGCGCCGGCAGGCTGCGCATCATCCGCCGCGTGCCGAAAAAGCCGGTGTATTCCCGGCCAGCGGTCTCGCGCACATGCACCTGCCCCATCGCCTGCGCGAAGTCCAGATCGGGGTAGTGCGCGGCCACCGCCTGCGCGTCATGAATATCCACCCAGCGCAGCTGGCGGCGCCAGTCCAGCGCCATCGCAAAGCGCCGCGTGCTGCGGCAGATCACGCACTGTCCGTCATAGGCAATCGTGAGCATCGCGCGGTCCCTCGCATCACCGCATCGCTGGCGGCGCGTCTAGTAGGCCCCGGAGCGCAGCAGCACGCGCGGAATGGTCATCATCAGGATCTGCGCGTCCAGGCCAATCGTCCAGTTCTCGATGTAGTAGATATCCAGCAGGCACATCTCGTCAAACGGCACATCGCTGCGTCCGCTCACCTGCCACAGGCCGGTCATGCCCGGCTTCACCTGCAGGCGCTGCAGGTGCCACTGCTCATACAGCGACACTTCACCGGGCGTGGGCGGGCGCGGCCCGACCAGGCTCATCTGGCCCATCAGCACATTGAGCAGATTCGGCAGCTCGTCCAGGCTGGTGCGGCGCAGCACCCCGCCGACGCGCGTCACCCGCGGATCATCCCGCAGCTTGGGATGGCGCGGGTCCAGCTCGTGCGCCTTCACCAGTTCGGCATGCAGCGCCTCGGCATTCGGGACCATGCTGCGGAACTTGAGCATGTCGAATTCGCGGCCCCCTTCGCCCACCCGCCGCGCGCGGTAGAGGATCGGGCCTGCGCCCTCCAGCCGGATGGCGATCACGATCACCAGGCACACCAGCAGCCACAGCGGCGCGGCCAGCACCGTCAACCCCACATCCAAAGCGCGCTTCAGCAGCCGGTTGCCGCCCTTGAACGGCACCGCCCCGCTCACGCGCAGCAGCGGAATGCCATCCACGTTCTCCACCTGCACCTGGCGCAGATTGAGCTGAAACACATCCGGGACCACGCTGGTCTCCACGCCCGCCTTCTGGCACGTCTCCACCAGCCGCATGATGCGATCGTGATACGACCACGGCAGCGTGATCACCACCAGATCGACGGTTTCTGCCTTCAGCACGCTGTCAAGCTGCCCGGTCCCGCCCAGCCCGCGCACACGCCCCAGATCGACGCTGCCACGACTGGGATCATCATCCAGGTAGCCAACCGGCACATAGCCGAGCGACTTGCGCGCGATCATCGTGCGCAGCACCGCGCGCCCGGTATCCCCGGCGCCGATCACCAGCACGCGCTGCACGCCCACGCCGCGTGCGCGCAGCCGTGCATCCAGCACCCGCCGGACGATGCGCGCCAGCGTGAACAGCAGCACCGCGCCCACCGCCGCATAGATCAGCATCAGGCGGCTGAAGAATGCCGGCTGAAAGACGAAGCTGATCGCCATCAGCACCACTGTGCTGCTGGCCACGCTGTTGAGGATGGCGTACAGATCTTCGGAGAAGCGGCGCGTGCGCGGCGGCTTGTACAGCCCCGCCCCGCGCAGGCTGAACAGCACCAGCACGGCGAACAGCAGGCCATACGGCACGTAGGCGTCGAACGGCGCGAAGTTGAACTCGTACACCGGGCGCAGGATCTGGAGCTGATAGCGCACGACATACGCCAGCGTGAAGGCAAGCAGCGCCAGCCCGGCATCGATGACGGGCATCAGCCAGGCTGGCTCTGGGGGAGATGGCCGATGCACCTGCTCAGTCATGATCCATCGAGAATACGCTGATAACTTGCCGTCGCATTCGCCGCCGCCGCCTGCCACGGATAACGCATGGCGCGCTGCAGTCCCAGCGCGCGCGTCTCGCTGCGCCAGGTCACGTCGCCGCCCGCCCGCCGCAGCGCTTCCGTCCAGGCCTGCACCTGATACGGCGGCACGAGCATGCCCGCGCCCTCCGCGATCTCGGTCAGCGACGATGCATCGGAGACCACCACGGGCGTGCCGCAGGCCATCGCCTCCAGCACCGGCAGGCCAAACCCTTCAAACACAGACGGATAGACGAATGCTTCGGCGGTATTGTACCAGAACGGCAGTTCCTCGTGGGAAAGATAGCCGGGAAAGCGTACCTGCTCCCCCAGCTTCCAGCGCTCGACCGCCGCGAAGATCGGCCCGGTGTCCCAGCCTTTGCCCCCGGCGATCACCAGCGGCAGGCGCTCGCCCGGTGGCAGCGCCGCGTAGCCTTCCAGCAGCGTGGTCAGGTTCTTGCGCGGCTCCAGCGTGCCGATGAACAGCCAGAAGCGCGGCGGCAGCCCCTTGCTCTGGCGAAAGGCGCGCAGCACATCCTCAGGCAGCGGGCGAAAGACCTGCGCATCATAGCCCGGGGCCACCAGGTCGATGCGCTCTGGCGCGATGCCCCACGTCGCCGTCAGGTCGGCTGCCGTCGCACGCGAAATCGCCATCACGCGGCGCGCGCGGCGGGCGGTCATCCGGGCGAACAGCGACAGATACCAGCGGCGCGAGCGCGGCAGGCGCTCCGGATAATGCACGAAGCTCAGATCGTACACCGTCACCACCATCGGCCGCGGCGCGATCAGCGGGCCCGCGAAGGCCATGGCGTGCAGCAGATCGAAGCCGCCCAGCTGCAGCGGCTGCGCTGCCTGCTCCCAGACGATGCGCGCCAGCGGATTTTCGGTGTTCAGGCGCGCGCGGCGCATGTCGATGCCGGGGAAGTGATCGGTGTTGGCCGCGCCCACCATGGCGGTATAGCGCCAGCCCGCCGGGGCCGCCGCCGCCAGATGCGCCAGCAGCCCCGCGATGTAGCGATGAATTCCGGCTGCGCGATAGCCCGCCTGCCCGGAAAGCAGATGTGCATTCAGTCCGATGTGCATGGCGCGGGATTATACCCGGCCACACGGCGCGTGCTATGCGCTGGTGATCATCAGATAGGTGCGGTTGCCGCCGCGGCTGAACAGCTCGAACAGGCGCTTCTTCAGCCCGTACTTGCGCGAGAGCGCGGCGTTGGCCCGCTGCGCCTCCTCGCCCGTCACCACGCGCGCGCTGCCCTCCGCCGCCGGCCCCAGCACGTCGCCACGCACGGTGCACGGCTCGATCCGCACGCGCGCCGTGTGGCTGATACGCTTGACCTTGCCGGATGTCGCCTGCGTCGTCACATACAGCCGGTCGCCCTCGCGCGCGAACCACACCGGCGTCGGCACGCCCTCTCCAGACTTGCGAAACGTGGTCAGGCGCATGTACTCATGACCATTCAGATTGCCAAATACGCTGTCCTGCGTTACGGTTTCCGCTGCGCTCATCGTGATTGCCCTCCATCGCTGCCCTGAGCCGGCTACGTGACAAAACGATATCACGCGCAGATTACGATCAGATCAGAGTTTGCTATGGCCTTGCTTTCAATCACCCCTCACACCGCCTCGCGGATCACCCTGCTGGGTGAAGCGGCGATCGCGCTGCCGACCGAGCTCGCCTTCAGCGCCCCGGCGCGCGCGCTGGCCGCCGCCTGTGGCGCGGGCGTGTGGTTGTGGACCGGGGGATTCGGCGGCGCGCCGGACGCCCGCTTCGCGCACAGCGCCCCGGTCAAGAGCGCGGCCTTCGCCCCCGATGGCAGTTGGCTGGCCGCCGGCAGCAGCGACACGTTCGTCTACCGGCTCAGCTTGCCCGGGCTGACGCTCACCCACACCTGGGCCGCCGGGTCGCCCGTCAATGCCGTGGCGGTGTCCCCGGATGGCGCATGGGTGGCGGCGGGCTGTGGCAGCGGCGCGCTGCTGCTGTTCGGCGGGAATGGCGCGCCCAGCACCCTCGGCTTTCACGGCGACGAGATCGCGCGCGTCGGCTTTCTGGACGATGGCCGGCTGCTCTCGTGCGGCTGGGACGGCGTGGTGCGGCTGTGGGATGTGCGCCGGGCCAGCAGCGTGGCCTTCCTGACGCACGAGGACAGCGACGACCAGCCGATCTGGGCGCGCGATCTGGCGGTGGGCAGGCGCGGGCAGGCTGCCGTCGCCTTCCGCGATGGGCAGATCGCGCTGCTTCACGCGCACGAACACGCGCTCACGCTGCAACAGCGCCTGACTGCGCACGACGGCGGCGCCGATGCCGTGGCGTTCTCCCCCGCCGGAGACGTGCTGGCCAGCGGCGGGCGCGACGGCGTCATCCGGCTGTGGGATGCGGCCAGCGGCCAGCCCCTGGCCAGCCTGAGCGGGCACACCCGTCCGGTGCTGGCGCTCACCTTCGTGCAGGACGGGCAGTTCCTCGCCAGCGCCGCCGGTGACAACCGCCTGCTGCTGTGGGGCGTGGAGAGCAGCTGACGCCGGGCCGGCGCGCAGATTGACGCCCCGCCGCCCCGCCGCTATGCTATACTCAACACGCAGTTGTATCGTCACGCGGAGACACACCATGAGCGAAACCACCCCGGCGATTGACCCGGCACTGCTCGAACTGCTGCGCTGCCCGGTCGCCGTGCACTGGAAGGACCGCGGCGCAGACCCTGGCCGGCTGGAGCTGGTGCGAGGATGTTGGCTGGTCAGCAAAGAGTCCGGCTACAAATATCCCATCCGCAACGGCATCCCGGTGATGCTGGTGGAAGAGGGCGCGAAGTACAAGGATGTCGCCATCGACGACCTGCCCGTGCCGCCGCCGGAAGGCTGACGCGCGCGCGCACCGCCTCAGTTCCACGGTCATCCTCAGCGGGAAGTGCGCCCAGCCTTCCCGCTTTCGCTGCCGCCGGTCGTGCGCGCTGGCTGTCGCACGACAGTGATCCGGCGCCCCGCCCATGACCTTTCGCCCTGCCCTCGACCTCGAACAGCACCGCGCAGCACTGCTGACCATCCTGCAGGCGGTGGCGGCTGATGCCACGCTCACCGGCCAGCGCCTCGACCGGCTGGTGCGCCAGACCGGGCGGACGGCTGGCGGGCGCATCTTCAGCCGCGATGATCTGCTGCGCGCCTACCGCGCCTTCGCCGGCGAAGCGCTGCCTCCCTTCGATCCGGCGGTCATCGAGCGCCTGCGCATGAAACCAGTGCGCACCAGCAGCGGCGTGACGCCGGTCACCATCCTCACCCGGCCGTATCCCTGCCCCGGCGAGTGCATCTTCTGCCCCAACGACGTGCGCATGCCCAAGAGCTACCTCTCCGATGAGCCCGGCGCGCAGCGGGCGGCGCAGAATGCCTTCGACCCCTATCTCCAGACCATGACGCGCCTGCGCGCCTTCTTCAACACCGGCCACCCCACCGACAAGATCGAGCTGCTCATCCTGGGCGGGACGTGGTCGTTCTACCCGGAGAGCTATCAGATCTGGTTCGTGCGCCGCGCCTTTGACGCGCTGCACGATTTCGGGCGCGGCGAAGACCGCTCCGCCGAAGTCTGGCAGGCGATACACGAGCAGTCGCCCTTCGACCCGGCGCAGCCCGCGCCGAATGTGCGGCTGCAGGGCGCGGCGCTGCACGAGAGCTACAACCAGACCGTGCAGCGCCTGTACGCCAGCGAACGCCAGCAGGCCGCCCGGCTGGCCGCGCTGCTTGCGGCGGGGGGCGCGCGCCGCCCGACCGACGAGTTCGCCACATGGCAGGAGCTGGAGGCCGCGCACCGCGAGAACGAGGCCGCCGCCGTGCGCTGCGTCGGGCTGGTGATCGAAACGCGGCCAGACTACCTGACGGCGGAAGAGACGCTGCGCCTGCGCCGGCTGGGCGCCACCAAGGTGCAGATCGGCTTTCAGAGCCTCGACGACCGCATCCTGCGCCTCAATCGGCGCGGACACACCACGCAGGCCACCCGCGAGGCGGTCGCCCTGCTGCGCGCTGCCGGCTTCAAGATCCACGCGCACTGGATGCCCAATCTGTACGGCGCGACGCCGGACAGCGACCGCGACGATTACGACCGGCTGTTCGCCGATCCCGCCTACCGGCCCGACGAGCTCAAGATCTATCCGTGTTCGCTGATCGAGAGCGCTGAACTGATGCGTCCTTATCAGGAAGGGCGCTGGCGGCCCTACACGCACGACGAGCTGCTCGAGCTGCTGATGGCGTGCTTCCGCCGCACACCGGAGTACTGCCGCCTGACGCGCGTCATCCGCGACATCCCCGGCACCGATATCGTCGACGGCAACCGCACGACCAACTTCCGCCAGCTCGTCGAGCAGGCGCTGGCAGCGCGCGGCGAGAAGAGCGCCGACATCCGCGCCCGCGAGGTACGCTTTCGCCTGGTGGACATGGATGAACTACGCCTGGAGACCACGCTGTACGAGGCAGCCGGCGGCCGCGAGGCCTTCCTGCAGTTCATCGCGCCGGATCGCAGCATCGCTGCCTTTCTGCGCCTGCGCCTGCCCGCGCCGGAGGCCGCGCCGCTGTGCGCCGAACTGGCCGGGGCGGCGATCATCCGCGAGGTGCACGTGTACGGGCAGGCGGTCGAGATCGGCGGCAGCCAGCCGGGGCGGGCGCAGCACAGCGGGCTGGGTGCGCGCCTGATCGAGCATGCTGCGCTGCTGGCTGCGGAGGCCGGCTGCGCCCGGCTGAGCGTCATCAGCGCGGTGGGCACGCGCGCCTATTACCGACGGCGCGGATTCAGCGACGGCGCGCTGTATCAGCACCGCCTGCTGGCGGGTTCGTCGGATCAGGCGGCTTGTGGTAACATGTTCAGCGCGCGCGTGGAGCAGCCTGAGGAGAAGGAATGGTAGCCGGAGCACCCGCAGATCGGCGGCGGCGCAACCTGCAGGTCGTGCTGTTTCTGATCATTCTGGCGACGCTTCCGTTCTACTGCGCGGGCTTCGTGCTGCTGGGGACGGCCCCCAGCGTCCGCGCCACGCCCACACCGCTGGCAACCACCCAGCCCGCGCTCACCCGCACGCTGGCGACCGCCACGCGCATCGCCTTCCCCAGCATCACACCGCTGCCCGGTGGCGGAGGCGGCCTGCTGCCCACGCCCGGCCAGTTCTTCCCGACGATCGTCTTTCCGACCGTGGTCTTTCCGACGCTGGCGCCCCCGACGGCCACGCCGTTCATCTTCCCAACCTCGACGCCTGCGCCCACGCTCACCCTGCCGCCGACTGTCGCGCCGCCACCCAGCGCGACGCCATCGCCCATCCCGATCGCGACCGACACGCCGTTCGTCTTCGCCAGCGCCACGCCCATCCCGGTGCCGGACAGCGACGGAGACGGCGTGGCCGACAATCTCGATCTGTGCCCAAGCCAGCCAGGGCCGCCGCCGACCGGCTGCCCACCGACGGCCACGCCGACCGAAACGGTGCTGCCGCCCGGCCCCTGACCCCCTGATCGATGAGGAGACGTGCTGTTGAGCTTCGACATCAAGGCGCATCTGCGCCGCCTGACCGAGACGCACGCCCCCAGCGGCCACGAAGGCCCGCTGCGCGCTATCCTGCGCGAGGAATGGGGGCCATGTGCAGATGAGCTGCACGAGGACGGCCTGGGCAGCCTGATCGCCCTGCGCCGTGCCACGCGCCCGCTGCCCGCCCCGCGCACCATCATGCTGGCCGCGCACATGGACGAAATCGGCATGATGGTGACGGGCATCTGCGAAGGCTTCATCCGCTTCAACCGCGTGGCCGGCACAGACAATCGCCTGCTGATGGCGCAGACCGTGCTGGTGCATGGCCGCGAAGTGCTGCCCGGCATCGTTGCCGCCAGGCCGCCACACCTGCTGACGCAGGCGGCGCGCGCGCGCTACCCGTCGTTCGACGAGCTGCTGATCGATGTCGGCCTGCCGGCAGAGCGCGTGCACGAGCTGGTGCGCATCGGCGATCTGATCACCGTGGATGCGCCGATGATCGAACTGCTGGGCACGAAGGTGGCCGGCAAGGCGATGGACGACCGCGCCTCTGTGGCCGCTGTCAGCGCCTGCCTGCACGCGCTGCAGGGCATGCACCACGCATGGGATGTGGCCGCCGTAGCGACGGTGCAGGAAGAGACCGGGCTGTTCGGCGCGCGCACTTCGGCATTTCGCCTGCAGCCCGACATCGCCATCGCGCTCGACGTGTGCTTCGCGCCGCAATCCGGCGTCTCTGCCGACGAGGCGCTGGAGATGGGCGGCGGCCCGGGCATCGGCCTGGGCGCGAACTTCCATCCGAAGCTGTACGACCGCCTGCGCGAGACCGCGAAGCGGCATGAGATCCGGCTGCAGGACGATGTGATCCCCGCCAGCAGCGGCACCGATGCCTGGTCCATCCAGATCGCCCGCGAAGGCGTTCCAACTGCGCTGCTCGAGATCCCGCTGCGCAGCATGCATTCCGCCGTCGAGACCATCGACCTGCGCGATGTTGAGCGGGCTGGCCGGCTGATGGCGCTGTTCATCAGCGAGTTGGACGGCCAGTTCATGCAGTCGATTGCCTACGAGGAGGCGAGCGCATGAAGATGCTCCAGACGCTTTCCGATGCTGTCGGCGTATCCGGCCAGGAAGACGCCGTTCGCGCACTGGTGCTGGGGGCCATCCGCCCGCACGTGACCGACGTGCGCATCAACGCGCTGGGCGGCATCACGGCGCTGCAGCGCGGCACCGGCGAACGCCGGCTTCGCGTGATGCTGGCGGCGCATATGGATGAGATCGGCCTGATGGTGACCGGCTTCGAGGGCGACGGGCTGATCCGCTTTGTGGCGGTGGGCGGCATCGATGACCGCATCCTGCCGGGCAAGCGCGTGCGCATCGGCAGCACGCCGGGCGTGATCGTATGGACGCCGATCCACAAGAATCAGGACCAGAACGCCGTCCGCATCTCCAGCCTGCGCATCGATATCGGCGCGACCAGCAAGGACGAGGCAGCGGGCAAGGTCAAACGCGGCGAGCGGATCGCCTTCGACAGCACCTTCACCGAGCTGGACGGCGGGCGCATGCTGCGCGGCAAGGCGTTTGACGATCGCGCGGGCTGCGCGCTGCTGATCGACGTGCTGCAGGGCGGGCCCTATCCGGTGGACGTGCTGGCGGCCTTCACCGTGCAGGAGGAGATCGGCCTGCGCGGGGCACATGTGGCGGCGAACACGCTGCAGCCCGATGTCGCGCTGGTGCTGGAGGGCACGACCGCCAACGATCTGCCCAATCCAACCGCACAGGCAGATGATGAACGCGAGATCAACCCCACCTGCCGGATGGGCGGCGGGCCGGTGATCTCGCTGATGGACTCCAGCCTGATCGTGCCGCCGCAGCTGGTGGCCTTTCTGCGCGAGACGGCGGAAGCAGAAGGCATTCGCCATCAGTTCAAGTCCAATCCCGGCGGCGGAACGGATGGCGGCGCCATCCACATGGCGGGGGCGGGCGCGCCCACAGCGGTGATCTCGCTGCCCTGCCGCTACATCCACAGCCCGGCGGCGCTGCTGCTGCGCCAGGATTACGACGATACCCTGCGCCTTGTGCGCGCTGCGCTGGCCCGGCTGACGGCTGAGGCTGTGCGCGTACGCTGATTGCTCGACAACCTGAACACACGATGGGACATGGATGATGAAGCGACCGGCAGGCGGCGCAACGAAAAAGCGCCCGGATAGCGAAACGTTGATCGACACGCTGAGCGAGATCTCGCAGGCGTGGGGTCCGTCAGGTTTTGAGCACGGCGTGCGCCGGCTGATCGAGCGCCGTGTCGCCCCGTTCGTCGACCACATGGAAGTGGACGCGCTCGGCAATCTGATCTGCCGCGTGGGCAGCGGCGGCAAACGCATCATGGTCGCCGCGCACATGGACGAAATCGGCGTGATGGTGACGTTTGTCGAGAAGAAGACCGGCTTTCTGCGCTTCGCCCCGATCGGCGGACTGATGCACACCGCGCTGCTGGGCGCGCGCGTGCGCTTTGAGGACGGCACGATCGGCACGCTGTGCATGCCCGACTACTTCCACGCTGGGCGGCAGACGGCCCCGGCGCTCGATGAATACTGGATCGACGTCAGCGATGGTGGCGAAGGGCGGATCACGCCCGGCATGGCCGCCTGCTTCGACCGCGAGATGATCCAGCGGGGCAGCCGCATCATCGGCAAGGCGATGGACGACCGCGTCGGCTGCGTGGTAGCGATCGAAGCGCTGCGCCGGCTGAACAAGCGCGTGCAGAACGAAGTCGTCGTGGTGTTCACCGTGCAGGAAGAAGTCGGCCTGCGCGGGGCCCGGCCCGCGGCCTTCCAGGTGGCGCCCGACCTGGCGATCGCGATCGATGTGACGTCCACCGGCGATCTGGTCAACGTCGAGCGCAACGAGATCCGGCTGGGCGCGGGCGCGGCCATCAAGCTGCAGGACACCGGGCTGATCGTGCCGCCAGCCGTGCGCGACTGGATGATCGCGCGCGCCGAAGCGGACGGCATCCCGTACCAGCGCGAGACGCTGACGTTGGGCACGACGGACGCCGCCGGCATCCAGGCGAGCCGCGCCGGCGTCGCCAGCGGCGCGCTCTCCATCCCGACGCGCTATGTGCATACCACCAGCGAGACCGTCGACAGCGCCGATCTGGAAGCCTGCACGGCGCTGCTGGCCGCGCTGCTTGCCAATCCAGTCGGCTGACGGCAAAGCCTTCATGATTTTCGGAAGTGAAATGTGCTTCACTGAGAGAAGCTTGCGCGCAGATTCACAGACCGGCTGCGCGCTGTCCGTGCTGAGAAGGTGATGTCGGAAACGTCGTTCCTGCGCTCTGTCTCTTCCGAAGACCTCACGCTGCTGTCGGAGATTTCAGCGATGCTCACGCTGGCCGATCCCGATCAGTTGTTTGAGCGCGTCATCGAAACGACCGCCAGCGCATTCCGCGCCGAACGCGCCAGCCTGCTGCTGGTCGCAGACCCGCCCTCCGGGCAGAAAGCGGCCCTGCTGGAATACCGCGTCGGGAAGCCGGTGCAGCGCATCACAGCGGGCGAAGGTGCATACCCGGCAGAAATCCTGGATCATGGACTCGCTGGGTGGGTGCTTGCACACGGCCAGGGCGTGCTGATCGCCAATGCGGCAGAAGACCCGCGCTGGGTGCATGTCGAGGGCGTCACCTCGGCGGCTGGCGCGGTGATGTGCGTGCCGATGGCCTTTCACGGGCGTGTGCTGGGCGTGCTCACGCTGCAGCACAGCCAGCCCGGCCGCTATGCCGCGCACGAGCTGAACGTGCTCTCCATCATCGCCAATGAAGCCACCGTCGCGCTGCAGAACGCGCACATGCTGCGCCGCATGCAGCAGCGCGAGCGGCAGTTCGCCGCCATCCTCTCTGCCATGCCCGATGTGCTGCTGGTGCTGGACGGGGCGGGGACTGTGCTGCTGGTCAATGCTGCCGGCGCCGCCCTGATTGGCTGCAGCGAAGCGCAGGCACTCGGCCGGCAGATGCGCGATCTGGCCGCCGCCAACGAGGTCCTGGCGCAGCTTCAGGACGCGATCACGCAGCATGGGAGTGACGAGCCGGTACGCATCCTGGAGGCGCGCTCCAGCGCCGAGCTGCGCGACTACGCCGTCACCATCACCACCTGGCGCAGCGGTCAGGAGGCCCCCGGTCACGTGATCGTGGTGCGCGACATCACCCAACTTCGCGACCTCAACCGCTTCAAGGACGAGATGCTCAACATGGCCTCGCACGATCTGCGCAGCCCGCTGGCGCTGATCGTCGGCTACTGCTCGCTGATCGCGCTCGAAGTCGAGGAGGGCTCTCCCATCAACGAGCACCTCGACGCCATCTACCGCGCCATCGACCGCATGCAGGGCCTGCTGGACGACCTGCTGCGGGTCGAGAAGATCCGTACCTCTCCGCTGGAGATGGTCGAGAGCATGGATTTCCGCCTCGTGCTGGAAGCCGCTGTCGAACACATGCGCCCGTACTTCGAGGCGCGCAGCCAGACGCTGGACGTTGAAGCGCACTTCGATGGGCCGACGATGGTGCGGATGAACGGGCCGCTGGTGCGCGAAGCGGTGGAGAACTACCTCGACAACGCCAGCAAGTACACGCCAGAACACGGGCGGATCACCCTGCGCGCAGCGCTGCGCGATGGCCGAATGGAGGTCACCGTGTCAGACAGCGGCCCGGGCATTGCGCCAGAGGCGCTGCCGCGCGTGTTCGAGGCATTCTTCCGCGCGCGCAGCCCAGGCGTGGAAGGCATCGAAGGACGTGGCCTCGGCCTGCATCTGGTCAGAACCGTGATCGAGCGCCACCAGGGCGAAGTGTGGGTGAAAAGCCAGCTCGGGCACGGCAGCACCTTTGGCTTCTGGCTGCCGCTGACCTGAACCAGCGCAACTGCTACTCCATGCGGTAGGCGTTGGCCGCATAATCGCGGGCAGTGCCAGCGACCGGCTTGTACGCCACGCTCTCCCCCAGCGCCTCGCGCTCGTCCTCGATCCGCTCCTTCAGCCGGCGCAGATCGCGATCATGCGGCGCGCGCGTCAGCGCATCGTTCACCAGCAGTTCCGCGATCGACAGATGCCGAGGGCTTTCCACCAGCAGCCGCCCCAGATCGACCACGGTGCTGATCACCGCATCGTCATTGTCCGCCTCGTAAGCCAGATGCAGCGCCTGGCGGTAGCGCATCACTGCCTGGCCAAGCTGATTGGCCTGCACATGCGCATCGGCCAGGTTGCTGAGCTGCAGCGCCTCTTCCGCACGATCGCCCACCTCGCGGGCGATGTGCAGCGCCGAGCCGAAGTAGCCGACCGCCTCCGTCCAGCGGCCAAGCTCACCGTTGGCCGTGCCGATCCCGCCCAGCGCACGCGCTTCGAGATCGCGCCGGTTCTGCGAGCGGAACTGAGACAGCGCCTCGTCCCAGGTCTTCATCGCGCTGGAAGCGTCGCCAGCATCCAACTGCGCATAGCCGAGCTTGAGCTGAATCTGCCCAGCGGCCAGCACATCCGCGCTGCCCAGCGCGATCTCCAGCGCCTCACTGTAGGCCCGCAGCGCATCCTCGCTCTCGCCCAGCAGCTGCCGCGCATCGCCCAGCGCCGCCAGAAGCGCCATGCGCGCCGGTGCGTTGCCGAACTCGCGCGCCAGCGCCGCCCCGCGCGAGGCGTGCAGCACGGCAGCCTGCGCATTTTCGGTGCGCACGGTCAGCCGGGCCAGCGCCTCCAGCGCGCTCAGCATGCCGGGCGTATCGTTCAGTTCCTCGTACAGCGCCAGCGCCTCTGAAGCCGTGGCGATCGCCTCGGTGTCCTTGCCTTCGCGCTCCTGCGTGCGCGCCAGGCTCGCCAGCTCGTCTGCCTGCGTACGCCGGTCGCCCGCCTGGCGGGCGAGGCCAGCGGCGCGACGGTGCTGCTGCGTCTCGCTGTCGGCCTGCGCATCGTCCACGAACGGCAGCGGGCTTTCAATCTCAGCCTCGCCAGGCTCGTCCTCATCCGCGTCGTCATCGATCACGTCCGCCTCGTCATCCGGCGTGGCGTCTTCGGGTACAGCCTCGTCATCCGCGTCGTCTTGCAGCGGGATGAGGTCCGGCGCGCCCGGCTCCTCCTCGTCTTCCTCCGCCGCCGGCGCGATCGTCAGCGGGGCCTCAGCAGCGGCCAGCGTATCCATGATCGACACCGGGCCAGGCGCGGGCGCCGCCGGGCGTGCCGGCTCAGCGACAGCAGCATGTGCGGGGAATGGCGTGGTCGAGCTGGCCGAAAGCCGGCGCAGCAGCTGCAGATCGTAGGTGTAGCCGCGCTCACTGACGAAAGCGCCTGCGCTGAGCAGCGCCCCGGCAAGCTGATTGACAAGGTCGCGGTCGTCACCCTGCGCGGCCCACTGCGCCGTCGCCAGGATCAACTCCATCTCAGCCGCCAGCCGGTCGCCGGCGGTGGCATCGCCGGGGTTGGCGCGGGCGGCATCGGCATAGCGGCGGGTGAACACGCGCACGGCTTCGCGCACTTTGGCCTGCAGCGGATCGAGGCTTTTCGAGCCGCGCAGCCACGTCTGCAGGAAGGTATAGGTGATCTCGTGCAGGCGGTAGTACGGCTGGCCATAGCGCGTGCTGCGCTCAATCAGTCCGCGCTGCACCAGCTGGTTGAGCGCGCCCGTGATGATCTCGGTGGGCGCGCCGGCGACCAACCCCATCATCTCGGCGCTGGCGCTGCCCGTGAAGGTGGCGCCCATCACCAGCAGCAGGCCCTGCAGCGCGTTGGTCGCGCCGCTGCCCAGGCTGCGGAAGCTGGCGGTCAGTGCCAGCAGCGACGGCGGCACATCCGGCGACGGGCTTTTCGGCAGCAGCGCGGTGAAGGCCGCCGGCGCCCCCTTGTTCGCGCGCGCCCAGCCAGCAGCGACGGACAGCGCGAACGGCGTGTAGCCCAGCGTATCCGCCAGCGCCGCGATATCCGCATCCGCCGAGTCGCTCTGCGCGCCGGCCTGCGCCTTGAACATCGCCACCGCCGCCGCCGGCTCCAGCTTGCCCAGCCGCTGCGTCGTCCACGGCCCTTCGATCTCGCTCTCGTTGACCAGCAGCATCGGATAGGCGTTGGCGCAGCGGGTGACGAACTCGGTCACGGCATGCGGGTTGAGCAGACCATCGAGCACCAGTAGGGGCTTGTCTTCCGCCAGGCGCTCCGCAGCGCGCAGCGCGTTCGACAGCGGCGACTCGGCCTCGGTGAGCGCCTCATCCCGGTAGGCGCGGCCCACCCGGGCGATCAGCTCCGACACCGTATCGTTGTGCACCGTCAGGTAAAGCGCCCCGCCTTCCATCTCGGTGTAGGCGCTGGCGAGCGTGGCGGCGAGCGCCGACTTGCCGATACCCGGCGGGCCGTACAGCAGCACAGGCTTAAGCTCGCGCAGCTGCGAGTACACGCGTGTGAGCGTGACCTCGCGCCCGATCAGCCGGGCTGGCGGCTGCACTGGCAGCGCCTGAACCGATCTCGCAGGGGCTTCATGAGGCGTAAAGTCGGTCATTGTGCTCTTCCCGCCGATGCCATACCGCTTATGAAACCAAAGTATAACCTGATGCCGCCCGCAGGAACAATGCAGCCAGCACTCCGAGTGAAGCGCGTGGGCCGTCTACTGCCGGTACGACAGGTCGGCCTGAATCTCCTCCATCAGCGCATCCTGCTCGCGCTGCGGGGACAGCGTGCTCACGTGCACCTCCAGGCCGCCGATCAGCCGGGCCGTCCCGTTGTAGAACAGCGCCAGCGCCGCCGCCGCCAGCCCGCCCGCCAGCGCCACTGCCACGATGCTGGCCAGATAGGCGCACACCAGCGCGCCGCCGCTGAACGCGCTGATCGCGCCCAGGTTGATCGTGCTGCCGCCGCCGGAGTAGCTACCAGCCGCCGCCTCGTTGTAGCCGCCCACCACCAGACCGATGAAGCCAGCCTGAAGCAGCACTGTCACCAGCCCGAACACGACCGTCGTGATCGCGCTCAGCACCGCCCCCACCCGGAACGCTGAACTCACCCCAATCCGCGTGATCCGCACCATGTCCACCCCCGTGGCCGTCTGCAGCACGAGTGTAGCGCGCCCGCCGGGCCGGTGCATGACGGCCGCTGCGCCGCCCGGCAGACGAATTTCCCGCGAGAGGCGGGGATTCGCTATAATCTCCACACTTGTCAGTTCAACCAGACAGCGCAGGATCGGCGTGAGCCCCAGTTCCCGTCACGACTACGACACTTCGCTGCGCGATGCCGTTCGCCTGCTGCGCGACTGCAGGCGGCTCGTCGTGCTGACCGGCGCTGGAGTCAGCCGCGAGTCTGGCATCGCCACCTTTCGCGAAGCGCAGACCGGGCTGTGGGCCCGCTACGACCCGGCACAGCTCGCCACGCCGGCAGCCTTCGCGCGCGATCCAAAGCTGGTGTGGGCGTTCTATCAGGCGCGGCGCGAAAAGCTGCACAGCGCCCAGCCCAATCCCGCCCATCATGCGCTGGCCGCGCTCGAAGCCCGCTGGCCGCATCTGACGCTGATCACGCAGAACGTCGACACCCTGCACGAGAGCGCAGGCAGCACGCGCGTCATCCGCCTGCACGGCACGCTCGACGCCGATCGCTGCAGCGCCGACTGTCAGGGCAGCCCGACGCCGGTGGACCGGGGCGCCCTGCCCGCGCCGGCGGATGGCAGCCCGCCCGCCTGCCCGCACTGCGGCGCGCCCATTCGCCCGGATGTGGTGTGGTTCACCGAGGCGCTGCCACAGGCCACCCTGCGCGCCGCCCGCGAAGCCTGCGCCAGCGCCGATGTCATGCTGGTGGTGGGCACCTCCGGGCTGGTCTATCCAGCCGCCGGCCTGCCAGCGCAGGCGCACGGGGCCGGCGCACGCATCATCGAGGTCAATCCGGAACGCAGCGATATCACCCCGCTGGCCGTGGTGTGGATCGCTGCGGCGGCGGGGCACGCCCTGCCCGCGCTGGTGCGCCTGCTCGGCGCGACGGGGCCATCGGCATGAAGCGCTGGCTGCTCGCCGTCGGGCTGGCGCTGGCCGCTCTCGCTCCAGCCACCGCACAGGACAGCGCCCCGCCACCGCCGCGCTACGAGGTGTTTGCAGAACGCGCCGGCGCCGCCACGCGGCTGCATTTCGTCAGCATGATCACCGGTGAGGAAGTCGTCAGCGAAGTGCAGGGCGCGCGCTTCACCCTGGCCGGCGGTGGCGTGGTCTTCACCGATCCGCAGGGCGCAGTGCAGTTCGCCAGCGCGCAGGGGGAGCTCGGCCCGCATCCGTTCATCCGCGTGCCGGCGGGCGCGCGCCGCGTCGACTTCGCCGCTTCGCCCGATGGCGCGCAGATCGCCTGGACGATCACCTCCGGCACGCCCGATGCGCTCGCCACCGAAAGCTGGGTCGCCGCCAGTGATGGCAGCAGCATGCGCCTGGTGCTGCGCGATGGCCCGCACGACGGCATCCGCGCCTTCCCCGTCACCTTCAGCGCTGATGGCGGACTGCTGTACATGGATTATCAGCCGGATACCATCGCCGATCTCGCGCCGTTCCAGCAGTACGCGTCGCTGTTCGCCGTCGATCTGGCGACCAGCGCGACGTACGCTCTGCCCGGCGAAGCAGCGTGCTACTGCGGAGGAGACATCCGCGCCGGCGTGCTCGTGCGGCTGGCGCTGGGCGACGTGGGATTCGATGTCAACGTCATCGATCTGGCGACCGGGGCGCTCGATCCCATTCGCGGGGCCGGCCTGGCCGATTACACGCTGGGCGGTGATGTGCGTATCGCGCCGGATGGCAGCCTGGCCGTGTATGCGCTGGCCCGCCCGGCGCCCGATGGCCGCGAGACCCTCTTCGTGCTGGTCGATCGCTCGCTCGACAGCGTGCGCGTGCTCGGCAGCCCGGTCAGTGCGCCGCTGCGACCGGTCGCCTGGACGGCGGACGGCGGCGCGGTGCTGCTCACGCGTGCGGATCAGGATGGCACATGGCGGCTGGACGCGAAGACCGGCGCGCTCATCCCGGTCGCGCGGGCCTCGTATCTGGGAACGTTATGACACGCGCCGTTCGGCGGGAGGACACGCCTTCATGACCGCATTCACCGAGAGCAGCCTGCCCGATTTTGAGCAGCGCCGGGAGAAGTACGCCCCGGTCGCCGCTGCGCTGCGTGAGATGTACGGCTACCCCGCCTGGCGCGCTGCGCTGCCGCCGCTGGACGAGCTGATCGACTGCATCCTCAGCCAGAGCACCAACGACCGCAATCGCGATCGCGCCTTCAGCAGCCTCAGAGCCCGCTTCCCCGACTGGGAGCAGGTGATGAACGCGCCAGCCGAGGCGGTGATCGAGGCCATCCGGCCCGCCGGCCTGTCCAACCAGAAGGGCCCGCGCATCCAGCAGGTGCTGCGCCGCATCCATGCCGAACGCGGGGCGCTCGACATCGATTTCCTCGGCAGCATGCCCATCGATCAGGCCAAAGCCTGGCTGACCGCGCTGGACGGCGTGGGGCCGAAGACCGCCGCGATCGTGCTGTGCTTCGCCTTTGGCCGGCCCGCCTTCCCCGTCGATACCCATGTGCACCGGCTCGGCCAGCGCATCGGCTTTCTGCCCGAAGGCATCAGCGCCGACCGCGCCCACGATGTGATGGAAGCGCTGATACCACCGCAGGATTACTACGCCTTCCACCTCAACCTCATCCGGCACGGGCGCGAGGTATGCCAGGCACGGCGGCCAGCCTGCGAACGCTGCCCGCTGACCGCGCACTGTGACTACTACCGGCGTATGACAGGCAGCGCCCCCATCGACAACGCACAGGAGACGGCCCCATGACCCCCACCCCAGACGAGGCGCAGCGGCTGCTCGATGCGCTGCTGGCCGACGCCAACACCGCAGCACTGCCGCCCGACGTCCTGACGGCGCGCCTCAAGGCCGTGCAGCGTGTGCTGCAGGCCGCCCCCGAAAGCGCCGCGCCCACCCCCGACGCAACCGAGACCGCCCTGCGCGAGCAGTCCGCCTTTTTCGGGCATGCCCTGCACGAACTGCGCACGCCGATGACCAGCGTGCGCGGCTACACCGACATGCTGGTGAGCATGGGCGGCCTGAACGACATGCAGAAAGGCTTCGTCGAAACCGTGCGCGTCAACGTGCGGCGCATGGAAGCGCTGATGCAGGATGTCTCCGATATCAACAAGCTGCGCGCGGGCACACTGCGCCTCAACCCCCGCATCGACACTGTGCGTAACATCGCGCAGCAGTCCGAGAAGGTGATGACTCCGCTGGCGCTGCAGCTCGGGCGCACACTGCGCTTCGATCTGCCGCAGGGGCTGCCACTGCTCAACCTCGATGGCGACGTGCTGGTGCGCGCGCTGAACAAGCTCATCGAGAACGGCTTGCGCTATCACAAGGGCAAGGGCGGGGAATGCGTGGTCTCCGCAGTGGCCGATGGCGCGAGTGTGGTGCTGACGGTGCGCGACGACGGCATCGGTATTGCGCCGGAGGACCTGGCGCAGCTGGGCACGACGTACTTCCGCTCCGAAAACGAGCTGGTGCGCACCTATAAAGGCAGCGGGCTGGGCGTGCCCGTGGCGATGGGCATCGCCCGGGTGCTGGGCAGCAGCCTGCATTTCGCCAGCACCCCCGGCGCCGGCACAACCGTCACGCTGCGGCTGCCCGGCACAACCTGAGTGGATCCTCACAAGATTCATTTTGAATTCACAGCGCTCGGACGCCTGGGGTTTTGATCAGGGGCGTATAATCATAGAGCATTACTGCGAAAGAGCAGGTTGGCATGACCACTTCCTCCAACATCGACAGCGCCGCCATCGCCAATGCGCGCCAGACGCTGGAGCGGCTGAAGAGTGCTGCGCCGCCCGCCACTGCCCAGAAACTGGCCGAAGTGCTCTCCGTCATCGACAAGCTGGAGCAGGAAAACGGGCTGCTGTATTCGCGCTGGCTGGATGCCGAGGCGGCGCTGATGCATGCGCCCGCTTCGGGCAATGGCAAAACCTATGGCGCAGCATTGCCTGCAATGAACAGCAGCAGCACGCCAAACACCGATACGCTGGGCCTGCCGCCAGCGCCAGTGCACCCCGGCGAGGAGCGAGCTGAAGGCCAGGGGGTCGACTTCGACACCGTATTCGCGCAGATCCTGTCCTCGCGTCCGCAGTTTGACGCAGAAGACGCAGAAAGCTCTGAAGGCAAACCTGCGGCGGCAGGAGCGCTCGGCAGCACAGAAGACAAGAACACCGACCGGCTGCCCAGGCACAGCACCGATTTTGCGCACCAGGGCACGCCGAACAGCGACACGCTGATCCAGCACCTGCCCTCCATCATGCGGCCGGTGCTTTCGCAGGTGCGCGATTACACTGCAGACAACGCGCGCGTGCGCCCGTTCACCGAGACGGCCGTACGGATCGTCGACAGCTACGAGAACCTGCACGACATGCGCCGCGGCCTGTTCGCCCTCAAACCCTTCAGCGTGCAGCCGAAAGACCTGCTGCGCCAGGCGCGCAAGGAGCTGCTGCCCCGCGCTGCCGCTGCCGAGCATCAGGTGCTGATCCTCGCCGATGACGATCTGCCGCAGATGTACGTCGATGGTGAACGCGCCTACACCATCCTGTGCGATCTGCTCGACAACGCCATCCGCTACACCCCTGTCAGTGGGACCATCCGCCTGACCGCAGACTCGCTCGGCGATCACATCCTCTTCACTGTGACCGACAGCGGCATCGGCCTGAACGAGGACGATATCGCCCAGATCGGCTCACCATTCTGGCGCGCGCTCCATCAGCCGCTGGTTGCGCGGCAGCCCGGCGCAGGCCTCCGGCTGTTCATCGCCCGGCGCATGCTGGCTGTGATGGGCGGTGAGTTGTTCATCAGCGGTGACCCGGGCGTGGGCAGCAGCTTCAGCTTCACCCTGCCAGTTGGCGCCGGCCCGCTGCGCTGAAGTGCGCCACTCGCACCCCCGCAGAAGTCAGCGCCCTATCATGCGCTTTTCACTTTACACACCGCCGAATCCGTGCTAAGGTGATGGTAATGCAGCAGAAAAACGCGGCACATGGAATCCTGCGGAGGCACAGCGCGCGCTGTGTCTTTTCTATTGAATGACGATGGATTCGTGCTTTTTCTCAAGGAGCGGCATCAATGGATCAGCCTCACTACCTTACCCCAGAAGGCTTGAAGGAACTTGAGAGCCGACTGAAGTACTTAAAGGAAGTGCGCCGCCCGGAAGTCGCTGAACGCCTGCGCCTGGCGCTGGACGAAGGCGGTGACCTGACCGAGAACGCGGAATACGAGGACGCCAAGAACGAGCAGGCCTTCATCGAAGGTGAAATCCTGCGTCTTGATACCATCCTCACCAGCGCCCAGGTGATCGAACCGGTCAAGGGCAAGAAGGACGTGGTCACTATCGGCACATTCGTGACCGTCGTCGAAAAGGGCACGACCACGAAGGAAGTGTATCATCTGGTCGGCTCTGCCGAGGCCAACCCCGCCGATGGCAAGATCTCGATCGAGAGCCCGCTCGGCAAGGCGCTGATCGGCGCGAAGGTGGGCGAGAAGGTGCGCATCAACGCGCCCGGCGGTGAAATCACGTTCACCATCAAGGGGATCGCCTGAGCTGATCCTGACGGAGCGCGGGTCCGCCGCGCCCGGCAGCACGCCATTCTGCCTCCATTTGCCCTGTGCGGCACAGCTCTGCCCGCGCAGGGCTGTTTTTTTGCCGGTATAATCGTGCCGTCTCTGCGGCTCACGAGATCTGCACAGGAGTATTGCGCCCACATGTGGCAGCCCAATCGTCTCGAACAGGAACGCCTCGACAAACTGGATGCGCTGGAAGCGCGCGGCATCAATGCCTATCCGGCACGCGTGGCGCGCACAGCCAGCGCCGCCGCTGCGCTTGCGGAGTTCGCCCGTGCCGAGGCGCAGGCCGTGGGTGCAGAAGTGCCCGCCATCGAAGTCACCGTGTGCGGGCGCATCCGCCGCGTAAACGTCAAAGGCAAGCTGTCGTTCATGCACATCGAGGACGACTCCGGGCGCATCCAGCTCTTCATGCGCGTCAACGACATGGACGAGGCCGTCTACGCGCTGGTGCGAGACAAGCTGATCGACATGGACGACTTCGTGCAGGCCACCGGCACACTGATGCGCACCCAGGCGGGCGAGATCAGCGTGCGCGTGGCGCACCTGGTGCTGCTGGCCAAGTCGCTCAGCCCGCTGCCCGTCATCAAGCAGCAGACGCTGGAAGATGGCAGCGTGCGCGAGTACGGCGAATTCTCCAACGTCGAAACGCGCTACCGCCAGCGCTACGCCGATCTGGCCGTCAACCGTGAGACCCGCGAGTGCTTCATCCAGCGCGCTCAGGTTATCCGCGCCGTGCGCCAGTTCATGGACAACGAAGGCCTGCTGGAGGTCGAGACGCCCATCCTGCAGCCGATCTACGGCGGCGCGGCGGCGCGGCCCTTCACCACGCATCACAATCAGCTTCGCCAGGAGCTCTTCCTGCGCGTGAGCTTCGAGCTCTACCTCAAGCGCCTGCTGGTGGGCGGCTACAGCGGCGTGTACGAGATCGGACGGGACTTCCGCAACGAGGGCGTGAGCTGGAAGCACAATCCCGAATTCACCATGCTGGAATTCTACAAGGCCTATATCGATTATCACGGCGTGATGGACCTGACCGAGCGCATGCTGGAGTCGGTTGCGCTGGCGCTGCACGGCAGCACACAGGTGCGCTACGGCGAACACATCATCGACTACCGCGTGCCGTGGAAGCGCATGACCATGCGCGAGGCCATCCGCGCCGCCACCGGCATCGACTATCTCGAACACCGCGATGCGCCGGCGCTGGAAGCGGCCATTCGCGCCATCGGCGGCTCGGTGGCGCCGGGACAGCCGTGGGGCAAGCTGGTAGAGCATCTGCTGGGCGACTACGTCGAGAAGTCGCTCATCCAGCCCACCTTCATCCTCGACTACCCGCGCGATATCTCACCGTTCGCCAAGCGCGTGGCGCATGACGATGTGCACGTCGAGCGCTTCGAGTTCTACATCGCCGGCATGGAGATGGGCAACGCCTTCACCGAGCTGAACGACCCGCGCGATCAGCAGGCGCGTTTCCTGGAGATGGCGCAGCTCTTCCGCCCCGATGAGGACGACGCCGCCCCCATCGACGAGGACTACCTGCGCGCCATGCGCTATGGCATGCCGCCTAACGGCGGCTTCGGCATGGGCATCGACCGCCTGGTGATGCTGATGACCGATCAGCACACCATCCGTGACGTGCTGCTCTACCCACATCTGCGCGCACTGCGCGAGGATGAAGAACGGAGTATTGAGGAAGGCGGCGAATAAACGCGCGCTAACTCCCGTACAATATGGGGGATGCAGGCGTACACCGGCGCCGCATCCGCTAATTCGCCTGGCAGGGAGCAGTCATGGCCTCGGTTGAGCAACCGCTGGACGCAGTCTTGAATGGCATCGGGCAGGCCGTGCTGATCTTCGATGGCGACGGCCAGCTGCGCTGGCACAACACCGCCGCCAGCGCCATGCTCGGCAAGGATCTGCGCCTGCTGCAGGCGGGCGGCTGGCGCGCCGCCGTCCCGCTGTTCAGCACACGAGACAGCAATCCCGATCTGGCGCTGCCCGCCATCCGCGAGCGCGCCGCCCGCGAAAACCAGCCGGTGCGCTTCTCCGCCTTTCGCGGCGGCGTGCATGTCCCCGCCTGGGCCGCCGTGATCACGATGAACGGCCAGCCTTCCACCGTGCTCACTTTCGAACAGCCCGACTGGAGCGCGCTGACGGAGCTGTTCGACCACTACCTGCAGGAAGTGCGCGAGAGCGCCGAATCCACCGGCGGACACGCGGACCTCATCCAGCACGCGCTCAGGAAGCCCAAGCCTAACGAGTCGGTCGAGGCGCTTGGCCGCCGCATCTCCGGCTTCGCCACACTCATCCAGACGCATATGCACCGCCTCAGCCGCCTCACGCTGCTCATGGCGCGCCTGGAGCGCCTGCGCACCGGCCAGCTCAAGCTGCAGATGCAGGCCGCGCTGCGCCCGGTCGCCATGGAAGAATTCGTCGAGGACCTGATCGAGGCGCTCGCCGAAAGCCCGCTACTGGACCCCGAGACCGAGCAGCAGGATGTGCGCCGCCGCCTCAAGGTCGAAATCACCGGCGAGCCTTCGGCGATCGCTGCGCCAGACGTGCTGGCGGTCGTATTGCGAGACATGCTGCGCAATGCTATCATGTATAGTCTGAAAGGGACGCCCGTCACCCTCAGCGTGCGCCAGTCAGAAGCTGGCGTGCAGATCGACGTGGCGGATGAGGGCTACGGCATCCGCGCCAGTGAGGTCGAACGGGTGTTTGCGCCGCATCAGCGCGGGCGTCAGCCGCAGGTCATCGGCGAATTTGGGTATGGGCTGAGCCTGTATCTGTGCAAGCACGAGGTCGAAGCGATGGGTGGCTGGATGTGGTTCGAGAGTGAAGAGGGCGCGGGCACAACCTTCAGCATCAAACTGCCCTCGCGCTCGTCCACTGTCCAGTCACGATCTGGCAAGAAGCCTGCCTGAGAGCGTCGTTTGCCATGCGTCGCCTCTCCCGCAGGAGAGGCGTTTTTGTTTGCGCCGGGCGCGGACAACAGGCTGAGGACAGACGAAAGCGATGTTCGAGTTCCTGAGACAGCTTACGCCAGACTTCTTCAACACCATCATCATCGTGGTGATCATCATCGGATCAGCGCTGGCGGCAGTGCGCCTGATTCAGGACCTCGTCTTGCCGCCGCGCACACGTCGTCCAGCCGCGCCACCCCCTCAGCCGGAGAGAGAAGATCATGATTGATATCGCGCTCATTCGGGAAAAACCGGACTGGGTGAAAGCCCAGATCGGGAAGCTCAACGATCCTGCGGCGCTGGAGCGCGTGGGCCATATTCTGGAGCTCGACCGCGAACGCCGCGCCCTGCTCACCGAAAGCGAGACGGTGCAGGCGGCGCGCAACCGGCTGAACAAGGCCGTCGGTCTGCTGCGTGGCAGCAAGTCGCTCGACGATGCGCGCCGCCAGGCGCTGGCCGCCGCCGCCGCCGCCGCCGTCACCGCGCGCGACTACGAACGCGCCGAGGCCGCCATGAACGACCGCATCGGGGACGCGCCCGCCGCCGGGGCGGATGCCCTGCCCGCGCTGATGAGCGCTCTTGGCGCGATGGGCAGCACCGTCGAAGCGCTCAACGAGCGCGTGCGCCAGGTCGAGGCCGATCTGAACGACAACATGCTTTGGCTGCCCAACCTGCCCCACGACAGCACCCCTGTCGCGCCGGACGAGTCCGCCAACATCGCCTGGACGCCGGAAGGCCCGGAGCGCAGCTTCGATTTCACGCCGCTGCCACACTGGGACCTGGGCCCGGCGCTGGGCATCATCGACTTCGAGCGCGGCGTCCGCCTGACCGGTACACGCGGCTACGTGCTGCGCGGGCTGGGCGCGCGCCTGCAGCGGGCGCTGATCGCGCTGTTTCTGGACATGGCGCGGGCGCACGGCTTCGAGGAGCTGTATCTGCCCTTCCTGGTGCGCGAAGAGATGATGGTGGGCGCGGGCCAATTCCCCAAGTTCCGCGAGAACGTCTACACCGATCAGGACGCGGGCCTGTACATGCTGCCCACCGCCGAAGTGGCGATCACCAACCTGCACCGCGAGGAGATCCTCGAAGAGGATCAGCTTCCGCTGTACTACGCCGCGCATACGCCGTGCTTCCGCCGCGAACGCATGAGCGCTGGCCGTGATGTGCGCGGCATCAAGCGCGTGCATCAGTTCGAGAAGGTGGAGCTGTACAAGTTCACCACACCCGAGACCAGCTATGAAGAGCTGGAGTCGCTGACGGAGGCCGCCAGCGATGTATGCCGCGCGCTCGATCTGCGCTTCCGCCGCCTCGAAATCGTCACCGGGGACCTGGGCTTCGCGGCCACCAAGAAATACGATCTGGAGGTGTGGGCGCCCGGCTGCCAGGAGTGGCTGGAAGTGAGCTCATGCAGCAATGATGAGGACTTCCAGGCACGGCGGGCCGGCATTCGCTACCGCCCGGCGGAGGGCAAGCGCACGCGCTATGTGCACACGCTCAACGGCAGCGGGCTGGCCACGCCGCGCGTCGTGATCGCCATTCTGGAGAACTATCAGCAGGCCGATGGCAGCGTGACCATCCCTGAAGTGCTGCGTCCATACATGGGCGGGGCCAACCGCATCACCGCCGAGGCCGCCGGCTGAGGTGACAGCGGCGCAGCGCGGTCAGCGATAGACCACGGTGCGCTCCAGAAACGCCAGCGTCAGCCGGAGATACGCCTCGATGGTCTCCGGCTTGCGCCAGCCATGGCCCTCTCCCGCGAACACGTGATATTCGACCGGCACGCCGCGTGCCCGCAGCGCCTCCACTAACGAGTCGCTCTGCGCGCGCGGCACCACCTGGTCCTCATCCCCCTGGAATACCAGCAGCGGATCGCTGATGCGCCCGACGTGAAAGAGCGGTGAACGCGCCCGGTAAATCGCGGCGGCATCTGGCAGCGGGCCGAGCAGCGTCTCGCTGTAATGCGTCTCGAACTTGAACGTCGACTCGCTCACCAGCGTGAACTGATTGCCGATGCCATACAGGCTGACCGCCGCCGTCCAGAAGCCCGGCAGATCCACCAGCGACTGCAGCGCGGTGAAGCCGCCGGCGCTGCCACCCAGCACCACCCGGCGCTCCGGATCGACCACGCCAGCTGCGGCCAGCGCCCGGGCGCCGCTTGCGGCATCCGCCACATCCGTCACACCCCACATGCCGTGCCCGCGATTCTTGTAGTCCCGGCCATAGCCCGTGCTGCCGCGATGGTTGACGTACAGCAGCGCATAGCCGCGCGTGGCGTAGAACTGCGCCTCGGTGACGTAGCTCTGGCGCGCGTGCGATGTCGGGCCGCCGTGCACGATCACGATCAGCGGCGGCTTGCCCACGCCCTCCACTCCCTCTCCGACCGGGCGGTAGAACAGGCCATGCACCGTCTCACCATCATCGCCCGTCCACTGCATCGGCTCCGCCCGTGCCAGCCGCGCCGCGGGCAGGTTCTCCGTCGATGTGCGCCGCAGCACCTGTAGCCGCGCCTGCGCAGGCTCCAGATCGAGCGCCAGCACGCGCTCCGGGATGGCGCTGGCCGAAGCGAGCAGCGCCGCCCGGCATCCATCGGCGGCCACGCTGATCTGGCGCAGATCGGTGTAGGCCTCCAGCCCGCTGACCGGCGTAACAGCGGCATCAGCCACCGCAATCGACACCAGCGATACCGCCGCGTGGGCACTGCGCAGCGCCAGCAGATGATCGGGACCAGCCCATGCGAAGGTGCGCATCCCCTGCAGCCATGCGGGCGTGGCGTACTCGGCCTCATCGCGGGTCAGGCAGCGTGCGGCCCCGGTCGCCAGCGACAGGGCGTACACCTGCCACCAGCCGGCCTCATCGCTGGCGTAGGCGAGATACGCACCATCCGCCGAGAACTGCGGCCCGAACACCGACACCGCTGGTCCGCCCGCCACCTGGCGCAGATTGACCAGTGCGGGCAGCCCGTCCGGCGCGTGGCGCACATCGCCCAGCATCAGCACCGCGCCATCCCACGGCATCTGCGGGCGATCCCAGGCGATGAAGGCGACTCGGTCACCCGCCGGGCTCCACGCCGGCTGCATGACGAAATCGGCACGCGTATACCACTTGCGCGGGAACTCCCGGCCTTCGCTGTCGACGACGGCCAGGATGTCCGCGCCCTCGTCGCTGTGCACGAAGGCAGTCCAGCGCCCGTCAGGCGACAGCGCAGGTGAGGCGGCTGCGCCGAACGCCGGCGTGATCGCGCGCGCGCTGCCGCCATCCAGCGCCTGCCGGTACAGCCTGCCGTTGTTGCCAGCGAAGATCACGTGCGTGTCGGAGAGCGCAAATTCACCTCCGCCATAGCCGATGCGCCCGCGCACACTCATCTCGGCGTCAGTCAGCTCGCGCGGGGCGTCACCCTGGCGCTGCAGCACAAGGGCGCTGGTCAGCCCACGGTTCTCCAGCCACAGCGCCGCCGTGCCGTTCGGGCAGATCTGCACATCATTCAGGCGCAGCCCGCCCGCCAGCATGCGGGGGCTGACTGGGCTGGGCCAGGCGCCATATGCCAACCGTGTCATAGCGTCCTCGTTCCTTGTGAAGGCCGCTGCCAGCAGCCTGCGTCCGCGGCATACCGCCTGAGCAACAAAAAAGCCCCGTCTTTGCAGACGGGGCTGATTTCACGGTTCGGGGCTTCAAGAACGTTTCTTTAAGAAGTCTTTTGCGCGCCCCGCACGCGTGTCATTTATGAGACGAAGTATATGAGCAGCGGATGAACGAGTCAAACACGAAATTCCGCCTGATCATCTGCTCCAGATCGCACTATCGATAATTGATCGCAGCTCCAGCGTGCTGATGACGCCTGGCAGACGTCTGCATGGTCACTTTGCGGCATTTTGAGCGCATTTCAGCAACGAGTGTTGATGATTCCGCAAAGGGCCCCGCCTGCTGTTTACTCTATATCAACACTTATTGTTCGGAGGCCTGCCGGAAATCTCGTACATGCTGCACAAGGGCGCTGCGCCTGCGCGGCCGTCAGCGCCCTCGTGCGATGCGGACTGCGCGTCCTCAGGCGGGCTGGCCAGGCAGCGGGTTCATGCGCGCCATCTCCAGCGCCTGCCGTCCCAATTCGCTCTGCGGGGCGTACTCGCTGGAGAGGATCTCCACCAGCGTCCCCTCGTCTGCCCAGCGGTAGAGCTGCTCCGCGTTGTCATTCTGCGACATCACGCAGCCGTACGTGAAGGGCTGGCCGACGTTGCCGCCGCCCATGTAGCGGCCACCGGGCAGCAGCACTGCGCCGTGGAAGCCGTTGATCAGCCCGGGCACCGCCTCGTAGATGCCCATGAACCAGTACATCGTCCATGTGCCGCACGAGGTATCACCGCACAGCTCAACGCTGCTGCCCTCCGCGACATCCGCATGGCTGAGCACCTGATACACGCCGGGCGAAGTCGGCGCCTGATCCATGCCGGACGAGATCAGCCAGCGGAAGACGAGCTGGCCGTTCTCGAAGGCCCACAACTGCTGCGTCATCAGATCGACCACGATGCGCTTGTTGGGCACCGGGGGCAGCGGCAGCATCAGATCGCGCGAGGGCACGGTGATCTCCTCGCCCACGGTCAGCGTCTGATCCCAGTCGCGGTTGGGGTTGGCCTGCTGCATCAGGTAAAACGACACGCCGTTGCGCCGGGCGATGCGATAGCCGCTGTCTCCGCGCTCGACCACGTGTGTGGAGTTGCGGTAGCGAATACGCAGCGTGGCCTCCGGGCGGCCCTGCTCAATGGCGCTGCGCATTTGCTCGATGGCGTCCATCGGCTCCAGATAGCGGCGGGCATCCTGTGCGGAAAGAATCTGCGACTGCGCGTCCAGATAGCTGGCGAACGGCCCTTCCCGCAGCGACAGCGCAGTCGCGCCGGCTTCCAGCCAACTGGTGAACGTGTCACGATCAGGCATCCATGCCAGCGTCTCGTCGGTGAACGGATCGTAACCGCGCACGAGGAATGTGCTTGAGGCCAGCGCCTGCGCCTGCGCCAGATACGGCTCCGGATCGATGAAATCCGGCGCGGCAGGCGTCATCACCAGATCGACGCGCTGCTGCTCGCCCACTGCGGCCAGATCTTCCTGCATGGCGGCCAGCGTCATCGCCACATCCAGATAGCGCCCGTTGGCCCCCGGCACGCCGACCAGCGTGTCGCCTTCCCAGCGATAGCCGGCGTTGAATGGCGCAAGGTCCGTCTGCGTGCTCATGTTGAGCAGGGTGTTCTGTGCGGTGAGCATGTCGAGCGACAACGCCGGGCGCACGCCATAGCCAAAGGGCACGCCAGCCAGCCCCACGCCGCGCGCAGCCGTCGCCGTCGCTGCCGCGTCCAGCTGCAGGCCCAGCGAGGCGGGCGCGACATCCCATTCGCGGTCCTCATCCACCAGGCGGATGCGCACGCGCTCATTCCAGGCCGCCTGCAGCGCCGCCGCCGCTTCGTCCGTCGTCAGCCCGCCCAGCGGCACCCCCAGCGCCCATACGTTGGGGAAGATACGCCCCTGCCCCACCGTGATCCCCAGCACCAGCAGCACTGCCGCGCCAGCGCACGCCATCAGCCCGAGCAGCACGCGCAGATCACTGCGGATGTACCACAGCACGTCGCTGACGAACAGGCCAACGCGCGCCCATAGCCCGCCCAGCGGCAGGCGCAGGCCGAGGCCGCGTTTCGCCCGCCGCTCGCGCGCTGGGCGCGGCGCCGGCGCATAGCCTACTGATGCCTCGCTGCGCTGCATTGGCGGCCGCGCTTCTACCGGGCGGCCCGCTGTCGGCGCATCATGACGCGTCGCCATGGGGGTGGCCATCTGCTTGCGCTGGCGGGCCGCCACGCGCTCGCGCGCGCGCCCACGCGATTTACGATCGGGCTGATAAACTTCCATAGTCGCACCGGATCCACACACTTAACGGATGGGTGAACAAACTGCACTTCTATTGTATTGAAATTTACTGAGATTCTGACCCCTGGCCGGGGTGATCACCGGGCTTCAGTACGGTAGTCGTCACGCGGGGGCGAGAACACGTCGATCGCCAGCGTGTCCTCCAGCGCAAGCGTGCTGTGCACGATGCCGCCGGGGATGGCGTAACTGTCGCCAGCGCTCAGCACGCGCACCTGATCACCGATCGTCATCTCCATTGTCCCCCGCACGACATAGCCCACCTGATCGTTCATGTGGCTGTGCGGCGGCACCTGCGCGCCGCGCAGAATGAAGAACTCGCACAGCATCACCTCATCGGTGATCCCCATCGTGCGACGATGTATCCCGGGCCGCATCTCAATCTGGCGCGCTTCCTGGGGAGGTACGAAGTATCCGTCTGCCATTATGCTGCCCTCAGCGTAAGCTGCTCATGCGCAATTATGGCGAAAAGCGCCGCGCTGCAACAGAGACCAATTTCAGCGATGACGCAGTCGGGCCGCCGCATGCCAATCCTGTGCGGGCGCAGGCCGCCGCCGCTGGCCATTCTCCTGATCGCAGATCGAGAAAACCGCAGCCATTTTTCAACCGGCTTCTGGCATAATCGGCTGTGCTGCAGGATACTCCGGAGATTGCCCTGGGCATGGAATTGAGAGGCAGAATGCCCGCTTTCGCAGACAAGCAGTACATCTATGAGATCAATACCTGGGTGTGGCTGACGGAGCTCAGCCAGCAGGCAGGCCGCCGGCTCACGCTCGATCAGGTACCCGACCACGCGCTGGACGAGATCGCTCGCCCGGGCATCGACGCCGTGTGGCTGATGGGCGTGTGGCAGCGCAGTCCGTTTGGCCGCCAGGTGAGCCTGAAGTGGAAACACGAGTATCTGAGCGCGCTGCCCGACATGACCGACAGCGATGTGATCGGCTCGGCCTATGCCATCGGCGATTACCGCGTCGATGACCGGCTGGGCGGCCGCGAAGCGCTCGCCGCACTGCGCCAGCGCCTGCACCAGCGCGGGCTGAAGCTCATCCTCGATTTCGTGCCCAATCACGTCGCCTGCGACCATGCCTGGGTGCGCGAGGAGCCGGATTTCATCGTGCAGGGCAGCCACCAGGACCTGATCACGCGGCCCAGCGATTTCTTCACCAGCACCGATGCGACCGGGCACAAACGGGTGTTCGCGCATGGCCGCGATCCATACTTCCCTGGCTGGAGCGACACGGCGCAGCTCAATATCTTCAATCCGGAGCTGCGCGCTGCCGTCCGGCGGGTGCTGCTGGAGATCGCCGCGCAGTGTGACGGCGTGCGCTGCGACATGGCGATGCTGATGATGCGCGAGATCTTCGCCAGCACATGGGCTGGCTTCGTCGGCGGCGCGCCCGAGCAGGAATACTGGGTGGAGATGATCCCCGCTGTACGCGCACAGTTCCCGGAGTTCCTGTTCATCGCCGAGGTGTACTGGCATCGCGAGTATGATTTGCTGATGCAGGGCTTCGATCTGTGCTACGACAAGGTCTTCTACGACCGCTTGCGCGCCAACGATGTGCAGCAGCTGCGCCAGCACCTCGTCGCCGAACTGGCCTACCAGCAGCGCCTGCTGCGCTTCATCGAGAATCACGACGAGGCGCGCGCCTTCGAGGCCTTCGGCCCGCAGCGCAGCAAGCCCGCCGCCACCCTGCTGTGCACCCTGCCGGGAGGCACCCTGCTGCACGACGGGCAGTTCACCGGCCGCCGCGTCAAGCTGCCCGTGCAGATCTCACGCGCGCCAGAGGAACGCCGCCACGCTGATCTTGAGGCGCACTATCTCGCCCTGCTGCGCGAGACGGAGAACCCGGTCTATCAGCATGGCCGCTTCTACCTGTTCCAGATCAAACCGGTCTCCAGCCGCAGCATCACGCATCTGAATCTGCTGGCCTACGGCTGGACGGACGAAAAGAGCACCGATTACCGGCTGATCCTCGTCAACATGACCGAACATCGCTCACAGGGGCGGATCGATCTCTCCCCGTGGGGCTGGCTGCGCAACCGGCGCTGGCAGTTATTCGACGTCCTCAGCGCAGACGAGTACGAGCGGCAGGGCGGCGCACTCACGCGCAGCGGCCTGTTCGTCGACCTGGAACCGCACGAGTCGCTCATCCTGCGCTTCGAACTGGAGCCGCAGCCCGAGCCGGAACCCGCTCGCCCTGCCACGCAGTGATCCATCTGCCCGCTTTTCCAGCGCGCCGCTTTCGCCTGCTGCTGCTGTGCAGCGGTGCGCTGGCCTTCTTCTGGCTCAGCCTGGAAGACCCGAATCCGCTGCTGGCTGCACTGCACAGCCTGCTGCTGGTCCTCCCGGCCACGGCTGGCTGGCTGTGGCGGCGTCTTGCGCTGACCCGCCTGAGCGGGCCGGGCTGGCTGGTGTTGTGGGCGGGCGGCGGCGCGCTGGCCGGGCTGGCGGCGGCGCTGACGGCGGCGCTGCTCATGCTGCTGCGCAACGGCCTGCACGCGCACATCTTCCCCGATTTTCCCTTCTTCATGATCGCAGAAATGGCCGCGCTGGCCCCGACCTGGGCGCTGGGGGGCGGCCTGCTGGGCGCAGGGGCGGGCGGCGCCGTGCTGGCGCTGCGCTAGCGCGCGTCCTCACCGGGCGGCAGCGGCAGCGGGGCGGTCTCCGGCACAGGCCGACTGACGTGGCGGGAGAGCTCACGCAGCCAGCGGCTGGTCTCTGACTTGCGCTTGTCACCACGCTTTTCGAAGATGGCGTGCGCCAGCCCCATCCAGTTGGCGCTCATCACCAGATCACCCTCCGCATGCGCCAGCACGCCCAGCGCAAACAGCGTCTCCGGCCGCTCGCGATCGACATAGTAGGCAGCGGTGAGGTGCACTTTGGCGGCATCCAGCTCGCGCCGGCGCAGGTGCAGCAGGCCCAGCCCGTAGTTGGCCAGCAGCTCTGCACGGTTCAGCGCCAGCGCCTGGCGAAAATCTGCTTCAGCCAGCTCGAACTCGGCCTCATCGAAGTGCACCAGTCCGCGCGCCGCGAAATACTCAGGGCTGCGTGCATGCGCCTCAATCGCCTCATTCAGCAGCGCGATGGCGCGATCGAAGTCACGGCGCTGGTAGGCAGCCAGCGCACGCCGGTAGGCCTCGTCTGCCGCGTATCGGTTCAGTCCCAGGCGCTGGTTGAAGGTCGCCATGGCGTGCCGTGCCCCCTTCTGGGTATGCAGCGCGCAATAAAAAACGGGCGCACGCGCTGTGTGCGCACGCCCGTTCGCCCAACCCCTGCGGGTCAGCCTGCGATCAGCTTGTTGAACAGGCGCGGCAGCTCGCCGGGGTCGAATGGTTTGGCCAGAAAAAGGGATGCACCCGCGCTGATCGCCTCGATCTGCACATCCAGACCCGATGCCATGATGATCGGCAGCGTGTGCAGCTTCGGATCCTTGCGTATCTGGCGGATCACTTCCACGCCATCCATATCCGCCAGATGAAAGTCGATCATGATCGCATCCGGCAACTCGGCGTGCACACGCGGCAGAACGTCCTGGCCGCGCCCCGCCGTGACCACATCAAAGCCGTCCATCTCCAGCAGCGTCGATAGCAGCCGAACCGTCACCACGTCATCATCCACGATCAGCACTTTGGCCACAACACCCTCAGCCGCATTCCACGGAATGGCACGCAACACTCCAAAATCAGTATGGAGTGTACACGCATGTTGCCACACGGCGCAACCGCCCCGTGACGGCAACACACTGGCCGGCAGCGCATCACTCCGGCGTGGCCTGGCGCGGCGCCCGCTCCGGCTTGCGCGCTGGGCGGCGCGCCCGGGCTGGCGTGTGACCATTCGCGCCCGCGTTCACCAGCGCCGCCTCAATCGCATCATCGATCCGGTCCACCATCACGAAGTGCAGCTGCCCGCGCACCTGCTCCGGCAGCTCGTCCAGATCGTTGGCGTTCTTGCGCGGCAGGATGACGGTGTCCACGCCAAAGCGATGGGCCGCCAGCACCTTGTCCTTCACGCCGCCCACAGGCAGCACCTGCCCGCGCAGCGTGATCTCGCCCGTCATGGCGACATTGCCTTTGACCGGGCGGCCCGTCAGCAGCGAGACCAGCGCCACCGCCATCGTCACCCCCGCCGACGGACCATCCTTCGGCGTGGCGCCGGAGGGCACGTGCAGATGAATCTCGTGCTTCTCGAAGAACTCTGCCGGAATGCTGAGCGCCTCGGCGCGGCTGCGCACGTAGCTCAACGCCAGGCGCGCGCTTTCCTGCATCACCTCACCCAGATGACCGGTGAACTGGAAGCGGTTGCTGCCCGGATACTGCGTCGCCTCGACGAACAGCACATCCCCGCCCACCGGCGTCCACGCCAGGCCTGTGGCGACGCCGGGGCGGTCGGTGCGCTCCTCGATCTCCGTACGATAGCCGTAACGCGGATTGCCCAGCAGTTCGCGCAGCACCTTCTGGTCGATGACCATGGTTTCGCTGCGGCCTTCCGCCACGAGCGTCACCACCTTGCGCATCGCCCGGCCGATCTCGCGCTCCAGCGTGCGCACGCCCGCCTCCCGCGTGTAGTCGCGGATGACCTCCTGAAGCGCCTCGCCCGTCACGGTCACTTCTTCTGCGCGCAGCCCGTTCTCGCGGATCTGGCGCGGCACGAGATAACGCTCGGCGATGCGGATCTTCTCGTGTTCGGTGTAGCCACTGAGCTGAATGACCTCCATGCGGTCCAGCAGCGGGCCGGGGATGGTGTCCAGCTCGTTGGCGGTCGTGATGAAGATCACCTCGCTCAGGTCGAAGGCGATATCGAGGTAGTGATCGCGGAATTCGCTGTTCTGTTCCGGATCGAGCACCTCAAGCAGCGCGCTGGCCGGGTCGCCGCGGAAGTCGCGACCGAGCTTGTCGATCTCGTCGAGCATGATGATCGGATTGCGCGTTTCGACGCGGCGGATGGTCTGGATGATGCGCCCGGGCATCGCACCGATGTAGGTGCGGCGGAAGCCGCGGATCTCGGCCTCATCGCGCACGCCACCCAGGCTCATGCGGATGAACTTGCGGTTCATCGCCCGGGCGATGGAAGCGCCCAGCGAGGTCTTGCCAACGCCCGGCGGGCCGACGAAGCACAGGATCGCCCCCACGCGCTCGCGGCGCATGAGATCGCGCTTCACCGCGTGTTCGAACTCCTCGGCGCGTTCCAGACGCAGCTTGCGCACAGCCAGGTATTCGAGGATGCGCTCCTTGATGTCCTCCAGCCCGTAATGGTCCTCTTCGAGCACCGAACGCGCGTGCGCGATGTCGAGGTTGTCATCAGTGCGCTGATTCCACGGCAGGCTGGTCAGCCAGTCGAGATAGGTGCGAATGACGCCGTACTCCGCGGCGGCGATCGGCAGCTTGCTCAGCCGGTCCAGCTCGCGCAGCGCTTCCTTCTCGGCTTCCTCCGGCATGTGCGCCCTGGTGATCTTCTCGCGGAACTCGTCCACTTCGATCGACTGCTCATCGCCCTCGCCCAGCTCGCGCTGAATCGCCTTGAGCTGCTCGCGCAGGAAGAACTCGCGCTGCATCTTCTCCATCTCGGTCTGGGCTTCATTCTGGATCTTGCGGCCCAGTTCGAGGACTTCGAGTTCCTTGCTCAGGATCGTCATCAGCCGGTGCAGCTTGGCCTCGGTACTGTCGAGCTCCAGCACCGCCTGCGCCTCGTCCAGATCCATGCGGATGTAGGTGGCGATGGTGTACACCAGCTGCAGCGGATCATCGACGTTCAGCGCAGACGTGATCAGGTCGCCCGGGATGCTGGGCACCAGCTCCGCCAGCCTGCCGAACAACTGCACCACATTCCGCGTGAGCGCCTCGACTTCCAGCGTGGCCTCAATCGACTCTGGCAGCGCATGCACGCGCGCCTTGAGATACGGCTCAGTCGCCTCGAATTCGTCCAGACTGATGCGGGCAATGCCCTGCACCAGCATGCGGATCGTGCCATCCGGCGCGCGGAACAGCCGGTGGATCGAGGCGAGCGTGCCGATGCGGTAGATGTCGTCCGGCCCGGGCGCTTCGATCTCCGGGTTCTTCGAGGTGAACAGGCCCACCAGCCGCTCGCCGCTGACCACCTCATCCACCAGCTTGATGCTGCGCGGCTGCCCGACCGTGAGCGGGATCACCGTCTGCGGGTAGACCGTCACGCCGCGCAGGGGCAGCACCGCCAGCACCGGCGGGATATTGGGCAGGTCCTGATCGCGCTCCATGCCAGACACATCCACCGGCACGTTCAGTTCCACTTCGTCGTTCACTTCCGGCACAGCGGGCACCGGCTTTTCGTCATTCATTGTTTTCCTCATCCATACGGGTGACGGGGATCAGCACATGCTGGCTCTCGGCATGCCGCGGCAGCGAGACCTGCAGCACGCCATCCCGGTAGCTCGCGCTCACCTCTTCACGCACGACAGCGTAGGGCAACTGCACTTCCACTCGAAACTCCCCATAGGCGATCTCGACCTGGTGATAGGCGGCCTGCCCAAGCGACGGCCGCTCGCGGGTGCCACTGATCACCAGCGTACGATTGGCCAGCGAGACGTTGAAATCGCCGGAACGCATCCCGGCGATCTCCACCAGCACCATCAGCCTGTCGGGGAATTCGATTACATCGGTCGGCGGGACGAAAGTGCGGTTGTTCCACCACACCATGTAGCCCTGCACAACCCTCCGATCGCGTTCTGCTGGAAAACGACGATTCTCCATGACAGCCGTTCCTCAGGAATGCATGTGGCAATTTCTGGCAACTATAGCGCCAGAGTGTAAGTTGAACATTAGATGGAAACCGGGAGTGCGGCACATCTGGCGCGCTCATCGCGTCAATATGCACCGCGCTCCTCGCAGCCTATCCGCCCAGAAACGCGGCGACCACCATCGGTGTGAGATTCGCCTCGATCAGCGCGGCCAGCAGCAGGCCGGGCAGCAGCACCCCAAGCCACAGCTTGATGGTATCGGCCAGCGCCGCCGTCCATGCCGTGCCCACCGTCTGGCCCGCGGGCGGCCGCGTGACCACCGCGCCCAGGCGAAGCGCTGCCGCCGTGGCGATGACGATCACCGGGATCTCAATCAGGCCGTGCGTGCCAAGCGCCGGAACGAGAAAGGCGATGCTGTAGCCAGACGCAACGAGCTGGCTGGCCAGGTAGCCGATGATGAAGTACACCGCTGGCGTCAGCAGCAGCGCCAGCGCCCCGAAGCTGAACACCGCCGCCGCCGATGCCACCGCCAGCACACGCCAGTTCTGCTGGAAGATGCCCAGCGCTGCGTCACCCTTGAACAGCAGGCCGCTGTAAGCGTCGAGGTTCTGCGCAGCATTTTCCAGCGGCAGCCCGGTCGGCAGGTTGAGCTGCCAGCTCGAGGTCGTGCCGAACACATAGCCCGCCAGCAGCGCCGCCACGAATACCCCGATGGTGATCGGCGTGGCCAGCCCCAGCCGGCCCAGGCTGAAGGGGATGCCGCGGCGGTACCACTCCAGCAGGCTGCGCGCCGGCGTACCCTGCGCATCCACCGCGCGCACCTGCCGGCCCAGCCGCCGCGCAAAGCCTTTCAGATCGATGCTGTCCAGCGAACGACCGAGCAGTTCCTCGCGGTTGAACACGCTGTTGCCGACTCGCAGCAGCAGCCCGATCACCACCGCCATGCCCACGATGATCGCCCACAGTGCGCCGATGCCATTGACCGACTCGGCGTCCGGCGCCAGGAACATGATGGCGCTCTCCAGCCAGATCAGCACGGTGACCGGGATGATGATGAAGCTGGCGAGCAGATTGGCCGCGCGCGTGCTGGTCGTCTGGCTGGAGACCACCACCGCGCCGGTGATCATCACCAACCCCTGCACCGTGGAAAGCAGAAAGATCTGCAGGATCAGCATCGGCGGGGGCCGCCACACCGTGGCCGAGCCCGCCAGCCCCAGCAGGTACACCGCCATACCGCCATAGCTGGAGAGCAGCGGCGGCAGGATGGCGGCCAGCGTCTTGCCAATATACAGCTCGGTGTTGGACAGCGGCGTGCTCAGCAGCGGTTCCAGGCTGCGCCGCTCCTTCTCACCGACGAACGTCTCCAGCGCGATCACCAGCGAGATCGAGATCGGGAAGAAGCCCACGATCATCAGCAGGAACGGGATGGTGCGGTCGCCCAGGATCTGCGCGCCAAAGCCTTCCAGGTAATTCGAGAAGCGCCCGGCGACGAACTGCGCCAGAAACGGGAACAGGAAGGTGAGGATGATGATCGGCGCGATGATGCGCCAGTCGCGCAGGCTGTCGCGCACTTCACGGCGCGTCACCACCAACGCGTTCGAGAACATGCTGGCATAGCGGCGCAGCCCGGAGGGGCGCTCTGCAAAGGCCGATGCGGCATCCAGCGCCCCGGCGGCCGGCTTAACGGATGTGTTCATGAGCGACCTCGTCCTGCTTCTTCTCGTCTTCTTCCATCACCTGCAGGTAGATCTCCTCCAGCGTGCGCGTCAGCGGGCGCAGCGAGATCACATCCAGCCCCAGGCCCACCAGCCGGCGCAGCAGCATCGGATTGGTGGTCTCTGGCCGCGGGACGCGATACTGCAGCCAGGTGTCGCCCACCTGCTCCACGGTCACCATGTCGGCAATTTCGGTCTGCAGCCCGTTGAGCGGCGCGGCCAGGCGCAGCTCCATCAGGGGCTCGCCCACGAACGCGCGAGAGAGGTTCTCGAAGCGGTCGCTGGCGATGATGCGCCCTTTGCGAATGATGGCGATGTGATCGGCCAGCGCCTGCGCTTCGGCCAGGTTGTGCGTGGTGATCAGGAAGGTGCGCCGGTCGCGCTGCAGTTCGACGATGGCATCGCGCACGAGCTTGGCGCTCTGCGGGTCCATCGCGCTGGTCGGCTCGTCCAGCAGCAGCACGGGCGGGTCGTGCAGCATGGCGCGCACCAGCGCCAGCTTCTGTTTCATCCCCTTGGAGTACGCACCCAGCTGCCGGTTGAGCGCAAACGACAGCCCGAAGCGCTCCATCAGCTCCAGCGAGCGCTGGCGGCGCACATTGGCGGGCAGGCGGTACACCCGCCCGAAGAAGTCGAGATACTCCACCGCCTTCATACGCTCGTACAGGCCGTGCTGCTCGGTGAGCACGCCCACGCTGGCGCGCACCTGCTCGGCATTGCGGACCACGTCGTACCCGGCCACGCGCGCGGTGCCGCTGCTGGGGGCCAGAATGGACGTGAGCATCCGCACCGTGGTGGTCTTGCCCGCGCCATTCGGGCCGAGCAGCGCCAGCACCGAACCCGCCGGAATATCCAGGCTGATGCGGTCCACCGCCAGAAAATCATCATACTGCTTACTCAAATCACGCGCTTCGATCATGCCTGCGCTCTTGGGCCGTCAGCCCATCATGTCCTCGGTATCGTCATTATCCCATGCCAAAGCCCGGCGTAATGTGAAAGGTTTGTCAGCGTTCCTGAGGTCACCTGAAACAAAAGCAGACCGCCCGCGGGCGGCCTGCTGCACTGCTTCGATTGGACCCGCGTCGCGCTCAGGCAGCGGCAGTGCGGGCCGCCGCACCACGCCGGCGCACGATCAGCAGCGCCAGCGCCACGACGAACGCCACCGCGCACACCACCTGACTGATGTTCACCCCGCCCACCAGCGGCACTTCCACGCGGATGAACTCCAGCAGGAAGCGCACGAACGCGTACTGGATGATGTACAGCAGGAAGAAGTCGCCGGGATGGAAGTCCTTGCGCTTGCGCGTGAACAGGTAAGACAGGATCAGGAACGCCCCGATGTTCCACAGCGCCTCATACAGGAACAGCGGGTGGAACAGCGTCGTCCGCACCGGCCAGTCCACCAGGCTGGTGAAAGGCTCAACGCGCTTGGCCGAGTCGATCGTGATGCCCCACGGCAGGGCCGTTGGCACGCCGTACAGCTCCTGATTGACGAAGTTGGCCACCCGGCCGATGGCCTGACCCAGCGGCAGCGCGATGCCGGCTACATCCAGCCACGGGGCCAGCGGCAGCTTGTTGCGGCGCAGGTAGATGTACATGCCCAGGAAGCCACCCAGCACCGCACCGAAGATGCTCAGCCCGCCAGACCAGATGGCGATTGCTCCCTCACGCAGGTCGAAGAAGTTGGTCAGGAACCAGGCCGTGTCCTTGCCCAGCGACGCAGGCGGGAACAGGATGAACCACAGCCGCGCACCGACGATGGCGGGGATGATCGCCCAGGTCAGGCCACCCCACACATGCTCCGGATCCATGCCCGCGCGTTTCGCCAGCCGCGAGGCGACGTAAGCTGCAACCAGCATCGCCACCACGATGATGATACCGTAGTAGCGGATCTGCAGCCGGTCAAAGAGAACGATGTATTCAGGTCTGAACTCCATAATTCGGGTTCCCTCATTGACATACACTGCGGCGCGGGAGCGTTCCCGTCGCATAAACGCGCAGGAGTATACCCCTCAGCGGGGCGCGCCTCAAGCGCAGTCTCACAATACCGCGCACACAGTCAGCGATCGAGATGGCGATAGACATACCACAGCCGCTGCAGCGTGGTGAAATTGGTGCCGATCGCCAGCACCCACAGCCCCGGCACGATCAGCGCCGGGATGAAGAGCATCACCAGCATCACCACCACGCGCTCCAGCCGCGAGAACAGACCGACCCGCACGCTCAGCCCGGCTTCGCCAGCACGCGCGCGCACGTAGCTCACGCCCGACGTGCCGATCATCCCGGCGATCGCCAGCAGCATCAAAACGGGCGCGTCGTTCACTGCGTAATACCAGGCGAAGCCAGTGAAGATGGCGCTGTCCGCATAGCGGTCCAGCGTCGAGTCCAGCACCCCGCCGCGGCGGTCAGTGCGCTGCATCGCCCGGGCGACCGCGCCGTCCAGCGCGTCCAGCGGCAGGCTGAGCAGCAGCAGCACCCCCGCCTGCACGAAACTGCCCTGCGCGATGGCGACGGAGCCGATCAGCACCAGCACCAGCCCGGCGATCGTGATCCAGTCCGGATGGATGCCGAGGCGGTGCACCGCCATGCCGGCGCGGCGCATCAGGCCGGCGCTGAGGCGACGCACGCGATCGGTGAAGACCACGGGTGATGCAGGCGGCGTCATGACAGCGTCCTCTCGTGCTGCGGGCAAACTCGATCTTGCATCGATATAGGCCTTCCAGTATAGTTTCGCCGGTCACGGGGTGTGGCGCAGCTTGGTAGCGCGCAGCGATCGGGACGCTGAGGTCCCCGGTTCAAGTCCGGGCACCCCGACAGTGCAGGCGGTCTTTCACAGGCCGCCTGTTTCATTTATACCGCTCCCCATGCGCTGGCGCATCACCTCGAAGGCCAGCACCGCCGCCGCCGAAGTCGTCCCCAGCGACAACGCGAACGGCCTGCCGTACGGGATCATCAGGCGCACATCCGCCGCATCCGCAAATGAGCGCGTCACGCCTCGCCGTTCGCCGCCGATCACCAGAAACAGCGGGCCGGTCAGATCCGCCTCGTAGATGCTGTGCGCGCGCGTCCGGTCGGTGACCGCTACGCGCAGCCCGCGCGCCCGCAGCAGCGCTGCCGCCGCCTCGGCGCTGGCCGCGCTGGCGGTGGGCATGCGCTCGCTGGCGCCAGCGGACGCGCGCGCTACCACTGCGGCAGCGTTGGCCCAGGCGCGTTCGCGGATGACCAGCCCATGCGCCCCAGCAGCGTACAGCGCGCGGATCGCCTGGCCGAAGTTGAACGGATCCTCGACGCCGTCCAGCATGGCGATGAACGGAGCCGCCTCGCCGGCGCCCAAAACCTCCAGCGGCAGCAGCCGACGCTCGCCGACCTCCGCGATCAGCCCGCCGTGCGAGCGCCCGGTCGCCAGCGCATCCAGCGCCGCCTCATCCACGCGCTCCACCGGCACGCGCTGTTCAGCGCACTGGCGCAGCACCGCAGCCGCCGTGCGCTCCAGCGGGCCACGCCGCGCCAGCACGCGCAGCACCGGCCGGCTGTGCGCCTCCAGCGCAGCCGCGATCGAGACCGCGCCCTCCAGCACCGCCGGGCCTACAGCCCGTTCGCCTTCGCCGCGTTCCACAGCGCGTCCATCTCCTCAAGCGTCATCTCATGCAGCGCGCGGCCTGCCGCAGCCGCCTCGCGTTCGATATAGCTGAAACGGCGGTAGAACTTCGCGCTGGTCGCCCGCAGCGCCGCCTCCGGGTCGATCTTCAGCCAGCGCGCCAGATTGGCCAGCACGAACAGCACGTCGCCCAGCTCTTCCGCCTGATGCGCGCCCTGCGCCTCGCGCAGTTCGGCGATCTCCTCGTCCAGTTTGGCCCACACGTCATCGATCACCGGCCAATCGAAGCCGGGCCGGGCGGCGCGGTGCGTGATCTCGACAGCGTGCATCAGCGCGGGCAGCGCTTTCGGCGCGCCATCCAGCAGCGAGGCGGGCGCAGCATCCCCCCGCCCGGCCTTCTCCGCTTGCTTGATGGCAGCCCAGTTGGCGGTCACCTGTTCCGGATTATCGGCCTGCACCGTGCCCCACACATGCGGATGCCGGCGGATGAGCTTGGCGTTGATCGTGCGCAGCACGTCGGCCATGCGGAATTCGCCGTCCTCGGTCGCAATCTGCGTGTGCAGCGCCACCTGCAGCAGCAGATCGCCGAGCTCCTCGCACAACGCCTGCGGGTCCTCCGCGTCGAGCGCCTCCAGCACTTCGTACGCTTCCTCGATCAGATAGCGCCGCAGCGACAGATGCGTTTGCTCGCGATCCCACGGGCAGCCCTCCGGCGCACGCAGATGCGCGATGGTCTCCTGAAAGCGCTCAAAGCTGCTCATCTCGCCCAGCGCCGGCAGATACAGCGTGGTGAGATGGCCGATGCGTGCACTGCGGTCGATCTCGTACAGCGGCAGCCACTCGACGGCGTCGTCCGCGCTGCCGGCGCCATGGATCAGCGCCACGCGAAAGTCGTCCGGATAGGCGTTCATCAGCGTCAGCTTGACTTCCGAGGCCGCCGCCCGGCTGTACACCTGCGCCAGCAGCGCCGGCATGTCGGTGTTGAGCGGCGGATGATGCGCCATGCCCACTTCCAGCGCGTCCACCACCTGCAGCCCGTCCACCGCATCGATCCCCAACGCGCCCAGCGCCGGCTCGACGAAGCTCAGGCCGTGGATCACGGTGCAGGGGATGCCGGCTTCGCGCGCGCGCGCCACCAGCGCCTTGACCGTCGCCTCGCCCATCCACGGGTCGCCGGGCACCGCATACAGCACGTCACCCTCACGCGCGGCCTGCAGCACCTGCTCGACGATGGTGGCGTAGATCACGGCGAAATCGCCGGTGGACTCGTACACCCGGTCGAACGACTCGGTGCGCTCGCGCCCCGGCAGCAGCGGCACGCATGGGTGTTCCTGCGTGCGCAGCAGAATGTGCGGCGCCGCTTCCAGCGCGGCCCATGCGCGCCGCGTGAGGTCTTCAGCCGGGCCGGGGCCCAGGCCCGCGATCGTCAGCGCCACCGCATCGTCTCCCGTTCAGCCATCATGAAACACTTCCGCCAGCCCCAGTGCCGCCGCCGCCTGGCGATAGCGAGGCGCAGCCGCCGGCCAGTCCGCGTAGACCGAAGCGCTCATCTCCACCAGCCAGCCCGCGCCCACAGCAGCGCTGGCATGCGCCGGAAGCCCCGCCAGCATGCCAGTGCCGTACTGCGCCAGCAGCGCCGGACCGAACCAGTTGTAATCCCACACGCCAGCGGGAGCCGCCCCGATAGCCGGCAGATCATGCACGTCATAGCTGAACAGGCCGAAGCCGTACGCCGGTTCGAGCGTCGCGCCGATCACACGCAGGCTGTGCGCCAGCGCCGCGCGGTGCGCGCTGTCCCCGCCGGGACGCATGCGCTCGCGCGGGACGGCGAGCATGAGACGCCGCAGCCGGCGCGGGTCAAAGCCGAAGCTGAGCGCCGCCCCGTCCACGCTCTCGTACTCCATCCAGTACTGGCCGTTGTAGCGCGGCGCAGCGCGCACAGCATTCGACCAGGCCCGGTCCAGCAGCGCCGGCTCTGATGGCACGTAACGCTCGCCGGGCATATCATCGCACACGATCGCCTTCTTGAGAAAGCGAAATCCGTCGTCCGCCAGTGCCTGCATCAGCCCGGTGATGCGCGCGCGGTCCGCCAGGCGGCTGTCGCTGAAGTCGAAGATCATGTACACAGTTGTGGTCATATCCACATCCTAAAACAGCAAAGGCAAGGCCGGCTGGCCTTGCCTGAACATGTTGATCTCTGCCGCCCCGGCGCGATTAGCGCTTGGTGTAGGTCGGCGCCTTGCGCGCGCGCTTGAGACCGGGCTTCTTGCGTTCCTTCACGCGGTTGTCGCGCGTGACCAGATCATTGGAGCGCAGCGTGGGCTTGTTCTCCGGATCAATCTTGATGAGCGCGCGGGCGATACCCAGGCGGATAGCGTCGCGCTGGCCGCTGATGCCGCCGCCCGACACATGCACCGAGACATCGTACGTGCGCTCCTGGCCCAGCACGCTCAGCGGCTGCAGCAGGATCTCCATATCGCCAGCACGGCTCATGTACTCCGTGCCTTCGCGATCGTTGATCACCACGCGGCCAGTTCCGCCGGGGAACAGGCGGACGCGCGCGGAAGCCTCTTTGCGGCGGCCAATCCCTTCGTAATACTGTGCAGACATTCCCTTACTCCTCTGACAGGACCAGCGGCTGTGGCTGCTGGGCTGCATGCGGATGGTTCGTGCCCGCATACACCTTCAGCTTCTTGAACATCTGGCGACCGAGCGCATTCTTCGGCAGCATTCCCTTGACCGCATCCTCGATGGGGCGGTTGGGGAAGCGCTGCAGCTGCTTGCGCAAGGTGATGCTCGTCAGACCGCCCTGATACTTCGAATGGCGGTGATACACCTTCTGATCGAGGCGGTCGCCCGTGACATGGATCTTCTCGGCGTTGATCACGATGACGTAATCACCGGTATCCGTGTTGGGGGCGTACATGGTCTTGTGCTTGCCGCGCAGGATCAACGCGATCTGGGAGGCAAGGCGCCCGAGCGTCTGACCGTCGGCATCGACCACCCACCATTTCCGCTCGATCTCAGTGGGATTGGGTGCGTAGCTCTTGTACATTCTTCCGAACCTCCGGCGGGCGTGACTCCCGCTTCATTCCTCATCTTCAGGGCCGCCCGCGCGGCCAGTTTCATTGTACTTCACCTGCGCCAGCACCAGCCCGCCCGGTGGGGCCAGCGGCAAGCGCAGCACTTCGCGCGCGTTCAGGGCCTGCGCGAACCGGGGCACCGTCCAGCGCCCGAGCCCGATCTCCACCAGCGCGCTCACCGTGCGCCGCACCATGTGATGCAGGAAGGCATCCGCCTCGATGGTGTAGCGCCACAAGCGCGCTTCCCCCTCTGCATCCACCTGCCACTCCGAGCGCAGCACCGTTCTCACGGTGTTCTCGCCCTGCGGCGGGTGTCCCAGCGCCGCAAAATCCTGCCGCCCCAGCAGCAGCGCCGCGCCTGCGTGCAGCCCCGCCTCGTTCAGCGAGCCGCGCACATGCCAGGCCCAGCTGGCCCACAGCGGGTGGCGCATCGGCGCCTGGTAGAGGGTGTAGATGTAAACGCGCGAGACTGCATCAAAACGCGGGTGAAACCCTTCATGCTGCCGCAGCGCCTGCACGGCCACCGCAGCGGGCAGCGCATCGTTCAGCGCCGCCAGAAGCGCCCGGTCCGTGTGCCGCCATTCCACATCGAAGGCGATCACCTGACCGCTGGCATGCACGCCCGTGTCCGTTCGCCCTGCCGCATGGACCGTGGCCTGCTGCCCGGTCACCGCTTCCAGCGCCGCCTCCAGCACTCCCTGAATGGTGGGCTGGTCGCGCTGCCGTTGAAACCCGAAGTAGTCCGTTCCGTCGTACGCCACGACCGCCCGATAGCGGCGTGCGCTCATGGCCCCGCCTCGCGGTTACTGCTTGCCGGATTTGCTGTCCTTGTCGTCCTTCGCCTTCTTCGGCGCTTCTTCCTGCGCCGGGCGATCGACGAACTCCAGCAGCACCATTTCGGCGTTATCGCCCTTGCGCGGCCCCAGCTTGTAGATGCGGGTGTAGCCGCCGGGGCGCGACGCATAGCGCGGCGCGATGCTGTTGAACATCTTGCTCACCAGCTCGCGGTTGTTGTTGAGCTGGCTGGCCACCAGCCGGCGGGCATGCACGGCGCTTTCCTCGCCCGCCGCCAAACCGCGCTTGGCGGTGGTGACCATCTTCTCCACATCATCGCGAATGAACTGGGCCTTGGCCAGCGTGGTCTCGATGCGTTCGTGCTGAACCATCGCCGTCGCCAGCGCCATCCGAAGCTGGGCGCGGTGATCGGCGGTACGGTTCAGCTGTTTACCCTTCACGCGGTGTCGCATAGCAGCGTCCTCGTTTCGACCTTAATCGTTCAGCTCAGCGGGCGGTATCTGCGCGTCATCCGGCAGATAGCCCTTCTCCTTCAGTTTGACCACCAGCTCATCCAGCGACTTCTCGCCGAAATTACGGATCGCCAGCATTGCATCCGGCCCGCGGTCGAGCATATCCAGCACATCCCCAATCGTGGTGATGCCGGTGCGCTTGAGCGAGTTGAACACGCGCACGCTCAGGTCCAGCTCTTCGATCGGCTTCTCGTACAGCTGGCTCTGGCGGTCGCTGTCCGGCTCATCGCCCACCATCTCGATCTGCGCCGCGTAACCGGCGAAGTCCACGCCGGCAATCGGCGTGAGGTGCTTCATCAGCAGCTGCGCCGACTGGCTGAGTGCGTCTTCAGGGCGCACAGTGCCATCCGTCCAGATCTCGATGACCAGCTTGTCATAGTTGGTGCGCTGGCCCACGCGCGCACGTTCGACATCGAAGTTGACGCGGCGGATCGGGCTGAAGATGGCATCGACCGGCAGCTCACCGATCGGCAGCCGGCCACGATCATCCGCCGGGCTGTAGCCGCGGCCCGCCTGCACCTCGAATTCCATCTCGATGTGCGTATCGGGCGAATCTGCCGTGAACAGGTACAGATCGGTGTTGATGATCTCCACCTCTGGCGGGCAGATGATGTCGGCGGCGGTCACCGTGCCTTCACCGCGGTGTTCCAGGCGCAGGCGGGCGCTCTCGGCATCGAACAGCTTCAGACGAAGCTGCTTGACCTGCAGGATGAGCTGCGTCATGTCCTCGCGCACGTTCGGGATGGCGCTGAACTCGTGATGCACATCCGAAACACGCATGCTGGTCACCGCAGCACCCGCCAGCGAAGAGAGCAGCACGCGGCGCAGCGCCGTGCCCAGCGTTTGCCCGTAACCGCTTTCCAGCGGGCTGATGACGAAGCGGCCGTAATTACGCGTGGCTGCGTCACTCTCAACCTTGTGCGGCAGAACCATGTTATTCATAAGCAATACGCGCCTCCCCTTCCGTACTCAACACGTCCAGTTGACGATCGGTCATGCAGAGCGCTTAGACGCGGCGCTTCTTGGGCGGCCGAACGCCGTTGTGCGGGATCGGCGTGACATCGGTGATCGAGCGCACTTTCAGCCCGCTGGACTGAATGGCGCGGATCGCAGCTTCGCGGCCAGGGCCAGGGCCCTTGACGAACACGTCCACTTCCTGCATGCCGTGTTCCTGCGCGTTCTCCGAAGCGGACTGCGCAGCGACGCGGGCAGCATACGGCGTGCTCTTGCGGCTGCCCTTGAAGCCGCTGGTGCCGGCGCTCGCCCACGACACCACGTTGCCCGACTGATCGGTCAGCGACACGATGGTGTTGTTGAAGGTGGCGAAGATATGCGCCTGCCCATAGGGAATATTCTTGACGATCTTCTTGGTGGTTGCGCGGCGCGCGGCGCCGCCCTTCTTGGCCGGTGTGCGTGGCATTGATCTCGTTGTCCTCTCTTGTTTCCTTGCGGTAACAAGCGCCCTGCCCCGACACACAGGCCAGGGCGGGCGCTCCTGTTATCGACAATGAGTTGATCACGACCGGTCCGCCTGGCGGCAGGCCGATCATCCAGACGCGCTGCGAAGCAGGCTACTTCTTCGTGGCGCCACGACGGCGACCGCGCCCTGGGACCGTCTTCTTTGGGCCCTTGCGCGTGCGGGCATTGGTGCGGGTGCGCTGGCCGCGCAGCGGAAGGCTGCGGCGGTGACGCAGGCCGCGGTAGGCCCCGATCTCCGACAGACGCTTGATGTTGAGCTGAATCTCGCGGCGCAGATCACCCTCGAGAGTCATGCCATTCAGCGCATCACGCAGAGTCTGCAGGTCCGCTTCCGTCAGGTCACGCACGCGCGTATCGGGATTGACCCCGGTCTGCGCAAGCACCCGGCGGCTGGTCGGACGGCCAACACCATAAATATAGGTCAGCGCCACTTCAATGCGCTTGTCGCGGGGCAGATCCACCCCTTCAATACGTGCCATCAATCACTCTCCGCCCGAACTAACCCTGACGCTGTTTGTGCTTCGGGTTATCGCAAATCACCATGACATTGCCATGGCGCTTGATCACACGGCACTTCGGGCAGCGCCGCTTCACTGAGGCTCTCACGCGCATAGCGGACTCACATTCCCTGCACGATTCAGAAAAGACAGGACGGAAATTATAGGCGGCAACTGAGTGCGCGTCTACGGTGAGTTTTCGCGGCCCCGCGCCGCCTGCATCCCGAGCAGCGTCACGGCGCGCACCGGCAGCTGCGCGGGGTTGGCGCGCGTCTGCGGCTGATAACTGCCCGCCGCAAAAGGCAATGCTTCCGCCGGCACGATCTCCGCCTGCCCGCCGCCCCGATAGCGTATCACCACCAGAGAGTCGGACGCGAACTGGCGCGCACCCTCCGCGTTCTCAGCCTGCACCCCCTCCGGCGAAAGCGCACAGCGCTCGTTGTATCTGCCCCAGCCCTGCGCCTCATCCGGATAGCACAGCACCAGGTTCACATTCGCTGCCGGCGCCTGCACGACACGCCACGCCACTTCCACATAGATGTTGTAGGGCAGAAAGGCAGCACGCACCTCGGCGTTCGCCGTGTCGTCCAGCACGATGACGGTCGTTCCGCTCGCCACCTGCCCGGTCGCCGTGATCAGCACGCGCAGCATCGCCTGCTGGCCAGCCGCCTCGCGCGCGTAGCGCAAGTGCTGCTGCGTCAGCCCGTTCACACCGACCGCCGCCACCCCTGCCATCGCGAGCGCGAATATCGTCGCGCCGCCGCGCACGCGCTGCAGCAGCCACCACAAGAGCGCACCCGCGCACAGCGCCGCACCCACGCCGGAGAACATCAGTGTGCGGTCGTAACTCAGTCGAAGCTGCGTCGGCAGATACAGCAGCGAGGTCAGCACGATCATGCCGGCACCCGCCACAGCCAGCACCAGCGTTCGCCGCCCGGACTGGCGCACGGGCAGGAACAGCACACTGGTGACGAACACGATCAGCGCAGCGCTGCGTTCATACCAGCGCAATCCGCTGTTCAGAGTGTCAAATTGCCAGCCCGCCCAGAACAACCGCCACACATAGCGCCCCTGCGCGTGCAGCATCTCCGCCAGCGAAGCCGGGGCTGCCAGCCCGCGCTGGTAGTCGAGCGCATTCTGCGTACTGAGCAGCACAATCGCGCTGTACAGCAGCGTCAGCACCGCCGGCGCATACCATGCGGCAGCGTGCGCCAGCACACGCCGGTTCAACCGCCCCTCCCGAAAGAGCAGTACCAGCGGCCCGACCAGCACCACCATATAGGCCAGCTCATACGTCAGCAGGGCCAGTACAGTGCACGCCCACATCGGCAGCCACCACCAACGACCGCGCCGCCACGCGAGAAGCGAAAAGGTGAGCCCCGCCAGCACAGCTGCCAGCGACTGCTGCACATTGACCGTCCCCAAATTGAACACACTGGTATCGGCGGGGGACAGCAGGGACAGCACAGCGACAGCAAACGCCAGCCGCTTCTGGCCAGACAGCTCACTGATCAATCCATAGACACTGCACGCCTTCACCGCCAGAATGACGAGCAGTACGAGGTTGAGTCCGTGCGTGCTGTCCGGGCTGAGCGCATGCCCGAGCGCGAACGGAAGCGGCGTCAGCGGCCGCACATCGCCCCAGAGCGAGACAACACCCGCATCGCTTCTGGCATGCATGACCCAGTCGTCCGCCCAGTAGCCAACGCTCAGCCCGGTTGGCAGCCAGAGCAGCACGGTAAGCAGGCAGAGCGCAATCAGTGCAGCGGTGCTGGAAGCCGGCTCACGGCGCATCCACGACGTGCGGCGCCTCAGGGATTCGGTCAGCACGGCGGGCGTTACGGCAGCGTCAGGATGATCGGCGCGCCGTCGGTGATGGCGATCGTGTGCTCGAAGTGCGCGCACAGCGAGCGATCGCGCGTGACCACCGTCCAGCCGTCGCTCAACTCAGCCAGGTCCGGGCGGCCAGCGATCACCATCGGCTCGATCGCATAGGTCATGCCGACCGCCAGCGGATAGCTCTTCCAGCCGCGCTGCTGGCGCCTTCCGCGCGGCCACCAGTTCGGCACCTGCGGCTCCTCATGCATGCTGCGCCCAACGCCATGGCCGGTGTACTCGCGCGCGACGCTGTAACCGTGCCGCAGCACGAACTGATGCACCGCCTCGGCCACGTCCGCAGTCTCACGGCCGAGCACCGAGGCCGCAATCCCGACCGCCAGCGACTCTTCGGTCACGTCCAGCAGGCGCTGCACCGCGGGGCGGATTTCGCCAACACCCATCGAGAACGCAGCATCGCCGACGAACCCCTGAAAGGTGCAGCCGCAGTCCAGGCTGATGATGTCACCTTCGCGCAGGATGCGGTGCGGGCTGGGGATCCCGTGCACCAGCTCTTCATTGATGCAGGCCGTGATCGTCGCCGGGAAGGGCGCCGCATTGTGCTTGGGATAGCCCTTGAACACCGGCGCCGCGCCATGATCGCGCAGCACAGTCTCGGCGATGCGATCGAGCGCGGCAGTGCTCACGCCGGGGCGCACTGCCTCGCGCATTGCCTGGTGCGCGCGCGCGACAATCCGCCCGGCTTCGCGCATGATGGCGATTTCGTCGGCGGTCTTGAGGATTGGCCCATTGTGTGCGGGCGCAGATGTGCTGGTCATGCTGCCTCTGTCCTGCTGCAATTGCGCTGAACGGCTCAGCCGTCGAGGATGCTGCCGATGGCCTGGCTGATCACCGCGATCGGCTGATCGGCGTCGAGCTCGCGCAGCAGCCCTTTCTCGCGATAGTAGGCGATCAGCGGCGCCGTCTCCGCGACGTACGTGTCGATGCGCCGGATGATGGCGTGCGCATGCGCGTCATCGGGGCGGCGGTTGAGCGCCTCGCCCGTCTCACTGACCGTCGCTTTCAGGCGCGGCGGATACTGGCCTTCCGGGTGCGGTTCAAACACGAAGTCCACGCCCTCGCTGTTGGAATACAGGTTCCAGGTGCGGCCATCCTTCGCCGACACACGACCGAAGGCGCGCTTGAAGGCGGTGTACAGGTCCAGATCCAGCAGGATGACCGCCTTGAGCGAGTGCCCGTGCTCATGCAGATAGCCATCCAGCCAGGCGGCCTGCGCAGGGGTGCGCGGGAACCCGTCGAAGATCACCCCGCCCTGCGCATCGGGCAGCGCCAGCCGCTCGCGCACCACCTCGCAGGTGGTGGCATCGTCGATCAGCTTGCCCTCTGCCATCATTTGCTGGATCTTTCGGGCGAAGTCGTCCTGGCGGGTTTTCATCGCCCGGAAGAGGTCGCCAGTAGAAAGCTGCGGGATGCCATAGCGCGCCGTGATGAAGCGGGCCTGCTCGCCCTTGCCCGCCCCCTGCACACCCATCAGCAGCACAAAAAGTGACATGCTTCACTCCATTTCCTGCCACAAACAAAAAGGGACGAGGCGCATGCCCCGTCCCACCATGCTTTTCACTGTGCTGAGGCCGCGAGAGCCGGGCTCGCGTGCATGAACTGCGTGCTCAGCGGATGAAGCGGTCGTAGTTGCGCATCACCAGCTGCGCTTCCAGTTGGCGCATCGTGTCGATCACCACGCCGACCACGATGATCAGCGCCGAGCCGCCCAGCACCAGCGCCGGATTGCTTGAGCCGGACACCACCTCGTTCGGGAAAATCAGGCGGTTGATGCCTTCGACAATACCCGGAATGACGGCGATCATGCCGAGGAACAGCGCGCCGATCAGCGTGATGCGCCGCGTCACCCGCAGGATGTACTCCTTGGTGCGCTTGCCCGGACGGATGCCCGGGATGAAGCCGCCGTTGCGCTGCAGGTTCTCTGACAGGTTCTGGTTGTTCACCATGATGTCGGAGTAGATGAAGGTGAAACCGAACACCAGCAGGAAGAGCGTGATCCAGTATACGCCTCCCGACTGCGACCCGAACGATGTCGTGATCGCATCCTTCACCCCACCATCCGGGAACAGGCTGACGATCAGGGCCGGGAAGGTGATGATGCTCTGGGCAAAGATGAGCGGGATCATGCCGACCGCATTCACCTTGAGCGGGATATGCGTACTCGCGCCACCATACTGCTTGCGCCCGCGCACCCGCTTTCCATACTGCACCGGTATTCTTCGCACGCCTTCCTGGATGAATACGATGATCACCAGGCCGATCAGCGTCAGCAAGACGAACTGCAGCAGATTGAAGATCGGCTGTGTCGAGCTGTTGACCATGCTGAACAGGTTCTGCGGTGCGCGTGCCACGATACCGCTGAAAATGATGATCGAGATACCGTTGCCGATGCCCTGCTCGGTGATCAGGTTACCCATCCAGATTGCGAACATCGTTCCGGCAACCATCGTCGCCAGCACGGTGATCGTGAGCAGGATATCGGTCCCGAAGCCGGGGATGATCGGGCGGCCGCCGAGCGTGTTGAAGATCTGGATCTGACTGATGGACTGCACGACGGCCATCGGTACAGCCAGATAGTAGGTGTAGCGATCGATCGTATCGCGACCACCCGGTTCCTTGCTGAGCTGCTCCAGCCGCGGGATGACCGGGGTGAGCACCTGGATGATGATCTGCGCTGTGATGTACGGGTACACACCATTTGCAATGACTGAGAAATGGGAGACCGCGCCGCCAGAAAGCAGATTGAGAACGCCGATGATCCCGTTGCTGCTGCCGCTGATCAGGTTTGAAAGCGCCTGACGATCAACACCCACCACCGGAACGTGCGCGGCAAACTGGTAGATCACCAGGATCAGACCGGTGAACAGCAGCTTGTTACGCAGGTCCGGCAAGCGGAAGGCATTACGAAGCCCTTCTATCATGCCACAATCCTTACTGCTCTATGTGTCTGGAAAAGCGCGGCGCGAGGGGTGAGACGGATTTGTCGGCTACCCCGGTCAGCTACCAACCGCGAAGCCACAGTATACCGCACGATCACGCCCCGCGCCCCGGGAATACATCTACTGTTTGGCAGCGGCCAGTCTGGCCAACTTCTCTTTCGGCAGCTTCTTGACCGTCGCATGGGCGCCCGTGACCAGCAGTTCCTGGCGGGTGATGCTGCCGCCAGCCGCTTCGATCTTCGCCGCAGCACTCCTGGTGAAGCGGTGGGCCGTGACGCTCAGCTTCTTCGTGAGCTCGCCATTGCCCAGCACCACCACCGGCTTGTCCGCATCGCGAACCAGGCCGCGCTCCGCCAGCAGCGCCGGCGTGATTTCGCTGACGCCTTCCAGCGCATTCAGCGCTTCCACCGAGACTTCCTGATACTCGATGCGGAAGATGTTGTTGAAGCCGCGCTTGAACGGCAGGCGGCGCATCAGCGGAAGCTGACCGCCCTCGAAGCCCGGCCCCTTGCGCGCATTACGACCGCGCGCGCCAGCACCCTTGGTACCGCGGCCAGCCGTCTTGCCCTTGCCCGCCGAGATACCGCGGCCAACACGCGTCTTCTTCTTGTTTGAGCCCTGATTGGGCTGCAGATCGTGGAGCTTCATGCGTCCCCGTCCTTATTCTTCCACACGCACGAGATGGCCGATCTTGGCGATCATCCCACGCACTGCCGGGTTGTCCGGCTTTTCCACGGTCTGGTTCAGCTTACGCAGCCCCAACGCCCGCGCCGTCTCGCCCTGGCTCTTCTCGTAGCCGATCGGGCTCTTGACCAGCGTCACGCGCAGCTTCCCGTCGCTCATTGGGTCACCTCAGCAGTCGACTTCTTGCGCTCAAAGAACGGGCGCACGCTTTCGATGCTCTTGCCGCGCATCGCCGCCATCTCTTCGGCACTGCGCAGGCTCTCCAGCGCCATCAGGGTTGCCATCGCCACGTTCAGCAGATTGCTGCTGCCCTGGCTCTTGGTCAGGATGTCACGCACGCCGGCCGCTTCCAGCACCGCACGCACACCGCCACCAGCGATGACGCCGGTGCCAGGCGCCGCTGGCTTGAGCAGCACGCGAGCGCCGCCATAGCGCGCGATCACCGGGTGCGGAATGGTCGTCCCGGACAGGTTGACCTTCTTCAGCACGCGGCGCGCACGATCGGTGCCCTTGCGGATGCTGTCGGGCACGCCGCGCGCCTTGCCGATGCCGATGCCGACACGGCCGCTGCCATCGCCAACGACCACCACCGTGCGGAACGCAAAGCGGCGGCCACCCTTGATCACTTTTGCAACGCGCTTGATATCAATCACGCGCTCTTCGAGCTGCTCGCGGTCATCGCGATCCGGCGCACCACGCCCGTCACGGTCGCGGTTCTCAGACCGGTCACGGCGCGCGCGCTGCCCACGATCATCCCGATTGCCCGCCTCGCGGTTGTCTTTTGGTGGCATGCTTGTTCCCCGTTCCTAGAATTCCAGGCCGCCTTCGCGTGCGCCTTCTGCCAGCGCCGCGACACGCCCGTGATAGCGATACCCGCCGCGATCAAACACAACCTTGCTGATGCCGGCGCTCCTGGCCCGCTGAGCCACCACCACGCCAACGATCCGGGCCGCCTCCGCCTTGGTTTTGCCTTCGATCTGGCCGGCGACTTCCTTGTCGATGGTCGACGCCGACGCCAGGGTGTGCCCCTGCGTGTCGTCAATCACCTGACAGTAGATGTTCGTCAGGCTGCGGAACACGTTCAGCCGCGGGCGTTCCGGCGTGCCGCTGACGGTGCCGCGCACCCGCAGGTGACGGCGTTCGCGCGACTGGCGCTTCTGCATTGCTTTCTTCGTCATTGCATCCTCGCCTTACTTGCTCTTGCCCGCTTTACCGGCCTTGCGGCGGATCACTTCGTCAGAATAACGCACGCCCTTGCCCAGGTACGGTTCCGGCGGGCGCAGGCGGCGGATCTCACTCGCGACCTGCCCGACCACCTGCTTGTCGATGCCGATCACACGAATGGTCGTCGGATTCTTGCCTTCGACTTCGAAGCTGACATGCTCCGGCGGCACCACCACGATCTCGTGGCTGTAGCCGAGCTTCATCACCAGATCCTTGCCGCGCAGTTCGCCGGTGTAGCCGACGCCCTCCACGGTCAGGCTCTTCCGGAAGCCCGTCGAGACGCCGGTCACCATATTGCTGACCAGGGCGCGGGTCAGGCCGTGCAGCGCGCGCACCTGGCGCTCGTCATTGGCACGCGAGACGACGAGTTCCCCGTCTTCCTGCGCGACAGTGATCTGCGCGTTCACTTCATACGACAGCTCGCCCTTCGGCCCTGTGACGGTGATTCGCTGCCCGTTAAGGGCAATCGTCACTTTTGGCGGGATGGCGATGGGCATCTTCCCAATACGAGACATGGTTCACCGCTCTCCAACTACCACACGTAGCACAGAACTTCGCCGCCGACGCGCTCGCGGCGAGCCTGCGCTGCCGTCATCACACCCTTGGGGGTGGTGACGATGGCGATACCGATGCCCGACATCACGCGCGGCAGGTCCATACGGCCGCGATACACGCGCCGTCCAGGCTTGCTGATGCGGGTGATGTTGGTGATGACCGGGCGGCGCTCACGGCGCGCGCCATGATACTTCAGGGTGATGTTGAGCAGCGAATACGGCTGCTGCTCCACCACGTCGTAGCCATCGATATAGCCCTCTTCCTTGAGGATGCGGGCAATCTCGACCTTAATCTTGCTGGACGGCATTTCGACCGTCGCTTTCCCTGCCATCAGCGCATTGCGCACGCGTGACAGCATATCTGCGATGGGATCACTCATCATGGCTCGGAATCCTCTGGTCGCTCACCAACTCGACTTCACCACGCCAGGGATTTTTCCCTCGAGCGCAAGTTGACGGAAGTGGATACGGCACAGGCCGAAGCGGCGAATGTAACCGCGCGGGCGGCCGCAAATCTTTCCGGAATTCGGATCGACAAACTGGCAGCGATTGCGCACGCGTACCTTGTACTTCCGGCGCCCTTCACGAGCCGTTGCGGATCGTTTCGCCATAGTTGTATCTTCCTTTACCGCTTAACGTTCACGGAAGGGCATCCCCAACAACTTCAGAAGACGACGCCCTTCTTCGTCGTTCTTCGCGGTGGTGACGATGGTGATTTCCATCCCACGCACCTTGTCGATCTTGTCGTACTGGATCTCCGGAAACATCAGCTGTTCGCGCAGGCCAATGGTGTAGTTGCCACGGCCGTCGAACGTATCCGGAGAGACGCCGCGGAAGTCGCGGATGCGGGGCAGCGCCACGTTCACCAGGCGGTCCAGCAGCGCCCACATGCGCTGACCACGCAGCGTCACCTTGACGCCGATGGCGCGGCCTTCGCGCAGCTTGAACGTGGCGATGCTCTTGCGCGCCTTGGTGATCACCGGCTGCTGGCCAGTGATCTGGCGCAGATCGCTCACCGCGCCGTCGAGCGTCTTGGCATTCTCGATCGCATCGCCGGCACCGATGTTGATGACGATCTTCTCGATGCGCGGCACCTGCATCACGTTGTCGAACTTGAACTCCTGCATCAGGGCAGGCACAACCTGCTCCTGGTAGCGGGTCTGGATTGTGTACTTGGTCGCCATCGTCTGCGTTCCTGCCTACACTTTATCGATCGCGGCGTTGCACTTCTTGCAGAAGCGCACCTTGATGCCGTCGTCACGCATACGGTAGCCGACGCGGGTTTTGCTGCTGCACGACGGGCAGACCACCATCACATTCGAGAGGTGCATGCGGCCTTCGAAATCGACGATCTGCGCCGGGATCTGGCGGTCGCCTGCCTGCTGCGCCTTGCGATGGCGCTTGAGCATGTTGATGCCCTGCACCACCACCCGGTCATCCTTGGGATAAACGGCGAGCACTTCACCGCGCTCTCCGAGATCCTTGCCGGCGATTACCTCGACGGTATCGCCCTTCTTCACACGCTGCATCGCTTCTCTCCCACGCCCTACAGAGTTTCCGGAGCGAGCGAGACGATCTTCAGGAAGCCCCGGTCGCGCAGTTCACGCGCCACGGGCCCGAACACGCGCGTCCCGCGCGGATTCTGCATATCGTCCGCGAGGATGACCGCGGCGTTATCATCAAAGCGGATGTACGAGCCATCATCGCGGCGGTATTCCTTGGCCACGCGCACGATCACGGCCTTGACGACATCGCTCTTCTTGACGGTGCCCTGCGGCTGCGCCTGCTTGACGGTCGCCACAACGATATCGCCAATGCCCCCGTACCGGCGGAACGAGCCGCCCAGCACGCGGATCACCAGCAGTTCCTGGGCCCCGGTGTTGTCAGCAACGCGAATGCGGGATTCGTTCTGGATCATTCGCTTGCCTCCTCACCGCCCTGCAGCCCTGCCTCATCCGGCAGCGTCTGCAGCACTTCCTTGCCCTCCGCCAGGAGCACGGCTTCCACCACCCAGCGCTTGTTCTTGCTCAGCGGGCGGCTTTCGACCACGCGCACCAGCGCGCCCACCGTGACGGCATTGCTTTCGTCATGTGCCATCACTGTCTTGGTGGTCTTGATCACCTTCTTGTAGATCGGGTGGAGCTTCTGGCGCTCGATGGCGACGACGACCGTCTTCTCCATCTTGTCGCTGACGACTCGCCCGACCAGCCGGCGGCGTGTATTAGCCATTGTTGCCTTCCTTCTCCGCCTTCCGCTCGCTCATGACCGTCAGCACCCGCGCCACATCGCGGCGAGCGCGGGGGATGGCGTTCGGGTCTTCCAACTGCCCGAACGCCTTCTGGAAGCGCAGGTTGAACAGCGATTCCTTCAGGTCCTCGAGCTGGTCGAGCAGCTTCTCATCCGAGAGTGCACGAATATCGGCAATGTTCATCAGGCAAGCTCCTGCCCGGAGATCGGGTCAATACGCTTGATGATCTTCGTCTTGATGGGCAGTTTCATCGCCGCCAGCCGCAGTGCTTCCTTGGCCTCGTTCTCCGGAATGCCGCCCATCTCGAACAGCACCCGGCCAGGCCGGATCACAGCCACCCAGTATTCCACCGGGCCCTTGCCCGTGCCCATGCGGGTTTCCGCCGCGCGCTTGGTGAACGGTTTGTCCGGGAACACCCGGATCCACACCTTGCCACGGCGCTTGATGTAGCGCACCATCGTGCGGCGCGCCGCTTCAATCTGCCGGCTGGTCAGCCAGATCGGCTCCAGCGCCTGCAGCCCGAAATCGCCGAATGCCACGGTCGCACCACGATAGGACTTGCCCGTCATGCGGCCGCGCATCTGCTTGCGGTATTTGACGCGCTTCGGCATCAACATAATCAGTAACTCCTCACCGGTTTCCCGCAGCCGTCATCAGGACGTGTAAACGTCCATCTTCGACTGCTTCTCCTGCGGCTTCTGCTCGATGCCGAAGACCTCACCCTTGTAGACCCACACCTTGATGCCGATGCGACCAAACGTCGTCAGCGCCTCGGCGCGGGCGAAGTCGATGCTGGCACGCAGCGTGTTGCGCGGGATGCGCCCGTCGCTCACCGTCTCGCGCCGCGCCATGTCGGCGCCAGCCAGACGACCGCTGACTTCGATCTTGATGCCCTGCGCGCCCTGGCGCATCGCCTGGCTGACCGCACGCTTCATCGCACGGCTGTGGCCGATGCGGCGCTCGAGCTGACCGCCGATGTTCTGCGCGATCAGGAACGAGTCGGTGTCCGGCTTCTCGATCTCACTCACCTCGACCTTGACCTTGCGGCCATTGTCCTTGGTCACGCCGTACAGCGCTTCCAGCTCGGTGCGGATCTTCTTGACGGCTGCGCCCTTCTGGCCGATCAGAATGCCAGGACGGGCGGTGTGGATGGTGACCTGCAGCAGGTTGGGGAAGCGCTCGATTTCAATGCGCGACACGCCCGCCTTCTCACCTTCCTTGGCCACAAAGCGGCGGATGGCGAAATCCTGCTGAAGCTGCTGCACAAATTGATCGCCCGTGGCAAACCAGCGCGCATCCCAATCGCGGTTGACCTTGAGGCGGAACCCTACCGGGTGTACTTTACGACCCATATGCTTCCTCTTCCTACTTCACCGGGCTGTCCGTCAGGACGATGGTCAGGTGCGCCGTACGGCGCAGACGCGGCTTGTACCGCCCACGAGCCCCGGCCTTGAAACGCTTCAGCATCGGGCCGCCGTCCGCATAAATCGTCTTGATGACCAGCCCCTCGCGATCGAGGTCAAAGTTATTGACCGCATTCGCAATCGCGCTCGTCAGCGTCTTGTGAATGATCTGCGCACCCTTCTTCGGGGTGAACTCCAGCACCGCGAGCGCCTTATCGGCGTTCATCCCGCGGACGGTGTCGGCCACCAGGCGCAGCTTCTGGGCGCTGATGGACGCGTAGGACACACTTGCACGCACTTCCATGGGGGCGCCTCCTACTTCTTCTTCTTCTCGACCATATGGCCGCGGTACGTACGCGTGGGCGCAAATTCGCCCAGCTTGTGCCCGACCATATTCTCCGTCACGTAGATCGGCACATGCCGCCGACCGTCGTGCACGGCGATGGTGTGGCCGACCATCTGCGGGAAGATGGTGCTGGCCCGGCTCCACGTCCGGATCAGCACCTTCTTGTTCTCAGAGTTGAGCTTGTCGATCTTCTTGAGCAGCTTCGCGCTTACGAAGGGGCCCTTTTTCAGTGAACGACTCATCGTTTGGTTACCTCACCGATTAACGGCCCGTGCCGCGCCGACGAACAATAAAGCGATCGCTGCGCTTGTTGTTGCGCGTGCGCTTGCCCAGCGCCGGCTTGCCCCAGGGGGTCTTCGGGCCTGGCATACCGATACCCGACCGGCCCTCGCCACCGCCGTGAGGGTGGCCGCCGGGGTCCATGGCGATACCGCGCACCGACGGCCGCCAGCCCAGCCAGCGGTTGCGGCCGGCCTTGCCCAGCTTGACGTTGCCGTGCTCGGTGTTGCCCACCTGGCCGATCGTGGCCATGCAGCGCTCGTGGATCAGGCGAACCTCGCCGCTGGGCAGGCGCACCTGGCAGTAGACGCCTTCTTTCGCCAGCAGCTGCGCCGAAACGCCTGCCGACCGCGCGAGCTGGCCACCCTCGCCAGGCAGCAGCTCCACGTTATGGATCTGCGTGCCGACGGGGATGTCGCGGATGTAGAGCGCGTTGCCCGGGCGCAGTTCCGCGCGCTCGCCGTTGGCGATGCGGTCACCAACCTTCAGACCAAGCGGCGCGATAATGTAGCGCTTCTCGCCATCCTCGTACTGCAGCAGGGCGATGCGCGCCGAGCGGTTGGGATCGTACTCGATGCCAACCACGCTGGCCACGCAGTCGAACTTGTTGCGCTTGAAGTCGATCAGGCGATAACGGCGCTTGTGGCCGCCACCACGATGGCGCACCGTCACGCGGCCCGTGTTGTTGCGCCCACCGCGACTACGCAGCGGCTCCGTCAGCGAGCGTTCCGGCTTCGACTTGGTGATTTCCTCAAATGTAAAGCCCGTCATTCCGCGGCGGCCAGCCGAGGTGGGCTTGTAGACTTTGACCGGCATAATTCACTCGCCCCGTTAGACTTCAAACAGATCGATCTGCTCGCCGGGCGCCAGAGTGACGATTGCCTTCTTCCACTCCTTCGAGCGCCAGTAGCTGCGGCGGCCGCGCTGCCCACGCTTGGCGGGCATAATCATCGTGTTGACCTTGACCACCTTCTTCTCGAAGATGGTCTCCACCGCACTGCGGATCTGCGGTTTGCTCGCGTTGAGGTTGACCTCAAACACGTACTGCCCCTTGTCCGCCGCCATGATCTGCGAGCGTTCGGTCACGACCGGGCGCAGGAGGATGTCGTACAGATGCAGTTCTGCCATGTCCGTTACTCCTGGCCCCAGATCTGCCGGATCACGTCCAGCGCAGACAGCGGGACGATCACCCGTTCATAGGTGAGCAGATCACGAATGTTGAGGTAGCGGCAGTTGAGCGTCTTGGCATCGCTCAGGTTGTTGACGCTGCGCCGCACATCTTCTTCCCCGCCGGTCACCAGCACGAGCTTGCTGCTCTCGCCAGCCAGTGCGCGCAGGATGCGGTTGGCTTCGCGGGTCTTGCTGTTCTCCACCGTCAGCGCATCGACGAACACCAGCTGGCCGTCGCGCGCCAGGGCGCTCAGCGCGCAGCGAATGGCGCCACGACGCATCTTCTTCGGCATCGCCAGCGTATAGTCGCGCGGCTGCGGGCCCATCGGGCGTCCACCGCCAACGAACTGTGTCGCGTTGCGCGCGCCGTGACGGGCGCGGCCAGTGCCCTTCTGGCGGTACATCTTGGCCGAGGTGCGGCTCACTTCACCGCGCCGCTGCACCTTGTGCGTGCCCAGGCGCATGTTGGCCATCTGGCGCACATACGCCTGATGCATCAGCGCCTTGTTGACTTCGACTTCGAAAATGTCGGCGGGCAGGTCGATCGTATTGACCTGCGTGCCGTTGATATCCAGAACTGGAACCTGCATGGCGTCCTCCCTCCTCGCTTACCGGCGACCGCGCGTGGTCGGCTTGACGACGACGATGCCGCCATTCGCGCCGGGGACGGAGCCGCGAACTGCGAGCAGATTGCGTTCCGCGTCGACCACCACCACTTCGAGGTTCTGCGCGGTCACGCGGTCATTACCCATCCGGCCGGCCATACGCTGGCCCTTGAACGTGCGGCCAGGGTTGGTCGTACCGCCGACGGAGCCCGGCGCGCGCTCGCGGTCGCTTTGACCGTGCGTCTTGGGCTGGCGGTGGAAGCCGTGCCGCTTGATGGTGCCGGCAAAGCCACGTCCCTTGCTGGTGCCGATCACGTCGACGTGCTCACCCTTGGCGAACACATCCGCCTTGACCGTGCCACCCTCCACCACATCGACCTCGCCGGCCACGCGAAACTCGCGCAGATGACGGATCGCAGGCAGACTGCGCTTCTTCAGATGACCAAGCTCACCCTTCGACAGGCGCTGCGGCCGCGTTTCACCGAAGCCGAGCTGCACCGCGACGTAACCGTCCTTGTCGGCAGTGCGCACCTGCGTCACATAGCACGGCCCCGCCTGGATGACGGTGACAGGAACAGCGTTCCCGTTGTCATCGAAGACCTGGGTCATGCCCACCTTCTTACCGATAATGCCTTTCATCAGCTGCTCCCGAGGGGGCATACAACGCACCCCTCTTTCATCCATGCACAGCGGCGGGCGGCATTTGCCCGCATGTGCCCTTACCCTAGATCTTGATTTCGATATCCACGCCCGCCGGCAGATTCAGACGCATCAGCGTATCGATGGTCTTGCTGTCCGGGTCCAGCACGTCGATCAGCCGCTTGTGCGTGCGGATTTCGAAGTGCTCCTGCGAGTCCTTGTCGATGAACGACGAACGCATCACCGTGAAGCGTTCGAGGCGGGTCGGCAGCGGCACCGGCCCCACCACACGGGCGCCCGTCCGCTCGGCGGTCTCGACGATACGCTGCGCCGACTGATCGAGCACGCGGTGGTCGTACGCCTTCAAACGAATGCGAATCTTGCTCTTGAACATGTGCGTTCCTTCGTCACTCTAAGCCCGCCCGAGCCGGCGGGTGAAACAGCGCCGGGAACTGCCGCCCCCGGCGCTGCTGAGAAGCTCGTGCAGAGGAGCCTGGGCCCCGCGCTACTTCAGGATCTCGGTGATCACGCCTGCGCCGACGGTCAGACCGCCCTCGCGGATCGCGAACTTCGAGCCCTTTTCGAGCGCCACCGGGGTGATCAGCTCCACTTCCAGATTGACGTTGTCGCCGGGCATGACCATTTCCACGCCAGCGGGCAGCGTCACCGTGCCCGTCACATCCATCGTGCGGATGTAGAACTGCGGGCGGTAGCCGTTGAAGAACGCCTTGTGACGGCCGCCTTCTTCCTTCTTGAGCACGTACACTTCGCTCATGAAGCGCTTCTGCGGCTTGATGCTGTTGGGCTTGGCGAGCACCATACCGCGCTCGACTTCCTCACGGGTAGTGCCGCGCAGCAGGATGCCAGCGTTATCGCCCGCCTCAGCAGCATCCAGTTCCTTGTGGAACATCTCGATGCCGGTCACGATGGTCTTGATGATCTCATCGCGCAGGCCGATGATCTCGATTTCCTCACCCTTCTTCAGGGCGCCACGCTCCACGCGGCCAGTGACCACGGTGCCGCGGCCCTTGATGGAGAACACATCTTCCACCGGCATCAGGAACGGCTTGTCCTTGTCACGGGTCGGCGTCGGGATCCAGGCATCGACGGCGTCCATCAGCGCCAGGATGGGCTGATACTCCGGCGCGCCGATGTCGCTGCTGGTGCTCTCGTTGGCCGCCAGCGCCGAGCCGCGCACGATCGGCGTCTCTTCCGAGAAGCCGTAGCTGGCCAGCAGCTCGTGCAGTTCCAGCTCGACCAGCTCCAGCAGTTCAGGGTCATCGAGCTGATCGACCTTGTTCAGGAAGACCACCATCGCGGGCACTTCCACCTGGCGGGCCAGCAGCACGTGCTCGCGGGTCTGCGGCATCGGGCCGTCCGCCGCGCTCACCACCAGGATCGCGCCGTCCATCT
>CAZZJW010000002.1:98435-114143 GCA_964654755.1 uncultured Pleurocapsa sp. | reverse complement strand
AGATCGACCATAGCACCAGCGACTATGACCGCGAGAAGCTGCAGGAGCGCCTGGCCAAGCTGAGCGGCGGCGTGGCCGTCATCCGCGTGGGCGCGGCGACCGAGACCGAGCTCAAGGAAAAGAAGCACCGCGTGGAAGACGCGCTGAGCGCGACCCGCGCCGCGGTGGAAGAGGGTATCGTCCCCGGCGGCGGCGTCGCGCTGATCAACGCGGTCGCTTCGCTGGAGAAGTTCACGCTGGAGCACAGCGACGAGACGACCGGCGTGCAGATTGTGCGTCGCGCGCTGGAGACCCCGATGAAGAAGATCGCCGCCAATGCCGGCGTGGATGGCGGAGTCGTCATCCAGGAAGTGCGCCGCCAGCAGCGCGAGCAGAACAACCACAACATCGGCTACAACGTCATCAGCGGCGAGTACGGCGACATGATCAAGATGGGCATCCCAGATCCCGCCAAGGTGACCCGTGGCGCGGTGGAGAATGCCGCCTCGATCGCCTCGATGATCCTGACGACCGAAGTGCTGATCACCGACGTGCCCGAGAAGGACAAGCCGATGGCCGCGCCCCCCGGTGGCGGCATGGGCGACTTCTAGTCGTACCGCCTCACAACCAGCATCATCAAACAGGAGAGCGCCTTTCGGGGCGCTCTCTTCGTTTCAGCACACGCCGCGCACCACCGCCGGCCTACGGAGCCGCCTCGCCGCACCACTTCCATGCGCCGTCTTCCTCGACCACGCTGTAGCGGCCCAGCGGGAAGTCGCGGTTCTCCGCGCCATAGACCGCCACGATCCGCCCCTCGCAGGTCACGCTGGCGCCGTCCGCATCGGTGCTGCAGCGCATGCCCTCGATGCTGGCCTCGACTGCGTTGAAGGACAGCGCCTCGGCATCCAGCCGCGACTCCAGGCTGCTGCACAGCACCTGCGCCATTGTGTCGCGGTCCCCGGCCACCTTGGCGGTCAGGTACGTCTCCACGGCCTGCGCCGCGTCATCGCCTGCTGCCGGTTGCGTCGCTGCGGGCGGCGCGCTCTCCGGCGTGGTCGTGCCGCCACAGGCCGCCAGGGCCAGTGCGGCGGCGCTCATCAGGGTCACAATCCACATTCGCTGCATGACAAATTCTCCTTCAGCCTGAGGGGGTGGGGGTGGGCGGCGCATTCAGGCCAGCAGCATCGACCGCCGCCTGGATCCCCTGAAGCGTGCGCATCGAGAGCAGGTTGTGCAGCGCCACGCCGGAGTAGGCCTCGTTGCCGCCATCGTAAAACAGATAGTCGTAGCCGGAATAGGTCAGGTGGATGTTGTCGACATCCAGGCCGTAGTTGGGCAGTACGCGCGCCGCCGCCCACAGGTTGATCAGCGGCACCTGCAGCTCGCTGGCCAGCGCGATGAGCTGCGTGTTGAAGGCCATCGCCGCTGCGGCATACGGATCATCCGGGTGGATGCTGAACAGGTTGAGCACAGGGATGATGCCCAGGTCGAGCGTGCGCTGCACAATCACGCGCATCTGCTGGCCGAAGCCGGTGTCGGTCATGGCGCGCACGTCATTCGGACCGAACATGATGAAGGCGACCGCCGGCCGGCGGATGCGGTACTCGCACTCCAGCGGCGTCTCGCCCGGCTGGCAGCCGCGCTCCGGGTCCGCCCACATCGGGTCGAGCACGGCGAAACTGCTCAGGCCGATCGAAGCGGCGGCGCTGGGCGTGGCCAGCGAGGGCCCGAAGCGATCGGCCACGGCGTTCAGGTCGTCGAAGGCGTTGAGCGCGCGCTGTGGGCTGCTCATCGGCGTGAGGTACTCCGATGAGGCCACCAGGCTGTCGCCCACCTTACTGACGGCGCGCGGGTCGTTGCCCAGCGCCTGCCCGCGCCGGTAGACGTCGAGCATGGCCGGGCTGAGCGATGGGATGACGGGCACGGCGTAGAGCGCGCGGCTGGCGAAGGTCGGCGCCCAGTCGGCGCTGTTGTCTGGCATCGGGTTGACGGGGAGCTGGCTGAAGCGCAGCATCCCCCTGTCGCGGATGTAGCCGCTGATCACCCAGCCATCGCGCAGCACGTTGCCCGCCGCGTCGGTGAGCTGCACATGCACCCACGTCCCGGCCAGGTTGCGTTCCAGCAGCCGCAGCGGCTGATCGGGATAGATCACGCCGATCTGCTGATTGGCCGGGCCGGGGCCGGCGAAGGCATACGCCTCGCGGAAGAGCGTCACCGTGGGCGGGCCGTCCTGGGCGACGGCGGCCAGCGCCGCGAACAGGCCGAGCAGGCATGCGGCCAGCGCCGCTCTAAGACGCATCGGGATCCACCGTGCGCCACACCGCGTCGAGCAGCTGCAGCGCCGTCAGGTTGCGGACGTTATAGCCGTACTGGAGATACTCCGGAGTGAAAATGGCGGCCTCCTGTGGGCGGTAGCTGGGCGGCGAAGAGGGGTGCAGGTTGTCTCGGGCAAGGCCGAAATTGGGCAGCGAGGCCATGACGTAGGCGTAGTCCCACAGCGGCAGCCGGTAATCGGCGGTGAGCTCGGCGATCGCAGCGTTGTACACGGCGACCACATCCGGGATTTCCGGGCGCATCGGGATGGTGCTGAGGATCGGGATGATGCCCCAGTCCAGCGTTGTCTGCACGATGCGCTCCATGTCTGCGCGGAACTCGGCGACGCTGCGATAGCTCGCGTCGTTGGTGCCGAACATGATGAGCGCGAAGGCGGGCAGCGCCTGACGGTACTCGCAGTCGAGCGGGGTTTCGTCTTCCAGGCAGCCGGCTTCCGGATCGACCAGCGCCGGCTCCAGCGCGCCCCAGGCCGACCAGCCCACGTCCGCCGCGCGCGAGTCGCGTGTGAAGGAGGTGCCGCCGTCGGCATCCGTGATGGCGTCGTGGAAGTGATCGATCACCGGCTGCAGATCGGTGTATGCGCCGAGATCGAACGTGCCCCAGCCGAGCGGGTGCATGAAGGCGTAGTTGACAGTGATGCTGTCTCCCACCTTGGAGAACACCCCGCCGCGCATGCCGGCGGCGCGGCCCGCGCTGTAGAGGGCGCGCAGATTGTCGGTCACGGCTGGCGCGAATGGCGAGACATACACAGCGGAAGGTGGCTGCGCCAGCACTGTGGCGGCGGCGGCCAGCAGCGTGGCGGCGCCCAACACCAGAATCAGCGCGCTCAACAGGCGAGAGGGGGTCATCGGCACGATCTCTGTGTGATGATTCCGGGCAGTGGTGTGCCCGCGAGCAGTCGGATGCGCACGCATGCGATTATACCAGAAGGCCCGCTCAGCCCTGCCCGGCGTCACGTTCAGCCAGCCAGCGGGCGCGGTTGGCGGCGCGCGCAGTCTTGCCGCTGGATGTCTTGATCAGCCAGCCGCGCTCCACCAGCGAGACGTAGCGCAGCGCCACTTCCGTCACGCGGACGCAGTGCGCGCGCAGCGCCGTGCTGATCTCCGCGCGCGCGGCGGGGTCGTCGGTATCGACTTCCGCCACCAGCACGATCACTTCGGTGCCCTCGCGCTCATCGGGCACGCCGAAGGCCACCGCGCGCCCGGCATGCACGCCGTCGATCTCGCAGGCGGCGGCTTCGATATCCTGCGGGTAGACGTTCTTGCCGGCGGTGATGATCAGGTCCTTGGTGCGACCGATCACGAACACTTCTCCATCGGCGATGTAGCCCTGGTCGCCGGTGTCGTACCAGCCGTCCGTGTCGAAGGGCTGCAGGTCGGGCCGGCGGTAGTAGCCGGTGAGCATGCAGTCGCTGCGCACGAACAGCTCGCCCACACGGCGCTCCGGCAGCGCTGCGCCATCCGCGCCGACTGCCTTCAGCGCGCTGCCGGCGATCACCGGCCCGCACGAAACCTGCGCTGCCGCGTGGGGCGCGTCGGCGGGGACGGGCAGCGCCACGCCATCGCGCTGCAGCCGCTCCAGATCGATGTGCTCCACGCGCGCGGGCTGGCCCGGCGGCGTCTGCGTGACCGCGAAGGTGTTCTCTGCCATGGCGTAGCTCACTCCGAGCTGTGCGCGCGTCACGCCGTTGGCGGCGAAGCGTTCGCAGAACAGCGCATGGCTGCTTTCGCGCACGGGCTCCGAACAGTTGATGAAGGCGCGCATGCACGACAGGTCCAGCCCTTCGCTGTCCCGCTGGCGAATGCGGCGCGCCATGTGGTTGTAGGCGAAGTTGGGCAGCCAGCACAGCGTCGCGCGCGCGTCGTGAATGGCGCGCAGCAGCAGGGCCGGATGCGCCACCCAGTCGAAGGGGGACATGAGCACCAGTGGGATGCCCTGCACGAGCGGCTGGATGAAGGCGGCGATCAGGCCCATGTCGTGGTACAGCGGCAGCCAGCTGGCGATGACATCATCTTCGCGCAGCGCCAGCGCATCGGCATAGCTGGCGAGCTGGTTGAGCACCGCGCGGTGCGAGAGCGCGACGCCCTTCTGCAGGCCGGTCGTGCCGCTGGAGTGCTGCAGAAAGGCGATGTCGTCCGGCGCGGGCGGGCTGTCCGGCACGGGCGGCGCGTCGCCAACTGCGCGGCCCAGCCAGCCGGAGGAGCCGTACACCGGGCAGGCAGCCAGCGCGGCCAGCGCCGGGGCGAAGGCATCGGTGGTGAGCACTGCGCGCGCTTCGGACAGCCGCGTGAGCTCGGCCATCGACCGCATGTAGTGCCCGGGGTCGAGCTTCTCGGTCAGCGTCGGGAACATCGACGGGATGGCGCCGAGCAGCAGCGCCCCCCAGAAGGCGTAGATGCTCTCCAGCCCCTGCGTGTGCGCGATGATGACCAGATCGCGCGGGCCCACGCCGCTGGCGTGCAGCGCCGCCGCGCAGCGCAGGCTGCTGGCGCGGAACTCGCGGCGCGTCACGTGGATGGGCGGACGGTCGGTCTCCAGAAACAGGATGGCGAGTGCGTCGTCCGGGCCGCGCAGCGCCGCCGCATCGAGCAGCGTGGCGCAGCCGCCGCGTGTGGCCAGCCGCAGCATGCGCCTACGTCAGATCGCGCAGGATGCGCGCCACCATCTGGTCGAAGGTGTTCATCTTCGCCACGGTCAGGTCGGGATCGGGGATGTACACATCGAACTGCTGCTCGGCGAACACGCCGATTTCAGCCAGTGCGAACGAGTCGATCAACCCGCCGGTGATGACACCTTCATCATCGCGCAGTGGGTAACCCGGATCCCGGATCAGTTCGGTGAGGATAAAGGCGCGCAGGCGCGCGCGGACGTCGGCTTCGGTCACGGAGGTTGCTCCTGAGCGAGCGCATCGGCGATCCGGCTGCACAGCAGGGCGGTGCCGGATGGCGTGAGATGCACGGGGCTGTCGGTGAATTCGGCGGGGGGCACGGCGTCCCATGCATCGAGCACTGTCCAGCCCTGCGCCGCCGCGCGCTCGGCCAGCCGCTCCCGGTAGGAGTCGTAGGCCCAGCGCGGATACCAGAGATTGTAGCGGAGATCGCTGTTGAGTCCATCGGCGATGAAGATCGGCTCGTTGACCAGCAGCAGCGGGCGCGCACCGGCCAGCGCCACGCCGGCGGCCAGCACATCGAGCGCCAGGTCGTCGTCGGTCAGCGGGCGCGGCGCGGCGATGCCCTGCCACGACAGATCGGCGTCGAAGTCGCTGGTGCGCGGGGTGTAGGGCGGGTAGACCTGATCGATGCCGGTCTGCCCCCAGGCGATGCCGTACAACTGCAGCCGCCACCAGTCGGCGAGGGCGCGGCGCTGGCCGACGAGCGTGCGCGCCAGCACATCGTCATCGACGAGGCGCGGATCGGCGGCGTCGAGCGCCAGGCCGAAGCGGTCGATCAGGGCGCGCGCCGGTCCGGCGTTGTTCTGCACGATCGGCGAGTCAAGCTGCGCGGCGCGGGGCAGGCTTTCCAGCGTCACCAGCCAGATCACGCGGTCGGGCTGTGTATCAAGCGCGCGCTCCAGCAGCATGACATCCTTGAACGCGCTCATGGTTGGGTAGCCGAGGTTGTAGAAGTGCGCGGGCCGGCCATCCAGCGCCAGCCCCTGCCGGTTGAGGCAGGCGGGAAGCGTATCGCGGTTCTCCAGCAGCACGCCCCACACCGACGAGTCGCCGATCACCAGCACGCGCGTTTCGTCCGTTGGCGCGTGGCTGATGGCGTGGCTGCTGAACATCGCGTTCAGGTCGTACAGGCTGAGGTTGTAGCTGGCTTCAGACTCGCCGTAGGGCAGGCGCTCGCGCGGTGGGGCCAGCCAGCCATACACGCTTAGCCTGCCGAGTGCGGGCACGGGATCGCAGGCGGCGAAAAGCAGATTGACCAGCACGAACAGCGCCGCCGCTTTGAGCAGCACGCGCAGCACGAAGCCGCGGTCATAGCGTGTGTCCGTCAGCCAGCCCCAGCCGCGCATCGCTCAGCGCCCCCCCAGCCCGGCCAGCCGGCTGAACGTCTCGATGGCCTGCGGCAGCGTCGGCATGGCGAACCATACCCAGCCCAGCAGCACGAAATGAAAGGTGAGGAGCACGCCGGCCACCGTCCATGCCTGGCGGCGGCGCGCGGTCAGCCCGCGATACCACGTGCGCGTGCGGTCGGTCCAGCGTTTGTGCGCGAACAGGCCGGCGGTGTGCCACAGCCCGAACAGCAGGAAGGGCAGCGTGAGATTGTGCCACAGCCCGATGGTGATCATGGTGGCGGCGCTGGCGACCAGGATGATGACCGCGTTGGCGGGCCTGGGCTGGCGGCGCAGCAGCGCGCGCGACAGCGGTGAGTAGATGTAGAAGCGCGCCCAGTCGGTCAGCGAGATGTGCCAGCTTTGCCAGAAGGCGGTCAGGTTGGCCTTGAGGTACGGGCGGTCGAAGTTCTCAGGCAGCGGGATTCCCAGCAGCAGCGCCAGCCCGATGGCGATATCGGTGTAGCCGCTGAAGTCGAAGTACAGCCGCAGCCCGTAGGCGTACAGCATCACCCACACGGCGCCGGGTGTGAGGGCGGAGTCCAGCAGCGCCGGGGAGAGGCTGAACACTGCCAGGCTGTCGGCCACGACGAACTTGCGGAACAGGCCCACGCCGATGCGCGTCAGCCCCCGCGTGATGCGGTCGGGGTCGAGGCCGCGCATGCCGGCCAGCGGGCGATAGGCGGCGGCGAACTCCTCTGCCCGTGCGATCGGGCCGGCGGTGTAGGCGGGCGCGAAGATGGCGTAGGTCACGGTCTCGCGCAGCGACAGCGCGGGCAGCAGCCCGGACTGCCGGTCGCGAAAGGTGTGGATGAGTCGGAAGGCGAGGTAGGAGAAGCCCAGCCAGCCCAGCTCGGTGCTGGCGGCCAGCGTCGGGTCCTGGCCGGCGTTCAGGCGCAGCAGGCGCGCGACCTGCTCGGCCAGCGGGGGCAGCTTGAGCACGATGAACAGCCCGATCAAGGCGATCAGCGCGGCCGCCAGGGCCCGGCGCGGTCCCAGCGCGCGCCGCACAGCGAGCGCCGTCAGCCCGAGCAGCAGCAGCGCGGCGGCCACCGTCTCGGCGGGGGGCGGGCGTGTGGTCAGCGTCAGCGGCAGCTCGAGATAGCGCGGCAGGGCGAGCACCGTGATCATGATCAGCGCGGCAGCCAGCGCGGCGGCATCATCGCGCGTCGGGCGTGCGCCCGCGGGGCGGGTGATCCACCACGCGAGCGCGGCCAGCGCGATGGAGGCGGTGGGCAGCGCGTAATCCAGCCAGCGGATCGCCAGCGGCGGCTGCAGCCAGTAGATGGCCACCAGCGAGCCGAGGTACAGCGCCCAGCCGCGCCAGCGGGCCGGCAGCAGCGCCAGATAGAGCGCGGCCGCCGCCGCCAGAATGGTGATCTGCAGCAGGTCCACCTGCTAGAAACCCTGATAGATCCACTGCGGAGCGCTGCTGGTGGTCACCACGATCATGGCGATCAGCAGCAGGCACAGCGCCAGCGCAAACACGTTCTCGCGGCTGAGCACCCGCCGCCACAGCGCGCGCATCACCCGCCTCCGTAGATCACGCGCCAGATGGCATCCAGCACGATCAGGCCGGACAGGCTGTGCACGCCGTGACCGGTGCGATAGGCGGCGGGCTGTGCGTAATCGTGCAGGTAGAAACTGGTCATGTGCGTGCCATCGCTGCCAACACCCCGCCCGGGGATGGTGCCGGCCAGCACATCGAAGTTCCACAGCGGCACTTTGTACTCGTCCGCCAGCCGGCGCAGGATGTCGTTGTTCTGGTTGCTGCCCTCGTGCCGGTCGGCTTTGGTGCCGATGATCGGGATGACGCCACTGCTGAGCGCGAATTCGATGCCTTCGCGCATGTTCTCCTCGAACAGATCGGGAACGCCGACGTCATTCGAGCCCAGCCGGAAGTAGATGTAGGCGGGATTGTGCGCGCGTATTTCGCACTCCAGCGGGCCTTCACCGCTGTCACACTGGTAGGGGTCTGCCCACATCGGGTCCATCATCGTCCAGGTGTGCATGCCGACGCGCACCGCGACCGAGTCGCGGCTGAACGACCCGCGAAACCAGTCGATGATGGGCTGCAGCCAGGCGTACTGCGCCAGATTGTAGCCGCCGGGCGTGTCGAAGCGGTCCATGAAGAACGGGTTCTCGATGGTGCTGTCGCCCACTTTCGAGAAGGCGCGCGGGTCGCGGCCAAGCCGCTGGCCGATCGCGAAGATCTCGCGCACGTGCTGGCGCGTGGCATCGTCCATGATGAGGTAGTCGTTCAGCGTGAGCTGGTTGATGGTGGTGTTCCCGCGCGCATAGACGAACATGGCGGTGGCGGCGGGCGGCATCATGCTGGTATCGGCGTCGTCGAACAGCAGCGTCGGCGGGATCATCAGCTCCGGCGCCCCCAGCGCCACCGGCTGCGCCTGCGCATCGCCAGATGCCAGCGCCACTTCCAGCGCCGGGGCGGGCGACGCCGTCGCGCTGGGGGGCGGCGGGGTGAGCGTGGGCATGGGCGAAGACGTGAGGGTGGGCGTCGGGCTGGGCGGCGGCGGGGTGGGGCTGCTGGTCAGCAGGGCCAGCGGCGTCACCACCAGCACCATCTGCCCGGTCGCGGTGGCGCTGGGCGTGACCAGCGGCAGCAGCAGCACCTGACCGACGCGCAGTGTGTTGACGTCCGTCAGGTCGTTGAGTGCGGCGATCGCGCTGACGGTCACGCCGCGCGCCTCGGCGATGCGGTAAAGGATGTCGCCACGCTGCACGATGTACGTGGGGTTCTGCGCGGGCGTGGGCGACTCCGACACCTGCTGCGCGGCGGCCAGCACCACGCCTGCGGGCGCGGCGGGCGGCGCGTTGGTTGCGGCGGGCGCTGCCGGATAGAGCACTGCCCCGCGCGATGCCGACAGGCTGGCGAGCGCATACAGCATCAGCACGATCAGCGGGATGAGCAGCGGAGCGAGCGCCATCGGGCGGGTGCGCGTCATGCGGAGTGCCGGTTCCTCAGAGACTTGCTGCGACGAAAAGTTTCATAAATCATACCTTCGCCAGCGCCGCCCCGCTACGGGCGAAACAGCCGAGCGCCCCGCGCGCGGGTCAGGCTGGCGGGCTGGCCGCGTCGTCCAGCGGCATCCAGCCGACGAACTGCAGCGCATCACCGAGCGCCGCCACGCGCTGCGCCGGCCCGCCAGCGACCGGGACGAGATACAGCCCGGGCTCACGGCGGCCTGCATAATACGCGATCAGCCGGCCATCCGGCGACCATGCCGGGCCCCAGCCGCCGGTATCCGTCAGCCGCACCGTCTCGCCCGTGGCCAGCGTGAGCACGTGGATTTCGCCGCGCCCCTCGCGGTTGGAGACGAAGGCGATACGCCGCCCATCGGGCGACCAGGCCGGCTGAAACTCCGCAGACGGACTGTTGGTGAGGTTGGCCAGCACGCCGGAGTGCAGGTCGAGCAGGTAGATCTCGCCGTCGCCAGCGCGGTTGCCGCGAAACGCCAGCCGGGTCCCGTCGGGCGACCAGGCCAGATCGCCGCCGTACTCCCCCAGCGCGGCCAGCCGGTTTGGCTGCCCGGTGCGCGCATCGATCACGAACAGGCCGTTCTGATCACCGGCGCACCAGTACTGCGCGGCGATCCAGCGGCCGTCCGGAGACCATGCGGGCGCGTTATAGGGGATGCACCCACCCTGATCGGTGAGCTGGCGCGTGTAACCGCGCTGCGTATCCAGCACGAACAGATCCCAGCGCTGCCAGCGGCCGCCTTCCGACGGCGCGCGCCGGTTGGACCACAGCGCGAGCTGGCCGCCATCCGCCGACCAGGCGGGCAGACGATCCTGCACCACGCCCTCCGTACGATAGAGCATGCGCCCGCTGCGCTGCGCCAGCACCTGCAGCCGGCCTTCGCCCATCAGCGCATACGCCACGTCGCGCCCGTCGGGCGAAAGACGCGGCAGATCGACCACCAGCGCGGCGGGCGGCTGGGCCACGCGCTCCAGCATGCCGCGCTCGGCCTCCAGCGCCAGCACACCGCTGCGCCCGGCCTGCTGGCTCCAGAGCAGCGCGAGCGGGGCAGGGGCAGGCAAATGCGCTGCGGCCAGCACTGCCAGCAGCGCCAGCAGGCAGCCTGCCAGCAGCAGACCGGCACAGGTCGCAAGCATCCGCATGCGGGGGATGGCCTCCGTGTTCTATGGGCGTCGCACACAAGGTATACCGCGGATGCAGCGGCGCGGCCAGCAGCAGTGCTGCCACAGGCGGGGCGGCGCCCGCGCAGCTGGCCCGGAAATGCAGCGGGGCGGCCCGTGTGGACCGCCCCGCCTGGATTGAGGATTGTGCACTCCCCGGCATGCCGCAGGGCAGGCTGGGGGGAGGTGGGGCCTAGTCGCCCGCGCCGCCCTTGACGACCGCCGAGGTGATCTCCTCGACGTCCTTGTCCGGGCGCTTGCTGAGCAGGATTGCGCCGACCACCACTGCCGTCAGCACCAGCATCACCACGATCTTGATGGCGTTGCCCGTCGGGCCGGCGGTCAGTTCGACCGTCACCACCACCGGCGCGACCAGCAGCGACACCAGGTTGACCACCTTGATCATCGGGTTGAGCGCCGGGCCAGCGGTGTCCTTGAACGGATCGCCGACGGTATCGCCGACCACAGCCGCCTTGTGCGCGTCTGAGCGCTTGCCGCCGTAGTTGCCTTCCTCGATGAACTTCTTGGCGTTGTCCCACGCGCCGCCCGCGTTGCTCATGAACACCGCCATGAGCTGGCCGGCGAGGATGATGCCGGCGTTGAAGCCGCCCAGCGCCCCGACGCCGAAGGTGAAGCCGATGATGATCGGCGTGAGCACAGCGATCACGCCCAGCGGCAGCAGTTCGCGCTGCGCCGCCTGTGTGGAGATGCTCACCGCCTCGGCGTAGTCCGGAGTCTTCGTGCCCTCCATGATGCCGGGGATGCGAAGCTGTCTGCGCACCACGACGATCATCTTGAAGGCGGCGCGGTTGACCGAGCGGATTAGCAGCGAGCTGACGATGAAGATCAGCGCGCCGCCCACCAGGAAGCCGATGAACACCGTTGGGTTGGCGATGTTGATGCCGGTGCTGTACAGCGTTTGCTCCAGCGGCACGCCGAGGCCGAGCTGCAGCACGCGCGTGTCCGTCAGGAACGAGCCGAACAGCGCCACCGCCGCGATCACCGCCGAGCCGATGGCGACGCCCTTGGTGATGGCCTTGGTGGTGTTGCCGACGGCGTCCAGGCTTTCCAGCGTCTTGCCACCGGGGCCGCCGCTCTCGCCGGCCAGCTCGGCCACGCCCTGCGCGTTGTCCGAGATCGGGCCGAAGGCGTCCATCGAGACGTTGTTGCCGGTCAGCGTCAGCATGCCGATGCCGGTCATGGCGACGCCGTACAGCACCGCGCTGAAGGTGTCGACGATCTGCGCGCCGGTGTTATCGACGATCGGGAAGAGCGTGAAGATGCCGATCGAGGCGAGGATGCTGCCGGCGATGACGATGATCGCCCAGGTGCTGCTCTCCATACCGCTGGAGAGGCCGCTGAGGATGGTGGTCGCCGGGCCAGTTTGCGTGTTCTTGGCGATGTCCTTCACCGGGCCGTGTTCGGTGTCGGTGAAGTAGGCCGTCACTCGCTCGATGACGATGGCGAGGAGGATGCCGACGACCACAGCGGCCAGCGGCTGCCAGATCACCTGCCCTCCGTTCAGGTCGGGCTCGCGCATATAGGCGATGGTGAAGAGCGCGAACATGGCGATCGAGATGGCCGCTGCGCTGTAGAAGCCGCGCGAAATCGCCGCCAGCGCGTCCTTGCCAGTGGTCGAGCGCACGAGATAGGTGCTGATGATCGAGCTGAGCACGCCGATGCCGCGCACCACCAGCGGGAAGACGATGAAGATCGGGCTGCGGGTGATGGTCGCCAGCGCCAGGCCGAGGATCAGGCCGGAGACGATGGTCACTTCGTAACTCTCGAAGATGTCGGCGGCCATGCCGGCGCAGTCGCCGACGTTGTCGCCCACCAGGTCTGCGATCACCGCGGCGTTGCGCGGGTCGTCCTCGGGCAGGTCCGCTTCGACCTTGCCGACGAGGTCAGCGCCGACGTCCGCCGCCTTGGTGAAGATGCCGCCGCCCACGCGCATGAACAGCGCCAGCAGCGTGCCGCCGAAGCCGAAGCCGAGCAGCGCATCTGGCGAGGCGATGCCGAACAGGATGAAGATCAGCGTGCCGCCCAGCAGGCCGAGGCCGTCGGTGAGCATGCCGGTGATGGTGCCAGAGCGATAGGCGATGCGCAGCGCATCGGCGTAACCGCGCTTGGGATCGAGGGCGGCAGCGGCGACGCGCACGTTGCCCTGCACGGCCATGTTCATGCCGACGAAGCCGACCATCGCCGAGAACACTGCGCCCATCAGGAAGGCGCCGGCGCGGCCAAAGGCGATGTTGGTGCGCGCGGCATCGCAGACGGTGAAGCCCGTCAGGTTGCCCACGCCGGCCTGCACGATCAGCCCTTCCTCCTCAAAGACCACGGCGTTGGTGCGCAGCAGCACCAGCTCGTTGGCTGCAGCGGCGTCACCGGCGCCCGCCCGCTCAACCAGATCGGCGTTGCGCGCATTCACGCGCTCGATCACCGAGGCGCTGCTCACCGTTTCGCCCGCCGCGTTGGTCAAGCCCTCCGGCGTTTCGAACTGGGCCTTCACCTGATCGGCCAGCTCAGGGCAGAAGTGCTCGATGGCGTACGGGGTGGGGTTGACGACGTACACGCTGAAGAATAGTGCCACCACCAGCACCACGATCAGCACAGCGATGATACGAAACTGCGAGCGCAGGTAGGCGTTGGCGCCGGTGCGGATGTAATTCCACACTTCCTGCATCTTCGCAGTGCCTTTGGGTTCGCGAAGGATCTGCCGCGTGAGGAAAACGGCATAGAGGAGCCCGGCGATGGCGATGCCGAGCACCACGAGGATCATGATGTTTTCGGTAGAGCTGAGTTCTCTCATCTTAAAACCGTCCAGTAGCTACGGGGCAGCACCGCACATCGGACGCAATCAGAGGAAACGGACGGCATTGTGCAGGCATAGCAGACAGCGCGGCTGGTGATCCGGCTGCGCTGCATATGCGAGCATGCTGCAGTACTTTTCCCTGGCTGTGACTGTCTGGCGGCAGCGCCCATCAACGAAAAAGAGCATACCCATCTGACATTGGGTCGCTTTTGCCAAAAATCCAGGAGATATTTTGGCACAACCTGCTGAGGTCGTCAAAAACCCAACCGAAAGCAGACGATGCCACGTTGTCAGCAGCGCGATGGTTGATGTCCGGCTTCAGGCGGAGGTGCTCAGGTGCAGCGAGCGCCTCCGCCTGCCTGCCGGTTCATGTGCGGGGAGTGGCCTCCGGGCCGGCTGGCGGCTCAGAGAAAGCTGACGGGTGCGCCTGTCGCCAGCGGCACAGGCGCACCCGGCCTCACTTCGCCGATGAAGCGAGCGACTGCACCACCTTGAGCGCGGGCGCCATGTGCGCCGTTGCGTTGATTGTCTGGAAGCTGTGGCGCACCACGCCGTCCGGGCCGATGATGAACGTGGCGCGGCCCTTCAGCAACCCGCCGAACGAGCGCAGCACGCCGAACTGCTTGTGCACCACCTCGCCGGGGTCGCTCAGCAGGGTGTAGGGCAGGCGGTTGCGCTGCGCGAAGGTGTTCTGCTCACCGACCGAGTCGCTGCTGATGCCGATGACATCGGCGCCGGCATCCGAGAAATCCTGATACGAGTCGCGGAACTGGCAGGCTTCCGCCGTGCAGCCCATCGAGTTCGCCTTCGGGTAGAAGAACAGCACGACCGTGCGCCCGCGAAAATCGGACAGGCGTACTTCGCGACCGCTCTGGTCCTTGAGCACGAAATCCGGCGCGGTTTCGCCAGCCGGGAGGATCCCGGCGCTTCGGGTCTGGGTGACTGCGGCCATCATGGCCCTCCTCAACACATCACTCGCGAGCTTCGTGAATACGAACGATTCAATCATTGCTGGCTGAATGGCGGATGAACGCCTCAGGCCAGGGTTGCCGCCGGGGATACGCTGATCTGGCCGAAACGCGCCCGCGCCGCCGCCATGCTCAGCGGGCCGCCGTGGCCGACGTAGAGCGTACGCTCGTTCCAGGTGAGCACCGTTTCTATGGATTTTCTTAGCTGCGCTGCGTCGCGGTAGAAGTAATGCACGCGCGGAAAGCCGCTGCGCAGCATGCCGCCCATGTAGCCGCCCATCAGCACATCGCCCACGATCGCTTCGCCGTTGTCCAGCCGCAGCGCGCAGTGGCCCGCGGTGTGCCCCGGCAGATGCACAACGCTGGCCTTCACGCCCCACTGCGCCAGGCGTTCGCCGCCTTCCAGCACGATATCGGGCGTGAACGGTGAGAACGGGTGCGCCACCAGCGGCTTCCAGAACCGGCTCGACAGCCGGCTGGGGCGCAGCACACCGTTCTGGCCGCTTTGTGCGATCTCCAGGTCCAGCCGGTGCAGCGCGATCGGCGCGCCGGTGGCCGCCTTCAGCTTCTCCGCGCCGCCCGAGTGATCGCCATGCCCGTGCGTCAGCACGATCAGCGCGATGTCACGCGGGGAGAGTCCCGCCTGTGCGATCGCCTTGAGGATAGCGGGCACGCCCTCCTCCGTACCGGTATCCACCAGAATGGGCCGCTCGCCCTTGACCAGATAGGCATTCGAGGTTGAGAGACGGATCTTGATCACCTGTGTCACGATTTCCCCCTTGTTTTGTGTTTGTAACCAGCCGGGCGGCACACGGCCGCCCGGCGCTGTTGATCGAAACCGATGCTATGCGGATGGGTTGGCCGGGGAGGGCACTGCTGGCTCGCTCTCTCCGCCCATGCGCCGGCGGGCCGTCTCGCGGCGCCCGGTCGCTGGCACGTGATTTGTCGCCTGCGCCAGCCCGAATACCGGCATGTTGCCGTAGAGCGCCTCTGCGGCTTCGGGCTGCACGACATAAGTCTCGTGGAATATGCCGACGGTGCCATCGACGCCCACGCTGCGGTTGAAGGCCTGCCAGGCGGGCAGGTGTGCCTGGTCGCGGCTGCGCGCATAGTGCTCAAGCTGTTCAAATGAGCGCCAGTACTGCACGACCTCGATCGTGCGCCAGCCCAGCAGCAGGCGATACGAGATCATGCCCAGCTCCGGCTGCGTCATCAGCTCGCGCAGCATCTTTGGCATCGCGAGTGCGACGGGCAACCAGCGCTGCACCGCCAGCAGGCGGTTGATGCGCATGCCGATCAGAAACACAACGATGGGTTCTTTCATGTCGGCTGTGAAGCGGCCGTTGATTACTGTCGACATCGTACAGGTCTCCCTTCTGATTCTTGGTTCGCGTCCGT
>CAZZJW010000002.1:86373-98335 GCA_964654755.1 uncultured Pleurocapsa sp. | reverse complement strand
GGCTGCGGCGGGCAGCAGCAGGCCGATGCCCAGCCCGATCGTGCTGACGGCCAGCACCAGCGCGCCGACGATCACCAGCCGGATCAGCGGGCCGGCTTTCCCGCCTGCTGTGCGCGGCGCGCCGCCGAAGAAGCCGCCGGAGATCAGCAGCGGCGCGGTGAACAGGCCGATGCGCAGCGCCCAGACCAGGCCCTCGCCCAGGCGAGCGGAGTCCAGCGCGAACTGGCCGACGATGGCCAGCAGCACCAGCACACCGGCGTGGGCGTGGCCAGCGCGGAAGTAGTTCATCTGGTCGGCGGTGATGTTCTCCCGGCCGGCTTGCCGCCTCAGGATGGAGAGCAGGAAGTAGCCGCCAAAGGCGATGGTCGGGAGCGCGATGAAGGCCAATGCGATCATCAGACGGGCGGGGTCACTCATGATTTTACTCCTCACATGTCAAAATTGACATTAACGAACGGGTTATGATGGTTCCACGGCGGTCAGCATCTGGTCCAGCCAGCGCAGGTGCATCTCTTCATGGGCGATGCCATATTCCAACGTGGCTTTCCAGAAGAAGCCCTCACGGCGTATCTCCTGGTCGGAAGCGGACGTGCCCGCGGAGAGCGTCTCGACGAAGTGGCTGATGTCGAGCGTGCGGTACATATCGAGCTGCTGCTGATGCAGGCGCCGCTGAATACGCAGCTCCTCGCTGATGGCCTCATTTGTGCGCTGGCCGGAGAAGAACACGCGCACCAGCAGTTCATTCTTTTCCGGCGTCATCGCCATCAGCGGCTGCGTCAGCCATTGACGCAGCACCTCGAGCCCGGCTTCGGTGATCTCGTAGCTGCGGCGGTTGAGCTTCTCGTCGCCTTCCTCCACCTCTGAAATCACCAGCCCTTCGCCCTCAAGCGCGCGCAGCGTGGTGTAGATCTGGCTGTGGTAGGCGTGCCAGAAGTGCATCGTCGACTGTTCCATCAGCGTCTTGAGCTGATAGCCGGTCTGCGACTGGTAACTGAGGAAGCCGAGCAGGATGTACTTCAGCATTGCCACACCATGTCTATCGTTGATATGTCAATAGTGACATATACTTCAGGACATGTCAAGGGCCAAAACAAAAACGCCCAGGGCTGGCCCGGGCGCATGCTGCTGCGGATGTGCCGCGCCTATGGCATGGTCGTCCTGAGCACATCACTGACCGTCTGCACCAGCTTCTCCACGGCGACGGGCTTGCCGAGAAAACGCTCTGCGCCAGCTTCCATCGCCTGGTTCATCTGGAAGCCGCCGGTCGCGCCGCTGACCACCACGATCGGAATGCGCCGGGGCAGCGTTTGCTTCTTGAGGTACTGCAGCAGGTCCAGACCGTTCATGTCTGGCAGCATCAGATCGAGCACGATGGCATCGGGGACCATCTGGAACACGCTGGTGAGCGCCTTGGTGACGGTATCCACCAGCGTCGCCTTGTAGCCCGCCAGTTCCAGCGCCATGCGAAAGACGGAGCCGACTTCCTTGTCGTCCTCGACGACGAGGATGTGCTCGCCCTTGCCGGTGCGCGGAATATCTGGCGGCTTGATTGTGCCATGCAGCGGCGTTCCGCCTTCCACCAGCGGGGTGACGGCGAACAGCACTTGCAGGCGCAGTCGGCCCAGGGCGATCTCATCGCCGTGGCGCACCCGGTATTCCTTCTTCGGCTCGCAGGTCAGCCCATTCAGGCGCGTGCCGTTGGTGCTGCCCAGGTCGCGCAGGTACAGCCGCTCATCGCGTACCACCAGCACCGCGTGCTGCCGCGATACGCCGTGCGAAAGCCCGTCGTAGGTCGTCAGATCGATTTCCGGAGCGATACTGCGGTCTGCGTCTCCCCGTCCGATCAGCATCTGATCCTTGACCTGCTTCTGCATGATCGACGGCGTGCCGACCACGCGCAGTTCGATCACGTAGGGCAGGGCGACGTCCTGTGCCAGCGGGGTTTCGCGTTCTGCAGCAGAGATTGGCTGACTGTCTTTGGACTGCTGCAGAAAGCGTGTGTTGATGTTGGGCAGTGCGCCGTCTGGCATTGTGATGCACCCTGTAATACCAACTTCTGGCAGACCAGTTCTCCTGCCACTGACTATTCTACTGTAAACGCGCTGCTTTCCCCATGAGCGTAAAACCAATCCACCGCTTTGCCCACGGGGCTGCATCCTGCCGCTTTCCCGACGATCCACCAGGCTTGCCTTATAGCGACTGGCCGCTTTGAAGTACAATCGCGGCAGTCTGCAATTGATGAGGAATGCAATGCCGTACCGTCTCTCCATGCTGATCGCTGCCGCCATTCTGGCGTGTGCGCTGCCCGCCGCCGCCCAGGACAGCGCCGCCTCCGCCGCTGACCCGGCACCCGCGCTGTTCATGCCGAACGCTGTGCGCCTGCAGGGGCTGCACCCGGTGTATCAGCAGCTCAACCGCTGTTCCGCCGCGGCGCTCACCATCCAGCTATCGTACTTTCAGTGGGATGGCGACTATACCGACACGATCAACGGCCTCAATCCGCATCTTGAGGATGTGGCCGTTCGCCTTGAGGAGATGGCCGCCTTCGCGCAGCAGCAGGGACTTGAGGCCATCGCGCGCACCGGCGGCACGCTTGAACTGCTGCAGGCGCTGGTGGCTGGCGGATTTCCTGTGCTGATCGAGAATTCCTACTATGAAGGTGGCGGCGGCTACCGCGACTGGATGGGCCACAACCGCGTGGTCATGGGCTATGACGACGCCCAGCAGGCGCTGCTGACGTTCGACTCGCTGCTGGGCAACGGCCCGGACAACACCGGCCGCCCCGTGCCCTATGCGGATATTGATGAGCGCTGGCGCCCGTTCAACCGCGACTACCTCGTGCTGTACCGCCCGGAGGAGGAGGAGCGCCTGCGCGGCATCCTCGGTGAACAGTGGGACGAGCGCGCAAACGCCGGGTGGACGCTGGAGCAGTCGCAGCAGGAAGTCGGCACGGCTGCCGAGGACGGCTTCACCTGGTTCAACATCGGCTCGGCGCTGGTCGTTCTGGAGCGCTTCGATGAGGCGGCTGAGGCCTTCGACCGCGCATTTGAGGCGGGGCTGCCCTGGCGCATGATGTGGTATCAGTACGGCCCCTACGAGGCCTATCTCGCGACCGGGCGCTATGACGATGTCATCCGGATTGCGCAGCAGACGCTGTCCACCACCACGGGCGTCGAGGAGACGTACTACTATCGCGGCATGGCCTACGAGGCGCAGGGCGATCTCAGCCGTGCGGAGAACAGCTACGAAGTGGCCGTCTTTCGCAACCGCTTCTACACCGAGGCGAGCGAGGCGCTTGACCGGGTGCGCGCGGCGCAGCAGTCGGCTTCCGGCGGATGAGCGTGGGGCGGCACATACGCCGCGCGCTGTCCGGCGCAGCGCTGGTGCTGCTGGTCGCGCTGCCCGCCAGTGCGCAGTCGCAGGTCCCGCTGCAGGTGCAGGAGAGCACATTCGGTTATCAGACCGACATCTACGGGCAGCGTGTGCCCGTCGCCAGCGGCACGCTGGTCAACCCGGGCGATGCGCCAGTGCTGAGCGTGATGCTGCAGGTCTCGGCCTATGACGCTGCGGACACGCTGATCGGCGAAGGCTTCGGCTATCTGGTCGATGCGTGCGGCGCCGGCCTGCTGCCGGATTACGCGCTCCCCCCCGGGCACGTCCAGTCGTTCTCCGCGCCGCTGGAGCTGTTCGAGGCGGATGCGGCGGTCGAGCGGCTGGAGGTGCAGGCGGTGGGTGAGGCCGGCCCGGCGGATGCCCTGCCGGCGCGCGCGCTGGCCGACGGTCTGACGCAGATCAGCGATCAGGAGGTCGTCGAGGCACGCTGGGAAAGCGCCGACGCGCTGCGCTACGCCATCGGCTGCCCGCGCGATCTGGCCAGCGACTGGCGCTGGCGCCGGCTGAGCGGCGGGAGTGCGGATGTGGCGATCGACAATCCCGACGCCGCGCGCGTCACGCCAGAACTGCGCGAGCGCCTCAGCCTGTCCGATCCGCTGATCTTCGCCAGCTCGCGGCTGTCGTTCGCGCCGGGGGGCACGCGCCTGGTGTATCAGGACCGCGTCAACCGCTTCTACACCGCCGCCGCGGACGGGCGTTTCCAGCGCCAGATCCATGGCGGATTGAACGCGCAGATGCTGCAGCAGGTGCAGTGGCTGGAGGGCGACCGCTTCATCGCGCGTTACTTCGGCGCGTATGGCGACCCGGTGCTGTACTTCACCGCCGATGCCGATGGCCGCGCCATCAGCCCGTCACCCCTCAGCAGCCCGCCCTCCGTCATCCTGCCTGGCGCATCCGCCGATGGTCGGCGCGTGGTGATCGGCGGCAGCTTCAGCACCGAGGCGGGCGAGGACGTCAGCGGCTACTACCTGAATGTCGTCAGCAACGGCTTCTTTGAACTGCTGTTTGAGTCGGCACTGCCGGGCCTGAACTACCCCGCGCCGGTGCCGGTGGTTGATCCAGCAGAGGATCGCGTTGTGCGCGTCTATGTCGTGCGGCCGGTCGATGGGCAGGTGCGGTTGCAGTGTTTCCAGCGCGACACACGCACGCTGGTGGACCTGGCGCCGCTGCCGCTGTCGCTGAGCGAGGGCGACCGCAGCGGCATGTGGCTTTCGCCCGACGGCGCGACGCTGGCGATCAGCGCGACGGGCGTGCGCGGCGGGCTGTGGCTGGCGCGGCTGTCGGCACTGCCGTCCTGCTGAACGCGACCGGCTGGCTCGCAGGATGTTCAGCCTGCACAAGCTTCAATGCGCATTCGATTGGGCAGCATGCTACAATGGCGCACAGGAAGTATTCTTTTTTGATGAGGTGAAGTATGCAGCACGACTGCTGGTCCGTCTGGCCGGACCGCGGCTTTCTGTTATCGCCGGATCCGCTGCTGTCCGTACGCAGTGCGCTGGACGGCCTGGTGGCGGATGATATTCTGCAGCAGATTGAGGCCACCGCGAACGATCTGCCGGCGCTGGTGCTGAGCGAGCGCATTCACGATGTGCTGGAAGTGCTGCCGCTGCTCGATCTGGCCCCGGTCGTCCATGAGCGCGATGCGGTCGACTTTCGCGCGATCGAGCGGCTGGCGCAGATCTACGGGTATTTCGCCAGCGCCTTCGTGCGTGGCAATCCGGACTCCCCGCAGCAGCGGCTGCCCGCGTCGGTTGCCGTGCCGCTGGTGGGGCTGTCTGCGCTGGTCGAGCGCCCGCCCATCCTGTGTTACGCCAGCTACGTGCTGGCCAACTGGCGGCGCGGCACATCGGCAGAGCCGCTGCATGCGGACAATATGCGCCCGGTGCAGAACTTCCTCGGCCATCGTGATGAGTCCTGGTTCATCCTGATCCACGTCGAGATTGAGGCGCGCGCTGCCGAAGCCGTGCGCGGCCTGAACGAGGCGATCGAGAGCGCGGCACGGCGCGAGCCCGCCCGGCTGGAGGCAGCGCTGGCCGCCATCAGCGCCGGGCTGAACGCGATGAGCGCCACCTTCCAGCGCATGCCCGAAGGCTGCGACACGAACGTGTATTACAGCAAGGTGCGGCCCTATCTGTTCGGCTTTGACGGCGTGATCTACGAAGGCGTTGCCGCGTTTGAGGGCAGGCCGCAGCACTTTCGCGGGACGACGGGCGCGCAGAGCAGCATTGTGCCGGCGCTGGTGGCGGGGCTGGGCCTGCGCCATGAGCAGAACAACCTCACGCACCACCTGGAGGCGCTGCAGGAGCATATGCCGCGCCCACACCGCGACTTTCTGCGTGAGGCCGCGAACAGCCAGGTTCGTCAGGTGGTCAGCGAGTACGCGTCGCGGCCCGCGCTGGTGGAAGCCTACAACGATGTGCTGCGCCGGCTGGTGGAGTTTCGCACGCTGCACCTGCACTTCGCCACCGAATACATCTTCCGCAAGGTGAGCGATCCGCGCGGGTCCGGCGGCACACCGTTCATGGACTGGCTGAAGCAGATCCGCGACGAAACGCAGACGCAGCTGCTGCAGCCGGCCAGCGTGCCGCGCGTGCGCTAGCCCGGTCGGTCGGTATGCCCTGGCGCATCCTCTTCGCCGCTGCGCTGCACCACCCGGAAGCGCTGCGCGCCGCCCGCGCCGCCGCGCCGGAGGCCCCGCCGCTGTTTCCCCCCAGCATGGCACAGCACTTCTGGGAGCGCGCATTGCGCCGGCGCGGGCACACGCTGGATGTGTTCTACCGCAATCTGCCGGGCGGCGTCGTGAGCGAGCGGGCGCGCGCTGAACGACACAGCGCCGGACTGACCCCGCGCAAGCTGGCGTCTGCGCTGCTGCAGCGTGTGCCGCCCGCGCTAAGGCCGGATGTGCAGGCGCGCAATCGTGCCTTTCTTGAGCACGCCCGCCGCTTCCAGCCGGATATCGTGTGGATGACGGGCGACAACACCGTGCTGCTGCCAGACACGCTGGCTGCCGTGCGCCGCGAGACGGGTGCGCGCCTGGTCTACGCCTGCGGCACCTCGCCGATCGTGTTTTCAAGCGCGGTCGATCGCGCTGCTGCCCGGCTGTACGACATCGTGCTGGCGAGCGACTTCTACCACGGCATCCAGTGGCGCGAGCTGGGCGCGCCGCGCATGGAAGTGCTGCCGCTGGCCGCCTGCGACCCGGACTTTCATCGCCCGTATCCGCTGGATGCGGCGGAGCGCGCGGCGCTGGCCTGCGATATCGCGTTCGTCGGCACGCTGGTGCCCGCCAACCTGTACAGCCGCCGTGTGCGCGCGCTGGAGGCTCTGCGCGATGTCGATCTCGGCATCTGGAGCGTGCACGATGTGCCGCCCAGCCTGCAGCCGCACCTGCGCGGCGCGGCGCTGGGCGAAGCGATGGAGCGTATCCTGTCGGCGGGGCGGATCTGCTTCAACACGCACGGTGACTTCGTGTTCTACGGCGGCAATCTGCGGCTGTTCGAGGTGGCCGGGGCGGGCGTGTTCCAGATCACCGATGATCTGCCCGGCGTGCGCGCGTGGTTTCCTGAGCGCGATGGCGTGCCGACGCTGATCACCTATCGCGATGAAGCGGACCTGCGGGACAAGGTGCGTTACTATCTGGCGCACGACGCCGAACGCGAGGCGATCGCCCGGGCCGGCCAGGCGCACGTCTATGCCCACCACACCTATGACCACCGCGCAGCACGGTTTGAGGCGCTGCTGGAGGAACTCGGTCGCGCGCGGGGCTGAGGCTGCTCAGCCGGCTGGCGCGTCGTCCGCCAGGCGGTAGATGAGGGCGTCGCCGTGGAACAGCACATCGGCGATGCGGGCAGTCTCCGTATAGCGCGCGGCCACAAACGCCAGCAGGGGCTGGATCTCCGGCTGTGCTGCGTCCGCAAACTCCGGGAAGACCACGACGAAGGTTGGCGGTGTGATCGTCCACTCGCGCAGCAGCGTATCCACGACAGCCGGAGCCCGCAGATACCAGCGCCAGCCCTTCACCCACGTGCCGGGTGGCATCATCTCCGCGAGAACATGGATCTGGGGCGTGCTGTCCAGTTCCGGCAGCACGAACAGCGTGTCGCCTGCGCTCGCCTGCTGCCGCAGTTTTTCTGCCAGCGCATTGAACTCGTCATATCCGGGATACAGGCCGCGGCCAAGCGGGCTGGGCAGGCGGGCCGCGACGCCTGTGTACAGTGCTCCCGCCAGTACGACCGCCAGCAGACCAGCCAGGATCAGCGATTGCGGATTTTGATCGCGGATACTGCTGCGCCATGCGCTGAACGAGCGTGGAGCGCCGGCGGCCAGCGCGGCCAGCGCCAGCCCGCTCGCCAGCGCGAGCATCGGCAGTTGTGCCGTCACATGGGAGAGGCTGAAGCGCGGCAGCATGGTGACCATGGTCGCCAGCCACAGCAGGCCGATCAGCACCCAGTCTCGTCCGCGGCGAGGCGCCAGCAGCAGGAAGCCCGGGAGCATGGCCGCGCACAGCAGCCATTTTCGGATGAATTCGCCATCGGGCATGGACGAGTCCATCAGGCCTGAGAAATTGAACGTCCAGTTCCAGTACACATACGCATCCAGCGTGTGCTGCGCGATCATCCAGCCGACCAGAATGCCGGGCAGGATGGCGGCTCCTGCCAGATAGGGCAGCCACGCGCGCCCATACAGCCGAAGCCCATACAGCGCGAACAGCGCTGCAGCCAGCCAGGCGTGCTGCTTTGCCAGCGTGGCAAGCCCCATCAGCAGGCCGCACAGGAACGCCGCCGCAGGCAGGCTGCGCCCTCTGAGCGCCAGATATGCCGCCAACGCCGCTGTGACGATCAGGCCGACCAGGGTATCGAAATAGAAAAGTACATTCGTGTAGACTGGTTCCCACCAGAACCAGGCCAGTGCCGCGCCTATCGCCGCCACCGGCCCCGCCATGCGCAGGCCGATGCTGAACACGAGCAGCGTGATCGCCAGCACCACAGTCAGATTGAGCACCCGCGCGACCTGCAGCGGGGAGAGCGGCAGCACCTGCTGCGCCACGGCCGCCAGCACAGAACTGAGCGGCGCATGCTGTTCCAGCAGGTCTGCGAAGAGCACATGTCCGCGATTCATCATCCACGGGATTGCGACCTGGCCCGAATGCGCCGAAGCGGTCTGCAGCCAGATATGCGAGCACACCTGCACGATGAGGATTAGCCCCAGCAGCGCCCAGGCTGCGCGCAGTGCCGACTGACGGACCTCGGTGTTCACACCATGCGGTTGCTTGGGTAACATCAGATCTGGCTCCGCGTCTGAGATGGGCGACGATATTGACTTTATCACAGGACAGCACGCGCTATGACAGCACTCGTCAAGCGTGGGAAAGCATCTGGAATGGTGCGACCGTCCCGGCAGAGCTGGAGGTCGTGCAGACGGCGCGTTCGCTGGAGACCATCGCGCGCTACCGCCCGTACCTGCCACGCGAGGCGCCCATCCTGGAGGCCGGCAGTGGGCTGAGCGCCGTGGTCATCACGCTGCGGCGCGAGGGATATCCGGTGATCGGGCTGGACTACGCCGTCAATGCGCTGCAGATTTCGCGGGCCTACGAGGCTTCGCTGCCGCTGGTGGGCGGGGACATCCACAAGCTGCCGTTCGCCGACAACTCACTGGGAGCGTATCTGTCGTTCGGCGTGCTTGAGCACTTCGAGCACGGGCTGGGGCCGGGGCTGGCGGAGGCCTGGCGCGTGCTGCAGCCGGGCGGCGTGCTGGTGCTCACCATCCCCTATCCCAATTGGGTCTACCGGCTGGTGCAGTGGAAGCGCCGCCTGACGGGCAGCGGCCCGCTTACCGATGAGCGCTTCTACGAGAGCGCATACACGCGGCAGGCGCTGGTACAGGCCGTCGAGGAAGCAGGCTTTCGCCTGGCGCTGGCGGTTCCCACCAGCCATTCGTTCACGCTGCGCGGGCTGGGCGGCCCGTTTCGCGGGCCCGGCTACTACAACACCAGTCCGCTGGCCGAGGCCGTGGGCCGGCTGGTGCGCCGCATCGCCCCGTGGCCGTTCAACTACATGACGCTGGTGGTGGCGCACAAGTGAGCGCCGCGCCGCGCCTCTCGGTCATCATCGTTAGCTACAACAGCCGCGCCGACCTCGAACGGCTGCTGCCCGCTCTGCGCGCGCAGAGCCTGCCGCACGAGGTGATCGTCATCGACAACGCCTCGCGCGATGGCACGCCGGACGTGCTGCGCGAGCGCTTCCCCGAGGTGCGGCTGATCGAGCCGGGCGAGAATCTGTACTTCTGCCGGGGCAACAATCTCGGCCTGGATGCTGCGTGCGCCGGCTACGCCCTGCTGCTCAATCCCGATACGCTGCCGCCGCCCGATGCGCTGCACGCGCTGGTGGCGTTCATGGATGCGCATCCGGATTACGCCGGCGTGACCGCGCAGCTTCGCTACCCCGACGGCGGCATCCAGCGCACGTGTTCGCGCATCCCAAGTTATCGCTACCTGCTGCTCTCGCAGACGGTGCTGCGCTTCGTGCTGCGCGGCCCGCTGCGCCGTGCGGAGGCGCATCACTGGTACACCGCTGAGGGCTGGGCGCGCGACCGCGACCGGGATGTCGAGGCGGCTCCCGGCTCGTGCATCCTCATGCGCCGCGCCGACCTGCGCCTGAACCCGGCCCTGCAGCTCTACTTCAACGAGGATGATCTCGCGCGCCGGTTCGCCGGGCGGCGCTTCCGCTTTCTCGCCTCGGTCAGGATTGAGCACCGCGAGAAGTCGGTCACACGCAGCGCCAGCGCCTCGCGCCTGTACTTCCGCGATCTGATCGTCTACACGCGCCAGCACCACGGCGCGGCACGGGCGGCGCTGCTCTGGCTGGCGGCGCTGCCGCTGGCGTGGGCGATCGCGCTGCGCTGGCGGCTGCGGGGCGGCTGAACACCCGCGCGCATTCGCGCTACAATCTGCGCGGCACGGTGTGCGCGGGAGGGCGTGATGACCAGCATCGGACTGATGATCGAGGGGCAGTGGGGCCTGACATGGGTGCGCTGGCAGCGCCTGCTGGCCGCCGCCGAGGACTTCGGCTTCCAGTGCGTCTTTCGTTCCGATCACTTCACCATCGGCCCGCCAGACCAGGACTCGCTGGAGACGTTCATCTCGCTCACCTACGCCGCCGATCACACCCGGCGCATCGAATTCGGGCCGCTGGTCGCGCCGACCACCTTTCGCCATCCCGCGCTGACGGCGCGCATGGCCGCGCAGATCGACGACCTGAGCGGCGGCCGGCTGGTGCTGGGCCTCGGCACGGGCTGGCACGAGCGCGAGCATCATCAGTTCGGCATCCCCTTCCACGATCAGAACACGCGCTACGCCATGTTCGAGGAGGCGCTGGAGATCACCACGCGCCTGCTGCGCAGCGATGCGCCGGTCAGCTTCGCCGGCAGGCACTTCTCGCTCGACGAAGCAGTGCTGCTGCCGCGGCCACAGCGCCCGCATGGCCCGCCGGTGCTGATCGGCGGCAACGGCATGAAGCGCACGCTGCCGCTGGCGGCGCGCTTCGCAGATGAGTGGAACGGCGTGCACATCTCGCCGCGCGATCTGGCCGAGCGCAACCGCCGGCTGGATGAGCTGCTGGAGGAGAACGGGCGCGGGCCGTCCGCCGTGCGGCGCTCGCTGATGACGCAGATCATCACGGCGCCCACCGAGCGCGAGGTGCGCGCCCGCCTCGGCGGCCAGGCCGAACCTTCGGACAAGCTGCTGGAGTGGACGCGCATCATCGGCACGCCCACCCAGGTGGTCGATCAGATCGCCGCCTGCGCCGAGGCGGGGGCCTCGCGCCTGATGCTGATGTGGCAGGATCAGGAGGACATCGCCGGGCTGGAGATGCTGGCGCGCGACGTGCTGCCGCACTTCCACACCAGCTGAAGCGCGGGCGTCCTCAGTCCATCGGATACAGGCTGCAGCCGCCATCGACCAGCAGGATGCTGCCGGTCATGTAGCTGGCGGCGGGGCTGCACAGGAACACCACCGCATCGGCCACCGACTCCGGCGTCTGCAGGCTGCCCAGCGGCACGGCGCGGCCCGCGCGCGCCCGGTACTCCGGCTCGGTGTCCCACTGCCGCTTCGCCATGCCCACGCCGACGATGCCCGGCGCGATGGCGTTGGAACGAATGCCGCGCGGGGCCAGCTCGCGCGCGAAAGTCTTCATCATCATGTTCATCGCCGCCTTGCTGGCGCTGTACGGGCCAATCTCCGGCCAGGGCACCGCGCCCACCCACGATGTGGTGAAGAGCAGATGCCCGGCGATGCTGGCGTTTTGCATCATGCGCGCGCTGGCCTGCGCCAGCATGAACGCCGCCTTGAGGTTGAGCGCCATGGTCTGGTCCCACAGCGCTTCGGGATAATCGACGAGGGGCCCGGACTGCACCATGCCCGCGTGGCATAGCGCCGCGGTCACCGGGCCGAAGGCGGCATCGGCGGCGCGCAGCGTGCGCTCGACTTCGGAATGCTGCGTGAGATCCGCCTGCACGTAGGCGGTGCGCCCCGCGACAGCGCCGGCTGCCGCCAGCCGTGCGTTCGCTTCGGCTG
>CAZZJW010000002.1:57791-86273 GCA_964654755.1 uncultured Pleurocapsa sp. | reverse complement strand
CGGCTGCCGCCAGCCGTGCGTTCGCTTCGGCTGGCTCGACCACGTCGTTGACCGTGACGACCGCGCCGTGCGCCGTCAGCGCGCGCACAATGGCGACGCCGATGGCGCCAGCGCCGCCGCTGATAATCATGTGTTCCCCAGCCAGCGCATCCTCGCGAAACGTCGACATGCCAACCTCCGTATCAATAGGGTGAAGCTGCAGCAGTATTGCCCAGGAAATGCTGGACGGTAGTATACTGTGCCGCGAGGATTTCGAAATCATGATGAGCACGCCATGACGACTACTTTGCAGGGACTGAGCGAGCAGGAAGCGCAGCGCCGCCGCGCAGCAGGCCAGGGCAACACCGCCGCGGCGCAGACCAGCCGCACGGTGCGCGAGATCCTGCGCCAGAACATCTTCACGCTGATCAACGTCATTCTGTTCACGCTGGGCGTGATGCTGATCGTGCTGGGCTACGTGGGCGATGCCGTCATCAGCGTCAGCCTGATCTTCTTCAACAGCGTGATCGGCATCGTGCAGGAGGTGCGCGCCAAGCGCCAGCTCGATCAGATCGCACTGCTCAACCGCCCGCGTGTGACGGTGCTGCGCGACGGCGCTGAGCGCGTGGTCGATCCATCCGAGATCGTGCTGGGCGATATCCTCGCTGCGCATCCCGGCGATCAGATCGTGGCGGATGGCACGCTGCGCGAAGGCAAGCTCGACTGCGACGAGTCGCTGCTGACCGGCGAGTCCGACCACATCAGCAAGGGCCCCGGCGATCAGGTGCTTTCCGGCAGCTTCGTCGTGTCGGGCGCGGGCTACTATGAGGCGGAGAAGGTGGGTGCGGACAGCTTCGCCAACAAGCTCACCAGCAGCGCGCGCGCTTATCGCGTTCCGCGCACGCCGCTGCAGCGCGACATCGACCTGGTGTTCCGCTTCCTGCTGGGCCTTGCGCTCTTCATCGGCCTGCTGATGCTCATCAACGGCCTGCTGCTGGCCATTCCGCTGGCGCGCGGCGTGCGCATGGCCACGGTGATCGCGGGGATCGTGCCCAACGGGCTGTTCGCCATGGTGATCGTCGCCTACGCGCTCGGGGCGCTGCGCATCGTGCAGCGCGGCGCGCTCATCCAGCAGCAGAACTCCGTCGAGTCGCTCAGTAACGTCACCGTGCTGTGCATGGACAAGACTGGCACGCTCACCGCCAACCGCATTCAGTACGAGGAGATGCTCGCACTGGGCCCGGATGACGACGGCCTGCGGCGCGCGCTGGGGGCGTTCGCGCACAGCGGCAGCTTCAGCAACCGTACTGCGGAGGCGCTGGCACAGGCGTTCCCCGGCAGCGCAATCCCCGCTGATGACGAGGCGCCGTTTTCCTCGGCGCGCAAGTGGAGCGGGCTGGCCTTCAGCCAGGACGGCCTGCACGGCGCATATGTGCTGGGCGCGCTGGAGATGCTCGCGCCGGCGCTGCCCGACCTGAGCCATGCCGAGGCGCAGATCGCGGGGTGGACGGCGCGCGGCCTGCGTGTGCTGCTGTTCGCGCACGCGCCCGACAGCGACTCGCTGCATGACTCGCAGGCCCAGGTGCGCCTGCCGGAGCGCCTGCAGCCGCTGGCGCTGCTGGCCTTCAGCGACGAGCTGCGCCAGGATGCCGCCGAGACCATCGCCGAATTCGCGCAGTCCGGCGTGCGGCTCAAGGTGATCTCTGGCGACAACCCGCAGACGGTGGCGGCGCTGGCGCGGCGCGTCGGGCTGCCGGGCGAGCTGCGCACCGTCTCCGGCATCGAGCTGGCGCAGATGGACGATGCTGCGCTGGACGCGATCGTCGAGGAGACCACGATCTTCGGGCGCATCACGCCCGATCAGAAGGAGCGCCTGGTCGATGCGCTGCGCCGGCGCGGGCATTACGTCGCGATGATGGGCGATGGCGTCAACGACGTGCTCTCGCTCAAGAAGGCCAACCTCGGCATCGCCATGCAAAGCGGCAGCGCCGCCACGCGCGGCGTCGCCGACATGGTGCTGCTCAACGACACGTTCGCCGCGCTGCCACCCGCCTTTCTGGAGGGGCAGCGCATCATCTCTGGCATGCGCGATATCCTGTCGCTGTTCCTGACGCGGGCGCTGTACACCGCGCTGATCATCCTGGCCACCGCGGTGATCGGCGTGGGCTTTCCGTTCGTGCCCAAACACACCACACTCTTCACGTTCCTCGGCGTCGGCATCCCGGTGTTCTTCCTCGCGCTGTGGGCGCGCCCGCAGGTCAACCGCGCGCGGCTGCTGCAGTCGGTGCTGCGCTTCACCATCACCGGCGCGCTGACGGCTGCGCTGTTCGGCCTGCTCGTGTACGTCGGCTTCTTCGCATCGGCGGCCATTGAGGCGAACGGACAGACGCCCACCGCCGAGGAGATGGAGGCCTTCCGCGACCAGCTCAATCTGGAAGCGCCGCTCACCACCACCGATGAGTATCTGTTCGCCTACGCCACCAGCGTCGCGCGCACGGCGCTGGCGATCTTCAGCGTCACCGTCGGGCTGCTGCTGGTGGTGTTCGCCGAGCCGCCGTTCCGCTTCTTCGTCGGCGGGGATGCGCTCAGCCCGGACAAGCGCCCGCTGGTGCTGTCTGCGGTGATCTTCGCGGTGTTTCTCGTGCTCATCCTGTGGGAGCCGACGCGCACATTCTTCGAGCTGATACGGCTGAGCCCGGCGGGCTACGGCGCGGTCTTTGGCATCTGCGCGCTGTGGATGTTCGTCGCGCGCGCGGCGTGGCGCCGGCACTGGATCGAGCGGTTCCTGGGGGTACGGTTCTCATGAGCGAGCCCATCACTGTACTGGCGGGCAAGCGCCTGCTGCTCGGCGTCACCGGCAGCATCGCCTGCTACAAGGCCGCCGAGCTGACCAGCCGGCTGACGCAGGCCGGTGCGCTGGTCGATGTCATTCTGACCGCCGCGGCGGCGCATTTCGTCACGCCGCTCACGTTTCAGGCGCTCAGCGGGCGCCCGGTGTACACCGATCTGTGGAATGCGCCGGAGAGCGGCGCCGGCCTGCCCACGCACATCGCGCATGTCGGGCTGGCCGAGGGCGCAGACCTGCTGATGATCGCGCCGGCCACTGCCGACAGCCTGGCGCGGCTGGCGGGCGGCTTCGCCAGCGATCTGCTGGGCGTGACCGCGCTCGCCAGCCGTGCGCCGCTGCTGCTGGCCCCGGCGATGGACGGCGGCATGTACGCCCACCCGGCAGTGCAGGCGAACGTGCGCACCCTGCGCGAGCGCGGCGCTGTGGTGATCGAGCCGGAGGAGGGCCGGTTCGCCAGCGGGCTGAGCGGCCGTGGCCGCCTGCCGGAGGCGCAGACCCTGCTCGGCGCAGCACGCTGGGCGCTGGGCCAGAGCACGGGCGCTCTGCGCGGGCGGCAGGTCGTCGTCACCGCCGGGGGCACGCGTGAGCCGGTCGATCCGGTGCGCTTTCTCGGCAATCGCTCCAGCGGGCGGCAGGGATACGCGCTGGCGCAGGCCGCCATCGACGCTGGCGCGCAGGTCACACTGATCTCGTCGGCGCGTGGGCTGCCCGCCCCGTACGGTGCTGCGCTGATCGCGGTCGAGACGGCGGCGCAGATGCGCGATGCGGTGCTGGCCGCGGTCGATGGCGCGGACGCGCTGGTGATGGCCGCCGCCGTCGCGGATTTTCGACCGGAGAAGGCCGCTGCGCACAAGATCAAGAAGACAGATGAGTCCGGCCAGACGCTTGAGCTGCGGCTGGGGCGCACCGCCGACATCCTCGCAGCTGTGCGGGTGCAGCGCGAGCGCACCAGCTATCCGCGCGTGGTGGTCGGCTTCGCGGCGGAGAGCCAGGAACTGCTGGCCAATGCGCGGGCCAAGCTGGAGCGCAAGGGGCTGGACCTGCTGGCGGCCAACGACATCAGCGCGGCGGATGCCGGCTTTGAGGTGGAGACCAACCGCGTGGTGCTGCTGGATGCGCTCGGCCACGAGGAGCCGCTGGCACTGATGAGCAAAGCGGCGGTGGCTGAGCGCATCATCGCACGGGTGGCGGCGCTGCTGGGCTAGGTGTGCCGCACACCAGCCGCGGGCCATTCGTATGGCGCGCATGCGGCGATGGATCGCGCGGGCAGTCGTGCGACCTGTTAGAATGGAATGCACTTTCCTGAAGCGATTTGTTCCCGTGCTGAGGAGCCTTGCATGACTGGCAACCCCGCGCTTGACGTGCAGCAGTTTGGGCAGAGCCTGTGGTACGACAACATACGCCGGCGTCTGCTGCAGGATGGCACGCTCAGGCGGCTGATCGAGGAAGACGGTGTGCTGGGCGTGACCTCCAATCCGACCATCTTCCAGAAGGCGATTGGCCTTTCTGACGACTACGATCAGCAGATCGCCACCATGCTCGATATGGACGCCGCCACGATCTACGAGCGGCTGGCGCTGGACGACATTCGCGCGGCGCTGGACATGCTGCGCCCGGTGTATGATCGCACGGGCGGGCGCGATGGCTACGTCAGCCTGGAGGTGTCGCCACTGCTGGCGGATGACACCGCCACGACGGTGAGCGAGGCGAAGCGGCTGTTTGCCGCGCTGGGCCGCCCGAATGCCATGATCAAGATCCCGGCCACGCCTGCCGGCATCCCGGCGATTGAGGAAGCGATCGCCGCCGGCATCAACATCAACGTCACGCTGATCTTCGGCATGAAGCAGTACGAGCAGGTGGCGCAGGCCTACATCCGTGGGCTGGAGCGCTTCAGCGCGGCGGGCGGCGATGTCAGCCAGGTGGCCTCGGTGGCCAGCTTCTTCCTCAGCCGGATTGACACGCTGGTCGACAAGATGCTGGACAACAACATCCGGGCGGCGCAGGGGCGCGATCTGGCGCGGGTGGCGTTCAACAACAAGCTCAAGGGCAAGACCGCCATCGCCAATGCCCGGCTGGCCTACCGCCGTTTCCGCACGCTGTTCTACGGCGAACGGTTTGCAGAGCTGCGCGCGCAGGGCGCGGCGGTGCAGCGCCTGCTGTGGGCCAGCACCGGCACGAAGAATCCCGCCTATCCCGATACGCTGTACGTCGACAGCCTGATCGGGCGCGACACCGTCAATACCGTGCCGCCGGACACGCTGGCCGCCTTCCGCGATCATGGCCGGGCGCAGCCCACGCTGGAAGACGGGCTCGACGAGGCCGAACAGCAGATGGCGCTGCTGGGTGAGGTCAACATCGATCCGGAACAGATCGCCGAGCGACTGCAGGGCGACGGCGTGGAGTCGTTCGTCGACTCGTTCCGCGCGCTGCTCGACCAGGTCGACGCCAAGTGTGCGGTGCTGCAGACCGGGGTGATCCGGCAGCAGGAGGTGTGGATCGGCTCGCACGGGCCGGCGGTCGAGGCGGCCCTGCGCGATCTTGAGGCGCAGAACCTGAGCGCCCGGCTGTGGGCGCGCGATGGCACGCTCTGGCGCGATCACCCGGTCATCTCGAAGGCCATCAGCCGCGCGCTGGGCTGGCTGGACCCGCTGGCCGAGATTGACTTCGAGCGGCTGAAGCGGCTGCAGGAGTCGATGAAGGCCGGCATCCGCGATGTGGTGGTGCTGGCGATGGGCGGCAGCGGCCAGCCCTCCGATGTTGTCTCCGGGGCGTTTCCGCAGCAGCCTGGGTTCCCGCGCCTGCGCGTGCTCAATACCACCGACCCGGATCAGATCGCGGCGCTGGAGAGCAGCCTCGATCTGGAGCGCACGCTGTTCGTCGCGGCTAGCAAGAGCGGCACCACCTTCGAGACGCGCGCGCTGCTCGACTACTTCTACGAGAAGACCGGGCGGCGTGGTGCGCAGTTCATCGCCATCACCACGCCCGGCTCACCGCTGGAAGGGCTGGCGCGCGAGCGCGGCTTCCGCGAGGTGTTCCCGGACAGCGCCGACACGCTGGGCAGCTACAGCGCGCTTGGCTACGTCGGCTGGGTGCCGGCGGCGCTGGCGGGGCTGGATCTGCGCCGGCTGCGCGCAGCCTTCGACCGCATGCTGCGCGCCTGTGGCGTGCATGTCGCGCTCAAGGACGACCCCGGGCTGTCGCTCGGCATCGTGATGGGGGTGATCGCCTCGCGCGGGCAGGACAAGCTGAGCGTGTTCACCAGCCCCTCGATCGCCCCGTTCGCCGAGTGGATAGAGCATCTGATCGCTGAAAGCACGGGCAAGGAAGGCCGCAGTCTGCTGCCGGTGACCGGCGCGACCGTCGGCCGCCCGCACGACTACGCCACCGACCGGCTGATCGTGTATGTGCGCGTGGACAGCGATCAGAACGACGAGCTGGACGGCGGCGTGGCGGCGCTGCAGCAGGCCGGGCATCCGGTGGTCACGCTGCGCATTCAGGACTCGTACGCGCTGATGGGCGAATATCTGCGCTGGATGCTGGCGGCGGCGGTGACGGCCCGGCTGATGAGCGTCAATCCGTTCGACGTGTCGCAGATCAACGAGAGCCGGCAGCAGGCCGAACGCCTGATGGCCGGGCTGGAGGCCGGTGACGGCCTGCCGACGGGCGAGCCGGTGCTGCAGAGCGATGGCGCGGCCATCTATGCGCCGCCGCCGCTGGTGCGCGTCTTTCGCGAGATGAGCGCACATCAGGGCATGGACGCCGAGCGTGTGCAGGGCCTGCTGGCCGCGCAGCTCAACGGCACCAATGCGGGCGATTTCATCGCGCTGCTGGCTTACCTGCCGCGCAGTGAGGCCGTGCACAGCGCACTGCACGAGTTCCGCCGCCGGCTGCGGCATGCCACGCGCCGCGCCATCACGCTGAGCTACGGGCCGGAGTATCTGCACAACACCGGCCAGCTCTACAAGGGCAGCGGCCGCAACGGGGTGTTCATCATCCTGACGGCAGACAAGGCGCAGCCGCTGCCGATCCCCGGGCGCGTGCTTGATTTCGCCGGGGCAGAGATGGCACAGGCGCTGGCCGATTACGCGGTGCTGCAGGCGCATGGTTACCGCGTGCTGCGGCTGCACTTCAGCGAAGTGGGCCAGGGGCTGGCGCTGCTGCAGAGTGCCGCGGACCTGGTGATGGAACGGCGGGTATAGCCGCGCCCAGCACATAAAAAATGCGCTAGAAACGCATGCAGATTGTAGACAAGCTGGCACTCCTGTCGTATGATTGCCAACGGTTGAACGCTGCGAGTTCGCTTGCTGAGGGAATAGCGTATGCCTGTGTACACCTATCGCCGCGAGGACGGAACGACTTTCGACCTCCGCCAGAAGTTTACGGACGCACCGCTGGCCGTCGATCCGGAAAGTGGGCAGCGTGTGGTGCGCGTGGTGCAGGCTGCCGGCGTGATCTTCAAGGGCAGCGGTTTCTACGTCAACGATAGCAAGGGGGCGAAGTCTGCGACCGCCGTGCCGAAGGCCAGCGAGAGCAAGCCGACCGACTCGGCTGCGCCAGCCGCCGCCGCTCCTGCGCCGAGCGCGCCCGCCAGCACTGCCGCCGCCGCCGATTAGACCGCGCGCACATTCTGCTGCACGATATAAACGGGGCGTCCATCGTGGACGCCCCGTTGTGATTCCTGTGCCTGGCGCCCCATCAGTTTTTGCTGGCGGTGAAAGGCCGATCGCTCAGCCGCCGGATGGCCTCGAATGCGGCATCCTGCACCAGCGTGCTCTCGTCGCTCAGCGCATCGCCCAGCGCGTTCATCGCACTCACATCGCCCAGCTCGCCCAGCGAGATGGCGGCGGCGCGGCGCACCCACTCGTTCTCGTCCTGCAGCGCGCGGATGAGCGGCGCCAGCGCGCTGCGGTCGCCGATGCGGCCAAGCGCCTCCGCTGCCACCTCGCGCACCGCGCCGTGCGGCTCGGATTCGTGCAGCACGGTCAGCAGCGGCGCAACGGCGCGCCCATCGCCGATCCAGCCGAGCGCATCAGCGGCCGCCGCCTTCATCAGATCGTTGTCGCCCAGCACCAGGCCGTTCAGCCACGAGACCGCGCGCGCATCCGCGGTGCGGCCCAGCAGCTGGATGAAGTAGCCGCGCTGGATCTCGTCGAATTCACCGTGCCGGATCGCTTCGGTGAGCACGTCCGCCGTGGCGGTGTCTCCGCGCGTCACCATATTGAGCAGGCCGGCGCGCAGGCGCATGCCGATGTTGAGCTTCAGCAGCTGCCAAAGCCGGCTGCCGGGCGAGCGCAGCAGGACGTCGATCATCGGGCCAGCGGCGCGCGCATCGCCGATCTTGACCAGCGCAGAGAACGCGGTGTACTGCGCTTTGCTGTGGCTGTCCGCCAGCGCCGCGATCAGCGCGGTCACTGCTTCGGGCTGGCGCATCTCGCCGAGCTGTCGGGCCGCCTCTGCGCGCACCTCGGCGTCCGCATCGGCCAGCTGCTGAATGAGCGGCATCATCATCGCAATCCCTTCTGTTCGTGCAGTCGTGGGCGGCTTTCAGGCGAACTCGCGCGAGTCCAGCAGCAGCGTCACCGGGCCGTTGTTGTGGATTTCGACGTGCATCATCGCCCCGAACACGCCGGTTTCCACGCGGGCGATGCCCTCGTCGCGCAGCGCCTGTGCGTAGCGATCGACCAGCGGACGCGCGCTGTCCGGCAGCGCGGCATCGGTGAAGCCGGGGCGCCGGCCGCGCCGCATGTCGGCATAGAGCGTGAACTGCGAGATCACCAGCACGCCGCCGCCGACATCCAGCACGGATCGGTTCATCCGTCCGTCCTCGTCGTCGAACACGCGAAGATGCGCAGTCTTGCGCGCCAGCAGCAGCACATCGTCCTCGCTGTCGGCATGGGTGATGCCCACCAGCGCGACGAAGCCGTGCGCGACCGCGCCCACCTGCACGCCATCCACGTGGACGCTGCCCGCCCTCACCCGCTGCAACACCACCCGCATCCTGCGCCTCCTGTCCCGCCCCGTTCGGACAAGGATAAGCGAAGCGGCGGCTGCGCGCGAGTCGAATCCGTTGTGCAGATCCCGCCTGTCAGCGTACAATTAGACTGCTCTGAGACCTGCCGCCTTACCCAATACCGCTGATGCCGCCGCCGGGCAGGGCCGCCCGGCGCAGCACCTGGGAACACCGGATGACCGAAGGTTTGTTCGATAATCGCTATCGCTACGACTACATCTACCCGCGCGGGCGTTCAGGTGAGACGCTGCGCGCTGTGGATACGCGCGATGGCGACCGCCCGGTGGTGATCAAGCGCCCTGCGCCGCAGGATGCGCCGCCGATCCGTGCTGGCCAGGAGGTAAGCATTCTCACCGAGCGCCGGGCGCTGCAGAAGCTGGCGGGACAGCCGGCCCTGACGGCGCTGCTGGGCAGCGGGCAGTTCACCATCGGCGGGGTGGCGCATCAGTACATCGTGATGGAACGCGCCACCGGCGAGATCCTCGCCGAGATGGTCAGCGGGCTTGCCGCGCAGGGCGGCCGTCTGCCTGAACTGGAGATGCTGGTCATCATCGATGGCCTGCTGGAACTGCTGGAGGCGGCGCACACCCAGGATATCGTCTACAACGATGTGGACGCCAAGCATCTGTTCTGGGACCGCGAGGCCTACCGTCTGAAGGTGATCGACTGGGGCAACGCGGTCTTCCTGGAAGGCGAGGAGACCACGCCGCAGGGCGTCAGCCGGCAGAGTGATGTGTATCAGGTGGGCGAGCTGCTCTACTTCATCGTCACGGGCGGTGGCCGCGTGGAGATCTCACGGCAGGCGGCGCAGAACGCGGCGGAGGAGTTTCGCCTGGCATTTGGCGAAGATGCCGAGCGCCTGCACTCCCGGCTGCAGCTCATCATCAGCCGCGCGGTTCACCCCAATCCCCGCTATCGTCATCCCAGCCTGAGCGAGCTGCGCCGCGAGCTGACCGAGTATCGCACGCCGGTCGAGCGCGACCGCGCCGCCGTCCTCACCCGCGTCACGGATCGTCTTCGCCGCGAGCTCAGCCGTGATGAGCTGTTCTCGCTGCTGCGTATGATGGATGCCGTGCTCTCCGCCGACCCCGGCTTCCCGCCTGCGCGCCAGACCGAGCGCGAGGTGCAGGCGCGTATGAGCGATCTGCAGGTGTCTGCGGATCTGGATGCGGCGCGCATCTATCTGGAGAGCGGAAGCTGGGCGCGGGCGCTGAGCGTACTGGAGGAGCTGCGCCAGCGGGCGCGCGGCGAGACCGCGCTGCTGATCACGCTGCTGGTGGACTGGGCGACTCTGCTCAGCGAAGGCAGCAGCGGTCCGACCGGCGTGCCGCGTCCGGCGGTGCAGGAGGCGATCGGCCTGCTGTTCGAGGATGACGCGCCGGAGGCTGCGCGCGTGCTGCTCACCAGCGGTGACGGCGATGATCGCGCGCTGGCGACGCAGTGGCTGCTGGCCGAGCGCATCTCTGCGCATCTGCCGGAGATCATGCTGCTGCGCCCCAATCTCTACCGGCTTCAGGTGGCGCTGGCCAACCTTGCCGCCGAGAACGTCATGGTCAGCGAGCCGCGCGCGCTGCTCAACGAGATCAACGCCGCGCTGGACTCGCTCACCGGCTCCACCCGGCATACGGTGATCGCGCTGCGCGATGGCTTCCGCACGGTGGTCGATCAGCTCACCGGGCTGCTGCACATGCTCGACAGCCTGAACGCCAACTATCATCTGCCCAACCGCATGCTGCCGATCACCGCGCTGACGCGGGCCACCAATGCCGCCATGGCGCTTGCCGACAACATGCACGTCATCGGCAAGCAGGCCACCGGCAGCCCGCGCGAGGCGCTGGGCGCGCTCGATCACTGCCGGCAGATCGTGCCCTCCGCCCCGGCCTGGGATGCCGTCGCGCTGGAACTGGACAGCCTGTACAGCACGCTGAGCGCGTATCAGGAGTTCGTCCCCGCCGCCGATGGCAGCGATATCGGCGGCTGGATCGATATCGCGCGCGACACGCTGGAGCCGTTCAGCGCGGGCCTGTTCGATGAGCGCCTGGCGCAGATGGTGGCCGGGCTGGCGCAGGCGCATGATCTGTGGGCGCAGTACGATCTGGCAGCGCTGCAGGGCAGCCGCGCCGATGCGCTGCTGCTGCTGGAACGCATGACCGAGGCGCTCGGCCCGATCAGCCCGTCGCTGGTGGGCTGGCTGGGGCAGCTTCGGGCAGTTGTCGCCAGCAGCGCGTATGTCGAGCGCAATGCGCTTTATGGCGCGCTGGGCAGGGCGCTGGCGGATGGCTGGGAGCACTTCGATCGTGGCCGGCTGAGCGAGGCGGAGCGCCTCGGTCTGCAGGCGCTGGAGGCCGCGCAGGGTGATTTCGAGCGCAGCGCCGCCCGCCGCCTGCGCGATCTGGCGCAGATCACGCGCGAGTGGCTGGAGCGCGGTGGGATGCTCGATGCGGGCCGCACGCAGCAGGCGCTGACCGCGGTGGAGCTGCTGTACACGCCGGACGAGATCGGCCAGCGCGACAGCTTCGCCGCGCAGATGCCGAGCAAGGAAACCTACCTCAAGGTGATGGGGCGGGGGCTGATTGAGCCGCTGGCGCGCATCGGCACGGCCCCCGTGCGCCTGTTCTTCGCCAACGCGGTGTTCTACGGCGCACTCGATGCGCGCGAGAACGCCATGGAGGATGCGCTGTTCTGGCGCGATGTCGCTGCGCGTGCGCTGGGTGAGGCGGGCGCCCGCCATGTGCTGACGCGCGCGCTGGAGGAGTACGTGCAGCAGCGGCGCGATCTGGAAGCGGCGCAGGCGCTGTTCGCCACGCTCAACAGCCCAGCCGCGCTGCTCCAGCTCGACCGCTCGCGCCGCGCGCTGGAAGAGAATCCGCAGAGCCGCCTGCTCGCCCCCGCGCTGCACAGCCTGCGCGAGCTTGAGGCTGCCCTGCGCGACTGGACCGATGGCGAGTTTCGCGCTGCCGGCGCCAAGCTGGAAAATGCCATTCATGCGGTCGATGAGGTGGAGCAGAATGCCCATATCACCCTGACCGCCTATCGGGCATGGCTGATGTCGCTGCTGCAGGCGGCTGCGGAGCTGCACGGCAATGCGCGCCGTCTGCTGCAGCTTGTCGAAGCGCTGCCGGAGGCCGCCGATGGCGCGCTGGGCGAGGCGCACCGCCGCGCCGTGGAGGTGACGCAGCGCGTGCTGGGCGAGCCGTACGTGGGCACGCTGCAGCAGTGGCGGCAGATGTACGAGATGTTCTCCGGCGTGTATGCCGATCGCAGCCTGCGCCGCAGCGCCCGTCTCAACCGCCTGAACGACTTCTTCGGCGCGATGTTCATCGAACGGCATCCCGCCTATCCGCTCTACCGGCACTGGTACGCCCTTACCGAGCAGGCCCCGGAGTTCCCTGCGCCGCCGACCAGCGAGCCGCTGCCGCGCCTGTCCGCTGAGGTGGAGCCTGCGCCGGAGCCGGCTGCGCCTGACCTGAGCGCCTATCAGCGGCCACGCCGCCGGGGCCGGGGCTGGCTGTTGGCCGGGCTGCTCGTGTTGGGGCTGGCCGGAGGCGGGCTGGCCCTGGCCTCGCGCGCGGGGGCGCCTGTCGAGATTGCGCTTACGCGCGCGCTGGCGACCGCTACCGGCGCGGAGCTGGCGCTGCTGTCCCAGACCGATGCGGTGGCGCTGAACCCGACCAGCGCGCCGACAGACCCGCCCGCCCCGACGGAGACCGCCTCGCCGGCAGCGCCCAGCCCGACGCCGCTGGCGTTGCTGGCGACGATCCCGCCGCGCGGCAGCGATACGGCCACCTTCACCGCGACGCCCAGCGCCACCCCGTCACCGACGGTCAGCCGCACGCCGACGCCATCGGCCACCCCCACCGCGTCACCCAGCGCGACCGTCACGCCTTCGCCCACGCTGCCGCCTGCGGGGTTGCAGGGCGATCAGGACCTGCTGCGTTTCGCCGCTGAGGTGGAGGATCCGGGCTGGAGCGCGGAGGCTTTTGCGCCGGCGGCGGAGCCCGGCGTGTGGGAGCTGGGCAGCGGGCTGGGCAGCGGCGGTGATGTGCTGCGCGTCGCACCTTCTGCGCAGGCGTTTGAGGCGCGTTACGGTGGCGCGGCGGCCACGCGGGTGGTGCGCGCGCAGACCGAATTGGTGCTGCAGTCGTTCAATCCGCCGCTGCTGGTGGACGACTCGGTGTTCTTTGGCATGCTGCTGCAGCACGCCGAGGACCCGGCGCAGGCCGTGGGCATCCAGATCAACCTGGTGGAGCCGGATGTGATCCGCCTGAGCCTGGTGAGCGGGGACGAGATCACGCCGGTCAGCCAGCGCGCGCGGGACTCGCGGCCATTGCGCATCCGCATCGATCGCAATCTGGCGAACCAGGCGGTGCAGGTGCTGGTGAACGATCAGCCGTTCGGCCCGCCGGTGCCGTTTGTCGACGCGGAGACGCCGGTGCTGCCCGTGCTGTACGTGCATGATGGCGGCGTGATCGTCTATGTGACGGCGTGGGAAGTTAGATTACAATAACCGACAAGGGATACTGAAGGTTGTGCTGGCGTTTGCCGCAGCGGCGCACGCATGACAAAAACTCAATCCACCGTCCCCGGTATTGTATGTTACGCTCTGAGGAGTACAGCTGAGTCTTGCAGACAGGCAGCGCATGACGCCTTCTTTTGCATCGCATCCGATCATACTTCCCTCAACGTCAGCTCCTGTCCGTGCTCGCGTGCTGGTGGTGGATGATGACCCCGGCAGCCGGGCGCTGATCGAGAGCATCCTTGAACGCGACTATGATGTCGCCGCCGTGTCGAGCGGCGCGGCAGCGCTGGAGATGCTGCATGCACAGCCGATGGATGCCGTGCTGCTGGATATCATGATGCCGGGGATGACCGGCATGGATCTGCTGCGGAGTATTCGCGCCGATCAACTGCTGGCGGACCTGCCGGTGATCCTGATTTCGGGGCGCAACGAAAGCGAAAGCATCGTCGCGGGCCTGCAGAGTGGCGCCAGCGACTACATCTCCAAGCCGTTCAACGTGCCTATTCTGCACGCGCGGGTGAAGACCCAGCTTGCGCTCAAGCAGCTCAACGATGCCTACAAGACCAAGATCGAGCAGCTGCATCAGACGCAGGAGATGCAGGAACGCTTCATCCGCATCGTTGCGCACGACCTCAAGGGTCCGCTGACCAACCTCAGGATGGCGCAGTACCTGCTGCGCGAGCTGGTGGGGGACTCCGAGCAGGTGAGGGCGATCCTCGACAGCACCGATGCCACGCTCAATGACATGCAGGAGCTCATCCGTACCTTCCTCGATGCGTCGGAATACCGCCCCGGCAAGATGATGCCGCACCCGGAGGACTTCAACGCAGCGGAACTCGTCAGCAAGGTGATCGAACAGAATGCCTTTGCCGCGGAGAAGAAAGCCATTCGCGTGCTGTTCGACCCGGAACCGCTGTCTGTGCAGGCAGACCTGCGCTACTTCAGCCAGATCACGGGGAACCTGCTCGGCAACGCCATCAAGTACAGCCCGGCCAACACGACGGTGACACTCACGCTGGAGACGGATGGGCACGTGTTCCGGCTGGCGGTGGCGGATCAGGGGCCCGGCATCGCGCCGGAAGAACGCGACAGGCTGTTCCAGATGTTCGGCCGTCTGAGCAGCAAGCCGACGGGCGGCGAAAGCAGCACTGGTCTTGGCCTGTGGATCGTCAAGATCCTGGTCGAAGCGCAGGGCGGGACCGTCGAACTGGAGTGCCCGCCGGAGGGTGGTTCCATCTTCAGCGTGTATCTGCCGGTTCATGTGGGGGGTGTGCCTGAGCCTGAGGTTCACGCACGAACACGCTGAACCCATCGGCCTCGTCGCGCACCAATGTGCTGGCGGGCACGCGCAGCAGCACCCACGCGAACCACACATCCCCGATTGCGCCGCCGGTGTTGACGATGACCGCGATTCCCAGCGTATAGGCGATGAACGGCGCACTGGCGATCATCCCCAGCAGTCCGGCCAGCGTGATCACCACCAGCGGCGCCAGCGCGACCGCGATGTAGGCAGTGCGGCGAAAGTACGCCTGATCGGCGGTGGCGTACAGCACACCGCTCTCCAGCTTGATGCCGAAGCGCGGTCGATAGCCGCACGCCGCGATTGCTGCGCCGTGGATGAGTTCGTGCAGCGGCAGCACCACGATCAGCGCGACGAGCACCAGCAGCACGGCTGGCGGCTCGGAGGGGACTGCGGCGGCCCCCGGAAACCAGGCCTCGCGCAGGGGGGCGATGGCGCTGTTCCAGAAGGCCACAACGGCGAAAGCCAGCGCCGTCAGCGCCAGCCCGGCCAGATTGAGGCGCAGCAGCACGCCGGCATCGAACAGGTTGAGGTGCTGCGCCAGACGATAGCCAGCGGGCAGCTCGCGGATCGGCTGCGGCATGCGGCCCGTCTATTCTCCGGCGGCAGAGCGCGCAGGCGGCGCAGCCACCCACTCCGGCTGCGGCGTGATCTCGTCGGCTGGCAGCGGGCCAGCATCCTCTACATCGCTGTTGGAGACGGTATTGAGCACCAGCAGCGTCATGTCGTGGTCACAGCTGATCTGGCAGCTCAGGCGCACTTCACCCAGCAGGCCGCGCAGCTCCAGGCGCTCGCGCTCGGCGGTGGTCATCAGCGTCGGCTCACCGCGCACAAACTGCACGCGGCAGGTGGTGCAACGGGCCTGTCCGCCGCAGCGGTGCAGGATGTCGATGCCGCCTTCCTCAAGCGCGAGGACCAGGCGGCGGCCTTCCGCGACCTGAAGCGGTTTGCCGTCTTTCAGGGTGATGATGGGCATTGGTCATTACTCCAGGGGGATGGGGTGCGCTCAGTCTGCATGTGCGCCTGCAGCGCGATGATACCGCAGCGCCGAATGGAGCGCACAAACGAAACAACCTGGCGTGAGGGGGGGCACACCAGGTCGTTCGTAAGGGAAGGGCACGGTACAAACCCGTATGCCCGCGAACCTGACTGCTTACAATACACCGCTCACCACTTGGACAGTCATTTTGGGTCGGTCAGGTTCGTGTGTTGAGCAAAAGATAGAATTCAGCCGTGAACTCGCGGTGAATGAAAGCTGAATAATTTATGAGAAGGGCATCTTTTTTATTGCCCGGCTGAGGCAAGCCGTGCCCACAGGGTGAACTCCGCGCACGGCCAGACTGCGTGGGGCGGGCGCGCACAGCCTGCCCTCGTGTCGGTATCAGGAGGTGGCGTCGCGCGCGTTGGCCGATGTTCGGCGCAGGCGCGGCAGGCGATAGCCCGGCAGGCTGCGATCGGAGACCCACTGGGCGTACGGGGCGGAGGTGAGCGCAGCGAGCGCGAGCAGTACACGATCGTAGTTCACACGCCAGCCGGCGTAATCGCGCCACGCCTGATCACGGTCCTCCTTGAGCGGAACCCCCGCCGCCTCCATTTCCGCGACGGCGGCATCCCACTCCGCGCGCGAGATGCTGATCGGGTCATCGGGGCGCGGATCGGGATTATGAGGAATACCCAGCGAGTCTGCGATCCGGCGCAGCGCCAGGAAGCCCGCGCGAATGACCAGCCGGGACTGGGGGTTTGGCGGCATGTCGACCACGGCGTTGATCAGCGAAGCAGCGTCGAGGATGGTGCCGGCGGCCGTGACCCACGAGCGTTCGGGCTGTGGTGAGCGGAAGAACACCAGCGCGGAGAAGGTGGTGTGCGTCTCCTCCAGCTGCGCGAACCACGGTTCCCACGACTCCCACATGGTGACGATGTGCCCCAGCCCGCGCACGCTGTGGATGCGGATGATCATGCCGACGGCGCTGGGCGGGGAGCCGGCGCGCACCTCCAGCAGGTTGACCATGGTCTCGCGCTGGGAGAACACCGCATACAGGGTGGGCAGGTAGCCCATCAGCATCGCCACCAGCACCACGCCGATCGCCGCTTCGGAGAACTCGAAGAGGAGTGTCTCGGCTCGCGGGTCCATGGAGAAGCCCAGCGTGAACAGTGACGAGCCGCTCAGGCGGATGGCGTCCAGCACAGAGCCGACGCCCAGCGCCCAGTACACCAGCGCGTAGGCCAGCAGGATGAGCAGCAGCCAGGCAGCGACGAGGCTGAGCAGCGTGACCGGGGCGTACAGCGCGAAGACGCGGTCCTTGGCGCGATAGGTGGTGTGGCGGCGCGCGCGCAGCAGGAACAGCCTGCCCAGCGTGCGGAACACGAATGAGGTCAGCATCGTGCGCGCGGCCCGTGGCAGGATGATGGTCTGCACGGCGGAGCGGAACGTGCGGTAGATGATGACGATGCCGGCGGCGAACGCCGCGATCCGCAGAACCGTCTCAGCCAGCGGCATCGCGCAGCGCCTCCGGCAGTGCACCGAGCAGATGATCGATATCCGCCTGTGTGTTGTATCCCATCACCGACAGGCGCATCACCGGGATGCCGTCCCAGATGTATACCGGGATTTCGATGCGATGCTGGTCGTACAGGTGCGCCTTGAACCGGTCGATATCCAGCGCAGGCAGGGCAAACGCCATCATCTGGCCGCAGTCGTGCGGATGAGACAGCGGCCTGCAGCCGGTCTCCCGCGCGATCGCTTCGCCCGCCTGCACCAGCCGCTGATGCGCGGCGGCCTGCATGGCGGGCCAGTCATGGGCGCGCATATACTCCAGGGCGGCGGGGACGCTGAGAAAGGCCGAGGGATCGCGCGTGGGGGCCTTGTCATGGCGCGCGGTGAACGAGCGCTCCGGGTAGCCCCAGCTCACCGGCAGCGGGGTGAGCAGCGGCTGCACTTCCGGGCGGGCGTAGAGGAATCCTGAGCCCTTGGGCGCGCACATCCACTTGTGACAGTTGCCCGTGTAGAAGTCCGCCGCCAGGGTCGCCAGGTCGAGCGGGATGTGCGCCGGCGTGTGCGCGCCGTCGATCATCGTCAGGATGCCGCGTTCACGCGCCCGGGCGACGATCTCGGCCACGGGGAAGATCACGCCGGTGGGCGAGGTGATGTGGCTGAGGTAGATCACGCGGGTGCGCGCCGTCACGCCCTGCCAGATGAGCTCGGTGAATGCTTCCGGCGAGGGCAGGGGCAGCGGCACCGGCTGCTGGATGTAGTGCGCACCGGCGCGGCGGCAGGCCTCCTGCCAGGCATAGCTGCACGCGCCGTACTCGTGATCGGTGCCGAGCACTTCATCGCCCGGCGCCAGCGTGAGCGAGAAGGCCACCAGGTTGACGCCGGTGGTCGCGTTCTGCACGAAGATCATATCGTCCGAGGGCACACCGACGTAATCGGCCAGCGGGGCGATCGCGTCGCGCAGCAGCCCGACGATCTCGCGGCCCAGCATGCGCACCGGCTGCAGTTCCAGCCGCCGCTGCCACGCCTGCCACGCCTCGTAGACGGGCTGCGGGCACGCGCCGAACGAGCCATGGTTGAGGAAGATCACATCTGGATCAATCAGAAAATCAGAACGCGGCAGCAGCATCAGGCTTCTCCGGAGAAACGAGTCGGCGAAAAGAACGAGAGATCGAAGGACGAGTCGCCATCGAGCGCCAGTTCCGTCAGCAGGCGGCCCAGCACCGTGCTGAATTTGAAGGCGTGGCCAGAGCAGGCGGCGCCGAGGAGGATCTGCGGCAGGCCGGGCAGGCGACCGAGCACGAAATGCTCATCAGGCGTCATGGTGTACAGGCAGGCGCGGGAAGAGCGCAGCGCCCCCAGCGGCTGGCTGAGGAAGCGCGCTGCGAAGCTGCGCATGACTTCGTGGACGCTGGGCAGCGGCACGCGCTCCTCGCGATGCGGGTCGAAGTCCGGGCCGCCATGCAGCGAGAGCTTGAGGCCGGAGCCGGCGATGCTGGGCAGGCCGTAAGGCTCGGAGGGGTAGCCGTAATCGCTGAGCAGGTGCGCGATGAACACCGGGAAGCGGCCCAGCGAGTAATCCTCCAGCCCGGCGATCTCGAAGTAGTTCTCCTGGCACAGCACCGGGCGCAGCGGCAGATGCGCGCCCAGCGGCGCGAGCAGATCATTGGCCCAGGCGCCGGCGCACACCACGGCGTGATCGGCGGTGTGGCGCTCTGCCCCGAAGCTGACCTGCACGCCATCGCCCAGCGGGGTGAGCGTGGCGAGCGCGTTTTCGCGCAGCTCCGCGCCCGCCTGCACCGCCAGCCGCACATGCGCCAGCACACAGCGCGAAGCGGCCAGGATGGCAGAGTCCGCCTGGTAGACCACCGCGATCTCGTCGCTGAAGCGGAACTGCGGAAAGCGCACGTTCGCCTGCGCGGCGGAAAGCAGCTCAAAGGGGACGCCTTCGCGTGTGAGGGCGCTGATCGTGCGCTCCAGCTCCGGTTCACCGCGCGGGCCGAAGTCCAGCCCGCCCGCCGGGAACATCAGCTGCTCGGCGGCCTGCGCCTCCAGCTCGCGCCATTCGGGGAAGGCCAGCCGGGCCAGCGCGACGTAGATCGGGTGATCGTAGGCGTAGCGGATGATGCGCGAGGCGCCGTGCGAACTGCCGCGCTGATGATCGATCGCGTACTGCTCCAGCAGCAGCACGCGCGCGCCGCGCCGCGCCGCATGATAGGCGACAGCGCTGCCCAGAGCGCCTGCACCAAGTACAATCAGGTTGAAATGAGCCATGAGCGTGGCCGCCTTGTCCAGTATAATATTGCGTTCACGGTAGAATTGTAGCGAATAGATGCACGGCTGGCACTGAGGGAAAACCATGACCGCGACAGTTGAACGGGCGAAGGCCCTGCACGAGCAGATGATCGCCTGGCGGCGGGATATCCACGCGCATCCCGAGCTGGGCTTCCACGAGACGCGCACCGCCCGGATCGCAGCCGATCATCTGCGCAGCCTGGGCATGGAAGTGACGGTGGGCGCGGCCAAAACCGGCGTGGTCGGCCTGCTGGGCGATGCCGGGCCGGTGATCGCGCTGCGGGCGGACATGGACGCGCTGCCCATCCCTGAGGCGAACGCGGTGGCCTATGCCTCCTCCACGCCGGGCGTGATGCACGCCTGCGGGCACGACGCGCACACCGCGATGCTGATGGGCGCGGCCACCATTCTGGCGGAAATGCCCAATCGGCCGCCGGGGCAGATCCGCTTCCTGTTTCAGCCGTGCGAGGAGACCAACGACGCCGAGGGCAAAAGCGGCGGCCAGCGCATGGTGGAGGAAGGCTATCTGGACGATGTGGCGCATGTCGTGGCGCTGCACGTCGACAGCGATATGCAGGCGGGCAAGATCGTCACGCAGCAGGGCTACATGACGGCCAACGTCGACAATTTCTACGCGACGATCATCGGGCGCGGCACGCACGGCGCGCACCCGGACCTGGGCGTCGATCCGATCTTTCTGCTGGGGCAGGTGCTGAGCGCGCTGCAAGGGATCGTCGCGCGCCGGGTGGACCCGACGGAGCCAGCGGTGGTGACGGTCGGCGTGGTCTCGGCGGGGCTGGCGGGCGGCGAGAATGTCATCCCGGGCGAGGCGAAGTTCTCAGGCACGCTGCGCAGCTACAGCAGCGCCGTGCGTGAGCAGCTCGTCCGCGACGTGGAGGCGACGCTGAGCCTGGTGCGCGCGCTGGGCGGCGACTACGCGCTGCGTGTGGTGCGCACGTGCCCGTCAACCTACAACGATCCCGCCGTGACGATGCGAGTGGAGCAGATCGCGCGGGAGCTGTTCGGGCCGGAGGTGATCGCGCATCGCGAACCTTCGCTGGGCGGCGAGGACTTCAGCTACATGACTGCGCGTGCGCCGGGGATGATGTTCAATCTGGGCGCGAAGAAGGATGAGGTGCGCCGCCCGCATCACAATCCCCTCTTCGATATCGACGAGTCGGTGCTGCCGACGGGCGCGGCCATGCTGGCCGAAAGCGCGCTGCGGCTGCTGTATGACCTTGAGCGCAGGCGCTAGACGGCGGGCGAGGACGATTGAAGCAGTTTGTCGTAGATCACCTGCAGGCGGAGTGCCACCGGGCGACGCGCATCACCGTGTGCGCGTCCACTGGCGGCGCCGACCTGCTTGTCGAGCTGGCGGCGGGCCGCCGGGTGGCGTTGTATGTGGTGAACCGCGCCATCCGCGTGCCCGAGATTACTGCGCTCATCGAGCGCAACACGCAGCATCATGTGTACACGCTGTTCGTCCTGGATGCCCGCATGCTGCCGGGAGAACATGAGCGCGTCGATCCGCCGCCGTGGATGAGCATGCTGCATGCGCTGGCGCATGGCCGCCTGTATGCGTACTGGTGTGATCAGCGGCGCGTCACCATCCGTCCCGTGCATCTCGACTGGCGCTGGGGCGGCAGCACGCGCGCGGTCACCTTCGGCGAGCCGGTGGACTTCAGCAAGCTGCGCGTGGAGATGGCGACGTACACCTCCAGGCATCTCACCGGGCGGTTTGCGGCGGCGGACTTCGGCGAAGGAGCGTTCTGGAAGAAGGCGACGCTGCTGGATGAACTGCAGCACGACACGTCGTGGCGCCGCTGGGGCTATGTGCCGCCGGCGCGCAAGCGGGCGCAGCGTGAGGCGGAGGAGCCGTCCTATGACCCGTGGGAGGCGTATGAGCGTCACTACGGCGAAGTGGGCAGCGGCCCCGATTTCGCTGGCTGGCGCCGGCAGCAGCGCGACAGCCGCAAAACGCCCCGGCGTGTGCAGACGGTGCTCATGCGCCAGTACGCGCTGCTCGGGCTGACGCGCGAGGCGACCTTTGACGAGGTCAAGCAGGCCTATCGGCGCAAGGCGCGGGAGAATCACCCCGACCTGCACCCCAACGAGAAGGATCACTACACGCTGCGCATGGCCGAGATCAATGCCGCCTTCGAGGCGATCCGCAAGCTGCTGCTGCAGGAGTGATCAGCGCGGCATGTGCTCCGGCAGCAGTGCGCTGAAGCGCGGGTTGGCGGCGTCGCGATCGGAGAGTACGGGCGCGGATGCGCTCCACGGCACGGCCAGCGTCGGGTCATTCCAGGCGACACCGCGCTCGTCTGCGCCGTCGTAGTAGTTGTTGACCAGATAGGTGAGCGTGACATCGGTCAGCGCATGGAAGCCATGCGCCACGCCGACGGGGATGAACAGCCCGCATGGCTCGTCTCCGCTGAGGACGACGGTCGCGGCGCGGCTGAACGTGGGTGACGAGGCGCGCAGGTCCGCCAGGCCGACTTCGATGCGCCCGGAGACCACGAACCAGTAGTCGATCTGATGCAGATGGTAGTGCAGCCCGCGCAGCACGCCGGCCTTGCTGACGGAGCAGTTGGCCTGCATGCGCGTCCAGTCGATATCCGGAAACCATTCGCGGCGGAACGTTTCGGTGAAGGCCCCGCGCGAGTCCCGGAAGGTGCGCATGGGCACGCGCAGCACGCCGGCAATCGGGGCGAAGGGTTCAGCAGGACTGGCAGCAGGCATCGTCGTTCTCCAGGGCAGATCTGCGAAAGATCGTACACCATCGGGCGTAAAGCCGAAAGGCGTACTGCGCTGGGGCGGGCCTGCAGCGGTGGCCGCGCGTTTCGTCCGTTGACTTTGTGCCCCCGCTGCACGACAATACCTGCAACTGCCGGGTAAGCGGCAGTCTGCTCAGACTGGGTCCTGCGCGGCAGGACGTCCGAACCGTGTCAGGACCGGAAGGTAGCAGCACTAAGGATTCCCTCCTGGGTGCCGCAGGCTCGCCCAGCCTGAGCAGACTGCACACTCACCCGGCATTTCATTTGCGGCGCCGGACACATGATGGTAAGCGGCGATGGTCGCCAGGCAGGATCCGCCCCTGTCGCACAGCACGCATGCGCCTGAACAGCCCACACTGCCGATGCCAGCCACACGCCGGCGGCGGCAGATGCGCCGCGCTGTGCTGATCGTCGGGGCGGCGGCGGCGCTGGTGGCCGTCAGCACTGTCGCGCTCAGCGCCTTCCTGCTGCGCGCCCGCACGATCACGCTGATCGATAACGGCGCGGCCCAGCAGCACGAGACGCACGCCCTCACCGTCGGCCAGGCGCTCAGCGCGCTGGGCGTGCCCTTCGGCCCGCGCGATATGGTCTCCCCACCCGCCGACACCCCCCTCAACGATGGCGACATCGTGCGCATCGACCGGCCACGCCCGGTGCGACTGGTGCTGAACGGCGCCGAGACCACGCTGTCCACGGCGCGCTCGCTGCCGCTGGATATCCTGGCGGAGAACGGCGTTGCGCTCGCTCCCGACGACGTGCTGCGCGTGAACGGCGCGCTGCTCACTCCCGACGAGCTCGCGCGCTGGACCGCGCCGGTGGTCGAGGAGATCCGCATCGAGCGCCGGCTGCCGTTCAGCGTGCGCCTGACGGACCCCGCCGCGCCGCAGGACGTGATCAGTTATCATGCTTCCTCCGCTGCCACCATCGGCGAGGCCCTCTTTGAGGCAGGCTTCACGCTGTATCTGGCCGACATCGTCGAGCCGGCGCTCGACTCGCCGCTCACCTCGGGCACGGCCATCCTGGTGCAGCGCGCGCTGGCCGTCACGCTGGTGCTGGATGGGACGCGCCTGCCGATAAGGACGCGCGGCCAGACGGTGGCTGATGCGCTGGTGGATGCCGATGTCGTGCTGTTCGGGCAGGACTACGCGCGCCCGCCGCTGAGCGCGCCGCTGCAGCCGGGCATGACGATCGAGGTGGTGCGCGTCAAGGAAGTGCTGGAAACCGAGGTGCTCACCGCTGCGCCCAACACCGTCTACACCAGCGATCCGTCGCTGCCGGCGGGCAGCAGCGAGTCGATCCGCGCGGGCCGGGAAGGCGCGGAGATCATCGTCACGCGGGTGCGCTACGAGAACGGCATGGAGGCCGGGCGCACCGAAGTTCGCCGCATTCGCATCGCCCCGCTGGACGAACTGATCGGCGTGGGCGCGGACACCCCCTGAGGACAGGCACGATGGATTTGCTGATCGGCACCAACAACGCGGGCAAGCTGCGCGAATATGGCGAGATCTTCGCCGGCCTGCCGCTGCGCCTGCTCTCCGTCAGCGAGGCGGGGCTGGATGGCTTCGCGCCGGATGAGCCGTACGACACCTTTCTCGACAACGCGCTGCACAAGGCGCGGCTGTTCTGCCAGCGCAGCGGCCTGCCCGCTCTGGCCGACGACTCCGGGCTGATGATTGAGGCGCTGGATGGCCGCCCCGGTGTGTACTCCGCGCGTTATGCCGGGCCCGGCGCGAGCGACGACGACCGCATGAACAAGGTGCTGTCAGAGCTGAACGGCCTGCCGGATGCGCAGCGCGGCGCGCAGTTTGTGTGTGTGGCGGCGCTGGCCCTGCCGGACGGACGGTTGCAGACCGCGGAGGGTGTGGTGCGGGGGCGCATCGCGCACGCGCCAGGCGAGCGGCAGCACGGCTTCGGCTACGACCCGATCTTCGTGCCGGAGGGGTTCACAGTGGTGTTCAGCGCGCTGCCCCCGTCCGTCAAGCACGAGATCAGCCATCGCGGGCGGGCGGCGCAGTCGCTGCGCCCGGTGCTGGAACACCTGCTGCTGGGCTGACCGGCGCCTCAGCCCGCTGAGCCGGTCATGATCGCGCGCAGCACAATCGCGGACATCAGCGCGAAGCCCCAGATGTAGCTGCCCATCGCCGGGCGTTTGGTCGCCGTGCGCTCGACGAAGATGAAGAACGGCAGCGCCAGCACCGCTCCTGCCCCGTAGATCAGGTGGACGTCCTCGTGTGGCCTGCCGCCCATCGCGAGCATCACCAGGCCGATCAGCGCCTCGACGACCATGACCGCCACCATCAGGTACACGCCGCGCCGGAACGTTGGCGTGGCATCGCCGTGGCGGATCAGCCCGATGAATACGGCCAGCGCCAGCAGCACCAGCCCGGCGGCCAGCGCGCCCCGGCTGATCCAGTAGTGCGAGTCACGCAGCAGCGGATAGAGCTCGGCCACGGGATCAGGCTCCTGCAGGGCGCGCGCGCACGATCACGCCTTCGCCGGGCCGAAGCGTCAGCAGGCCGCCCGCTGTCTCGCCCGCGCGATCGAGCAGGGTGGAGAGCACCACCTGCGCGTCTGCGTCGGGCAGTGCCACCGTCTGCGGCTGCGCGGTGAAGTTGAGCGCCATCCACAGGCGCTGGTGATCGTGCTCGCGGGCGTACAGAAACACCCCTTCCGGCGCATCCACAGAGCGATAGCGCCCTTCTGCCAGCGCGGGTTCGGCGCGGCGCAGCGCGATCAACTGGCGGTAGAGATGCAGGAACGAACGCGAGTCGTCCAGCTCGGCCAGCACATTGTGCGTGCGGTAGTTTGCGGCCACGGGCAGCCATGGGGTGTCGCACTCGCTGAAGCCAGCGTTGTGCGAGTCGTCCCAATGGAAGGGCGTGCGGCACGGATCGCGGCTGAAGCCGGTGTTGATGCCCTGCGGATCGCGGAAGTGCTCGCGCGCGACCTCGCCGTTGGTCAGGCCCAGCTCCTCGCCCTGATAAATGAAGGCCGCCCCGCGCAGCGTGAGCAGCAGCATCGCCGCCACCCGCGCCTGTTCCGGGCCGCGCCGCGTCGCCACGCGGTCCTGATCGTGATTGCCGATCACGTAATTTGCGCCGGGGCCGGGCACGGCGGCATCGTAGGCGTCGACGAAGGCGCGCACGGCTTCGGCGGACCACGGCAGCATCAGCGGCGCGAAGTTGAACGGCATGTCGATTTCTGGGCGTTCTGGCGTGCCACGGAAGCTGGCGATGAAGGCCGGGTCGGTCGAGTAGGCGATCTCGCCGATTGATACCCGGTCGGGATAGGCGCGGAAGACATCGCCCATCTCGGCGATGAGCGCGTGAATGCCGTCGGCGTTCTCGCTGTGCACGCGCCGCAGCCGCCAGACGGGGTTATCGCCTTCGCGCCAGTTTGGGTCGGGCGGATTGTCTGGCAGGTCGGGGTGCTTGAGCATGCGATCGATCACGTCGATGCGGAAGCCATCCACGCCGCGATCAAGCCAGAAGCGGATCTGCGCGAACATCGCCTGCTTCACCGCCGGATTGCGATAATTGAGCTCGGGCTGTTCCGGTGCGAAGTTGTGCAGGTAGTACTGTCCGCTGGCCGGGTCGAGCGTCCAGGCTGGGCCGCCGAAGTACGACAGCCAGTTATTGGGCGGGCCGCCATCCGGCGCGGGATCGCGCCAGATGTACCAGTCGCGGTGGGGATTGTCTCGGCTGGAGCGCGACTCGACGAACCACGCATGCTGATCGCTGGTATGGTTGGGCACCAGATCGAGCACGATGCGCAGGCCGCGCGCGTGCGCCGCCGCCAGCAGCGCGTCGAAATCGGCGAGCGTGCCGAACAGCGGGTCGATCGCGGTGTAGTCGGACACGTCATAGCCGAAGTCGGCCATCGGAGAGCGAAAGACGGGCGAGATCCACAGCGCGTCCACGCCCAGCATCGTGAAGTGATTCAGCCGCGCCAGCAGGCCGGGCAGATCGCCCACGCCATCGCCGTTGGCATCATGGAAGCTGCGCGGGTAGACCTGATAGAACACTGCGTTCTGCCACCATGGCGCCATCGTCGGCCTCGGGAGTGCGGGGCGGACGGTGCGCATGTACGGCGTCTGCCCCGCTGGGTTGTCCTGCGATATGGCCCGCTATTCTACCACGCGCACGTGTCCCAGCACCCAGTCGACGAGGAGGGGCAGGAAGTCGGGCGTGAACTCGGCGGGCAGCGTGCCGTACTCCTCGATCTCGCCGGTCTGCGCCGCCTGGAACAGATGGTTGGCGTTCGGCAGGGTGATCACGCTGAACCCGGTGTTGCCGGCTTCTTCCAGCGCTGTCTGCATCGCTGAGGCGTTCTGGTCAGCGGGAACCTGCACATCCAGCCCGCCGAAAATGCCGAGCGCCGGAATGCGTACCTGGCGCCAGTACTCGCCGGCATCGATGTTGAGCAGCGCCTGATACCAGCGCGACGTCAGCGTCGGCATCTGCGCCTGCACCGACTGCTCGATGAACGTCTCGCGGTCGGTCTCCGGGGCCATCTGCGCCAGCATCTCCGGGGCGATGGTGTCGTACAGCCAGCCCAGCGTTTCGCGCAGCAGCGCTTCTGTGCTGTCCGGGTCGCCTGCCGCCGCTGCTTCCAGCACGCTGCGGATGCGGTCTTCGTAGTCCACCCAGCCCGCCGCGCTGAAGGCATCGCTGCCCGCCTGTGCGCGCAGGATGGCGAGGTTCTGCGCCACCAGCAGCTCCACCCCGCGCACCGCCGGCGGCGCCATGCCGATCACGAAGGCCAGGTCGGGGTCAGAAGCGCCCAGCATCGCCGCGACGATGCCGCCCTCGCTGTGGCCGAGCAGCCCGATCTGCGCCGGGTCGATCTGCTCTCGCGTGAGCAGGTAGTCGATGGCCGCCGCTGCATCGGCGCGGAAGTCTTCGGTCAGGGCGGCGTCGAAATCGCCGGTCGAGCGGCCCACGCCGCGGTCGTCATAGCGCAGCACCGCCACGCCAGCCTGCGCCAGGGCATCAGCGATCAGCGCGAACGGACGCAGCGCGGTCAGCGGCGCCAGCGACTCATCGCGATCCTGCGGGCCGCTGCCGGTGACCAGCACCAACGCCGGGAACGGTCCGGCGCCCGCCGGCAGGCTGAGTGTGCCAGCCAGCGTCACATCAGCAGCGCCGCCGGGGAAGGTGACGTCTTCATCGGTGTAGGTGCGCTCGGCCTGCGCCGCCTCGACGCGCGGAGCGAGCGCCTGCACCACCGGCAGGAACACGCCCTCGTGCAGCACGTCGTAGTCGTCGGCCAGCGCCTGCAGCAGCACGATGGTCACGCGGCCATCCGCGCCGTCCGCCAGCGCCAGATCGACGCGCACCGTGCCGGCCCCGGGAACGGTGATATCGACCTGATACAGCGTCCAGGCGTAGGCGTCGGTCTGCAGCATGCCGGCAGGCTCCGGCAGCGCGCTCAGGCCGAGCTGAGGCGCGATCGCCGCCTCGATCTGCGCGCGACGGGCCAGCGCCGTCTGCACCGCCAGCAGTGCCAGGTCGCCCGCCGCCTGCCCGCGCCGATACAGACCATTTCCAGCGGCGGTCCAGCCGTCAGGGATCACGCCCTGCACCTGCATCAGTGGATCGTCGAAGGGCGCCAGCGGCACCGGCTGCGACTGCGCCAGGGCCGGCGCTGCGAACAGCAGGCCCATCAGCCAGACGGCCGTGAGCCACCACATTCTGAGCGACATGCTTCACCTCTCCAGATCTGCACAGCGCCAAGCCAACACGTGCGATGCGCCACCAACACGTCCCATACTAAACCATAATCCACCTGCTGGTGAACAGCGCTTCAGCGCACCGCGGACAGCCCAGCCCTTTCATTGCCCTTCGCCTGCCATACTCCCGGCTGTCGAATTGCTAACGATTGTGAAAATCGCCGCTCACCCGCGCAAATGGTGCTATAGTGAGGGAGAGGATGTCATTTTCACGGTTTCTAGTCAAGGAGTACGCAATGCGCAGAATTGTTGCTTCGGGTGTCCTGCTGGCCGCGCTGGCGCTGCCGCTGCTGGCCTCGGCGCAGTCCACCCCCACGCCGTCCGGGTCCGGCATGCAGTCCGACTCGATGATGGGGAACGCCTCGGCTGTCATCGGTGAGGTCACCCCGATTGAGATTGGGCAGTCCGTCAGCGGCGAGCTGACCGATGCTGCCCCCGCCGCTTTCTTCAGCTTCACCGGCACTGCCGGCCAGAGCGTGAGCATCATCCATGTCTCTGAGGACTTCGACAGCTATCTTGTGCTGCTGGACTC
>CAZZJW010000002.1:0-57691 GCA_964654755.1 uncultured Pleurocapsa sp. | reverse complement strand
GACGGCGCGGGCAATCTCAACTCGCTGATCGGGCCGCTCACGCTGCCGGTCACCGGCGAGTACACCATCACCGCCACCAGCCTCAGCCGCAGCGATGTTGGCGCGTTCACGCTCACGCTCAGCCGCGTGCAGATTCAGCCGGCGGCGATTGGCGAGACGGTCACCGGCAGCATTGACTCAGCCGGGGCGCAGGCTTTCGTGAGCTTTGAAGGTGCGATCGGCGATGTCATCAGCGTCAGCGTGGACAGCGAAATCGATACCAACCTCACGCTGAATGACCCGAACAACTACTTCCTGATCTCCGATGAGGATGGTGGCTCGGGCGTGAACCCTGAAATCAGCGGTTACGTCCTCGGCCAGACGGGCACGTACACACTGGTCATCGGTTCGGCGGTTGGCGATGTGGGCGAATTCAGCCTGAAGATCACGCGCGAGGCACTGCCTTCGCTGAACGAGGGCGATCAGGTGCTGAGCTTCACCTCCGCCACGACGACGCGCTCTATCTCTTATACCGCAGAAGCGGGCGAGAGCGTGGTGGTGACGTTCACGGCGCGCAGCGGTGTCGCCTCGCCCAGCGTGGATATCACGCAGGCGGGGATGTCGCTGGCCTATGGCAGCGCCAGCAGCGTCTCCAGCTTCAGCATGGCGTTCACCGTGCCGGAGTCGGGCGATCTGGTGCTGAGCGTTTCGGAGTACAGCTACACCGATGCGTCGCTGATCGTCAGCATCGCGCCGGCAGGCGAGTAGTCGCAGTCCGCGGCGCCGCGCGCGCCGCATGTGCACAGGGCGGGGCGCAGGGGGTGAACCTCCTGCGCCCCGCTGTTTTTCTGTGGCCATACCACATGCGGCTGTTTGACATTACAATCGGCGCTTTGTGCAGGGGGAAGGCCGCTGCTCATGACATCGCTCGTCTCACCGGCAGACAGCCGCCGCGCCCAGTTCGTCCGCGGCCTGCGCGCCACTATTCCGCTGGTCATCGGCGCGATGCCATTCGGCGTGATCTTCGGCGCGCTGGCGATCACCAGCGGGCTTTCTCCGGCTGCGGCGCTGGCGATGTCGGCATTCGTCTTCGCGGGCGCTTCGCAGTTCATCGGCGTGGGCCTGGTCGCCAGCGTCACGCCGCTGCCGATCATCTGGCTGACGACGCTGGTAGTCAACCTGCGCCATGCGCTCTACAGCGCTTCGCTTGCGCCATATGTGCGCCACCTGCCGCAGCGCTGGCTGATCCCGCTCGGGTTCTGGCTGACCGACGAGACCTATCTGGTGACGATCGCCAACTACGAGGCGGCTGGCGATGTGCGCCACAAGCACTACTTCTACTTCGGCTCGGCCATCTTCATGTATCTCAACTGGCAGTTATGCACGCTGGTCGGCGTGGTCTTCGGCGCATCGGTGCAGGACCCGGCGCGCTGGGGGCTGGATTTCGCCATGAGCGCGACGTTCATCGGCATGCTCATCCCCTCGGTGCGCGGGCGGCCCGTGCTGGCGGCGGTGCTGACGGGCGCGATCGTGGCGGTGGCGGCGTACAGCCTGCCGTACAAGCTGGGGCTGATGCTGGCGACGCTGTGCGGCGTGGCCGCCGGCGTGCTGGCCGAGCGGCGCTGGGGCGGGGGGCCGCCGCACACGCTGCATGCAGACGCGGACGAAGAGGCGCGGATGGCGATCGAGGAAACGCGCTAGGGGAATCGCGCTTCTGCCCACTCCGCGATGCGCGCTGCGGCCATGTCCCAGTGCAGATCCCACATGATGTCGTGCGCCATGTCCGGCGCCACCACCAGGCTGGCCTGATAGGCCCGCGCGGTAGCGCGCTGCTCGCTGACCGGGAACAGCGCGTCGTGCTCCGCCGCCAGCACCAGCACCGGCGTGCCGTGCGCGCGCACACGCTCGGGACGGGGCAAGGCCAGCAGCAGCCCATCGAGAAATGCGCGAAAGGACTCGTCCTGCAGGCGCCCAAACAGCGCGGCGCTGTCGGCGGCTGGCGCGTTGCGGGAGAGCAGCAGCCTGCGGGCGCGCCGCTCATCCGCCACAATCGGGCTCAGCCGCAGCGTACCCAGCCCACGCACAATCGCGCCGGGATCGCGCAGCAGCATGCGCAGCAGCAGCCTCCGTACGCCGTGCACCGGCACGGATGCCGCCAGCACCGCGCCGGGGTAAGGGCGGCGCATGAGCGCGTGCTGCACCACCAGCCCGCCCAGTGAGTGCCCGATCAGCACAGGAGGCGCGGGCAGCGCGGCACAGGCCTGCTCCAGATCATCGGCGTAGTCCGCGACGGAGGCCCAGCGCAGGCGCTCGCGCCCGGGGCTGGCGCCGTGCCCGCGCAGGCTGACGGCGTAGCTGTCCCAGCCGCGCCGCGCGAAGTAGGGCAGGAAGTGCGCCTCCCAGCACCACGCGCCGTGCCATGCGCCGTGCACGAACAGCAGCGGCGGCCGGCCCTGCCGCAGCTGGCGCGGTGCGCGCCGCAGCAGCTCTGGCGTCAGCGAGGTCATGACGGGCCTGCCGCAGGTTGTGCCGGGCGCATCCGCATGCTCCTCTGCTACAATGCTGCGCGTTCACACCCTGCATTATAGCCGTGCGCGGCACCAGATGAGGACTCCCGATGGCGGTTGAAGCGATCATTTTCGACATGGATGGCGTACTCGTCGATACCGAACCGTACTGGTTGGCCTCGCGCACGACATTCGCCGCCCGGCTGGGCAAGTCCTGGACGATGGATGATCAGCATCACGCGATGGGCCGGGGCACTGTCGAGTGGGCGCACGTCATGCGCGAGCGGCTGATGATCGACATGCCGATCGATGAGATCATCCATCAGGTGCGCGGCGGCGTGCTGGAACGAATCGCTGCGCGCATGCCTGCGCTGCCCGGGGCGCTGGAAGCGGTGCATACCGCTGCCTCCGCCTGTCCGGTCGCGCTGGCCTCCGGCTCACCGACACAGGTCATCAACACCGTGATGGGCCTGACCGGGCTGGATCGCGTGTTTGAGGTGATTGTGTACGGTGATGAGATCCCCCGGGGCAAGCCGGAGCCGGACATCTACTTTGAGGCCGCCCGGCGGCTCGGCATCGCGCCGGAATGCTGTCTCGGCATCGAGGACTCCGCTAACGGCCTGCGCGCGCTCAGGGCGGCCCGCATGAAGGTGATGGCGGTCCCCAGCCCGGGCTTCACCCCGGCGCCGGAGGTGCTGGCGCTGGCGGATATTGTGCTGCCGTCGCTCGAAGCGTTCAGTCTCGATCTGATCGCCGGCTTTTGAACCATACCACCAGCAGCGTGGTGAACAGTGCCGTCAGCATGCTCGCCCCCACGGTGCCGGCGTCGCGCCGGCTGGGCAGCGGCACGGTGATGCGGAGGCGGCGCTCGCCATTGTCATCCACCACCGCCAGAGCGCGCCCCTGAGGCGCAGGTGCGGGCGGCGTTGGCACGGTGGACGGTGCTGAAGGCAGCACGGGCGCTGCGGCTGGCCGCACGGGGACGGGCGCAGCCGGGATGATCTGCGTCGGGACGGTCTGCGCGGGAGCGACTGGAACGGCCAGCGCTGGTGGCGGGGCATTGGCTGCCGCGATGGCCTCTGCCGCCTTGCGCTCTGCCGCCTGCGCGCGCGCTGCTGCCCGCCGGACACGCCAGGACCGTAACGCGCTGCGCCAGCCTTCTGCGCGCAGCAGGTATCCCGCCGTCAGCACGCTCGTCACCAGCGTGATCAGCCCGCCGATTTTGAGCAGCGGCGCGGTGTAGCTGAATGTGATCAGCGCCGGCTGGTCTCCCGGCGGCAGCACCACGCCCAGCAGCATCCCGACGGACTCCAGCTTCGCCGGCTGGCCGTTGACGCTGACCACCCAGCCCGGATAGGCGATATCTCCGGCCACCACCACCAGATCGCTGTCGGGCAGCGGCTGGGCGCGCAGCCAGATGTTCTCACCGCTGCGGGCGAGGAAGGTGACCGGCAGCGTCACGCCCAACGCCGGCGGCCGATCGGGCGGCAGATCGGGCGGGCGCACGGCCCAGGTGAACGGCAGCGCGGTGGGATTGGTCCATACGCACGGCTGCTGATTGTCCGAAGGGTAGATCGGGCTTTCCACCACCGGGAACAGCCCGTGCTGCATCTGCCAGGTGGGGTCGTCGTCCCATTCGTGCAGCCAGTATGGCGAGGGCATATCGGTCAGGTCCGGCGCGCCGAGCGTGGCTGGCATGCCGTTCAGGTCGTAGGCATGCGTGGGGTTGGACAGGCGGATTCCCTGCCTCACATAGGCGTTGACGGTGCGGAAGTTGTTGCGGTCGGTGACCAGGTACTCGTCCGGATGCGCCTGCTTCAGCCACTGCAGGCAGGTTTCGAGCGGCTGAAACTCGCGCTCGAGCGAGCCGTAGTTGAACAGGGTGCCGTTGACTTCCCAGACGGCAAGGATCACTGCGCCGACGAGCAGCAGCGAGATCGTCCTGCGCGCGCCCAGCCTGAAGGTCTCTGAGCCACGCGTTATGCTGGCCAGCAGGCCGCGGTGCAGCGCATCGACGCGATAGGCCACCAGCATCGCTGCGAAGACCACCGCCATGCTCAGGATGCGCTGCGGCATCCGCCACTGCCCCAGCAGCGGGATATTGGCGTACAGCCAGGGCACGATCGGCTGGAAGCTGGAACCCCACAGGAAGAACAGCACCAGTCCGACCAGGATGAGCGTCAGCAGCCGGCCGCCGAAGCGCACCCCGGCGGGGCGGTGCAGCGCCGCGGAGGGCGGCAGCACGATGAAGATCAGCAGTGCGAACCACGCCGGGATGAGGTAGACGTAGGTGAACTCCGCGAACAGGTTCTCGAACAGCGGGCGGGGGTCGAAAAACTGCTGGAAGATGCGCAGCGTGTCGGCGAAGAAGAAGCCGTCTTCGGGGGGATGATCGCCCACGTAGCGGAAGTTGACCACCACGTTCAGCGCCTGCACGGCCACCAGCCCGGCGCAGATGGCGCCTGCAAGAAAGAAGCGTTTCCACACCTCCGGGCGCGGGCGCACCGAAAGCGTGGAACGCCGGAACTCCAGGCCGTAGATCAGCGCGACCAGGCCGACGCTGACCAGCGCAGGCAGCACGTAGTACACCGTGCCGCAGAAGAACAGCAGCGCCAGCGAGACCGCCAGCAGCACCGGCGGCCAGCGCTTGTCCTGCCGGTAGACGGTCAGCAGCGCGGCGGCCAGCGCCCACGGCAGATACGCCTGCGCGATGCCGAGCTGGTAGAAGCCGATTCCTGTGCTGGCCTGCATCGGGTTGAACAGCACCAGCAGCGCCGCCAGCGTCAGCCGCCCCAGCCGCCCCCAGCCCAGCGTCCACGCCAGCGCCAGCCCGCCCAGCCCGGAGATGGCGAAATGCACGATGATGGTGAGCTTGATCGAGTTGTTGTGGCCGAAGGCGAGCGTGCTGTAGAAGGCCACCGGATTGAACAGATAGGCGTAGGCATCCTCAGTCGTCGGGCTGCCTTCGCTCATGTCAGGGAACCAGTAGGGGACGTAGCCGTGCTCTTTCCACGACGTTTCCAGGAACTGCCCGACGATCGCCACATTCTCCGACTCGCCGCCGCGCAGGCGCATGGCTGGGTCGAAGTTCTGATATTCGATGGTGGTGATCAGGGTGAACACGATCACAAACAGCACTTCCGCCAGCACCAGCCAGGGAATACGAGAGAGCATTCCGGAGAACGGTGCTGAGGAGGGCTGTGCGCTTGCTTCCGGGATTGATGAAACGGTCATCGCTGTCTTCTCTGGGCGACGCAGGGAGTACACCTGCCAACTCCAGCGCTGCGGCTTGCCATCACATTAGCATAGCACCCCGGGCGATACAGCAAAGGTAAAGAGTTACGAACATTTCGATGCCATCGCCCGTCAGCGCTCCCGTCGGCGCGTGAGCAGCAGCGTGGTCAGCAGCGCGGTCACGGCGCTGGCCACCAGCGTGATGAGGCGCCGCTTGCCGGGCAGGGGCAGCATGATCTCGATCTGGCGCGGCGGCGGTTCGGCAGGTGCCAGGCTGCGAACCGGCGCTTCCGGTGGCGCGATCGGGGCAGCCTGTGCGGGCGGCATTTCGGGCGTGGGCTGCGCGACCGCCGCAGTCACGGGCAGCGTGCTGGCCGGTGCGCGCTGTGCGGCGCGGGCAGCGGCGGCCTGTGCCCGGTGAGCACGCCAGCGGCGCAGCCACAACACCGTGCGCTCGGCCTGCAGCACATAGCCTGCGCAGAATACGCTCGTCGCCAGCGTGATCCAGCCGCCCAGGCGCAGCAGCGGCGCGGTGTAGCTGAACGCGATTTGCACCGGTGTGCTGCCCGGCGGCACGATCACGCCCAGCAGCCGCCCGGCAGAGATGACCGTTGCGGGCTGGCCATCGATGCTCACCGTCCAGCCGGGATAGGCGATGTCCTGCGTGATGGCCACGACCTCCTGTGCCGGCTCTGGCATCACCTGCATCCAGATGTGTTCGCCGGTGCGCGCAAATGCGCTCGCGGGGCGCACGTCGTTTGCGGTCAGGCCGGCGCTGGCGGCAGGCATGGCGGCCAGCGGCAGACTGAAGGCCAGCGGCAGCGCGTCCGGCTTGATCCAGATGCACGGCCTTGACGCATCGTAGTCCAGCGGCGGCGCGCCCTGCAGCGGCACGTAGCCCTGCGCCTGCAGCCAGTTCATGTCTTCATCCCACGCTGGCAGATAGAACTGCGCCATCGTTGGCATCAGGTCCAGACCGGGGAACACGGACGTGGTGCCGAGCAGGAGGTAGTCGGCGGCCACGCGCGCCGAGCGAATCTGATGGTCGAGGAAAGGGCCCATGTAGCTGTAGTCACGGCGCTGAACGGACAGCATGTTGTCCGGGTACTGTGCGCGCAGCCAGGCCAGGCACGCGTCGATATCGGTGAACTGCTGCTGCAGCGCACCGAAGGTATCGCGCTGCTGATAGACCTGCGCCACGGCCAGCCCGCCCGCCGCGAACAGGCCCAGCGCCAGCGCAATCCGCGGCGCGATCCCGAAGCGCAGGCGGCGCAGCCAGCGCCCGTGGACCAGCGCGCGCCACAGCCCGTCCAGCCGCAGCGCCAGCAGGAAGATGAGCAGGAACGCCGCGACTGGCATCATGCGCTCCGGCGCACGCCATTGGCCGAGATAGGGCACGGTCTCGTAGGCCAGGCGCACCAGCGGGTTGAGGCCGAGGGCCCACAGCACGAACCACGCCAGCCCCAGCACGCCGATGGCCCACAACCGCCGCTCTCCGGGCTGGGCAGGCCGGTGCAGCGCACGCAGCGGCGGCAGCACGATGAACAGCACAGCCACAAACCACAACGGCGCGATGAAGCTGTAATCGTTCTCCGCGCCCGTGCCGCCGCTCAGCCGCGCCGGTTCGAAGAACTGGCGCAGCGCCAGTCCGATATCGCCCTGCGGCCATGCGGTCAGGTCGACGTGATTGGCGATCAGTCGGAAGTTCGCCAGCAGCGAGATCGCGAGGATCGCCATCAGCCCGGCGGTGAGTGCCAGCGTCAGCGCGTAGCGCCGCAGCAGTGCCATGTCCGCGGTCACACGCAGCGGGCGCAGATGCAGCGTGAAGATGCTGAAGAGGGCCACGCATCCGACCAGCAGGACCATCGGCAGCGTGTAGTAGATGTTGCCGGCCATCAGCAGCAGCGCATACGCCAGCGCCAGCGCCACTGGCGGCCAGCGCCGGTCCCGCACCCGTGCGACGGCCAGCGCGCCGGCCAGGATCCACGGGAAGTACGCCTGTGCGACTGCCAGCTGGAAGTTGCCCACGGCCATCACGCTCTGCATGTTGCCTTTGAGGATCAGCAGGGCCGCGGCGGTCAGCCGGGCCAGCGCCCCCCAGCCCAGCGACCAGCCGAGGAACCAGCCGCCCAGCCCGGCCAGCGCAAAGCTGACGATGATCGCCGCCTTGACCCCGTTGACTCCGCCGAAGATCAGGCTGGGGACGATGCTGAACGGATTGCTGGCGAACGAGAACGACTCGTCAATCGCGGGCTGGCCGCGCACCAGCCACGGCTGCCACCAGGGAAAACGCCCGGTTTCGCGAAACGTCTGGCTGATGTGAACAGCCGAGGCGGTCAGCCAGTCTGCTTCGCCCCCGGCCAGCCGGAATGTCGGGTCTGGATTGCCGTAGAGCGGTGCGGTGGTGAAGATGGTGAACGCGATCACTGCGATCAGTTCGGGCAGAAAGCGCAGCCGGCGCAGCGACAGCAGCGGCTGACGGCGCGTCCACGCGGACGCTGTCTTGATGACGGAGGCGCTCATCAGAAGGGTCCCTGGCAGCACACAGGATCATACCGATCGGGAGCGGGCCTGCGCACAGCGGCACGCAGGCTGGCGGGTGGATCGTACAGGGGAGAGGCACAGGTCGCAGACATGAGCGGGGTTCCCGGGATGTCCTGCGCTTCAGCGGCGGCGGCGCATTCGCAGCACCAGCAGTGCTGTCGCTGCGGCGGTCAGGACGCTGGCGGCCAGTGTGGTGATGTCGTCTTTGCGCGGCAGCGGCACGCTGATCGTGAGCTGGCGCTCAGGCGCATCAGCGGGGGCTTGCGCGCGGGGTGGATCGGGGATGTGGATCGGCACATCCTCGCGCGAGGGCGTGGGCGGCGCGGGCGGCGGCGGGGCGACGGTCTCGGCGTGCACGATCTGCGCAGCCTCCATCACGACTGGCGCGCTGTGTGCAGCTTCCGCTGTGCCGGGCTGAAGGGTCGCAGCACGGCGGCGGCGCTGCCAGCGCCACAGGCGCAGCGGCGCGGTATCGGCGCGCAGCAGGTACAGGCTGAGCACGGCGGCTGTGGCCATCGTAACGTAGCCGCCGGTGTGCAGCGTAGGCGCGGTGAACTCGAAGGCCACGCGCACCGTGCCGCTGCCGGGCGGCAGGATCACACCGACGATCTGGCCGACGGAGACCATCGGCGCGGGCTGATCGTTGACATAGGCCACCCAGCCGGGGTAGGCGATATCCTGCGCGACGACCGCGATCTCCTGGTCGGGCGAGAGCGCCGCCTCCAGCACGATGAATTCCGGCGTACGCCCCAGCAGCCGGGCTGGCGTGGTCATCTCCGGCGTGGGGAGCTGGCGAACGAGATCGAGCTCGCGCAGCGTCTGCGTCGGCACGGAGAAGGCGTAGCTGAGCGCGCGGGTGTAGCGCCACACGCACGGCGTAGGGTGTTCGCTCGAGAACAGCGGCGCGCCCTCTACCGGCACGTACCCGCGCTCGGTCAGGCTGGCGGCGGTGTCCTGCCAGTCGACCATGTAGTACTCAGGGTCGAGCAGCGTCAGGTCCTGGCCGTAGACGGGCGAGCCGACACCGCTCAGATCGTACAGGGCCTGAATGCGCTCTTTGCGCACTTGCAGCGTGATGAAGCGCGAGAGGATGTTGTAGTGTGGCCGCCGCACCGAGAGGAAGTCATCCGGATAGCGCGCCCGCAGCCATTCCAGGCACTGCACGATCACACGGCCTTCCGAGCGATCCCACAGGCTGTCGTATATGTCTCGCGTGGCGCCGACAGTGATCACCGCCGCCAGGCCAGCCACGGCCAGCGCCTGCCCGGCGCGTCTGCGCAGCAGCGGCGTGGTCAGCAGCGGCAGCGGGGCGCTTCCTGTGGTGATGGCGCGGTACAGCCCGTCGAAGCGATAGGCCACCAGCGCGACGAAGAAGAACGAAGCCAGCGTCATCATGCGCTCGATGAAGCGCCAGCGCGGCAGCAGCGGCAGGTTGTCGTACATCCACTGCAGCACCGGGTTCACGCCGACGGCCCAGGAGAAGAAGAATGCCAGCCCGATCAGCAGCATGATCCAGAAGCGCCGCCCCTGCAGCCCGTCTGCCGGCTGATGCAGCCTGCGGATGGGCGGCAGCAGCACGAAGATCAGCAGCAGGAACCACAGCGGGGCTGAATACGAGTACAATTCACCCTTCTGCGTCGGCGTCATGGATTCGGCGGTGAAGAACTGCGTGAACGGCTGCCCCAGCGCCGATGTGGGCACGAACTGGCTGTCCGGATGGCCGCGCACCAGCGCGTAGTTGGGCACCACCGTCAGCGCGACCACCGCCACCAGCCCGATGCAGAACGCCGCCGCCAGCGGATAGCGCAGCAGCATGCCCCAGCGCAGCGACAGCGGCCAGCGGCCCGCGCGGCGTTTCGGCAGATAGAAGGCGAACACCAGCGCGCATATGATGACGGATGGCAGGAAGAAGTAGATGTTTCCGGCCAGGAACGTCAGCGCCATCGACAGCGCCAGCACCCCGACGGGCCAGCGCCGGCCCGGATGGCGCACGATCGCCATCGCGCCGGCCAGCGTCCACGGGAAGTAGGCCTGCGTCACGCCCAGCTGGAAGTACGTCGAGCCCAGCAGGCCCTGCATGTTGCCCTTGAGCATGAACAGGCCAGCCGCCAGCAGCCGTGCCGGCCCGCTCCAGCCCAGGCTCCAGCCGAGGAACCATCCGCCCACGCCGGCCACGATGTAATACAGCACCACGCTCAGCTTCAGCCCGTTGACCGCGCCGAAGGCGACCACGGGGTAGAACGTGAAGGGATTCGCCAGAAACGAATACGCCTCGTCCACCGTCGGCTGTCCGCGATCGAGATACGGCTGCCAGTAGGGGATGTATCCGTAATGGCGCAGGCCAGTCTCCAGCCATGTCGCGGAGTTGACCAGATACTCAGACTCCACGCCCGCCAGCGACCACTCCTGGTCCCAGTTCTGATATGGGCGCGTGACGAACAGCGCCAGCATCACCACGAGCGTCAGTTCGATCGCGATCTGCAGGCGCGGGCCCAGCCGTACGCGGATACTGTGCAGGGTGATCGTTCGGCGGCGCGTGTCGGATGCGGCGCTCATCAGCCTGTATCTCTCCTGGTCACACGCCCATTATACGGCGTGCACCCGGTGTCCGGATGTAAAGAAGCCCCAACACGCCGAAGCGCCGGGAGAAACAGCGGCGGCAGTGCCGGGGATGGCCTGCCGCCGCATCGTATGCTGATCGGGCTGCGCTACGTCAGCTCCAGCGCCTTTTCGCCCGCCACACGGCTGGCCATCGCGATGAACTGCTCCAGCGGCATCGCGCCCAGGTCCTCGTCGGTGCGCAGGCGCACGCTGACGGTGCCATTGGCGATGTCCTTGTCGCCCATGATCAGCAGGTAGGGGATGTGCTGTTCACGGTGCGCGGCGATCTTGGCGCCCATGCGCGCCTTGCCCGCATCCACCTCGACGCGCAGACCGGCAGCGCGCAGCCGCGCGGCCACGCCCTGTGCCGCCTCCACGTGCCGGTCGGTGATCGGGATGAGCATCGCCTGCACCGGCGTCAGCCACACCGGGAAGCGGCCGTCGAAATGCTCGATGATGATGCCGACGAAGCGTTCCAGGCTGCCGAACGGCGCGCGGTGGATCATGATCGGGCGCTGGCGCGTGTTGTCCTCGGCCACGTACTCCAGGTCGAAGCGCTCCGGCAGGTTGTAGTCCACCTGCACCGTGCCGAGCTGCCAGCTTCGCTTGAGCACATCGCGGAAGATGAAGTCGAGCTTGGGGCCGTAGAAGGCGGCTTCGCCTTCCTCGATCGTGTGGTCCAGACCGAGCCGTTCGCAGGCCTGGATGATCGCCTCGGTCGCCTGCTGCCACAGCGCATCGCTGCCGACGTACTTCTCGCTGTGCGGATCGCGGATGCCGACGCGCGCGCGGAAGTCGGTCATGCCCAGCGTGCTGAACACGTACTGGATCAGCCGCACCACCGCCACGAACTCCTCGACGAGCTGCTGCGGCGTGACGAACAGATGCGCATCGTCGACGGTGAAGCCGCGCACGCGGGTGAGGCCGTGCAGCTCGCCGCTCTGCTCGTAGCGGTAGACCGTGCCGAATTCGGCGTAGCGGATGGGCAGATCGCGATACGAGTGCATCTCACTCTTGAAGATCTGGATGTGATGCGGGCAGTTCATCGGCTTGAGGAGGTACTCCTCCTCATCGACGGTGATCGGCGCGTACTGGCTGTCCTTGTAGTACGGGTAGTGACCGGACGTGCGATAGAGGTTGAGATTGCCGATGTGCGGCGTCACCACCGGGTCATAGCCGTTGTCGAGCTGCACTTCGCGCAGCCAGCGTTCGAGCGTGTCGCGCAGGATGGCGCCCTTGGGCTTCCACAGCGGCAGACCCTTGCCGACCAGCGGGCTGAAGGTGAACAGGCCCAGCCGCTCGCCCACCACGCGGTGATCACGGCGCCTGGCTTCTTCCAGCCGGTGCAGATAGTCCTGAAGCTGATCGGGCGTCTCGAAGGCCGTGCCGTAGATTCGCGTGAGCTGCTCGCGCTTCTCATCGCCGCGCCAGTAGGCGCCGGCGGGCATCTTGTAGGTGACGTTGATCGCGTCCGGGTTGATCTCGCTGGTGCTGGCGACATGCGGCCCACGGCACAGATCGGTGAAGGTGTCCTGCGTGTACAGCGTGATCTTCTCCGCCGGCTGCGCGATCTGCTCGCCGTTGTCATCGACGCGCCCCTCGGCCAGATCGCTGATCAGCTCCAGCTTGAAGGGCTGATCGCTGAAGAGCGCCTTCGCTTCGTTTGCGCTCACCTCGCGCACCGAGAAGGTGTGATTGCCGCGGATGATCGCCTTCATGCGCGTTTCAACCCACTGCATGTCCTCGTCCGTCGCCGGGCGCGGCAGGGCGAAATCGTAGTAGAAGCCATCCTCGATGGGCGGTCCGATGGCGATCTTCGCCTCGGGGAAACGCTCCAGCATCGCCTCCGCCAGGATATGCGCGGCGGAATGGCGAATGCGGTACAGCTTGCTGTCCTTATACGACTCGGGCATGATGGGGCTCACTCCAGCGGCTGATGACGCGCTGATTATAGCAAAAAGCGCGCAAGGGCGGCGTGCTGGTGAAGGCCTGCGACACTTGTGGTAGAGTCAGCGCGCTTGCAGTCAGTGGAGGATGCCTCTGTGATCCAGGAAGCGGCGCGGATCGCCCGGCCCGTACTCAGTCTTCCCGCCATCCGGCGCACCCGGCGCAATCACGGCCTGGAGCACGCCACCATCACCATCCTCGCAGAGCGCGTCCGCCCGCTGAGCATGGCCGGGCGCAGCGACAGCGGCGGCTTCATCCTGCTGGGTGAGGTCAACACCGAGCATGTCGAAAGCGCGGTGGCCGAGGCGCTGCGCCGGTTCCGCCGGGGCGAGCGCGGGCTGGCCGTGCATCCCAACTGCGGGACCAATCTCGTCACCACCAGCCTGTTCGCCTCGGTCGCCGCCATGCTGGGGCTGGCGGGCGTGCAGCGCGGCGGGCTGGCGAGCCGGCTGCCCAGCGTGATGGCGCTGGTGGCGCTGGCGCTGCTGATCTCGCAGCCGCTGGGGCTGGCGCTGCAGCGCCATTTCACCACGGATGGCGATATGGGCGATCTGCAGGTGGTTTCCATCCGCCGCAGCAGCCTGCACCTGCCGTTCCGCCAGAGCGCGATGACCGTGCACCGCGTCACCACCCGGTCTGGCTGAATGTCCCGCGTCCTGCTGCTTCACGGCGAAGACGACTACAACATCGAGCAGGCGATGGGCGAGACGGTGCGTGAGTTTCGCGCGCAGCCCAACGCCGAATACAACCTGAGCGAGTTCGAGGGGGCGGCGGCCAGCATCAGCGAAGTGATCGGCGCGGCCAGCGCGCTGCCATTTCTGGCCAGCAGCCGGCTGGTGCTGGTGCGCGGGCTGCTGGCGCATCTGGCGCGCAAGGGCGGCGGCGAAACCGCCCGGCGGGCGCAGGAGCAGCTCGTCGAGGCGCTGCCCGGCCTGCCAGACAGCACGCTGCTGCTGCTGGTGGAGCGGGGCAAACTTCCCGACAGCAACCGCGTGCTGAAGGCGTTGCCGGCGCAGAGCGTGCGTGTGTTCGCGCCGCCCTCCGACAGCACCGAATGGATCGTGCGCCAGGCGAAGGCGCGCGGCGGGCAGATCGACCGCGAGGCGGCACGCGCGCTGGCGCTGGCCACCATGAACGATCTGCGCCTGGCCTCGAATGAGCTGGACAAGCTGCTGGCCTACACGGAGGGGCAGCGGCCGATCACCGAAGCGGATATCGCGCTGCTCACGCCGTATGTTGCCGAGGCGCGCGTGTTCGACATGACCGACGCGCTCGGCCAGGGCCGGGGCGCCGCCGCCGCCCGTCTGGCGCATCAGCTGCTCGGCCAGGATCAGGACGTCTTCCAGCTTTTCGCCATGGTCAACCGTCAGTTCCGCCTGCTGCTGCTGGCGCGCGAGCATCTCGATGGCGGCGGCTCGCGCGAGCGGAGTACGCTGGCGCAGGTGCTCGGCGTGCCGCCCTTCCTGGCGGACAAGCTGGCAGTGCAGTCGCGCGCGTTCAGCCTGCGCCAGCTCGAGGGCATCTACCGCGCGCTGCACGATGCGGACGTGAAGATCAAGACGGGCCGCATCGCCCCGGAACTTGCGCTCGATCTGCTGATCGCCAGCCTCAGCCAGCGCTGAACGCTCATGCTGTTCACAGCCAGCGCTGCTATGCTTCTGCAAATTCTGCCTGCACTGGATGAATGATGAAGATTTACACCCGTACCGGCGATCACGGAGAAACCAGCCTGTTTTCAGGCGGGCGTGTGCGCAAGGATCACCTGCGCGTCGAAGCGTATGGCACGGTCGACGAGCTCAATTCGCTGATTGGGCTGGCGCGCGCACATGGCCTGCCAGCACAGGCCGATGCCTGGGCGGAGCGCGTGCAGAACGAGCTGTTCGTGCTGGGGTCCGACCTGGCCACGCCGCTGGATGCCGCTGCCGACTGGCTGAAGCGGCTGGAGGAAGCGCCGGTCAGCCGGCTGGAAGGCGAAATCGACGCCATGACGGCGGACCTGCCGGAGCTGCGCAATTTCATCCTGCCTGGCGGAGCGCCGGCTGCGGCGCAGATCCACGTGGCGCGCACGGTCTGCCGGCGTGCTGAACGGCTGTGCGTGACTCTGGCCGCGGAAGAGGCGGTGAATGCGAACGTGCTGGTGTATCTCAACCGGCTGTCGGACTGGCTGTTCACGCTGGCGCGCTGGGCCAATCTGCAGCTGGGCGAGCCGGAAGTGCGCTGGACGGCCCGCCCGTGATGGCAGCGCTGCGCGCTACAGCCGGGTGACGACCTTCGCCACGCCGGGCAGCGCAGCGATGCGCTGGGCGACGTCATCGATCACCACGCCGGCAGTCGCCTTGCCGCTGAGCACGACGATGCCGTGCTGGCTGTTGGCGATCAGCCCATCCGGCAGCACGCGCCCGGCTTCGCGGCAGATGCTGTCGTCATCGTACAGGCCGCTGGTATCGACGCTCACCACGCCGCGCACGGAAGGCACGCGCTCGTTGAGGTAGGTGCGGTTGATGGGGGTGCGCGTATGGCCCCACAGCGTCACCTGGCCGCGCGTGACTTCGACGCGGATGTGGTGGCGGTCGGCGGCCGTCGGCGGGTAGGTGACGATGACTGCCAGCACATCGTCGCGAATATCGAGATCAGACCGGACTGCTGCGGTTGACGTCTCTGCCATGCCAGGATGCTCCACACACTTGAAACGGGGCCACACAACATGGTGATTGTGCCCACGGAAGGCGGGTTTGCCAAGTGGCACTCCGGCGCCGGCCTGATCCTGCGCGGCGGGCACGCGCGCTGTGCCCGACCGTGCTATAGTCAGAGATGCACCGGCGGCACACAGGGGCACAGGACGTGGGCATTCACCCGAGCTACACCCGTTTTGGCGGCAGCCACGCCGATACTGCGGCGGCGGCCAACATGCTGGCAGCGGAAGGTCTGCGCGGTGCCGACGGCCAGCCGCTGTCCGAGGCGCTGCTGCTGGGCATCGGCGGCGGGCTGGGCGCGGGCTACATCCTGTGGGAGTTCAAGGCGCACGCCCTCACGCTGATCGTGTTCGGCTGGCGCAGCCGCTTCAATTATCCGGTCGAGTGGTGGAACCGGCTGTGCGCTCGCCTGCACGTCACGCCCGGCTGGAGCGAAGGCGGTGTGCGCGCAGCGGACAAGGCGCTGGAAGCGGCGCTGGCATCCGGCCGCCCGGCGCTGGCGTGGGTGGATCACAGCCTGCTGCCGTATTACGGACGCCAGGAGACGCTCAACGGCCACATCGGTCACAGCGTGGTGGTGGCCGGGTCCGATGGCGACTTCGTGCTGGTGGACGACCTGGCGGCGCGTCCGTTTCGCCTGCGCCGGGCAGAGCTGCGGGCCGCGCGCGACCGCATCCCCTCGTACCGCAACCGTCTGCTCACGCTCACGCCGGGCGACGCGCCTGATGTGAAGGCCGCCATGCGCGCCGGGATCGCCGATCACATCGCCGCGCTCAGCGACGACAGCGAGTCGTTCTCGCTGCCGGTGTACCGCAAGTGGGCGCGGCTGTTCACCGACACACATAACCCCAAAGGCTGGCCGCAGGTGTTCGCCGGGGGCAGGGGCCTGTTCACGGCGTTGTGTTCGCTGTATGAGGGGATCGAGCTGTTCAACACCGGCGGCGGCGGCCTGCGCCCGCTGTATGCGGCTTTTCTGGAGGAAGCTGCCGTGACGTTGGATCAGCCGCGCTATCGCGAGGCGGCGGCGCGCTATCGTGAGTTGGGCGCGGGCTGGACGCGCTTCGCCTTCGATGCCCTGGATGCCACGCCTTCGCTGCGCGAGGCGCGTGAGCTGATGCTGAACCGGGCGGCGGCGCTGCGCGAGAAAGGCCCGGTCGGCGTGATGGAGACGCGCGGCTACGAGGAACGGCTGGCGCTGTTCGAAGCGCGTTATGCCGCGCAGCCTGTGCTTTCCCCCGGCGAGAGCGGCGCGCTCTTCGCGCATCTGGGCGATGCGATGGCGACGCTGTGCAACGCCGAGGCGGCAGCGCTGCAGGCGGTCATTCGCGCCGCTGGCGCCAGCGCCGCGCACACCGACACCGACGCCGACGCACCGACGCTGCTGACGCCAGCGGTTGCCGTGCCAGCACCCGCCGCCAGCCCGCGCCCGCGCCGCCCGCGCCAGCCGAAGGCGAAGGGCGCAGGCTGACTCTTACAGATGAATACAACCCGGCAACAGCATACTGCGGCGGCGGCGGGGCGAAGTGGGTGCTGGCGGCATCACGGCGGCCCGGCAGCATGCTGTCCGCTGATTTGACACTCATTCGTACCTTCCGTATACTCAGCCTGAAACAGGCAGCTCACTGCATGCAGGCCTGCGTTGAGGAGACGTGTGATGATTCAGGGGAGCGAAAGCTTTCGGCTGGTGGTGCGCCGCGGGCCGCAGCCTAATCAGGCCTATGACCTGAACAAGGACCTCGTCACGCTTGGCCGCGATATCACCAACGACATCGTCATCAACGATCCCGAGGTCAGCCGGCATCATCTGCGCCTGACGCGCGTCGCCTCCGGAGTGAACCTTGAAGACCTCGGCTCGACCAACGGCACGTTCATCAACGGCCAGCGGCTGACCGGCCCGCGCTCGCTGCGCGCCGGCGACATGATCGGGCTGGGTGAGACGGTGACGCTGGCCTTTGAGCAGGCCGCTGCCGCCGGCACGGTCAGCGCTGAAGCCCCGCCGGGCGGCACGATGCTCAGCTCGGCACAGCGCAGCGCGCCACAGCCCGTACAGCCGGCACAGCCATCCTACGCACCGCCGCAGCCGTCCTCGCCCTACGCGCCGCCGCAGGGCTATCCGCCGCCCGGCACGGCGCAGCCTGCGCCGCCGCCTGCCGCCCCGCAGGGCTACAGCAGCTATACCCCGGCTCAGCAAAGCCAGCCGTATGCCCCCAGCACCGGCTACACCGGCGCGCAGCCTTCGCAGCCCTATGGCGCGTCCGTCGCCACGCCCGCGCAGATGCCGCCCGGCGCCGGCTATGGCGATTACGATCCGTACGCCGCCCGCGAAGAGGGCCAGAGCAGCACGGCGCGCTACGTGCTCATCGGCTGTGCTGCCATCTCGGTGCTGTGCTGCTGCGGCACGATCCTGGGCGCTGTCGCTGTCGATCAGCTTTGCCTGTGGACGCGCCTGCCGGTCATCTACCCGGTGCTGCAGGCGCTGGGATACGTCGCCACCTGCCAGTAGGTGCTGGCCCCGGCCCTGAAGCGCAGCGCCATGCGCTAGATCGGTTCTGCCGCGTCGCCCAGGCGGATCTCGCCGCTTTCGACGACGCGCGCCATCACGCCCAGCGGTACGCTGCGCGGCAGCCCCTGCACCGCTTCGAAACGCGCACAACCGTTCCGGCGCGAGGTGATCTCCACCACCGCCGCGCCCAGCCGCAGCCGCACGCCTTCCGCCAGCGCGCTGAAGTCGATCCCACGCAGGCGGATCTGCTCGCCCATCTGCCCCAGCGTGACATCGTAACCCTGGCCGGCCAGCGTGGGCAGGCTTTCGGCGTCCAGCAAATTGAGCTGCCGCTCCGGGTGGCCGCCCTTGGCATCGCCATCCAGCCCGTAATCTGCGATGAGCAGGCCGCGCTCCAGCGCGATGCGGTCAAACTGCGGGCCGCGCACAGCCCCGGCAGGTTTGTAGCAGATCCCGACAATTTCACCCACAGTCTGTCCCTGTTCGATACGGGGCGGCCCGGAAAGCGCCGGGCTGCCGCTTGCACGCGCTGGTGTCATCTTGTCTGCAATGGAGGGGAGAGATGACCATTGTCGCCGTGGCGCAGCACCAGCACCTGACCGTCCTCGCGCAGGTGCAGTTCTGTCAGCGCGCTGTGATCGGTGTTGAGCCAGAACCAGTGCTGGCCCATGCCCAGCGCGCGGCACACCAGGCCGGCGATCAGATTGCCGTGCGTCACCAGCACTGTCGCATGTTCCTGCACAGCGACCGACCAGCAGAAAGAGTAGGCCGCTTCGAGATGCACGCTGCCGAGCGCCAGCTCGTTTTCTGAAACGGCATTGAAATAGCGCGAGCGCAGATCGAGCGCCACCGGGGGGATGGTCTCGCTCAGGCGCGCATCGGTGGCCGGGGTGAGGCCCAGCGCCAGCGCGACGATCGCAGCGGTGTGCTGGGCGCGGCGCGCCGGGCTGCTGTAGATGGCGCCGACATTCAGGCGTGTCAGCCGCTCGGCAGTCGATTGGGCCTGCACCTCGCCGCGCCGGGTGAGTGCGCCATCCGGCGGCTGGGCCGGGCGCGTCTCAACCGTGTACTCGGCATGGCGCATCAGGTAAAGTGTGGCGTAGGCGATAGCCAACGAAATCCCTTCCGAAAAGGGTAATATCTGGCGAAATGATACGACAGACCTGTCGCAGATTGCAAGCCATTCGCCCGGCTCCTATACTACGCCTCGTCCGTCACGCACACGGGATGGTGTAATGCCACTTGTCGTACTGTTCATTTTTGGCGCCGTCGTCGTCGGCAGCGGGGCGATGCTGGCCCCCGCCTGGCCGACGCGCCAGCCACGTATCGGCATGAGCGCCGCGCTGGCGCTGGCCGTCGTGGTCGTGGGCGCGCTGTTCTGGGCGTTTCTGTTCGGCTGGAACACCCTGGTCATCGATTATCTGCTCTTCGCGCTGGTCACCAGTATCTTCCTGTTTGGCACGCTCTCCTTCGGCCAGAAACGCGCGGAACAGCGCGGTGAGGAGCTGCTCGACGCCGATCAGGGCTGGCCCGGCCCGGTCGATCTGCTCTTCTTCGGCGTGGCCGCGCTGGTCTTCATCGTGCCCGTCTTCATCGTGCCCGTCCCGCTGGATACCGATGCGCAGGGCTTCGGCTACCTGGCGCTGATGGCGCGCGAGGGCAGCGGCTTTCTGACGCTGGCCCCCTTCCATCCTGAGATCTCCGTGCTGTATTCGCCTGGCTTCACCGGGCTGGCGGCCTACCTCAGCCAGCAGCTTGGGCAGGGCCTGCACGACGTGCAGTTTGCGATCGGCGCGGTGTTGTGCCTGGTGTTCGTGCTGCTTGCCTACGACTTTGGCGCGGAAGTACGCGACAAGCGGCTGGGCCGGGCGATGGCTGTCGCTGCGCTGATCGGCATCGGGCTGTTCACGGCCTACATGGATTCGCATTACACCAGCGTGATGGCGCTGGTCTTCGCGCTGGCATTCTTCCTGTACGTGTACCGCTTCCTGCGCGATGGCACGCGCGTCGATGCGCTGGCCGCCGGGCTGATGCTGGGCGCTACTGCCATCACGCACCCCGATACGACCATCATCCTGCTGCTGGGCTTCGCGCCGTGGGTATTCACGATGTGGCTGGGCAGGCCGCGTCCGTCGCTGCGCCGCTGGCTGGTGATCGCGCTGGCGATCCCGGCGATCGGCGTGCTGTCGATCAGCCCGTGGCTGTGGAACATCCTGCCGCTGCTGGGGCAGGACATCGTCTCGCCCTTTGCGCGCAACCTGAACTACGCGCTGGTGATGCTGGTCTATCACGGCGTGCTGATCGTGCCGCTGGCGCTGCTGGGCGGCGTGATCGGGCTGAGGGCGCGCAGCCAGATCGCGCTGCTGGCCGCCGGCTGGCTGGCGCTGGCGCTCGATTTCGCTGCGTTCGGCATCGTCGAGCGCGTGCTGGGTTGGCTGCTGGCCCCCATCCTGCGCTACGACTACCCCTTCAGCATCGCCTGGCACGCGCCGATCATCCCCTACACGCTGCTTGGCGGCATCGGCCTGCTGTGGCTGTACGACCGCGTGCTGGCCAGCCGCCCTGCACTCGGCAAGCGCCTGCGCCGGGGCGCGCCCGTGCTGCTGGCCGCCGGCGCTGTCGCGCTGCTCGGCCTGATCCCGGCGGCGCCAGCGCTGCTGCAGGCGGCGCGCGGCACCGTGCAGTTCTACGGCGCATTCTCGTCAGAAGCCGACGTGCAGGCGATGGAATGGCTGCGCGCCAACACACCGCCCGATGCGCGCATCCTCAACTACTCCGCCCCGCATGAGGCGGACTGGGCGCCGGTCATCAGCGAGCGCGATACTGTGTACTTCCGGCCGCAGCCGTTCTTTCACGGTGATGAAGCGGCGCTGGCCGAGCAGGAACGCATGCGCGCGTTCTGGCAGGATCCGGCGGACTCGGCCAATGAAGCGCTGCTGCGCGGGGCGAACGTCTCCTACGTGCTCGTCCCGCAGGTCGTCGGCAATCCGCAGGCTCTTGCGCAGATGTGGCGCTGGCGAGCGCCGTTTCTGGAGGAAGCGCGCAGCCGTGTCGAGGATGCCGCCTATCTGCAGCCGGTGTTCGACGCGGACGGCGCGCAGGTGTATCAGCTTCGCGAAGCGGGGTCCTGACGCATATGTCCGACCGCACCCCACCCCCAAATTCCGGGGACGACCGCGATTTTGAAGCGTGGATGAAGAAGCGCCAGCCTCAGGATGAGCCCTCGCCGTCTGCCGCCTTTATGGAGATGATGCGGCAGGCGGCAGCGCGCCACCGGACGGCGGAGGATCCGGCAGCGCAGGCCGCAGCGCTGGCGCAGCCGGCAGATGCCCCCGATCTGCCACAGACCGAGGATGCAACCGCCGACGCAGTGGACGATGCCGAGGCCGCCTACGCCGAAGAGGAGATACCACACCCGGCGCCCGCCCGCCCGCAGCGCCGCCGCCGCCGAAGAGGGGCGCGCACGCTCGGCGTGTTCGCCGGCATTCTGCGCACGCTGCTGGTGACCGTCGTGGCGGCGGTGCTGACGGCGACTATCTTCACCTGGTTCACGCCGTCCGAGTTCATCAGCAGCGATGTGCGCGCCAGCCTGAGCGATGCCATCGCCACCGACGCGGCCACCTTCGTCCCCACCAGCCAGCCCACGCCCAACTGGGCGCGGCGCATCGGCATCGTCTCCGGCCATCGCGGCCCGCAGAACGACCCCGGCGCCGTCTGCCCCGACGGGCTGACGGAGGCCGAGATCAACTTCAACGTCGCCACCCGTGTGGTGCAGAACCTGCAAAGCCGCGGCTATACGGTGGACCTGCTGGATGAGTTCGACCCGCGCCTGGACGACTACCGCGCGTCTGCCCTGGTCTCCATCCACGCCAACACCTGCCAGGACTTCGGTGAGCGCGTCAGCGGGTTTCTGATCTCCACCGCTGCTGTGCGCGCCGGCACGACCGGTGTCGATGACCAGCTCGTCAACTGCGTCGCCCGGCATTACGCCACGGCCAGCGGGCTGGAGCGCCGCATCGGCCTGACGGTGGACATGACGGACTACCACACCTTCCGCGAGATCAACGCCCTCACCCCCGCCGCGATCATCGAGCTCGGCTTCATGCTGGCCGACCGCGACGTGATCACCGGGCAGCCGGACGGGCTGGCGACCGGAATCACCAATGGCATTCTGTGTTTTCTGGAGCCGCAGAGCGATGCGGCAGTGCAGGCCACCCTCAGCCCATGACGGAGACGCCGATGGACCGCGTGCTGATCATGTACTCGCGTAGTATCCCCTGCCCGTTCGTCACGCTGGCGAAGCGCGTGCTGAACGATCATCACGTGCCCTACGAGGAGCTGTTCATCGACCGGGATGCCGCGCTGAAGGCCGACGTCGTGGCATGGACGGGCTTCCAGTCGGTGCCGACGCTGGTGGTGGCCCAGCCGGGCAGCCGCACGCCCTGCACCGCCTTCACCGCGCTGGCGCCGGGGGCGAGCCCGCGCGGCATCGATCGCGGGCCGATGATCACCGAGCCGAACAGCGCCGAACTGCTGGCGTTCCTGCAGCGGCACGGCTTCGTCAGCGCGGATGCGCTGGAATGATGCGAACGCAGTTCAGTCGATGAACACCGGCAGGTGGCCCAGCGCGATGATGTCTGCCCAGCGCGCGCGGTCGCCTTCGGTGAAGATCGCCGCCTCGGTGGTGACAATCGCGCCCGCTTTGTCCAGAATCAGACGTATGCCCTGCAGCGTGCTGCCGGTGGAGATCACGTCGTCCAGCACGCACACCTTGCGGCCAGCGATGAGTGCACGGTCCTTCTCGTCCAGATACAGCGTCTGCGGTTGGCCTGTGGTGATCGACAGCGTCTCCGAACGCAGCGCATCGCCCATGTAGGGCTTGTAGGCCTTGCGCAGCACCACGTAGGGCACGCCCATGCGCGCAGACACGGCATGCGCCAGCGGGATGGCCTTCGCCTCAGCAGTCACCAGCAGCTCAAAATCGCGGAAGCGCAGCTTGTCCGCAAGCGCGCTTGCGACGGCTTCGACCAGCTCGGTATCGCCGAGGATGTTGAGGATGGCAATGCGAACGCCCGGCTTGATGGCGAACAGGCGCAGATGCCTGCTGACTCCGGCGACTTCTACCGGGAACGTCTCAGTTGGCGCGGTCATATGTGCGGCTTCCTCCGTGTACCTACGCATTTTAACACGGCGCGTGCCTCAGTGAGGATTAGCGTTGCCCGGCGCGCCAGAGTCGACGATGCGCCCGTCCACCAGCGTCAGCACGCGGTCCGCCTGCGCCGCCAGCCGTGGATCGTGCGTGACGATCACCACCGTCGTGCCCACCTCCTCACGGATGCGGCGCAGCGTTTCCAGCACCAGCGCGCCAGACTCCTGATCGAGGTTGCCGGTCGGCTCGTCGCACAGCACCAGCGGCGGATTGTTGGCCAGGGCGCGGGCGATGGCGACGCGCTGCTGCTGGCCGCCGGACAGCTCGGACGGGCGGTGGCCCAGCCGGTCGCCGAGGCCAAGCTGCTTGAGCAGCTCGCGGGCGCGCTTCTCGGGCCGGAACTGGCGCTTGCGGGCAAACTGGATCGGCAGCGCGACATTCTCGATGGCCGTCAGCGTCGGAATGAGGTTGAAAAACTGGAAGATGAAGCCGATCTTCTCGTTGCGGATCTCGGTGAGCTGATCCTCGTTCATCCGGCTGATATCCACGCCGTCGATGGCGATGCGGCCATCCGTCGGCTTGTCCAGCCCGCCGATGATGCCCAGCAGCGTACTCTTGCCGCTGCCGGAGGGGCCGACGATGCCGACGATTTCGCCCGCGTAGATGTCGAAATCGACTCCGCGCAGCGCATGAACGACCGTCTTGCCCAGCGGCAGATCGCGCGTGACTCCGCGCGCCTGAATGACTGGGTGCTGCGATCGGGTTGTGACCATTTCCGGCTCCTGTACGGCCTCTGCATGCGCCTATTGTACGCGCAGCACCCGCGGTTTGGGCAGGGTGGCGCGCCGCCGGCTGTGGGCTAGCTGGCGGGAGACACGCTGACCTCGAAGGCCGCTGGCTGCAGCGTATCCTCCGTCATCGGGGAGGCCGCCAGCAGCACGGTCTCCCCCGCGGCCAGCGGGACCAGCGCGCTCCATGCGCTGTCCTGGCCAGTCAGTGGGCGCTCCAGACGGGCGGACACCTGTCCCGGCACGCCGCTGGTGTAAACCTGCAGCCACCACTGCGGCGGCACGCGATTGTCCACCCGCGCCCAGCCTTCCGTCGTCCAGCCGGCGCCGCTGCCATCGTCCGCCCAGTCCAGCGCCGGGATCGCCACGTCGCGCAGGGCGAAGCCGTTATCGGGCCGGTCCGGCAGGCTGACGCGCTCGAAGCGCAGCAGGATTTCACGCCCGGCGTATTCGTCCAGGCTCACGCGTTGGGTCATCCACTCCGGGTCGGGATAGCGCACGCGGGTGGGGTGCGCGCCCAGCGTCACCGGGATGGTCAGCTCATTTCCGTCGCGCCGCACCAGCAGGCGAAGCGTGTCACCCGGCGCATAGGCGGCCAGCAGCGCCAGCACGTTGGGCGGCCCGCTGAAGCGCTCACCCTCCGCACCCAGCACCACATCGCCAGCGCGCACGCCCGCCAGCTCTGATGGGCCGCCGGAACTGACCCGCGTGATCGTGCCGCCATCCTGGCCGAGCAGAATGCCGAGCACCGGGAACGGACGCGGCGCTTCAGCGCTGCTCACCCCGGTCAGGCCGGGGCCGTAGGCTGCGCCGTGCGGGTTGAAGCCGGTGCCCACCCGCAGCGCCTCCCAGTGCGCGCCGCCATCGGTCGAGACCGAGACCAGCGTATAGTTCCAGCCGTACGACACATCCCACCACGCGCTGAACTCCAGTTCCGCCTCGCGCACGCCGGTCAGATCGACGGCGCGCGTCATGTACGGGTTGGCGTTCGCTGCACCACCGGACCAGTAGTAGGCCTGATCGGCGGGCGTGCCATCCGGCAGCGGCAGGCGCGGGGCGCTGGTTGCGCCGCGGAACGACACGCGCACGAGCTGCGCCTCCGGGGCGGTGTAGGCCGCGTATGCCGCGCCAAACGGCGCGACGTCAGCCTTGTACGACACGTCAGCCTCCAGCGCCGTCACCACCGCCGTCTGGCCGGTCGCGGGTGGTGTGCCGGTGTAGGTGAAGCGGCCATCACCGAACAGCCCGTTGACGGCATTCGCCACAGCAAAATCGGCGAACACCTCACGCGCAGTTGGCGTCCCGCCCGTCACCGGATCGACGATGCCTAGCGCCGCCAGTGCCTCGTCCAGTGCGTCCAACCCGCCTGCGCTGGCGTTGAACAGCGCATAGACGATCGCCTCGCCGAAGCGCTGCCGCAGATAGCGCAGGAACAGGCTTTGCCCCCCGCTCACTGCTGTGCCGTCCACCAGGCCGGGCATCGCCTGCAGCGCTGTGCCGGGCGCGTTGAAGTAGGCGTCCACCGACTCCTGAGCCAGCGTGGCGCCGCTGATGCGGTCGAGCAGGTCCAGGCCCAGCAGATTGCGCAGCCACGGCTGCTGCGCCGGGAAGTTCTCGTCCAGCAGCATGCGCGCGAATGCACCCGCCGCCGCGTTGACGTACAGCGGGTCGCTGGCCGGGATGCCGGCATAGGGCCCGGTGTCGAGCGTGATCAGCTCGCGCGCGTTGCCGAATGCGCCCGGCGCCAGCGCAGCCGGCAGCAGATCCAGCGGGCTTTGCGAAGCCGTGCGGTCCTCGGACAGGCCGCGGCTGTACAGCACATGCACGAAGCCATCGCCATCGACATCGGGCACGCGCAGCACATCGGTCGGGTCGACGAAGTCGGCTGCCCCCAGCGACGAGGCCTGCACGTTGCCGCGCAGCACCAGCTGGCCGAAGACCCCCGCCATGCCCTGCAGCGCCGCCCTCGCCTCGTCCGGCGCGATCTCCACGCCGTCTTCCGCCCAGATCAGCACACCCGGCAGATAACTGGCCACGCGCCCACCCTGCACCAGGCGCGCGGTGATGCGCGTGGGCAGCGCGTCACCACGCCGGCTCACCCACAGCTCCGTAGTGGTCTCCCCCAGCTCCAGCGGCGCGGGCAGTTCGGTCAGCTCCGCCGTCCCGCCCGGGCTGGCGAACAGATAGCGCTCGGCCAGCGCCTGCGGATCACGCGGCGGGGCGGGATCCGGCGCCTGTGCAGCGGTCATCATGGGGAAAACGAGCAGCGCGAGCAGCGCAGCAAGGCGTCTCATCAGCAGCATTGTCCTTCTGTGCACCGTTCAGGCGGCGGGGCCGCGTTCGGATCGCGCACCTGAGCATAGCATCTTCCGGCTCTTGAGGGTCATATGAACAAAATGAGCATATACTGATTCCAGCGTGGAAGACGACAGGGCAGCACTGCACAGATGGATGTCGGAGTCGAGTTCGGGCACTATAAGGTGCTGGAGCACATTGGCCGCGGTGGCATGGCCGATGTGTGGTCTGCGCGCGATGTGCGTCTGGCCCGAACCGTCGCCGTCAAGACGATCGCCCGCAACCTCGCCCGCGACATTGATCCGGTGCGCCTGTTCGAACGCGAGGCGCAGACCATCGCCGCGCTCGAACACCCGCACATCCTGCCGATCTACGAATTCGGCGACTACAGCAGCCAGCTCTACATCGTCATGCGCTACGTCTCTGGCGGCTCGCTTGACGATGTGCTGGAGCGCGGGCCGCTGGAGATCGACGAGATGCTGCGCGTGGCACGCGCCATCGGCCAGGCGCTGGAGTACGCCCACGCGAGCAAGGTGATCCACCTCGATCTCAAGCCCTCCAATATCCTGCTCGACAGCTATCAGTCGCCCTACCTGGCGGACTTCGGGCTGGCGGCGGTGCTCAATCCGGAAGGCCGCGCCAGGAACCCGGGCAGCGGCACGCTGCTCTACATGGCCCCGGAACAGCTCACCGACGACGAACTGGATCATCGCGCCGATATCTACAGCTTTGGCATCATGCTCTTTCACATGCTCACCGGGCAGCTTCCCTTCGACGCTGCGGTGCCGCTGGCGATCAAGCAGCTTCAGACGGGCGAGGTCCTGCCGGAGCTCGGCCTGCTGCGCCCCGGCCTGCCGCCAGTGCTCGACAGCATCCTGCGCGAGGCCACTGAGCTGGAGCTGGACCGCCGCGCCAACTCGATGCGCAATCTCGTGCGCGCGCTGGAGCACGTGCTGGGCGGCGGCGGCGTGTTGAGCGCAGACACGCGGCGCGCGCCCACCGGCGGCGTGTTCAGCGAAACACGCGGCCTCGTCTCGCTGGAGACCAACGCGCTCGCCTCTGGCCCGCCCGTCCCGGAGCCCAGGCTGCCGGGAGCGCCGCGTGCCGATACCGCAGCGGCCCCGCCCGAGGAGGCGATGGAAGGCCTGCTCAGCCGGCCCGGCGACGGCCACGCCACGCTCACTGGCGAGGCCAACGCCGAGGCGATCGAGCAGTATATCAGCGGCCCGATCGACGACCTCATCCGCCGCGGCGGCGATACAGCGGCGCTGGACGACATCGCCGAGCCGGCCACCGCGCCGATCGCCGATATCATCTCGCGCCGCGTCCCGGTCGGACCGAAGCTCGACTCGCTGATGAGCGGCCCGATCGAGCAGTTGCTGTCGCGCATCGGCCCGGTGATGCCCGACGAGCCCGCCGCGCCGCCGCCCAGCCCCGAGGCGCTCGCACTGCAGGAAGCCGAGGCGATCTACCACCGCGCCCGCCGGGCATATCAGCGCGGTCAGGGCCGCTTCGCGCTGAGCGTCACCGATTTCGTGCTGATTGCCGATTACTACCGCCGCGCCGAGGCACATGGGCTTGAGCTGGACGACTCGGGCCAGCAGGTGCTGCTGCGCGGCGCGTTCGAGTACGATCACGATCTCGACTACTGGTGGCTGCAGCTCGACGATGACGCGCGCCGCTGGACAGCGATCCACACCCTGCGCAGCCAGAATGCGCCGGCGCGCACGCGTGCGCTGGAGCGGCTGCTCGGCGTGCCGGATGCCGAGCCGCCGCAGATCCCCGTACAGGTGGCGCAGATGCTGCAGGTCGAAACCCATTCAGCCGCCCGGCTGGCCGCGATTGAGGTGCTGGGCGCGCGCGCGCCGCTGCCGCCGCATCAGCCGCCGTGGTGGGAGAAAGCTGGCCTGTGGCGCGTCAGCCAGTGGCGCGAGGTCGCGTACTCGGCTGAGATCGACCTGGTGCTGGCGGCGGAAGCGCTCAACCCGCTCGACCCGCCCGCGGCGGCGCTGGCAGCCCGCGTGATCGGCAGGCTGCGTTCGTCCGCCGCGATCCGCGCCATCGTCCAGGCCCGCCGCAATCGCACGCCCGGCGCGCTGCGCGCCCTCGCGCTGGCCCGGGACGAGGCCAACAGCCTGCCGCCCGGCGTCGACGGTTCGGATCGCATCCTGGCGTGGATGAACAACTCGTGGCGGCGCGCCAGCGAAGACCCGCTGCGCACGATGTGGCGGCTGGTCGCCATGCTCATCGCGTGCGTGCTGGCGATGAGCATGTACCTGTATCTGAGCTACTCGTACGGCGGCGGCGCACTACTGATTGCAGAGATTTGGGGCAGGTCAGTATCGATCGGCCTGACCTTCGGCATGCTGTTCAGCATCACGATGATCGTGGCGGACGAGGTTCCGCAGCGCCTGCGCGGCTTCTGGACGTGGTGGGCGCGCGGGCTGTGGGCGGCGGTCTTTGGCATGGCGCTGGGCACGGTGACGTGGGGTCTGTTCCGCTTTCTGATCCTGTACGATCCGGATGTGAACTGGAACGTCGCCGCGATCGGCGGCAGCGGCATCGCGGCGGCGGCGCTCGTGCTCAACCTCACCCGGCTGCCCGGCGTCGTACGCACGCTGCTCACCGCGCTCTGCCTGTACGTGCCGCTGTGGTGGGCGTGGGATCAGTTCTGGAACTATGCGACACTGCCAGTCGCGCCCATCCAGTTCTACGAATTCGAGCAGGTGTACACCTGGCTGATCCCGATGATCGTGCTGATCGCGCTCGGGGTGAATGCGCGCGCGGTGTGGGCCGATCTGCGCGCACTGAGCCGGCGCGTGCGGGGCGCGCGCCCGGGGCAGGGCTAGCGGCTGGCTGGCGCGCCCGCAGCGAGGATGATCTGCGAATAGCGCTCCAGTTCGTCCAGCAGGCGGCAGCGCTCCTCCGCGGGCAGCAGCCCGAACACCGCGCGCAGCTGATCCAGCAGGCTGGCCTGCACGCCGCGAAAGCGTGCCTCGCCCGCCGGCGTGATGCCTACCACCACCGCGCGCCGGTCGGTCTGGTCGGCGGCGCGTACCACCAGCGGCGGCGCAAAGCGCTCCATGCGGCTGACCAGCCCGGTCATCGTGGCGTTGGTCAGGCCGTGCCGCCGGGCGATCTCGCCGATGCCCATCTGGCCCCCGCTCTCGATCAGCGTTTTGAGTACGTAGAACTGTGGCGCCGTCAGGCCCTGCGCGGCCAGGTGTTCGGCCAGGCGCTTCTCGCCTTCCAGCACGATGGTGAAGACCTGGGCGAACAGGCGCTCCGAGTCGCGTTCAAGGGCAGGATCGTGCGGCACGCGGCAGTTCTCCCTGCATGCGGGCGGCAGCGCCCGCCCGTGCGGATAGTGTACCACCTCCGCCGCCGCCTGAACGTAAGGAAGCGTCATCTGGCCGCGCTCATCTGCACAGCGGGCTGGCATCGCACTTCAAATCGCGCGCGCATGGTGCTACACTATGCGCCAGACCAACCGGAGGGGTCGCATAGTGGTCTAGTGCGCTCGCTTGGAAAGCGAGTAAGGGTGCAAGCCCTTCGCGGGTTCGAATCCCGCCTCCTCCGCCAGCACAGCCGGCCCTGCTCACACGCGCAGGGCCGGCTGCATTTCAGCGCGGCGCGTCAGCTCGGGATGCCCAGCCCGGCACAGTTGATGTTCTGCGCGATGGTGATGGCGGGCCACAGCGCGGCATCCTGCTGCGACAGCCACAACCGCCCGTTGACGATGCCCATCGTGCCATCGGGCTTGTAGCCCATCACGAAGCAGCCCGCCCATGTCTGAAAACGCGCATTGGTCTGCTGGCTGACCAGCACGACGGGCAGCAGGCCGTCGAGATACGGCTTGCCCGCGCTCGCACCGAGGAACTGGTAGCTCCCGGGATAGACGTTGATATAGACCGTGTCACGATAGCCGCTGGCGAACGTGCCGTAGGGGCGGCGGTAATCCAGCGGCGGGCCGCCGTTGGGCTGCGGGCCGGGCAGCGGCTGCAGCCACATGCCGTAGGCCGCGTCGTAGGCGCGCAGATTGATGTTGGCGAAGTACTGGCGCAGCACCGTGGCGGCGGGCGTATCGAAGGCCGGCGTGGTGGTGATCGTCGTGGGCTGGCCGCCGCACGGATACGACAGCAGCACGCTGACTGTGGCGGCATCCGGCGTGACCGCGGCGAACTGCCGGAAGCTGCCGCTCTGGATCAGCCAGCCCGCGCCGGGGTTGATCGTGGTGTAGCAGCCGATGTAGGCCTGCACGGTGTTATCGGTCTGCACGCTCACCAGCACCGCGGGCACCAGCATCGTTCCGGGCGCGCCCGCAGCCGGCGTGCCGAAGTACGGCAGCACATACTGCGTGTTCGCGTATCCGGCGCGAAAGGCATCGTAGCTGGACGGCGCGGCATACCACAACTGCCACGCGCTCAGCGTGTCGTGCAGGCTGATGGCGTTGTAGAAGGCGTACAACGCCGCCTGCGGTGACACATAGCCGGTGGCCTGCGCCCCCGCCGCCGAAGCCCCCAGCACGAGCAGCGCGCACAGCGCCAACATGAGACAAATGCGCCTGGTCATCGGATTTCGCCTTTCCGCAGCACCTGCACAGCCTTAGCTTATCGCATCCGCATCCTCGCCGCCCGCCTGGGCATAGCGCGTGCTGGCCCCGCCGGCAGTGTTGCCGCCATCGACGATGAGCATCTGCCCGGTCATGTAGCTCGAATCGTCGCTGGCGAGGAACAGCACCGCCCGCGCGATCTCGTCGACATGACCGACGCGTCCCAGCGGAAACGTCTCGCCCAGCCGCGCCAGCAGCGCCGTGGGGTCGGCATCATTCAGGCCGGGATGTTTGCCCCGCCAGCGCTCGACGTACGTGTCGCCGGGGCAGATTGCATTGACGCGAATGCCCTCGCGCGCATAGTCCAGCGCCATGCTGCGCGTCATCTGCGCCACCGCGCCTTTGCTGGCGCTGTAGGCGGCGGCGTTCTGCCCGCCCGTCACCGCCCAGTCCGAGGCGTTGTTGACGATCACGCCGCCGCCCTGCGCGATCATACGCGGGATCGCGGCGCGGCACAGGTAGAAGATGCCGTGCACATTGGTGGCGAAGGTATCCAGCCAGATATCGGTTGGCGTCTCGGTCAGCCGCTGGTACGGCACGATGCCGGCATTGTTGAACAGCACATCCAGCCGGCCCTGCTGCGCGAAGACCGCCTCGATCGCACGCGCGCAGGCGGCCTCGTCGCGCACATCGAGCGGGATGAAGCTGGCCGCGCCGCCCGCATCGCGCAGGTGGGCTGCCGCTGCCTCGCCCCGCGCCGCATCGCGGGCGCTGATGACCACATGCGCCCCGTTGGCGCAGAACAGCGTCGCGGTCGCCAGCCCGATGCCAGTCGCCCCGCCGGTGATGAGCGCAGTCCTGCCCGCCAGCCGGCCGGTCACGGGCGCGGCTCCAGCGCCACGCCGGCGGGCGTGGAGACCACGCTGTTCCCGCTGATCGTGAGCGTGCGGCCCGGCTGCGCCACAGCGCGCGCCAGCACCGCGCTGAACTCGTCTGCCTCCGCTGGCGAATCCCAGGCGGTGGTCAGCGCCCAGGCCAGATCGCCGCTCGCATCGTGGCGGTAGACCTCGAACCAGTCGCCGCCCCAGCCGGCAGCGGCGGCCCTCGCGAGATCGGCGGGCACGAACTGGCGCAGCCACTCGCGCAGATAGAACTCGCCCAGTGGTGAGGCCCAGGCCATGCTCCAGCCTTCGCCCAGCGCCGCGCCCAGCCCGTACGGCGCGACGGACTGCGCATCCTCTCCGCGCAGATACGTCTCCGGGTGCAGGATGTGCTCGCTGGTGGAGGGCAGCGCGGCGTAGGCGGCGTTGATGGCGTCCCAGCCGCCCGCCTGGTACAGCGCCAGCACAAATGCCATGCCGTCCTCGTAGGGGAACAGCAGTTCGCGCGTCAGCCCGGCGGGGATGCCCGGCGGCAGCGTCAGCGTGCCATTCAGCGCGCCTTCCGCAAGAAGCTGCAGCGCCAGCGCCGGGTTCTGCAGCATGACATCCTGCGCGAACAGGTTCATCACCGCCGAGGCGTCCCCTTCGACCAGCGCGCGCGCCGCCAGGCTGCTGTCCGGCGTGGCGGTGACCGCCGGGCTGTCCAGCGCATCCAGCCCGAAGTGCTGATCCTGCAGCGCATGCACGTACTCATGCACGAACACCACCTGCTCGGTGATCGAGAGTGTGCTGCCGACGTCATCGCCCAGCGCGGGCAGTACGTTCATCGACTTGTCGCCCGGGTCGTAGAAGCCGCCCACCTGCGCGCCCAGCAGGCGCAGATAGGTGTCGCGCAGCGACTGTTCCGGGCCGAGCATGCCGGTGGCGCGGTAGAACGCCTCCCATGCGCTCAGCTCCTCCGGCGTGGACGAGGCGTCGTACAGCGCAGTCAGGTAGGCGATGGTCTCGTCGCGGGTGGGGAAGCGCCGTTCCACCGGGGTGAGTGTGTCCAGGCCGCGCATCGTTTCCGTGACACCAATCAGCGTATTCATCTGCTCATTGAGCGTCGGCGGGATGGCGGCGGAGTCCTGCGCGATGACGGGCGCTGCGATCAGCGCTGCTGCGGCCAGCACGAACCATTTCTGCATGGGGGTATCCTCGTCCTCTCTGCGTGTGGTGGTCTAGGAGGGGCGCCATGCCGGGCGGCTGTCCTGCCCGGGCACGGCCAGCAGCGGGCGTTCATCGCCGCCGCCAGCCCCGATCAGATACAGGGTCTGCACGCCATCGCGCATGGCGCTGAAGGCCAGCATGGCGCTGTCCGGCGACCAGGCCGGATTGCCCTCGCGCTCAGGCGTCTGGGTGAGGGCATGCAGGTCACTGCCGTCCGGGCGCATCAGGTACACATCGCTGCTGCCCGCCCGATCGGAGATGAAGGCGATCCACGCCCCATCCGGCGACCAGGCCGGCGCGGTATCTGTGTAATAGCTGTCCGTGACGCGCTGCGGGCGCACGGCGCCGGTCTGCGCCGGATCGAGCACGAAGATATCGGTGTTGGCGACCGGCGCCCAGGCGAATGCCAGCCGTCCTTCTGGCGACCACGTCGGCGAATACGCGCTGCCGCTGGTCGTGATCAGCCGCTGAGGCGCGCTGCCATCGGCGTGCATGCGGTACAGGCCCTGGCTGCCACCGCTGGTGCTGACGGTGGCGTAGGCGATGCTCGCGCCGTCGGGCGACCATGCCAGCGGAGAGTTGTTCCAGCCGTTCAGCTGCACCGGCGCGATGCGGCGCACATCCCGGCCATCCCAGCGCATGCTCATCACCCAGTTCTCGCCGCCGGGCTGCACCAGCGCGACATAGGCGATGCGCTCGCCATCCGGCGACCAGGCCGGGCCGATGTTCATGCCGGGGCCGCGTGTCAGCCGGGCGACCAACCCGCGCGCGACATCCAGCAGGTAGATTTCCTCCGCGCCGCTGCGCGCGCTGTCGAAGGCGATCTGCGGGCCGCGCGCCGCCGCCCCGATCAGCATGGCCACGCCGATAACCGCTGTCGCAGCTGCCAGCAGGGCGGCGCAGCAGCGCACGATGATGCGCGAGATCACACGCAGGAGTCCTCATGTGCCGATGCTGGCATTGTACAGTACAAGTGCGCGTTTGATCAGAAGCCCCGGAAGAGCACCAGCCCCAGCAGCAGCATGCCAAAGGTGATCGCCAGCATCAGCGCGCCCACCCGCGGGAAGTCACCGGGCCGGTAGCCGCCGGGTCCCATCATCAGCACGTTGACCGCGTGCGACATCGGCGTGAGGAAGGCGGCAGAACAGCCGATCGCCGCCGCCAGCCCGATCGTCTGCGGGCTGATGCCGAGCTGCTGCGCCGAGGCCACCGCGATCGGCGCGATGATCAGCGCGGCCACCTGGCTGCCCACCACCTGGGTGATCGCCATCGCCACCAGAAACACGCCGCTGGCGAACCCGAGCGCGCCCAGCGACCCGAACACTGACACCAGCGTGCCTCCGATGCTCTCCGCCAGCCCGGTGTTGATGAGCGCGGTGCTGAGCGGCAGAAATCCGGCGATCAGGAAGAGCACCCGCCATTCGACAGCGCGGTAGGCGTCGTCCATATCCAGCCCGCCGAGCAGCACCACCGCCAGCGCCCCGCCCAGCATCGCCAGCGAGATCGGCGCGAGCTCCAGCACCGAGGCCAGCAGGGCCATCAGCGTGACCGCCAGCACCACGCCCATCTTCTCCGGGCGGCGTGGCCGCGCCTGGTGCGCGCTGCGCATCACCAGAAAATCGGGATCGCGGCTGATTCGGGCGATGCGCGCCGGATTGCCCACCATCAGCAGCGCGTCGCCCACCTGCAGGCGGAATTTGCCGACGTCTGTGCGATAGCTGCGCCCCTCGCGCCACAGCGCCACGCAGGTCAGCCCGTACTTGTCGCGAAAGCGCAGGTCCTGCAGCGACTGGCCGATGATCTGCGAACGCGGCGGGATGATGACTTCGGTCAGATCGACCGTGAGCTGCTGCGCCCAGCGCGAATCCGGATCGCGACCGAGGGCGAAGCCCCACGTCTGCAGCTCCTTCACGCGGTCCTCGCGGCCCATGATGAGCAGATAGTCGCCCGGGCGCAGCAGCTCCGCGGGGTCTGGATTGAGGATGGCGTGGTGATTACGCCAGATCGCGATGATCATCAGGCCGAGTTCGTGACCGATGCCGCTGGCGCTGATCGGCTGATCGGCCAGGCGTGAGGTGGGCAGCAGGCGCATCTCCCACAGGCGCTCGTCGAGCTGATAGGTCTGCGCCAGCGCACGGCTGAGCGAAGCGGCGCCGGCCTCCTGACCGACCGACGGGCGGCGCGGCAGCAGCCGGCGCCCCAGCCAGACCATGCCGGCGATGCAGCCCAGCGCGATCAGCCCGCCGGTGGGCAGGAAGTCGGCCATGCCCAGCCCGGGCAGGCCGCTGGAGACCAGCACGCCGCTGATGACGATGTTGGCGGTGGTGAAGTATGTCGCCATGCCGCCGACCATCGTGCCGAACGACAGCGGGATGAGCAGCCGCGAGGCGGGCACACCGGAGTCGTCGGCCACCTGAATGGCGACCGGCAGCAGCACCGCGCCAGCGGCGACGTTGTTCATCGCCAGCGACAGCACCGCCCCAGCGCCCATGAACAGCAGCACCAGCCGCGCTTCGCTCTGGCCGCCGGCGCGGCGCATCGCGCTGGCCAGCTTCTGCGCGGCGCCGCTCTCCTCCAGCGCATGCGACAGCATGAACAGCCCGACCAGCGTGAGGATGGCCGGGTTGGACAGCCCCGCCAGCGCCTCGGCTGGCGTGACCAGCTGCGCCACCGGCAGCGCCAGCAGCACCAGCAGTGCGACCAGATCGGCGCGCACGCGGCCAGACATCACCAGCGCCAGCGCGGCCAGCACGATGGCGCTGAGGAGGATCTGCGGGCCGGTCAGCATCGGTAAGCGCCGTGCAGCCGGCTACGACAGCCCGGTGATCTCGCCATATTCGTCCAGGTCGATCAGCTCCGCCGCCGGATGCTCGGACAGGCCGGGCATAGTGCGCATGTCGCCGCAGATCGGGTAGATGAAGCCCGCACCCACGCTGGCGCGCACCTCGCGCACCGGGAAGGTGTAGCCGCTGGGCGCGCCCTTCAGCGCCGGATCGTGGCTGATGCTGAGGTGCGTCTTGGCCATGCAGATCGGCAGATGGCCGAAGCCGTTGGCCTCATAATCGCGCAGCTGGCGCTCTGCCAGCGGCTCAAACGCCACGCTGCCCGCACCGTACACCTCCCGCGCGATGGTCTCGATCTTGGCCTTCAACGGCTGTTCGAGCGCATACAACGGCTGAAAGTGCGAAGGCGCTTCGGCGGCCTGCGTCACCATCTCGGCCAGCGCCACCGCGCCCTGCCCGCCATCGCGGAAGTGCGTGGCGACTGCTGCGCCGATCGCGCCGGCCTGCTCGGCGACGCGCTGGATGACGGCGATTTCCTCCGGGTGATCGCTCTCGAAGGCGTTGATCGCCACCACCGGCGTCACGCCGTGCTTCCGGACGATGCCGATCTGCTGGATGAGGTTGGCTGCCCCGGCTTCGACATCGCCCGGACGGTTCTCCAGCATCTCCGGCGGCAGCGGCTTGCCCGCCACCACGCGATAGCGGCCGCTGTGCGACTTGAGCGCGCGCACGGTGCACACCAGCACCGCGGCATCCGGCGTCAGCCCGCTGGCGCGACACTTGATGTTGAAGAATTTCTCCGCGCCGATATCCGCTCCGAAGCCAGCCTCGGTCAGCAGGAAATCGCCGCAGCGGATGCCGATCTGATCCGCCAGCACGCTGCTGTTGCCGTGTGCGATGTTGGCGAACGGACCGGCGTGGACGAGCGCCGGGGTGTTTTCCAGCGTCTGCAGCAGATTGGGGCGGATGGCATCGCGCATGAGCACGGTCATCGCGCCCGCCGCGCCGATCTGCTCGGCGGTCACCGGCTTGCGGTCATGCGTCAGCCCAATGACGATGCGGCCAAAGCGCTCGCGCATGTCGCGCAGCGAGCTCGTCAGCGCCAGGATCGCCATCACCTCGCTGGCGACGGCGATGTCGAAGCCGGTCTCGCGCAGCACACCACCTTCGGCACGACCGCCCAGCCCGATGATGATCTGGCGCAGCGCGCGGTCGTTGATATCCAGCACGCGCTTCCATGTGATGGACTCGGCATCGATGCTGAGCGGGTTGCCGCGCAGCAGGCGGTTGTCGATCATGGCCGCCAGCAGGTTGTTGGCGGCGCTGACGGCGTGGATGTCTCCGGTGAGATGCAGGTTGAAGGTCTCCATCGGCACGACCTGGGCGTGCCCGCCCCCCGCCGCCCCGCCCTTGATGCCGAACGTCGGCCCCTGCGAAGGCTGGCGCAGCGCGATCACCGCGCGCTTGCCCAGATGGCGGAAGGCCTGGCCCAGCCCGACCAGCGTGGTGGTCTTGCCCTCGCCCAGCGGCGTCGGCGTGATCGCGGTGACGACGACGTAGCGGCCCTGCGGCCTGCTGCGCACGTGCTCCAGCGCTTCCAGATTGATCTTGGCCACATGTGGGCTGCCGTACAGGTCGATCAGGTCAGGCGGCAGCCCCATCTCCTCAGCGATGCGGGTGATCGGCTGCAGGTGGGCGGCGCGGGCGATCTGCAGATCGGTGGACATAGCGTTCATCCTTGCGTACGCGGGCAGGCGCTGCGCAGGCAGTCTGCGCGAAGACCAGCCCAGTGGACTGCACGAGGCAGACGCAAGGATGCTACCGCAACCTGCCTGCCCGGCCCCACATTCTTGTTCATGCTGAACGAGCGCGCGCGCGGCCTATGCCTCATACACCAGCCGGCCGCCGACGTATGTGCGCTCGACGCGCAGCTCGGGCAGGCGTTCTGTGGGCGTTTCGAGCGGATCACCGCTGAGCACGATCATGTCGGCCCACTTGCCGGCGCTCAGGCTGCCGCGGTTGTCTGCGTCTCCGCTGGCGATGGCCCCACCCATCGTGTAGGCGTACAACGCCTCATAGGGGGTGAGTGCCTGCTCCGGCGCGATCGGCTCACCCCGGCTGTCCTGGCGATCGCGCGCGGCCTTCATGCCCATCAGCGGGTTGTCATCGGGCACGACGGGTGCGTCGGAGGAGAGCGCCACCGTCAGGCCGGCATCGAGCATTGATCGCACCGGATAGCAGCGTGGGAAGAACGATTCGGGCAGATAGCGGCGGTAGGTGGTGCCCAGCGCATGCAGGAAGATGGTCTGCGGCACAGCGATCACGCCGAGCGCGCGGCAGCGCTCCAGATGGGCAGGGCTGGGCAGGCCGAGATGTTCGATGCGGTGGCGCAGCCCCGTGCCGGGCACGGCATGCTCCAGCCGCTCATAGGCCGTGATCACCTGCTCGATAGCGACATCACCGATGGCGTGCGTGGCGATGCGCAGCCCGGCGCGATGCGTTTCCAGCATCAGCGCGAACAGCTCGTCGTCGTCAAAGCGCAGCACGCCTGTGGTCCCCGTCTGCCGGTACGGCTCGGAGATGGCGGCGGTCGCCCCGCTCAGCCCGCCATCCGCGAAGAACTTGACGGTGTCGACGCGCAGCATCGGCGTGAGCGTGCGCGCCGGTAGCGGCAGGGTCTCGGTGCCGCCATCCGGCCGGCGAATGGGCAGGCCATTGGTACGCACGGCGAGTTCACCGGCGGCATCCATCTGGCGGTACACGCGTAGATGCAGTGGGGCGAGCAGCGGGTCGGTGGCGCTGGTGATGCCCAGCGCAAGCTGATGCTGATGGCAGGCGCGAATGGCAGCGGCCATCGTGGCGTCATCGGTATCGGGGATGACTCGGGTGATCAACCCCTGCGCGGTCTCCTGCAGCAGGCCGGTGGGCTCGCCGTCGCTGTCGCGCACGATCACGCCGCCGGGGGGATCAGGCGTGTGGCGGGTGATGCCGGCCAGGGCCAGCGCGTGCGAATTGGCGACCAGCATGTGGCCGCAGGTGCGCGTGAGCGCGATCGGATGCGCCGTGCTGGCAGCATCGAGATCGGCGCGGGTGGGATGGCGGTGCTCCGGCAGCTCGACCTCGTTGTAGCCGCGCCCGGTCAGCCAGCTTCCGGCGGGCGTGACGGCGGCGCGCTCGCGGAAGCGCGCGACGACGGCGGCGAGGTTCGGCGCGGCCTCGGCGCGGGCGTCCACCTGCACAGTCAGCAGCAGCCCAAGCTTCCAGATGTGGACGTGCGCGTCGTTGAAACCCGGCAGCAGCGTCCGGCCTTCGAGGTCGATACGAACGAGGTTCGCCAGCTGCCCGACCGTGTTCATGTCTTCGAGCATGCCGGCGAAGCGAACGCGCCCGTCGTCGTCCACCAGCACCGCATCTGCAAAGGGCGTGCGCGGATCCAGCGTGTGGACCCGGCCGTTAAAGAAGAGCATCATGCCGCAAGTCTCCGCACTCTCTCCGAGCAGCCAGTGCGGGGATTGTATCGCACAGGGAGGCGGCACGGCCATGCCTGCGCCCGGGATGCGGCGGTGCGAGGTCCGCGCGCCGCCGCCGGCCCGCCTCGCCGCAGCGTTGACGCCGAATTCCGGGAGGTGCTACACTAACGCGCACGGGGCTGTGGTGGAACGGCAGACACGAAAGTCTTAAAAACTTTTGCCCTTCGCGGGCGTGTGGGTTCGAATCCCACCAGCCTCAACTGACTGGCGCAACTTCGAACGCCGTTCCGCGGTGAACGCCACTCCATTCCTCGATGGTCTGCCCTTTCCTCAGCACGAGGCGCTCGCGCCATTCATAACGCATCCGAACGGAGTCGGCTGTAGCGGAGACCGGAGGAGGACTGCCGCCTGCAGGCAAGCACAGTGCTGCTGCTGGACAGAAGCCGTCAGGGGCATCCGGAAACCAAAGACCCGAACGCGGCTGCGCGCATTTTTCTGAACCGTCTGGTGACTGGCAGACGGACGCATTCAGCGATGTGTTGTGCCACGATGATTGACACCGCACGCCTTTATGGCATATTCTCGCATCAGGGCACTTCGAAATCGCACGCTGCGCGCGCCCTGAAGGCTGCGCTGTAGAAGGCAGATCAATCATGAATTCAACTGCGCTGCTCATCCCGAAACGGATCTCGCTGGAGAGGCATGTGGACTCCGGCGCCTGCGATGCGTGTGATGTCATCGTGGAGATGGAAGGCGGGGTGTACTACACCGCTCCGTTCGTCACGCTGCCGTTCCTGCTGCGCCAGATGCAGCTGAGTTACGAGGTCGGCAAGTCGCTTCCGGATGCGCCGCCTGTGCGTTACGCCGCGCTGGAGACGCCGCATGTCGTCATCGGTGAACTGACGGCCGAGGCGATCGAGGACGCGATCGACAATCTGCTGGCACTGGGCACCTTCGCGACGATCTTCACCCAGGTTTCGGAGGATGAGGAGACGGAGGCGGCCCCTGCCACTCCACCGCCGCCAGCCAAGCGGGCCACGGCTGAGGTGGCCGCTGTCGTGTTCAGCCAGGTGCTGATCGTCGATCCGGAGTCGTAGTCTGGCGTTTGTCCGTCATTCGACCGATGCGCAGGCGGCCTGTGGGCCGTCTGTTTTTTATGCTGCAGCGGGACCAATGGCGGTGGGAACTCAGCGGCCAATCGCGCGCAAATCCCGCTATAATCGAATGGACTGATGCTGGACTTATTTGGAGATACGATGACCATTCGTCCGCTTCCCGGCGCTCAGTTCCGGAGCCTCGCATGGTGACAACCTCATTTCTCATCCCGCTGGACCGCAACAGTGAGGAGCCGATCTACCGGCAGCTCATCCGCCACGTGCGCGCGCAGATCGAAAGCGGCAGCCTGCCTGCGGGCACGCGCCTGCCAGCCAGCCGCGACCTGGCGCGCCAGCTCAATGTCAGCCGGATCAGCGTGGTCAACGCCTATGCAGAGCTGCGTGCAGAGGGCTATCTGAGCGCTCATGCCGGGCGCGGCACGTTCGTGGCGGGAGAGCATGAGCCGGCTGCGCAGCCGCCGGCGCCATCGGCTGCGCACCACGTGACGCACCCGCACGATCAGCCGCCGGTGGCAGATCGCTCGCTGCGCGAGATGATGCGGCTGGCGCGCAAGCCCGGCGTGATCAACTTCGGCACGGGCGCTCCGCCAGCCGAGTTCTTCCCGGTGCAGCATCTGCGTCATGCGCTGAATTCCGTGCTGGAGCGGGATGGTGCGCGCGCGCTGATGTACGAGCAGGCCGAAGGCTACGGGCCGCTGCGCGCCACCGTGCGCGACTACGTCAGCGCGCTGGGGATCCGCTGCAGCGCCGATCAGGTGCTCATCACCGGCGGCACGCAGCAGGCGCTCGACCTGGTCATTCAGGCGCTGCTTTCCGAAGGGGACCTGCTCATCACCGAAAATCCGACATACATCGGCGTGATCGATATCGCGCGCACGCGCCGCATCAGCATGCATGGCATTCCGGTGGATGACGACGGTATCCGGCTGGATATGCTGGAGAATGCCATCCTCGATCAGGCTCCGCGGCTGATCTACGTTATGCCCAGTTTCCAGAACCCGACCGGTGTGGTGATGCCGCTGCACCGCCGCCGCCAGCTGCTGAACCTGGCGACCGAGTACAACATCCCGGTGCTGGAAGATGGCGTGTATCACGAGTTTCGCTTTGAGGGCGAGTCACTGCCGCCGCTCAAGGCGCTGGACGAGAAGGGCATCGTCATTCACGCCAGCGCGTTCACGAAGAATTTGCTGCCGGGCATGCGCATCGGCTATGTCATCTGCGACAACGCGCATTTCGAGCGGCTGGTGCGCGTCAAGCAGGCCGCCGATATCTCCACGCCGGCGCTCAATCAGCGCGCAGTCCATCTGATGCTGGAGCGCGGGGTGCTGGCGCAGCAGCTTGAGCGCAATAACCGCGAGCTGCGCCGCCGCCGCGACTGCGCGCTGGAACATGCAGCACGTTACCTGCCGCCTGGCTCGCGCTGGAACACGCCGCAGGGCGGGCTGTATCTGTGGATTGAGCTGCCCAGGACCGGCCCGACGGCCTCGGAGTTGTACATCTCCGCCATTCAGACCGGCGTGGCCTATGCCATCGGCAACATGTTCTACACCAATAACGGCGGAAGTTACCGCCTGCGCCTGAATTTCGCGGCGCAGCGGCCGGATGAGATTGAGGAAGGCCTGCGCCGGCTGGGGCGGGCATGGCGCGAGCTGGCGTGCGACTACGCCGAGATGGACAAGGCGCCGCTGCTGTAGCAGCCCCTCAGCTCAGATAGTCGCGCAGCTGGCGGCTGCGGCGCGGGTGGCGCAGCCGGCGCAGCGCCTTGCCCTCGATCTGGCGGATGCGTTCACGCGTCAGCCCGAATGTCTCACCGACTTCCTCCAGCGTGTGGCTTCTGCCGTTGAGCATGCCGAAGCGCAGGCGCAGGATGCGCGCCTCGCGCGGGCTGAGCGTCTCCAGCAGCGCGTTCAGCTTCTCGCGCAGCAGCGTGTCGTAGGCGCTCTGCGCCGGGCTGGGCACGCTGTCATTTTCGACGAACTGGCCCAATTCGCTGTCGTCGTCTTCTCCCACCGGCCGTTCCAGGCTGAGCGGCGGCATCGAGACACGCAGCATCCAGCGCACCTTTCGCGCATCGATGCGCAGCGCTGCCCCGATTTCCTCTGGCGTGGGCTTGCGGCCATGCTCCTGTTCGAGCGTGCGCGCGGCGCGGTACACCTGGCGGATGCGTTCGCTCATATGCACGGGCACGCGGATGGTGCGGCCCTGATCGGCGACGGCGCGCGCGACGGACTGGCGGATCCACCAGGTGGCGTAAGTGCTGAAGCGAAAGCCACGCCGGTGGTCGAACTTCTCGACGGCCTTCATCAGGCCGAGGTTGCCCTCCTGGATCAGATCGAGAAACGGTACGCCGCGATTGACGTAGTGCTTGGCGACCGAGACCACCAGTCGTGTGTTGGCCGCGATCAGATGCTCACGCGCTGCCTGTCCCGCGCAGACGGACTGCTCCCATTCAACGCACTGCGCGCTGCAGGGGTTGCTGCGCAGCCTGCGCGCGGCCTCTGCGCCGGCCTCGATCTGCGCGGCCAGCCGCAGTTCGTCCTCCAGGGCAAGCAGCGGGACGCGCGCGGTATCGCGCAGATACAGCCCGACGACATCGCTCTCATCGCCGAAGGTCGCTTCCGTCAGTTCATCGTCGAGCGCGTCATCGCTCCAGTCCTCGTCCATCTCAACGATATCGACGTCGGACGGCATGAAGTCTGGTTCGAATTCCGCCTCATCGTCCCCGGGCATGTCCCCAAAACCAGAGTCGTCGAAAGAAGCATCAAAGGCGCGATCGTAGCTGCTCACAGCCCACCACCCTTACGTCTGTGTTCCACAAGAAGATGCAGTTGTTCAGACAGATTGCGTTACTTGTCGTTCAGCAGATCCCGAAGCTGGGCGAAGCGCGGATCGACGTCCTGCTCGCAGACGCACGGCCCATCATTCAGGTTCACGCCGCAGCCCGCGCACAGGCCCTTGCAGTCGGGCCGGCACAGCGCGCCGCGCGCGTCTGCGATGATCGCCTCAGCGCGCAGTAGGGGAGCCAGTTCGAGCATCGCATCCTCGCCGATCACGAACTCGGAGCCGTTCGGCGTAGGATAGGCGTACAGCTCTTCGATATCGATCAGCAGCTCGCGCTCAATCGGCCTGAGGCACCGATAGCACTCATCCTGCACGCCGACCTGAAGCTGACCCTGCACCAGCACGCCCTCTTTGGTGCGGCTGAGGCGCAGCGGGCCGCGGATGTACGTCAGATCGACATCTTCGGCCACGCGCACCGGTGGCACATCGAAATGCGTGTCGTGAATGTACCCCGGGCCCGCTGCCAGCACAAAGCCGACGTTGATCTTCAACACCCGATTGCTGACGTACCCGTTTGCGGCCTGTTTCACGACTCACGCGTCCGATCTGAAGTGCTGGCGTCTGTTGGAGCACGCTGCCTTTACAGTATAAATTTTCTCATTACCTGTCAAGCACACTCAAGTCCCGTGCAGGGAGTTTTTGCAGCTTCTTAACAGCCTCCGCGCTCAGGAGATGCGCGGGACCAGCAGCACCTTGCCACGCGTCATGTCGGCGGCGTAGGCGTCCAGCGCATCATGGGCGCGCTCCAGCGGATAGCGCCCGGCGATCGCCGGCGTGTAATCCTGGCGCTGTGCCAGAATATCTGCCAGGGCCTGCGCGCGTGTCTCCGGCCCGTTTTCGCGCATCCACAGCGACAGCCAGAAGCCGCGGATGTGTTTGCTGCGGAAGATGATCTGATCGATGCTGATCTCGACAGGCTCTGCCGCCAGCGAACCGTACAGACAGAGCGTGCCGCCGGTGTGCAGCGCGCGCAGGATCTGCCCGCTAAGCCTGCCGCCAACGGCGTCGAAGGCGATGCTCGTGTGCATGGAGCGGGTGAGGGCGCGCAGGTGCTTCTCGAAAGTGGGCTCGGTGCTGTTGAGGATGTAGCGCGCGCCGGCATCCTGCAGGCCAGCGATATGCTCGTCGCGGCGGATGATGTTGATGCTCTCGATACCGCTGCGGGCGCACAGGCGGATGAGCATTCGGCCCAGCGCGCTGGCCGCCGCCGTCTGGATGAGCGAGGCCGCGCCGGCCTGCCGGGCGATGTCGTGCAGCGCCCAGGCGGTGAGCGGGTTGACGAACAGCATGGCCGCCAGTGCTTCCGGCAGATCGTCCGGGATGGGCAGCACGTTGATGTGCGGCGTGGTCAGGTACTCCGCCCAGGTGCCGTCGTGTTCAGCGGACATGCACGCGACGCGCCGGCCCAGCCACGAGCGATCAACCGCAGCGCCAACCTGCACGACCTCGCCCATGCCCTCGAAGCCGGGGACGGTGGGCAGCGGCTTGCGCACGCCATAACGCCCCTGCACAAACACCAGATCTGCCGGGTGCACGGCGGCCGCTGCGATGCGCACCACCACGTCATGCGGGCCGGGCGGCGTGAGCGCACGCTGTTCGATCGTCAGATGATGGTGGCCGTCGCGGTAGTGGTGCAGCACGACGGCGCGCATGTGCTGCGGAAGCGCCATGGCAGGCCGTTACAGGCCGAATTCCGCCTTGACGTCCTTCACCCACTGCTGAATACGCGGGCGCGTCATTTCCGTCTGCCCGACCTCATCGATGCCCAGGCCGAGGAAGAACTCGTCGATTCGCGCCTTGGACTCCTCAAACTGATAGGCCTTGTTGGACCACAGGCCCCACACCTGCGCGCCGCGCTCCATCACCTTGTCGGCAAGGATGCCGACGGCATCGAGGAAATTGAAGCCGTAGCCGTTCTGATCGCCCAGGCCGAACAGCGCCACCTTCTTGCCATTCATGTCCATGCTGTTGAACTTGGGCATGAAGGCGTCCCAGTCGTCCTGCAGCTCACCGGTATTCCAGGTGGGGATGCCCATGATCAGCAGGTTGTAGCGAAGAATGTCTTCCGGGGTGGAGCGGCCGATATTGTGCACTTCCACCGCGCCGGGCAGGATCTTGTCGAATTCTTCCTTGATGATGTAGGCAATACTCTCCGTGTTGCCGGTGTTGCTTCCGTAGAACAGGCCGATCTTCGCCATGGGCTGCCTCTCGAAACATCGTCGCTCTGTAGGCTGTGACCGTTTATTATAAGGGCCACATGCTGAAAATCGAACGATCAATTGTGAGAAGAAACACAATGTCTGCTGGCCTGCACGTACAGTCCCTCACCTTCTATCCGGTCAAGTCGTGCGCGGGGATTGCGCTGGATTCGCTGACGCTCGATGCGGATGGCCCGGTGCTGGACCGGCGCTGGATGATCGCGCTGAGCGAGGGTGGCCCGCCGCGTTTCCTCAGCCAGCGGGAGGAGCCGCGGCTGGCGCTGATCCAGCCTGCCCTGGCGGGCGATGCGCTGCGCCTGCAGGCGCCGGGTGCATCGCCGCTGGATGTGGCGCTGGCGGGGGCGGGCGCTCCTGCCGAGCCGGTGGTGATCTGGGGCGACACCGTGCTGGCCGAGCCGGTGCCGGCTGCGGCGCCCTGGCTGGAGGCGTGGCTGGGGTACGCGGCGCGGCTGTATCGCCTGCCGGAGGGCGGCGGACGGGCCGTCAATCCGGAGTACGCGCGCGCGCCTGCCACCACCACGTTCACCGATGGCTATCCGGTGCTGCTGATCGGACGGGCGTCGCTGGATGCGCTGAACGCGCGGCTGGCACAGCGCGGCGTTCCGGCGCTGGAGATGCGTCGGTTTCGCCCGAACATCGTCGTCAGCGGCAGCACCCCCTTCGCCGAGGACGACTGGCGGCGCATCGCCATCGGCGGGCTGCCGTTCGATGTGGTCAAGCCGTGCCCGCGATGTGCGATCACCACGGTGGACCCGGCTCGCGGCGTGGTGGTGGATGCGCGCGAGCCGCTGGCGACGCTGGCAGATTTCCGCCGCACGCCGCAGGGCAAGGTGATGTTCGGCCAGAACCTCATCCATCGCGCTGTGGGGACGGTGTGCGTGGGCGACAGCGTGGTCGTGCGCGAGAGTGCGCCGGCCTGAAGGCGGGGGTCAGCCGGCCAGCGTGGCGGCGATGCGTACAGTCTCCGCGTGGATATCCACGATGTCGTCGACGTTTGGCGCATAGCCGCCGGCCATGGCGATGGCGACAGGCAGGCCCGCCGCGCGGCACTGCTCCAGCACCATGCGGTCGCGCTCGGCCAGCCCTGCCTTGGTCAGCGCCATGCGTCCCAGCCGGTCGTGCATGAACGGGTCCGCACCCGCCAGGTAGATCGCCAGGTCGGCGCCTGAAGCGGCGATCGCCCGGCGCACGCCCTCTTCCGCCAGCAGCAGATAGCGCTCGTCGCCCGTGCCATCGGGCAGCTCGATATCAAGGCTGCTGCGCTCCTTGTGGAAGGGGAAGTTCTTTGCGCCGTGGATGGAGAAGGTGAAGATGGTGGGGTCGTCCTGCAGGATCTGGGCTGTGCCGTTGCCCTGATGCACATCGAGATCGAGGATGACGACGCGGCGGACGCGGCCTTCCGCCTGCATGGCGCGCGCGGCCACGGCGGCGTCGTTGAAGAGGCAGTACCCCTCCCCATGATCACGGCAGGCGTGGTGCGTGCCGCCAGCGAGATTGACCGCGGCGCCATCGTCGAAAGCTGCGCGGCAGGCATCCAGCGTCGCGCCCACGGTGCGCACGGAGCGCCGGGCCAGCGCCTCGGACCACGGAAAGCCGATCCGGCGCTGTTCGCGGGTGCTCAGCCCGCCGCCGAGCACCCGCGCGATGTAGCTGTCGTCGTGGCAGCGCTGCAGGGCGGCGATCGGGGCGGGCTGCGCTGGCAGAATATCGCGCTCCGCCAGCATGCCCGCCTGCTGCACCCGTTCATACAGCAGGCGATACTTCGCCATCGGGAAGCGGTGGTCGGGGGGCAGGGGCAGGACGAAGGTGTCGCTGTAGAAGGCTTTCATGAGTAATGCTGATTATGCTGATAAAAATGAGCATGATATTAAAAAATACACAGATCAGCAAAACATTACGTCAAGTATAAATTCGTGCAGGTTGCCTAATTTTTCCCGCGGCTGCCGGATTGATTGCGTCATGCAGCAGTTCTAACATTAATGCTGGATGAAAGACCATTCAGGGAGATAGTCAGCCATGACCGGAAACATGGGTCGCCGTGATTTTCTGAAGATCGCCGGGACAGCCGTGGGCAGTACAGGCGCCGCCCTGCTGGGCTCGAACGTCATGCGCGCTGCGGCACAGGAAGATCACACCTCGACGCCCGTCGCGGTGAGTCAGGCGCAGGTTCCCGACTGGGAAGCGATGGACCTGCATCACCAGGAAGGTGTGGACATCTACCTCAACAACATCGGCGCCGACCCGACCTTCTGGGGCGTGCCGCTGGAATATGAGATGGACGGCGACGTCAAGGTGTTCCGCATCACCTGTACGGAAGGGCTGTGGGATACCGGCGGCGGCATGACGTACAACGCGATGATGTACAACGGCGTCGTGCCCGGCCCGGAGATTCGCGTGACCGAAGGCGACCGCGTGCGCCTGGTGGTGCGCAACGAGATGACGCAGAGCACGGCGGTTCACCCGCACGGCCTTCGCCTGCCGAACAACATGGACGGCGTGCCGTTCATCACCCAGCCGCCGATCACCCCCGGCAGCGAGTTCGTGTACGAATTCGACGTGATCAACTACGGCTCGCACATGTATCACTCGCACCACAACTCCGCCGAGCAGAACACGCGCGGCCTGCTGGGCGCGTTCATCGTCGAGCCGCGCGACAAATCGCGCGAGCCGCAGGTGAGCGCCGAGTACAACTTCATCCTGAACGACTCGTCGCTGGGCTTCACCATCAACGGCAAGGGCTTCCCGTACACGCAGCCGATCGTCGCCAAGCTGGGCGATCGCATCCGCGTGCGCTACTTCAACGAAGGCCTGATGATCCACCCGATGCACCTGCACGGCCTGCCGCAGCTGGTCATCGCCAAGGACGGCTTCAACCTGCCGATGCCCTACATGGTGGATACGCTGAATATCGCCCCGGGCGAGCGCTACGACGTGCTGATCGACTGCGACGTCCCCGGCGCGTGGGCTTATCACTGCCACATCCTGTCACATGCTGAAGGCCGCGATGGCATGTTCGGCATGGTGACGGCTGTGGTCGTGCAGGAGTAAGGGGAATCTGAATGAGCCAGATGCCTTCGTCGACGCCTGAGCAGGACGGCCAGTCCAGCGGCGGCGTCTTCGCAGTTCTGATCCTGTTTGGCCTGCTGGCGGTGGTGCTGGTGGCGGTGCTCTCCGGCCAGGTGATCCCGGCTGGCGTGCTGCCACCGCCGACCGAGGCGCCGGCTGAAGTCGCTGCCGCGCCGACGACTGTGTCCGCGCAGCCGACGATCGCAAGCCTGCCGCCGACGGTGCAGGCCGCCCCGACGGAAGCGGCTGTCGTGGAAGTGGCGCAGGCCCAGCCGGCAGCCTACACCGAGCAGGCGGTCGCCGCGGGCGGCCAGATCTACGCCGGCCTGTGCTTCGCCTGCCACGGCATGGACGGGCGTGGGGTGCTGGGACTGGGCAAGACGCTGATCGACAGCCCGTTCGTCACCGGCCAGACCGATGCGCAGCTTGTGGCATTCCTGAATGTGGGCCGCGGCATCGATGATCCGCTCAACAGCACCGGGCAGGTCATGCCGGCCAAGGGCGGCAACCCCGCGCTGACGGATGCCGATCTGTACAACGTCGTCGCGTACATCCGCTCGCTCAACGGCGCGGCGGTGGGCGACGCACCGGCGCAGCAGGTGGCTGAAGCGCCGACGGAAGCCGCGCAGGAGCCCGTGGTCCAGGCGACGGTGCGTCCGTTCCAGCCGCTGCCGCTCAATGCGCTCGACGCCTCGGTGATCGTGCCGGCGGCTGGCGCTTCGGGCGAGCTGGCGCTGCCTCCGCTCGCCCAGATGGGCACATCGCAGACGCCTGAACGCGCCGATGGCTCATCGGGTGCCGCTGCCTACGCCTGGTCGTGCTCGACCTGCCATGCAGACCGCGCGGCGCTGGCGCAGACCACCATGACGGACGATGAGATCTTCGCCATGCTCACGCTTGCGCAGCCGCCGCAGTGGGGGCTGAACGCCTACACGCACGCCTATCGCGGTGGTCATCCGGAACTGACCGACGCCGAACTGCAGGCGCTGATCGCCTACCTGCGCAGCGGGCAGTAATCCGCCTTCGACGGCGCGCTTCATCTCCATTCACGCTGACGCAAAAGCACGGCATCGCCCGTGCTTTTGCGATTCTTGGAACCCTCGCGTGTTTGCTGTATGCTGTACGGCGTGCGCACAATGGAGCAACCACATGACTGACGGGCTTTCGCCAGTTCGGCAGCAGCAGATCGCGGACATGATAGAGGCGCTGAGATCGACAGATGCGCATGAACGCGCGTTTGCGGCGAGCTGGCTGGGCGAAGCCGCCGCCGGGGATGCGGTCGAACCGCTGGTGCAGATCTTCCTCAACGACGAGGATAGGCGGGTGCGCGCGGCGGCTGGGTATGCGCTCGGGCAGTTCCGCGCCATCGACCAGGCGATCGCCACAGGCAAAGAGGCGAAGGTGGTGAAGCTGCTCACCCGCGTGGAGATGCAGGGCAAGCTCGGCGGTCGTGTGCCGCGCGGGCGCTGGGTGAAGGCGATCATCGCGCTGCTGCTGTCGCTGCTGGTGCTGCTGGTGTCGGCGCTGGCGTTGCCACAGGGCCAGCTCGCCGGGCTGCTGCCGGGGACGGTCGCCACGGTCGATCTGCAGCAGCAGTCTGCGATAGCGGCGAGCATGCGCCCCAGCTTCGTGATGGTGCGCGACAACCTGAACACCCTGCAGACGCAATTCCAGACGCTGCTGGGTGGGGGGACTTTTGACTGTGCGGCGTACTACGACACGGCCATGCAGCCGATGCGTATGTCTGCGGAGGACGCGCAGGCCCTCCCTGAGATGGCGCAGGCGGCGGACCTGCTGAATGATATGCTGCTGCGCGAAGCCTCTGCGCGTGAGCAGTTCAACAGCATGTGCTTCGGCGGGCTGCCGATGACAGCCGCCAGTATCGGGCCGGTCTATGCGGACATCGTCCCTGCGATTCAGGCGCTGCCCGCGCTCGATGCGCTGCTGGCCGCCGCGCAGGCTGCTGCACCTGCTGCGACTGCCACCACCGTCCCTGCAGACGGCGCTCCCACTGCCGTGGCGACCACGGCGATCGAGATCATCGATCCGCAGCGCGTCATGGACGATCTGCAGGCGATTGTGAGCCTTGTCTCGCTCAGTAATTCGCGTGGCCCGGCGGCGGTGCTGGCGCAGTACTGGAATGATGTGCGTATGTCCGGCCAGACGGGCGGCTGCATGGACACCGTCACGCTGCGCCAGATCCCGCCGGACTTCGTGATCACTCCCGGCCTGCAGACCGCGTCACAGGTGCTGTATGAGGCGGCCAGCCTGACGAACGCCGGGTTGGCGCTGCTGCGCGAGCGTTGGGCGGCGTTCGGCACGGCCTGCACCGCCGGCCAGCTGAGCAGCGTCGCAAACAGCGAAGCAGAGCTGCTGCAGGGGCTGCAGGGGCAGCTCGATGCGGCGACTGCGCTGCTCAATCAGCTTCGCACGCCCTGAGCACTGCCCCGGCTACTGCCCGGCGCTGTTGAGCAGCGACTGCACGATGAAGCGCCGGCCGATGACGCGCGTCGCCAGCGAGAGCGGCGTGCCGGTCTCGCGCACCACCTGTCGCAGCGGCGCATCGACGGCGCCGGGGTCGAACGCCAGCAGGAAAGCGCAGCCGCGCGCGAGCGGGTCGGTTTCGAGATGCTGCACCGCCCGCGTGATCACGTCGTAGCGCCCGGTCTCGGGCAGCAGCAGGGCCGCGCCGCCGAGCGGCACTTCGGGTGGCAGCAGCGCATTCAGCCGGTAGAGCGGCGCGTCGTCGAAGAAGTAGCGTTCGCCGATGGAATAGCCGGCGCGTTCGAGCGCGGCCAGCGCCAGACCGCCCAGCTCGGCGGGCAGGGCGGCGTTCACCTCTGCCTTGAGCGCATCGGCCAGCGACATCCCGGAAGCACGCACGGCCTGACGTGCACGCTTGATCAGGCTGTCCGGATCGACGCGGCGCAGCACATCCAGCGGAGCGCTCGTCTCCTCCAGCAGCAGCAGGCGCTGCATATTCATCCAGGCCGGGCCGTGCGCCTTGAGCACATCGATGATGCCGTTGAGCACGTCCAGCAGGTCAGGATTGGCATCCACCTCGACAATGTGCTGGCTGCGCGCGCGCAGGAAGGCGATGCCGCGCTGATACTGCTCACGGCGTTCGCTCAGGCGCTCGTCGAACAGCTCGCGCTCTCCGCCGCGCTTGCCCATGCGCCGGTAGCACGTGGCGGCGCTGGCATCCATGAACAGGATGAGATCGGGTTTGCGCGCGGCGGCGTTGAGCGCATAAACGTCCTCCATCGTCAGCGGCGCGACGGCCTGATACACCAGCGAGGACAGCGTGTAGCGGTCGCAGATGACGATGCGGCCGCCGTGCGCGGGATCCGCGGCGTCGAGGAAGGGCTGAATGACGCGCTGATTGTGATCGGCGCGATTGAGCGCATAGGCCAGGGCCAGCGTGCGCGGCGTGGCCTCGATCTTGCGCGTCAGCACCTGGCGGATGAACAGGCCCGCCGCTGAGGGGTCGTGCGGCTCAAAGGTCAGCATCACCCGATCGCCCATCGTGGCGCGCAGCAGCGCGGTCAGGCGGCGCGAGATCTCGCTCTTGCCGGAACCATCCAAACCTTCGATGACGAGGAAGAACGTGCTGGCGTCCCGGTTGCTCAATCGCGTGGCTCCCACAGATACTCGATATAGGCGGCGGTCTCGTGCGCGGTATCGCGGCCATGCAGCCGGGCGACGATATGCAGCGCCATATCCATGCCCGCCTGCACCCCTGCCGAGGTGATGATGAATCCGTTGTCGACGAAGCGCACCCCGCGATCCACGAGTGTGGAGGGGGCGATCGCGCTCAGCTCGTCGTAGGCGCTGTAGTGTGTGGTGGCATGCAGGCCATCCAGCAGGCCCGCCGCGCCCAGCACCAGCGAGCCGGTGCAGACCGATGTCATCAGCTCGACACGCGCGGCCTGTGCGCGCAGCCAGTCGAGCAGCGCCGGGTTGTGCTGCTGCCTGCGTGTGCCGCGTCCGCCGGGCATGACGACGATATCGGGCGGGGGGCAGTCGGCCAGCGTGTGATGCGGCTGCACCAGCAGGTTGTTGCGCGCCGGGACCAGCCCGCCGGTCTCAGCGACGGTGTAGACGTGAAACGCAGCGCCTTCCGGGCTGCGCTGGCCGGTGACGGAGAAGATCTCAAACGGACCGGCGAAATCGAGGACCTCGACATCTTCGAACAGCACGATGGCGACGTTGCGCATGACGATGCTCCGCTGGCAGTCTAGGACGATGGCGACCGACGGGAATACTCCGCCGGGCTGAAACACACCAGAATGGTGAGCGCCGCTTCGATATCGAAGAAGCGATGCTCCACCAGCGCGGGCACGTAGATCAGGCTGCCCGGGCCGACCGCGCGCGCCTCGTCGCCCACGCGGATGTGCCCGCGCCCGCTGATCACGTAGTACAGCTCGTCTTCGGTATGTGGCTGCTGCAGGTCCACGCCGCCTGCCTCCAGCCGGTAGATGCCCGCGCTCATGGAGGGCTCGCGCAGGAACTCCAGGTACGGGTGTTCCGCCGTTGTGGGAAGTACATCCACGTCGAAGTAGTGCATGATCTACAGTTGCCCGGTCAGGGCCCTCCAGCCCAGCATGGCCGCCATGCCGAGCACGATGGTGAACAGCAGGTGGCGGGTGCGCCACGCGACGATCACGCACACCAGGGCGGCCACCAGATAGCTGTTCGTGGGCGAGACATCAATAGCGTCTTTCGGCATCAGCACCGCCGGCACGATGATCGCGGCCAGCACGGCGGGCGGCACATAGCGCAGCGCGCGAAACACCGCTTCCGGCATGGGCACGCGGCTGACCAGCAGCAGCACCGGGTAGCGCACCGCGAATGTCACCAGCGCCATGCCGGCGATCAGCGCGAGCTCATTCATGGGCGGGCGCCTCGGCGATGCTGTCGGCGAATTCCGCGACGAAGAAATCGGGAAAGCGCATCAGCCCGCCCGTCTGCACGTTGACGCACATGAACTGCGAGCGCGACTGCGCCACCAGCGCATCGTCTTCGGCGCGGCGCACGCTGTAGATGCGGTAGACGGTGCTGCGGCGCGGCTCGGCCAGGAAGGTGGTCACGCGCAGGGCATCACCCAGCGCGGCCTGCTGGCGGTACTCGATGTGATGGCTGCGCGCCATGATGCCGAAGCCCTGCGCCTCCATGCGGCTGACCGGCCAGCCGCGCACGGCGGCGGCGCGCACGCTGCACTCCTCCATATAGGCGAGGATGTTGGCATTGTTGACATGCCGCGCCTGATCGACATCGCGCCATTCCACCTGGCGCTCCATGGTATAGGCGCCGGGCGGCGTGGGGGGCAGTGTGGGGAAGGCGGGCCGCCGCTCTCCGGCGATCCGGTCCGCTTCGTCTGGCGCGAAGGCATAGACCATCTCCGGCGGCACATGCACGGGCATGCTGGTGCTGCGATCGAGGTAGACCCAGTCCACGGCGGCACGGGCGACGGGCTCTCCGCTGGTCTTCTTCAGCTCGTAGATGCGCCGGCTGCGCACCCGCCGGAAGTCCTCCACCCAGGTGGTGACTTCGACGCTGTCGCCGTAGAGCAGCGCATGCTGATATTCGATCTGCAGCTCGCGGATCATCCAGGTGGTGTTGAGCGCGGCATAACGCGCAGGATCGTAGCCGACAGCGGCGGACGCCTGAAAGGCGGCCTCCTGCATATAGCGCAGGTACTGCGTCTGGTTGACGTGACCGTAGGTGTCACATTCGTAGGAGCGAACCGGAAAGACAACGATGTGCTTCTGTGGCATATTGGCCTCGCCCGCGCGGGATGACGGCGGGATGTATGCGCGCCCATGCCGCACAGCATAACACGACTGCCTGCAACCGTGCAGCCCACGCTGCAAATGGCACAGGCAGCAGGCTGGCCGCCGGTCTGCCGCCCTGCCAGCGGCGGTTTTCTGCCCTTGTGACCACCCTGCAAATGCGCTAAGGTTCAAACATTCGCGGTCGTTTCGACCGGATAGAGGGACGCGCATGCCCGACCTTCAGCGACGAATTGATGAGCTGCGCAGCCGCCTGGCCGCGCTGGGCGCTGCGCCTGAAGCGGGCGAAGTGGCCGCCCTCGAGCATGATGCGCGCAGCCTGCTGACCGATGCCAAGAACACCCCACAGGAGGGCGCCGCGCAGGCGCTGTTCGCCGAGGTGGCGCGCGCGGCGGGCGGTGTGCCGACGCCTTCCGGCACGATGGTGCGCGGCTTGCTGCGCCGGGCCCGCATCCGGCTGGATCTGGCGGGCGATGAGAACGAAGTGGATGATGTGATCGATATCCTTGCGGAGGCGCTGGCGCTCAGCCCGCGCGATCCGGAGGTGATCGGTCTGCTGGAGCAGGCCGGGGACCACAACGCCCAGGCGCGGCAGCGCGTGAGCGATCTGTTCACCCGCCATGGGGTGCCCCGGCTGCCACCGCCGCCCGCCGCCGACAAGCGCACGTCTGCCGCGGCTGAGACCGCCTATCCCACGTCCGCCGGTTATCCGCCGCCGGAGCGCGACCTGCCGCCGCCCCCCGCCGATCGCAGCGCGTCGCGCCTCAGCCGGGGCCGCGGCAAGCCGACATCGGGCAGCACGCTGCCATCGGCGGGGGGCGGTAGCGATGTGGACGCGCTGACTTCCGAGATGACGCAGGCCTACTACGCTGGCGAGTATCAGAATGTGGTGGACCTCGCCAACCGCGTACTGGCCGTGCAGCCGTCCAGCAGCGCAGCGCTCGACTACCGGCAGAAGGCCGAGGACAACCTGATCCGCGGCGTCGTGCCCGATCATCGCATCCCATTCGATGCCCGTGTGGCCTACAACCGCGCCAATTCGCTGGTGCGTGCTGGCAATTATGACGAGGCCGAGCGGCTTTACCGCGAAGCGCGCGATCTGGCCGAGCGCGCAGGCATTCTGAGCTGGAAGGATACCGAACAGGCGCTGCTGGAGATCCAGGATCTGGCGCTGGCCCGCGAGATGATCACCGAGGGCGATCGCCTGCTCAACAGCGACAACTGGTCTGAAGCGCTGCGCAAGTACGAGGGGGCGCTGCGCGTGGTCCCCAACGATCCCTCCGCCGAGGATCGCATCGAGAAGACACGGCGCGTTCAGCAGGACGCCGAGAACACCAGCGTGCAGCTCACCATGCTGTCCGGCTCACTGGCCGATCAGGTGAGCGCGCTGCAGGCGATCCTGGGCGCGTTGGCGCGGCTGCGGCAGCTGCTGCCCAACAGCCAGCGGCTGGCGCAGCTCACGGCGGATGCCAACAACCGCCTCAATCTGATCAAGACGCAGATCGCCGATCAGGCCAGCGCGGCGCTCAACCGGGCGCGCGCAGCGACCGCCATCGACGAGCGCATCTCGCTGGCGGCGGATGCGCTGGCGCTGCTGGAGCAGGGCAACCGGCTGGACCCCGGCGATGCGAATCTGTCGCAGATGCTGCTCGAAGCGCGCGCTTCCAGCAGCGAGGCGCAGCGCGTGCGGCAGGTGATCGAACGCGCCGGCGCGCTGATCGCCCAGAATGACGATAGCGATCTGGTGCAGGCCCGCTCGATGCTGGCCGGTCTGAAGGATTACGCGCAGGACAGCCGCTACCGCACTGTGGTCAGCGATCTGCTGGCGCGGCTGATCGAGCGCGCGGTGTCTGCGCTGGAGCACGGCACGGTCGAGGAAGCTGAGGCGCTGATCGAGGCTGCGCGCGAGGAGCCGTTCACCATCCTCGGGCGGCGCGCGGAGATCGCCCGCGTCGAGGCGCAGATCGCGCAGATCCGCCAGCGTGGCCGTCTGCGTCTGCTGGGGGCCGCCGGGGCAGGGGTGATCGTGCTGCTGCTGATCCTCGTGCTCACGTCCGGGTGGTGGCAGCCGATCGTGTTCCCGCCGCCCACTCCCACGCCGACAGCGACCTTCACGCCGACCGAGACGTTCACGCCCAGCTACACGCCGACCGAGACGTACACGCCAACGTATACATCGACCGCGACGGCGACCTACACGCCGAGCAATACCTACACGCCCAGCCACACGCCGACCGCGACCCTGACGCCGACCGATACGCCGACTGCTACCTTCACACCATCATCCACGCCGACGCCGGTGTTCCTGTGCGCGGTGATCAACATCACCGACCAGAACCGCATCGTGCGCGCCCAGCCCACCACCAGCTCCTCGCAGATCAGCGTGCTGCCGCCGGCGCGGCTGGCGCAGGTGATCGAGCAGACGCGCAACGAGGGCGGTGAGCTGTGGTATCGCATTGTGTTCGAGATCGACGGCGCGCAGGTGACCGGCTGGACGCGCGCGGACAACGTCGCCGAGAGCACCGACTGCCCGGTCTTCTGAGAGGCGGGAGAGGACGATGTTTGCAGGCGCGGCGGTGGGCGGCGTGATTCTGGGCCTGGGCGATGCCTACAACCTCATGCTGGCGCTGCATGCGGCGGTGGTGTTTCGCGGGGCGGACCTGGCGCAGGCGGTGCGCCAGCGGCTGCGCGGCCTGATCGCGCGGGCGCTGCTCCTGCTGCTGCTGCACGCGCTGCCCTCGCTGCTGCCGGGCGAGGCGGTGGCGCGGGTGTTCGCCAGCGCCGCCATCACGTACACCATCAGCTTCGGGCTGGCTGCGGCGGCGGTGCTGGTGCTGTACCGCAGCGTGCGCGCGCCGTGGGCGCGGGCCTGGCTGCCGCGTATCACTCAGCAGGCGGCCAACGTGTATCTGGAAGATTACCGCGCGTGGCAGGAACGCAGCGCTGCCGAGCGCGCTCCGGATGCCTGATGCGGCGCTGCCCGGCGTGTGCCGCGCTGTTGGCTGTCGATCCCTGACCGCCGCGAGTGAGATGAACGCGCCGGATGTGCGCGCTGTATTGAAGGACTCCTGATGAGCGAACTGCCGATGTTCAACCCGACCGATCATCCGCACCGCCGCTACAACCCGCTCACGGGGGAGTGGGTGCTGGTCTCTCCGCATCGCACAAAGCGCCCGTGGCAGGGCCAGGTCGAGCGCCTGCCGCCGGAGGACCGGCCAGCCTATGACCCCGCGTGCTACCTGTGCCCCGGCAACGAGCGCGCCGGCGGCCTGCACAACCCGGCCTACACCGAGACGTTCGTGTTCACCAACGACTTCGCGGCACTGCTGCCCGATACGCCCGCCGGGCTGAGCGGCGTCGGCACGCTGATGCAGGCGCAGGCGGTGCGCGGGACGAGCCGGGTGATCTGCTTTTCGCCCCGCCACGACCTCACGCTGCCGCAGATGACGCCCGCCGAGATCCGCCGTGTGATTGAGGTGTGGGGTGAGCAGGTGACCGATCTGGGCGCGAGCTATCGCTGGGT
>CAZZJW010000001.1:41159-119205 GCA_964654755.1 uncultured Pleurocapsa sp. | reverse complement strand
TCGGAAGCGAGGATGCGCTCATACAGCTCGACATGAGCGAGTTCATGGAGCGCCATTCCGTCGCCCGGCTGGTGGGCGCGCCCCCCGGCTACGTCGGCTATGAGGATGCGGGCCAGCTCACCGAGGCCATCCGCCGCCGCCCGTACTCGATCGTGGTCTTCGACGAGATCGAGAAGGCGCACCCGGAAGCCTTCAACATGCTGCTGCAGATCATGGAAGAGGGTACGCTGACGGACGCGCGTGGCCGCCGGGTGGACTTCCGCAATTCGATCATCGTCATGACCAGCAACGTCGGCGCAGACACGATCAAGCGCGGCAACAACCTCGGCTTCAACACGCCCAGGAGCGAGGAAGTCGACCAGAAGCAGCAGTACGACGAGATGAAGAAAAGCGTCAACGATCAGCTTCGCCGCGTCTTCCGGCCGGAGTTCCTCAATCGCGTGGACGCGACGATCTTCTTCCGCGCGCTGACGCGTGACGAGATCAAGATGATCGTCGATCTGGAGCTCAACAAGGTGCGCCAGCGCCTGGTCGAGCACGCCATCAGCCTGGACCTGGGCGAGGAAGCGCGCGACTGGCTGGCCGAGAAGGGTTACGACCCCGAATTCGGCGCCCGTCCGCTGCGCCGCCTGATCCAGAACGAGGTGGAAGATCGGCTGTCGGACGGGATCCTGAGCGGCGAGTTCAAGACGGCGGGCATGGTGCGCGTCGAAATCAGCGAGGATCAGGTGCGCCTGCTGTCCACAGAGAGCGAAGCGGAAGAAGACCAGGCGGTAGCAGCACCCGGCGCATAAGCGCGCACGCCTGACACGATTGCGAAAGGGCGCGCGCACAGTGCGCCCTTTTCATTTGGCATATTCATTTGCGAAGGAGGTATCCGTGCTGCAGGATATCGCTTTGATCACGGGGGGTCTGATCGCGCTATTCATCGGCGGAGAGGGGCTGATACGCGCGGCCTCGCGGCTGGCGACCGCCTTCGGCGTGCCGGCGCTGGTCGTCGCCGTGACGGTGGTAGCGCTGGGCACCTCGATGCCCGAGGCGGTGGTCAGCATCAGTGCGACAGCGGCGGGCAGCGGCGATGTCGCCCTCGGCAACATCCTCGGCTCGAACATCGCCAACATCGGCCTGATCCTCGGCTTGTGCGGGCTGGTGCGCCCGCTGCGCGTGGACAGCGCGCTCATCCGGCGCGAGATGCCGGTAATGGTGCTGGTGACGGTGCTGGTGCTGCTCATGGCGCTCGATGGTCAGTTCAGCCGGCTGGAGGGCGTTGGGCTGATCGCTGGGTATGTGGCCTTCACGTTGCTGCTCTATCGCAGCACGACGCGCGCCAGTGCAAACAAGATGGACAGTGCCGTGGCGGACATCGAAGGCGAGCCCGCGCCACAGCCCACCCGGCGGCGCCGCGAAGCCCTGCGTCTGCTGGTCAGCCTGGTGATCCTGGTGGCCGGAGCGCAGCTCACCGTGACCGGGGCAATCAGCGCGGCGCGCCAGCTCGGCATCAGCGAACTGCTGATCGGGCTGACCGTGGTGGCAGTCGGGACATCGCTGCCCGAACTGACCACATCGCTGCTGGCGACGCGGCGCGGCCACGACGAGATTGCAGCGGGGAACGCGGTCGGCTCGAACATCGCCAACCTGTTGCTCATCCTGGGCCTGGCGTCACTGGTCGCGCCGTTCAGTGTGCCCGCATCCGCACTGCGCGTCGATCTGCCCGTAGCACTGGCATTCACCGTGGGTATTCTGCCGCTGGTGCTCAATCGAACCCTGGCGCGCTGGCAGGCGGCGCTGGTGCTGGCGGCCTACGCCGCCTATGTGACGACAGCGGTGCTGGGCGGCGGCTGAAGCGCGGCGGTGGCGCGCAGGCGTCGGGCAAAATCCATGCAATCCCTGCAACTGGCCCACCCCTGTCACCGCGCATCCGCCTATAATGAAATAAGTGCAGGCAGGTTCATCACCCGGCGCAGAGGGCGCCCGCATGACCATGACCCTGACGGCAGTGCACGATCCCACGCTGCCGCCCCGCTACATCGTCGAAAGCTACCAGCGCGCATTTCGCAGCGCCCATGGCCGCGAGCCGCAGGTGCGATATATGGGCAATCACTGGTATCACGTCAACGGCGAGACCGTGCACCGGCTGACGCTGATCGAAGAGATTGGCCGGCTGGAGCAGATGGAGCGCGTCAGCCAGCCCCAGCGCATGGACAAGAGCATCATCCAGCGCCTGATTTCCCGCATCCGCAGCCTGTAGCGCCGCTCGCGCTACGCCGGCGGTCGCCACTGGCAGTGGCGCTGCGATGCAGTCAGGCTTACACTGCAGATATGAACTGGGTCACAACGCCTCAGCAGGCTGCGCTGGCTGCGCAGGGTGCGCACTTCGTCAGCGTGGAGATGATGTACCGCCCCCGCCCGGCATTCAGCCCTGCGCGCGATGTCTTCGACGCATGCTGGCGCAGCCGCATGAATGCGCTGTCTGCTGGCGATGCTGTGCTGCTGCTGGTCAACACTCCTTCCACCCTCGACAGCCTGCAGCCGCTCATGCGCACATCTCCGCATGTGGTCTGGATTGCCGCCGAAGTCGCTCCGCAGCCCAGCCAGAAAAGCAACGCTGAAGGCCCACGCGCCTGGGGCTGGGAGACGCCCGAGCGCTGGCAGCAGTTCCGCACAACAGACCGCTGGGCGCGCATCCGCTTTGCGCTCAGGACCGGCCTGGCAGTAGAGGATATCGACAGCAGTTGCTATCTGCTCATGCCGGCGCACGATGCCGTCTACGGCCAGCGCCTGCTCCGGGTGATGGAAGCGGCTGCCCTGCGCTACGCCACCCGGCATGCACCCGCCGCCATCAGCCCCTACACGCCGTGGCAGCATGCGCCGCTGGCCGGCATCGCCATCCCTGCCGAGATCATCGCCGCGATGAACGCCGCCTACGCCCGAAGCGGCAACATGGCGCTCAGGATCGCCCGCAATCAGGTACAGGCCTTCTGGGGCAAGATGAGCATGCTGCCCGTCAGCGCCTGCGAACTGCTGCTGAGCGAGGTTTCGATGACGGTGTGGGAAGATGACAAGGAGATCGACCGCGCGCTGCGGGACTGCAACCTGAACGCCCGCGCGCTGTACATCGCAGACCGCACGCTCTACCAGCAGACGCCGCCCGTCTTCACCCGCGAAGACCTGCGGCGGGTGATCGAACGCACCATCCACTACTCGCTCAACATCCCGCACACGCCGTTGGGCGCAAGCTCGCTCAACCGCCCGCTCGATTTCAGCGGCCGTCTGCGCGCGCTGCTCTTCCCGCGCTTCCGCCGCGGCAGCCGACTGGCCGATGCGCTCATCGCAGACGTGATGCGCGAAATCGAACAGCGGCTGGCAGCCACCGGCGTGTCCTGGGTGGACTGGGGCGACTACCGCCACGTCGTGCGCATCGGCGATCCGGATGTCGAAGTGTGGGGCAAACGCAGCCCGTGAACGTCGCGCTGGCGTTCGGGAACCAACCGCGCGCATTCAGCGTCTACATCCTGAAAGGAGGATTGCGATGTTCACCAGAATGCTGTTCGTGCTCTTGCTGTTGTCGCTGCCCATCAGCGCTGCCGCCGCCCAGGAGGCCTCGCCCGCGCCGGAAGGCGTGCAGCGGCTGCCGTTTGTCATCTCCACCGTCGAACCGCTGCACGAGGCGAGTGGGCTGATGGGCGTGCACATCACCGGCGCGCTGCCCACCGGCTGCGCTGAACTGCCGGTGCAGATCACCCAGCGCAACACCCAGGAAGAGATCGTGCTCACACTGGCGCAGTTGGCTGACCCGATGCAGATCTGCCCGGCGATGCTCGTCATGGTCGATGAGATCGTCTGGCTGGCGCAGCCGATCACCAAGCCCATCACCCTCTACGTCAACGGCCTGGCGGTGCCGGCAGAAGACGCGCAGCCAGTGCAGGCCCCGGCGGATTACACGCCGTCGTTCGCGCCGGAACTGCCCGCCGATGCCAACCGTGTGCCGCTGGCGATCAACAGCGCCCAGGCCAGCGCCACGCAAACCGAGGCCGGGCTTGCCGTCACAGTGCAAGCCGATGCTTCGCTCACGTCGGGCTGCGCCAGTCTGCCGATCGAGATCGTGCAGACCATCCGTCCGGAAGGCGTGAAGATCACCCTCAGCGAGATCGGCATCGGGCTGTACGCCTGCCCGCCCAGCCGGGTCCCCTATCCGGCCAGCATCCCGCTGTACGGCACATTCGCCGCCATGCCGACCGTGACGCTCAACGACACGCCAGCCGCCGCCGGCGCCAGCATGGCAGGCGAGCGCTCACCGTTGATTATCGACAGCGCCACGCCCACCATCACCGCCACGACGCCCGCGCGCATCTCGCTGGCCGTCAGCGCGATGCTGCGCAACGGCTGCGCCGGCATGCCCGTCGAGATCACGCAGCGGCGGGCGGGCAGCGCGGTCACGATCGACATCGTGCAGATCATCGCGCCGGATGTGATGTGCCCGGCCATGCTCACGCCCTACCCGCTCACCATCGCGCTGGATGGCACGTTTGAACCCGGCAGCTATACCGTCACCCTCAATGATTTCGTCCTCGACCCCATTCGTATCGGAGGCAGCTAACATGTTCCGCAAACTACTCGTCCTCGCGGCGGCAGCCGCAGTCGTCAGCATCGGGCTGGGCGCATCCGCCCAGGACAGCAGCGCCGCCCCGGCGCAAGCCAGCGGTGGCGAACGCGATGGCGTCGCGCTCACCATCTACAACATCGGCACCGCGCTCGTGCGCGATGAACGCACCTTCGCGCTCAGCGCCGGCCAGAATGTGCTCAACTTCACCGACGTGGCCGCCGGCATCGACCCGACGTCCGTACAGTTTCATTCGCTGACCGACCCGCTGGGCACGCGCGTGCTCGAACAGAACTACGTGTACGACCTCGTCGACAGCAGCGCGCTGCTCAATCGCTACCTCGATCAGACCATCCAGGCGGTCGCCGAGGATGGCACGGTCTACACCGGCCAGCTCCTCAGCGGGCGCGGCGGCGAGATCATCCTGCGCAGCGACGACGGCCAGGTGATCGTGCTCAGCCTGGCCAACGTGCGCGATCTGCGCTTCCCGGATCTGCCGGGCGGGCTGATCACGCGGCCCACGCTGCGCTGGCTGCTCGACAGCAGCAGCGCCGGCGATCAGCAGCTCACGCTGACCTACCTCACCAGCGGCATGAACTGGAGCGCGGATTACGTCGTGCTGCTGGCGCAGGACAGCGCCAGCCTCGACCTGAACGGATGGATCACGCTCAACAACACCAGCGGGGCCAGCTTCGCCAATGCCACCGTCAAGCTGGTGGCGGGCGATGTCAACCGCCTGCCCGAGTACGATCAGATGATGCGCAATCAGATCGCCGCGATGGCAGCAGACGTCATGCCGACGCCCACGGAGCAGGTGCAGCAGCGCGAGTTCTTCGAGTATCAGCTCTACGAGATCGCGCGGCCTGTCACCGTCGGCGACAACGAGACCAAGCAGGTGGAGTTCGTCAGCGGCGCGGATGTGCCGGCCAGCACGTTCTTCGTCTACGACGCCAGCCCGGCCTGGATGGGCTACTACATGCCCGATCAGTACTACGGCCAGACCGGCATCACCGATGTGCAGAACTGGCTGGAGTTCACCACCGATGAGGAGAACGGGCTGGGCGCCGACCTGCCCGCCGGGCGCGTGCGCGTCTACCAGGAAGACGTGGACGGCAGCGCGCTGCTGATCGGCGAGAACAGCATCGATCACACCCCGCAGGGCGAGGACGTGCAGATGTACCTCGGCAACGCCTTCGATCTGGTGGGCGAGCGCACGCAGGTCAGCTACCGCCAGATCAGCGACCGCGTGATCGAGGAGACCTACGAGATCCGCCTGCGCAATCGCAAGGACGATCAGACGGTGGAGATCCGCGTGCCGGAGCACATGTTCCGCTGGACCAACTGGGAGATCCTGCAGTCGTCGATGAACTTCGAGAAGCTGGACTCCAACACCATCGAGTTCCGCGCGCAGGTGGAGCCGGGCGCAGAGCAGGTGATCACCTACACGGTGCGCTACACCTGGTCATAGCTTGCGCAGGACGCTGTGCTGGGGCATGATCGTGCCCACGCAGCGTGCGGTCGAACATCGAACGGCGCCGGCGGGCCATCTGGCTCGCCGGCCTGTGTGTCTCAGGAGCACTCATGAACGATTCGCAATCCCACGATGATCGTCAGGTGGCCGTCACCATCTACAACAGCGGCAGCGCGCTGGTGCACGACCGTCGCACCTTCGCGCTGCAGACCGGCGAGAACCACCTCGACTTCGCCGACGTGGCCGAGCAGATTGACCCCACCTCGGTGATCTTTCGCTCGCAGACCGACCCGGCAGGGACCGTCGTGCTGGAGCAGAACTTCGCCTACGACCTGGTCGATCTGCACGCGCTGCTGACGCGCTATCTCGATCAGCCCATCGAGCTGGTGGCAGAAGACGGCGCGTTCTACAGCGGCGCGCTGCTGAGCGGGCGCAGCCAGGAAGTCATCCTGCGCGGTGAGAACGGCGGGCTGTTCGCCGTGCGCTTCGACAAGATCCGCGATCTGCGCTTTCCTGCGCTGCCCGGCGGGCTGCTCACCCGGCCCACGCTGCGCTGGGTGCTGCACAGCGAAACCGGCGGCCCGCATGCACTCGAACTGACCTATCTCACCGACGGGCTGGCATGGACCGCCGATTACGTCGTGCTGCTCGAGCAGGACTACGCATCGCTGGACCTGGCCGGCTGGGTGACGCTCAACAACACCAGCGGCGCATCCTACCCGAACGCGCAGGTGCGCCTGGTGGCCGGCGAGATCAATCGCATCGGGCCAGCCCCGGAGATGGTCATGTCGATGAGTGCGCCGCCCCACCGCGCTGCCGCAGCGCCCAAAGTCGAACAGCGCGAATTCTTCGAGTACCAGCTCTATGAGATCGAGCGCCGCGTCACCGTCGCCGACCGCGAGCAGAAGCAGGTGGAGTTCGTCAGCCGCGCCGGCGTACACTCGCAGCTGATCTACACCGCGGAACTCGCGTCCTTCCGGCGTTCGGAGGGCCAACGCGCCTTCACCGGCGCACGGCCCGTGCGGATCGAGCAGATGCTGGAATTCTCGACCGGCAGCGAAAGCGGGCTGGATGCCGACCTTCCGGCGGGCCGCGTGCGCGTGTACCAGCGCGATGCCGATGGCGCCGCGCTGCTGATCGGCGAAGACGAGATTGACCACACGCCGAACGGCGAGATTGTGCAGCTGACGCTGGGCAGTCCGTTCGATCTGGTGGCGGAATGCGCGCAGACCGACTTTCGCAGCCTCGGCAAGGACACGATCGAGGAAACCTGGCGCGTGACCGTGCGCAATCGCAAGGATGCGAAGGATGTCACCGTGCGCGTGGTGCAGGCGCTGCACCGCTTCAGCAGCTGGCAGGTGCTGGAAAGCGACATGGCCTACGAGAAGCTCAGCAGCGACCAGCTGCTCTTCCTGGTGGGCGTGCCCGCGCAGGGAGAGCGCAGCTTCAGCTTCCGCATCCGCTATGCGTGGTGACCGGTGAGCGCGCCCGCAAATCCCCGCGAGCTGCTGGCCGCCTACGGCTTCTTTCCGAAGAAGGGGCTGGGACAGAACTTCCTGCACGACCCGAACGCGGTGGAGAAGATCGCCTCGATTGCCGCGCCCGGCGCCGACGAGGCCGTGCTGGAGATCGGGCCGGGCGTCGGCGCGCTCACCGAGGCGCTCGCCCGGCGTGCGCGCCGCGTGGTGGCCGTCGAGCTGGATGAGCGCCTGGATCCGATCCTGCGCGACCGGCTGCGGCCCTATCCGCATGTCGAGCTCGTCTACGCCGACATCCTCAACTGCGACCCGGCGGTGCTGATGGGCGCGGACGCCGCCAGCTACTCCGTGGCCGCCAACGTGCCCTACTACATCACCAGCGCCATCCTGCGCCATCTGCTGGAATGCAGCGCGCCGCCGCGCCGCCTGACGATCATGATGCAGGCGGAAGTGGCGGAGAAGCTGATCGCCAAACCGGGCGAGATGAGCTTGCTGAGCGTGAGCGTGCAGTTTTACGCCAGGGCGGCGATCGCCGCGCGTTTTCCGCCGGCGGTGTTCTACCCACGGCCTGACGTGCACAGCGCGGTCGTGCGGCTGGAGGTGTACCCGCAGCCGCCGGTCGATGCGCCGCGCACGGCCTTCTTCGCCGTGGCGCGCGCCGGCTTCAGCCAGAAGCGCAAGCAGCTGCGCAACTCGCTCGCCAGCGGCCTGCACATCACCGCAGACGAGGCGGCGGCATTATGCGCGCAGGCGAACATCGATGCGCAGCGCCGGCCCGAGACGCTCACCCTGGGCGAGTGGGGGGCGCTGGCGCGGGCGTGGCAGGCGCGGGGTTAGGGCTGCTGCACGAACAGCTCCCCCGCAGCTTCCTGATGGCATATTGTGGGCTGCGCCAACGCCGTGATCTCACCATCATGAACGTCCATTCGCTGCGTGGTCTCCGGAAGCGCAAGAACCTCCTCCAGTGACATCCGCACGCGCGTAATCCATTTCAACCCTGTCATATCCATCCGCCTGCTCCGTCAGCATAGCACGGCTTCAGCCGGCCAGCGCCGCCAGAATGCGCCGGGCGCGCGCGTCCCAGGTATAGTCCGCCACCCGCCGCGCCGCCGCCGCCGCCAGTCGTTCGCGCAGCGCCGGGTCGCGCTGCAGATGCTGAAGCGCCGCCGCCAGCGCCGCCGCATCTCCCGGGGGGAACAGCAGCGCGGTCTCGCCATCGGCCACCACTTCGCGCGTGCTGGGCAGATCGCTGGCGACCAGCGCCCGGCCAGACGCCATGTACTCGAACAGCTTGATCGCGGATGCGTAATAGGCGAAATGCTCGGTCCACGGCAGCGGCATCACGCACACGTCGAAGGCGGCCAGCAGCAGCGGAACGCGGTCCGGCGCGACCTGCCCGGCGTACAGAAAGCGCGCCGGGTCCAGCCCCAGCGCCGCCCAGCGCGCACGATAGGCCTCCGCCTGCGCCTCTGGCCCGCCCACCAGCCCCAGGCACGCGCCGGGAAGCTGCGCCAGCGCATCGATCAGCAGGCCGACGCCCTTGTCCATCGCCATGGTCTGCAGCCGGCCAACGTAGCCGACGATGAAGGCGTCCGCCGGCCAGCCCAGCGCCTGCCGCGCAGCCGCCTGACCGGGCATGTCGGCGAAGCGGGCGGCGCGGATGCCGTCATGCGCAGTATGGATGCGCGCCGTGTCCACGCCCAGCGCGGCGATATCTCCGCCCAGTCGCGCCGTGGTGGTGAAGACCTGCGCCCCGCGCGCCGCCTGCACCTGCGCCCAGCGCCCGAAGCGGCTGCCCGCCCGGGTGTGCGCCTCATAGCCCACGCGCATGCCCTTCAGCCGGGCCAGCGGCGCGGTGACGAGCAGGATGTAGGCATCGCGGCTGTACAGCACATCGGCGCGGGCGAACAGCAGGCCGAACCACGCCGAGACGATGTACGTCAGCATCTGCACGGCGAAACACACCTTCGCCAGCGCGCCGGTCTGGCCGGGCACGAACGGCAGCAGATCGAGCGTGGGCAGCCGGCGCAGGCGAAAGCGCCGCTCGACGCCGTAATGCGCGAAAGCATCCGCGCCGCGCAGCTCCGGCGTATTCACCCGCCGCGCCGCCCACAGCGTCACTTCCGCGCCGGCGGCGGCGAACGCCTCGCAGTTCTGCATGATCTGCAGGCCGTGCGCCTTCTCGGTCGGCAGCCGAACATTCGCCAGATACAACACCCGCGTCATTCGCGCTCCTCCGCCAGCTCGCCAGTGTTGATCACGCTCACCAGGCGCGGGATGAGCACATCCAGGCTGTTGGTGCGCACGACGGCTTCGCGCAGGCGCAGCCCGATCGCCGCCCGCTCGGCTTCCGGCAGCGCCAGCAGCGCCTGGATGCGCTCGGCCAGCGCGGCGTGGTCGGTCTCGGAGGGGATGAGCAGGCGCGGCGCGTCCTCCCCCAGCACCGGCGCGAACGCCGGATTGCTGCAGATGGTGGGCACGCCGCAGGCCATCGCCTCCAGCGCCGACTTGTCGTACAGCCCGCGCGGACTGAGGTTGACCGACAGCGCAGCTTGCTGACAGGCGGCGCGCACGCCCTCCGGCGGCTGCGGCCCGGCGAACGCCACCCGCCCGGAGATGCCGAGCGCCTCCGCCGTGCGCTGCAGGCCATGCAGATAGTCCGGCCCCTCGCCCGCCGGCACGCCACCCACGATCACCAGCCGCAGGCCGGGCGTGTGCTGGGCCGCGCGCAGCAGCGTGTCGTGATGCTTGACCGCGCTCAGCCGGGCGACATACACCAGCGTCGCCGGGGCAGGCGTGCCGCCCGGGCGAAAGAACCCGGTATCGACGCCGTGACCGACCACGCGCAGCTTCGGGGTGGGAAATGGAAAGCTGTCGCGGGTGCTGCTCACCACGCGCCGGGCGGCGAAGCGCCCAAAGCGCACCATCCAGTGCCGACTGCGATGCACATACCACAGCGTAACCGGCACGCGCAGGGCGGCCAGGACCGGCCAGGCCAGCAGCGCGAACAGCGGTTGCATGTGCGCGAAGCACGCCCCGTAGCGGCGCTGGCGCAGCAGGCGGAACAGCACCGCGTAGAAGCGCAGCAGGCGACGGGCCTCGCTGGCGCCGTGCTCCTTGCCCAGCGAGTACACGCGCACATTCGGCGCCGTCGCCAGGCGGCCGCTGCGCATGGTGATCACGTCGATATGCTCGTAATGCTGCGCCAGCCGGTTCAGCCAGGCGGTGGTGAAGGCGAGGATCGGATCGTCCGCATCGGTCGCCAGATTGAACAGCAGCAGGTTCACCGCGCACCTCGCATCCCGGCGGCGGCGGCCTCGCGCCACAGCGCGGCCCAACGTTCGGGATAGCGCTCCGCGCTGTACAGCGCCAGTGCGCGCGCCTGCGCCGCCGCGCCCATCTGCGCCGCGCGCGCCGGATCGCCCAGCAGGGCCAGCGCGCTGTCCGCCAGCCGCTGCGCCAGCGCCGGGCCATCCTCGACGAACCACCCGGTCTCGCCATGCACGATCAGCTCACGGGTGCCGCCCGCGCCCGCGCACACCGCCGGGATGCCCGCAGCTCCCGCCTCCATCAGCACGCGCGGGCTGCCCTCATAGGCGGACGTCAGCAGGAACAGCGCGGCCATCTGGTAGTACGCCGGCAGCGCGTCAAAAGGCACGCGCCCGGCGAACACGACCGCATCAGCCAGCCCGTGCAGCGCCGCCAGCTCGCGCAGAGATGCGGGCAGGTCTCCGACCAGCACCAGACGCGCCGCGGGCAGGACGGCGTGGATCCGCGCGAAGCTCTCGAACAGCAGCGGCAGGCGCTTCTGCGGCGCATTGCGCCCGACCCACAGCGCCACCGGGGCGGCAGGCGCGATGCCAAGCTGTGCGCGCAGCGCGGCCAGCCGTTCCGGGCCCACCGGCTGCGCGAAACTGGCCGAAGCGGTGCCAAGCGGCAGCACGCGCGCCCGCTCCGCCGGAAAGCCCACCCGGACCGCGCCCTGCAGCCCGGCATCGCTGACCGTGCGCAGCATATCCGTCCGCGCCAGCACCCAGCGCGCCAGCCACAGCAGCGCGCGATTGCGCACCGGGTGTTCCGCCAGCCACGCCATGTTGTCGAAGATGGTGAAGTGATCCTGCGCCAACAGCGGCGCCCCCCAGCGCCGGCGCAGCCGCGCACCCACCCAGCCGGTCAGAAAAGGATCCTGCGTGACGATCAGATCGACCGGGCCGCCCAGCCGCGCCGCCACGCGCAGCGCATCCAGCGGGAACAGCGCCGTCGACCGGCTGCCGCTGGGGTAGATCTGCAGTTGCGGGCTGACCTCGATGCAGGCCGGGTGGCCGGGGCGCGCTGGCGCGATGATGCGCAGCCTGCCTGCCAGCTCGGCGAGGCGCGCATGCCGGCGGCGCGATTCGCCCTGCGGATCGGTGACCAGCGAGCCATCAAAGCTGATCATCACCACATCCAGCCCGCCTGCCGTCACCATCCCTCCGCCTCCAGTTCCTGCAGCGCGTCCAGCACCGCCTGCGGCGCCTCCTGGCCGGCGCGCGCCGCGGCCTCCGCCGCCTTGCGGAAATGGTCAGCCGCCGCCTGCAGATCGCCATCTTCGCGCGCGAGTTCGCCAAGCCGCTGATAGGCGCTGACGCCGTCCGGGTTGAGCGCAGACGCCTGCTGCAGCAGCGCGATCGCGCTGGCGCGTGCCCTCGACTCCTGCAGCGCCAGCAGCGACTCGGCGCGCATGCTGAGCATCTCATAGGCATCGTATCCGCGGATCTGCGCCGCCTCGAAGTCGCGTTCAGCCAGCGCATACAGCCCGAGATCGAAGTACACGTACCCGCGCGACTCCCAGAACCCGGAGTCGTCCGGATTCAGCCGGATCGCGCGGGAGAGATCGCGCGCCGCCGCGCCCGCATCGCCCATCCGGGCGTGCGCCCAGCCGCGCAGCGCGTGCGCGTAGGCCGCGGTCGGGTCCAGCCGCAGCGCCGCCTCTGCATCGCTCAGCGCGCCGGAGTCGTCGCCGAGCGCGTGGCGCAGGGTGCCGCGATCGACGAGCAGCTCGCTCCGCGTGTCATCCAGCGCGATCGCCGCGTCCAGGTCGCCCAGGCCGCCATGCGGATCGCCCTGCCACCAGCGGGCCAGCCCGCGCATGTGAAAGAGCTCGGCCAACGCTGCCGGCTCTGCCCGTCCGCGGCCCAGCAGCAGCGCCCGCGTCAGCCGGGTCTGCGCCGTGGCCAGATCGCCCGAGTCCATCGCCTGCTGCGCAGCCTCGGTCAGCGCAGCGATCTGCCGGTCAATCTCGTCCCATATGCGCGGCTGCTCGCCCGAAGATGTGGGCAGCGCCACCTGCACCGGCTGCTCACCGATCGGCTGGCGCGTCTCCGGTATCGGCGACGGGCTGGGCTCAGCCGTCACAGGCGCGGCAGCGGACATCGCCCCTCCGGCGCGGCGCGTCAGCATCTGCGCGGCCAGCAGCGCCGCCAGCGCAAGCGCAATTCCGCCCAGCAGCCAGCGCGCGCGCCCACGCCGGCGCGGGCCAACCTCTGGCAGGGCAGGTACAGGCGGGCTTTCGGGCGGCAGCGGAAAGGTCACGGAGGGGATGGCTCGCGTGGGCGGAGATTGCACGCGTTCCAGCAGCGGAGGCGTCCATCCGGGTGCATCCGCCGTCTCGTCCAGCGCGCTGGCGAAGGCCTGCGCAAATGCCCCCACCGAGGGATAGCGCCCGGCTGGCGCTTTCGACAGCCCGCGCTCGACCACCACATTGAGCATGAAGCCGACGTCCTCACGGCGCAGATGGATCGGCGCGGGCGGGTCGTTCAGATGATGATGCATCATGGCGTAGGGCGTCTCGCCCTCAAACGGAGGCATACCGAGCAGCAGCTGGTAGGTCACCGCCGCCAGCGCGTACTGATCGGTCGCCTGCGAGACCGGCTCGCCCTTCCACTGCTCGGGAGCCATGTACGAAGGCGTACCGACGTACATACTTTCGCTGGTGAGCGCGGTGGTGGCCTGCAGCAGCTTGGCGATGCCGAAGTCGACGAGATAGCACGCGCCGCGCTCATCGAACATGATGTTGCTGGGCTTGATGTCGCGGTGCACCACGCCGCGGCTGTGGGCGTAGTCGAGCGCATCGGCGATCTGCGCCAGAATGCCGACGATGCGCGCTGGCGAAAACGGCTCAGCGTGGCGCAGCCGGTCGCTCAGCGAACCGCCGGTCAGCAGGCGCATCGCCACGAAGCTGTATTCGCCATCCACGCCGAAATCGTACACCGGCACGATGTGCGGGTGTTCCAGCGCGGCGGCTGTGCGCGCCTCACGCGAGAAGCGTTCGAGGTAGTTGGGCTGCGCCGCCAGCGCAGGCGGAAGCACCTTGATGGCGACTTCCCGGCCCAGCGCCGGCTGGAGTGCGCGATAGACCGCGCCCATGCCGCCGGTGCTGAGCAGCCCGATCAGCTCATACTGGCCGAGCCTGCCGCCGGAAAGCCTGTGCACATCGATCATGGCGGGCGGCGCGCACCAGCTCAGACGAGGGGCGGCTGGGCCGTGCCGACGAAGAACACCACGAAGGCGGCAGCGGCCAGCAGCGCCAGCCCGCCCGCCAGCGCAGCACGGCGGCCAGCATGCACCTCCGCCCCGGCCAGCGGCGGGCGCGGCAGCTGCGCCAGCCCACCGCCCAGGCGTGCGCCGAACCAGGCGAAGCCGAGCGCGGCCAGTACCACACCGGCGATCATCATCGGAAGCGTGTCGCCGTTGATTCGCGGGTAGACCATCAGCCGCTGGATAAGCGGCAGACCGACCAGCAGCACCGCAGCGCCAGCGGCCAGCGCGGCCAGCACCAGCGTCCGCCCGGACTGCGACTGGCGCAGCCGCAGCGCCAGCGCCACGTCGATCGCCAGCAGCGGCGCGAGCGCGAGTAACTGCGGGATCGCGGTCATGCCCAGCTCCGCCGAGCCCAGCCCGCCCAGCAGGCTCAGGCGCACCGCCAGTGAGCCGACGCCCATCAGCGTCGCCACGCCGGCCCGGCGCAGGCTGTGCGCGGCCAGCAGCCCGGTGAAGGCGGACATCGCCACGATCAGCACGGGATAGATCCACTCCGGGCGCTCCCAGAAGCCGAGCGGGGCACCCTGCCCGATCACCGTGATGCCGTCCCACTCGATCACGGTGAACTGAAACACGATCAGATTGAGGATCATCAGGAAACCCAGCGCGATCACCTCGCGCCAGCCCAGCCCACGCAGGCCGCGCCACGGCAGCGACGGCAGCAGCGAAAGCTGCATCGCCAGCGCCGCCAGCATCACCACCGAAATGCCGATCGCCAGCGACAGATGCGGCAGGCTCCACGCGGTGATATCCAGCCCGTAGATGCGATGCCACAGCGGGTCCACCGGCGCGGTCACCATCAGGTAGCCGCAGGCCAGCGCCAGCACGCCGATCTGCGGCTCGCGGCGGAAGCGCTGGCGCATCGAGCCGCGTCCGCGCAGGATGACCGCCATGCCCGCCAGCGCGAACAGCGCCATCACGCCCATCGAGCCGTACATCAGCAGGTGTGGCCGCCACCAGAAATCGTCGATCACCCCGCCCACGCCGTACTGCCGATGCCACGTCTCATCCCAGGCGAAGCCGATCACCAGCATTGCACCGGCGATCAGCAGCAGCACCGCCAGCATCTGCTTGAACACGGGGGAGCGCGCCGCCACCTTCACCTGCTGGCTGGCGGGCATCGGGCTGACGTACAGCCAGTACACCAGGCCGGCGAAAGTGAGCAGCGTGAGCAGCAGCACGCCGACGCCGAACGCGAACGCCGGGCCGGGCGCAGCCGTGCCACCCCAATGCACGATCGAAATCAGAATGACGACCGCTGCCAGGCCGGTTGCAGCCCACTGCCAGCGCGGAACAGGAGAAACTGAGGTTTGCGAGGTCATGTCGCCCTCCCTTCCCTGACGCAGATTGCGTCGTCTGCGCCACACTCGACGGCATGCGCCAGGGCGGCGCGCGGTCTCTGCTTGATGAGGGGCGCTGCGTTGGTGTACTATACGGCATCATATCACGCCATCTCGTGAGATTCGATGGACAACCCCACGGAACAGCAGGCCGTACCCTCTTCGCTGTACGATGAAGCCTACTTCCGCACCGCCTGCGAAGGGTATGACGAGTTCAACAACAGCGAGGGGCAGCAGCTCTCGCGGCGGCTGTCGTCCGCTTTCGCGCTCGCGCAGATCGAGCCGGGCATGCGCGTGCTGGATGTGGGCTGTGGCCGTGGTGAAATCCTGCGCCATGCCGCCGCGCGCGGGGCCGACGCCTTCGGCATCGACTATGCCGCAGTGGCCGTCGCGCTGTCGCAGCAGGTGATCGAGGGCATCGACGGCGCGACGCCGGGCCGCACGGCCGTCTCGCAGGCGGATGCCAAACACCTGCCCTTTCCCACCGGCGCGTTCGACCGCGTGCTGATGTTCGACGTGGTCGAGCACCTCTACCCGTGGGAGCTGGACGTGGCGCTGCGCGAGATCCATCGCGTGCTCAAGCCCGACGGCCGCTTCATCGTGCACACCGCGCCCAACGTGTGGTACGACCGCTACGCCTATCCGCTGGTGCGCTTCTTCCGCACCGCGCTGGGCCAGGGCGCAGCCTACCCGAAGAACCCGCGCAACTTCCTCGTCGAGGTCAACGAGCACGTGCACGTCAACGAGCAGTCGATGTGGAGCATGCGGCGCACGCTGCAGGCGGCCGGCTTCACCGGCAGGGTGTGGCTGGAAAGCCCGCCGCAGCAGTGGCAGCGCGAGGCCGTGATCGGCCGTCTGCGTCACTTCGTCTTTCACACCCCGCCGCTGCGCTGGTTCTTCGAGCGCGAGGTGTTCGCTGTAGTCGCCAAAACACCTGTGCACACCTGAGCAGGCGTGTTACTTCCGTCCGACAGTGGATCTGAAGGCAGATGCGCGACAAACGCCCGGTTGACGAACTGAGTATCGAAGAGCTGGAACGCATTCTCGCGATCCGCAAACGCGAAGCGCGTCAGAAGGCGAAAGAGCACATGACGCGCGCGGGCCGGGCCGTGCCCCAGCAGGAAACGCCCGCCGCCCCCGCCGTGCCGCCCCCGCCCGCCGCCATGCGCGTGCCGGCGCTGGAAGCGCTGCTCGAACAGGCCGCCAGCGCAGAAGCGCCGCCCGCCAGCCTGCGGCCCGCGCCTGCCGGCCCTGCCCTGCGCTTCGAGGACACGGCGGCCGCTGCGCCCCCTGCCCCCCGCGCCAGACGCCGCCGCAGCCCGTGGGCCGACCGCGTGCTGATCGCCATCGAGGCTGCCGCCGTCATCGGGCTGGTGGTGATCGGCGCCAACCTGTTCGGCGCAGTGCGCAGCCTCGAACGTGAGACCGCCTCGGCGCAGGCGCTGGCCGATGAGCAGCGCCGCCTCGGCGTGCCGACCATCGCGCCCACGCCCAGCCTGCGCATGGAAAGCTACGTGCTGCCCGGCGGCCACACCATCAGCGACAGCGGCAGCGTCGAGTTCAACTACAACGAAGTGCCCTCGCACCTCCTGCCCCTGGTGGAAAGCCAGTGGATCCGCCCGGTGGCCGCACGCCCGCAGGCGACCGACGAGACCGCGCTGGCGCTGGTCGTGCCCGCGCTCAACCTCAACCAGACCATCGTGCAGGGCGTGGACTGGGAGGCGCTCAAGCAGGGCGTCGGCCAGCTCGTCAACGGCGTGGACCCCGGCGATGACGTGGGCAACCTCGTGCTGGCCGCACACAACGACGTGTACGGCGAGACCTTCCGCTATCTCGATCAGCTCAGCGCCGGAGACAATTTCCAGATCCAGACGCGCTCGACCGTGTACACTTATGTCGTGACGGATGTCCTGTTCGTCGATCCGGACGATGTCGACGTGCTCGCCAATCGCAGCGGCGCGACGGCAACTCTGATTTCGTGCTATCCCTATCGCGTCAACACCCAGCGCATTGTCGTTTTCGCAGATCGGATAACGTGACCCATGAGCAGCAATCAGCCACCCCGCCGCAGTGCCAGCGAGCGCCGCAATCTCAGCCGCAAGCAGGGCAACCCGTACACCACTACCTCGGCCAGCATGCGCCGCGCCCAGGAACGCGCCCGCAGCGGCCAGGCGTTGGGGGCGCCGGTCACCACCTCTGGCCCGCGCAAGGACAAAAGCGCGCTGACACAGGATCAGATCGCCGACATCCTTGCACACCCCACCCGCCAGGTGACGACGGAGGAACTGCGCCACGACTACGGCTACGTGCTGCGCGATATCCGCAGCATGTTTCTGCTGGCCGGCGGCCTGGTGATCGCCGAGCTGGTGCTGTCGTTCGTGCTGACGCGCTAGCCGCACGCCTTCCAGCCGATGTGCGCCGCGCATCACCCGCTGCCGCTGGCCGCGCTTTCCGGGCTTCCGCTGTTCGCCGGCATGGACTCCGCCGCCATCACCCGTGTGCTGGCTGTGGCGCGGAGGCACAGCTTTCGGGCGGGCGCCTTCCTGTTTCAGGAGGGGGAACCCGGCGCGGGCTATGTCGTGCTTCTGGATGGCATGGTGCGGCTGTATCGCGCCAATCCCGAAGGCCGCCTGCACACGCTTAGCCTGCTGCGCGCCCCTGCTGCCTTCAACGAGGTGGCCGCCATCGATGGCGGCTGCAACCCCGTCAACGCGCTGGCCGTCACCGATGTCGACGCGGCGATCATCACGCACAGTGCGCTGCTGCAGCTCATGGCGGGCGAACGCGCGCTGATGGGCAATGCGCTGCGCGTGCTGGCCCGGCTGAACCGCGACACGCTGGAACGCCTGGAAGACATGACCTTCCGCACCATCCCCTCGCGCCTCGCCAAGCTGTTCCTGCACGACAGCGCCTACAGCGGCCAGATCTGCGAAACCCCTTCACGGCTGACACAGGAGGAGATGGCCGCCATCCTCGGCAGCACGCGCGAAGTCGTCGGGCGGGCGCTGCGCGCGCTGCTCAACGCCGGCCTGCTCACCAAGCACGGGCGCTACTTCGCCATCGCCGACCGGGATGGGCTGGCGCATCTGGCGGAAAACAACGTGCTAGAAGTAAATTTAACCTGCGTGAAAAAATAAATCCCCGTGCGAAATCTCTCATCATTCCAGCATTAAAACTGGTTTTCAAATCCAACAAAAGTTCCAGACAGGCAGGTTAACGAATGCTAGACTGCTGGTATCGTTTGAAAGCAATCTGCCGCCTGCCCCGCGCGGGCGCTGAGTGAGGAGTACCCCAATGACGCATATCATCACCAGCCTGTGCCTGCGCGACGGCGCCTGCGTGCAGGTGTGCCCGGTCGAGTGCATTATTCCCGGCCAGCCGGCGGCGGAATGGCCGTGGTACTTCATCGACCCGGATACCTGCATCGACTGCGGCGCGTGCGTGCCGGAGTGCCCGTACGAGGCGATTTTCATTCAGGAAGAAGTGCCGAAGACCTACACCATGGCGGCGGGCCAGAAGCGCATCCCCTTCGGCAGCAAGACCGAAGAGGCAGCGGCCGGCGGTGAGGTTGTCGATCTGACGCAGGATATCCAGCCGAACTACGACTTCTTCGCCAGCGGCCCCGGCTACGACGCGCTGGGCTGAAGCCCACACCAACCCCACACATGCAGCAGGGACGCCACGCGGCGTCCCTGTTTGTTTCTGTGCACAGCCTGCGCCGTGCTGCTACGCCTGGCTGATCCCGAACTGGCCGTAGGCGCCACTGCTGTACACGAAAACGTACGTGAGCGGCTCACCGTTCTCGTCCAGCGGATTGGCCGCAGTCCAGTCGTAGATGAAGTGCGCATCGCTGATGCTCAGGTTGACGCAGCCGCGACTACGCCGGTAGCCGAAGCCATCATGCCAGTACGTGCCGTGCAGGCTGATGTCGCCGTCGAAGTACAGCACCCACGGCACATTCTGCAGCGCGTAGGCGCGCGGCGAGCCGACGCCACCGCTCATCGGGTCGCGGTCAGCGCGCGCCCACACGCGGAACAGGCCCTCGTTGGTGTCCGTGCCGGGCAGGCCCGTCGCCACCAGCGTGGCGAACACCGGCGTGTCGTCCTCATACGCGATCAGCGTCTGCTCGTACAGATCGACCGCCACCCAGCGGCCCTGTACGCCCTCAGGGCGCGCAACCGGCTTGGCCACGGCCACCCAGCGCTGCTCCAGCCACTGCCCCGGCCCGACCATGTACCAGGTGATGCCCTCGCTGTCCTCCACCGAGGCGAACACATTGAAGCGATCGTACTTCTCCAGCAGCCGCCCGGTGTCGGGGTCCTGCGAGCCGCCCGGTCGGCTGGCGGGATAGAGTGGATACATCACCCAGCCGAACGGCTGCTCAAGCGCATTCAGCAGCTGCACCCCGCGAAACTGCGAAGCGGCAACGTAGCTGATATCCGTCTCGTGCATCCAGCCGCCGCCCTGAATCCCGATCCAGCCGGGGGCGCTGGTGGTATCCGTGGCGATCACAAAGTTGAAGCCCGGCTCAATCTGCCGGATGACGCTGCCGTCCGGCACATCGTACACGTTGGCCGGGCCCTCGGTCTGCACATGCCAGTAGCTGTAGGTGTAAAGCGTCTGCGTGTCCAGCGGCACTTCCACCACCGCCGGCTCCGGCTCGGACTGCATCACCGCCAGGCAGTCGGCACTCGGTTCGAGGCGGGCCCCCCCGATTGCGCTGCATTCCCGATAGCCCACCGTGTGGCTGTTGTCGATCAGAAAGGGTTCCTGCACGGGTTCCGCTGGCGCGCTGGCATCCTGCGCCTGCGCGACGCCCGCCAGAAGCAGCACTGCCGCCACTCCCGCGCTCTGAAGCACTCTTCGTCCTGCCCCGGCCTTCACGTTCCGTCACTCCTCAACCCGCTGCCGAAAGACGCCCACCCCTGCCGGGCGCGCGCACCATGCGAGTCAGTCTATCACAGGCGCGCTGCATTCTGCAGAAGGCCGCCGCTGACGATTGGCCTACGGCGGCGGTTCGCCTGCCCGCCTGTGCTATAATCCCGCGCCATGAGCACACACCTCTGCAACACGCCCGCACGCGGGCCATCCCCCGGGGAAGCCCGCTGATGTGCGGCATCTGCGGGGTGATCGATCTGCGCGGCGCGGGCCGCGCTTCACAGGCGCTGGTCGCCGCCATGACGCGCCAGATCGTGCATCGCGGGCCCGATGGCGACGGCTTCCACGTTACCCCCGATGTCGTCTTCGGCATGCGCCGGCTGAGTATCATCGATGTGGCCGGCAGCGATCAGCCGCTCACCAGCGAGGACGGACAGATCGCGCTGGTCTTCAACGGCGAAATCTACAACTACCGCGAACTGCGCACATCGCTGGCCGGGCGCGGGCACAGCCTGCGCACCGAAGGCGATGGCGAAACGCTCGCGCATTTGTACGAGGATCACGGGCAGGCCCTCTTCGCCCACCTGCGCGGCATGTACGCGCTGGCCCTGCACGACGCGGCGCGCGGCGAAACCCTGCTCGCCACCGATCATATCGGCATGAAACCGCTGTATCTCTGGGAGCACGACGGCCTGCTGCATTTCGCCAGCGAGGTCAAGTGCTTCCGCGCACATCCCGCCTTCCAGCCCGAACCGGACCTGGACGTGCTGGACACCTATCTGTCGTTCGGCTACATGATCGGCGGGCGCACGCTGTTCTCCGGCGTGCGGCGGCTGCTGCCCGGCGAGGCGGCGCACATCCGCCGGGGCGACGTGCGCATCACGCGGCACTGGCAGTTCGGGGCGCATGCCCGCGCAGATGTCCCGCCCGGTCTGCCCGACGCCGCGCAGCAGGCGCGCGATCTGCTGCAGGAGTCGGTGCGGCTGCACCTGCGCAGCGACGTGCCGCTGGGCCTGTTCCTGAGCGGCGGCGTGGACTCCGCATCCGTGCTGGCGCTGATGGCGCGCGAAGCCGGGGCGCAGGCCGGAGAGCGCGTCAAGACCTACACCGTGGGCTACGCCGCGCACACGCCCGACAACGAGCTGGCGCAGGCGCGGGCCATCGCCGCGCACTTCGGCGCCGATCATCACGAGCGCGTGATCAGCGCGGAGGATTGGTGGTCGGGCTTCGAGCGCTACATCGTGGCCCACGACGAGCCGAACGCCAACCCCTCCGCCGTGTCGCTGCTGCTGCTGGCCGAACACACCGCCCGCGATGTGCGCGTGGTGCTGACCGGGCTGGGCGGAGACGAGCTGTTCTGCGGCTATCGCAATCATCGTGTGCTGCCGCCGCTGCTGGCGCGCGGCCCGGCGACCGCAGCAGAGCGCGCGCTGGCCGACGCGCTGGGCGGGCTGGAGCGCTTCTATCCGGCCTTCCGGCGCTATCGCGGGCTGGGCGCGCTGCCCACGATCCTGCCGCCGCTGCGCCACCGCCTGCTGGGGCGGCAGGAAGGTGCGCTGCGCTCGCAGTCCTTCGACGCGCTGGTGTGGTCCGATGGGCTGCGCGCCCGGCTGTACGGGCCGGCGCTGCGCCAGGCGGCCGCCCGTGGGCACCGCGCGCGCGCCTTCGCCGACGTGCTGGCGCTCAGCGAGCGCGGCAGCGCCGTGGACACCGCACAGGCGCTGGTGATCAACACCTGGCTGCCCGGCAACGCCCTGCTCAACGCCGACAAGGTGACGATGGCCTCCTCGCTTGAGGCGCGCGTGCCTTTCTTCGATCCGGCGCTGCTGGACTTCGCCGCCGGGATGCCGGAGGCGCTCAAGACGCTGGGGCGCAAGCAGGTGCTGCGCGAGGCCATGCGCCCATATCTGCCAGCCTTCGCGCTGGAACGGCCCAAGCAGCCCTTCGGCACGCCGATTCTGGGCTGGTTCGCCGGCCCGCTGGCCGCGCGCATTGACGAGCGCCTGCGCGATGCCAGCGCATTCATCCGCCCGCTGTTCGATGCGCGCGCGCTGGATGCGCTGCTGCGCGGGCATTTCAGCGGGCGTGCACCGCAGGTGGAAGTGGTCTTCCGGCTGCTGACGCTGGAGATGTGGGCGCAGGCGTTCGTGCGCCCGCCCGCCGCCTGAACCGCGCCAGCGAGCGCTACACCACCCACTCGCTCCAGAAGCGGATTTCGCGCGGGCGCTGCGGGCTGGCCGTCGGATTGGGGATGCCGAACTCAGCGCTCAGGTACGCTGCAAGGTCAGTGCCGTAGATGATGATGTCCGACTGGTAGATCGAGAACACCGGATTGCCCTCCTGCGGCGGCTCTGCTGGCAGGAAGCGATGCGCATAGATCGGGATCATGCGCGGCACATCGGCCAGCGCACGCCGCGCCACCGCCAGCGCCCCTTCCGCCGTGGCGGGCGGATCGCCCCACTCCTCCAGCCACAGATCGTTGTGCTCAACGTCAAAGTACAGCCCGTCGAAGCAGAAGTCGATCTGCTCACGAAGCTGCGCCACGCTGCCGGAGCGCCAGTTGGGAAAGCGCGGTGACACCGGCAGCGCCGTCTGCAGGAAGCGGCGCAGATCCGGCGGGAAGGCCAGCCCGAACGCCGCCTGCACGCGCTGCACCTCGTCGTCGCTCAGCCCGGCCTCGAAGACGATGCCCGCCGCCGCCAGCGCCTCGACCATCGTTCGGATGTTCTCAACAGTCAGCATCAGCCTGCCCCCTGATCAAACTCGGTGAAGTTGGCGTCATGATCGCCCGTGAGGGTCTTCTTGCCGTCCCTGCCCATCACGATCCGATCCGTTATGCGGTTGACGCTCCGCCAGTACGGGCTGAACTCCCATTCATTACGGGTGGCGGCGGTGAGCAGCGGATCGCCTGTCACTGTATTCATCGGTGCAGCGGAGTATAGCGCCAGCGCAGCGGCCACACAGGGCGCCCAGGCGCAAAAACACAATTGGGCTATACTCCATATCAATAGCACCAGTCCGTTCGCCACCGCGCCATCCGCCAGCAGCAGGCGCATGGGCAGCGGTCAGCGACGCATCGACGACTCATCGCACACCAGGGGCAGGCCTCGATGGCAGCAGCGCATCAGCAGAAGACACAGGCGAACACCGCGCCCGTCCACCAGCGCCCGCAGCATGTCGTCCAGCCGGTGCAGGATGACGCCGTCTTCGGCGTGGCAGCCCCGCGCGAGGGGCGAACGCCAGCCCGCACCGGCCTGCCCTTCAGTCCGCGTGGGGTGGCACATCTGCAGGGTGTGATCGGCAACACTGCCATGCGCGGGCTGCTGCAGCGCATCCCCGGCGAAGGGACCAGCACCGCCGCCGCCGCCGATGCGCAGGACCGCGCGCTGGCGCAGGAGCTGCTGCAGCTCATTCAGCGGCAGGGCGGCCTGAACATCGCGCTGTACATGATCAATGCGCACGACGACCCCACTGTCTACGAGAATGACGACGAGTTCAAGACGCAGGCGCGCGCGTATGCCAGCCAGCACCAGACCTTCGGCCTGCGCAGCGGCAGGCTGAGCCGCGGCGTGGAGATCGGCATCGACCAGCCGGTGACCACCGAGATCGAGCAGGTGCTGACTGCCGCCAGCGAACTACTGGGGCGCTTCCCCGATCTGTACACCGAACGCCCGACGGTGCGCGTGCAGGTGCTCAACATCTTCACACACGGGACCACCACCGCGCTGGCAGCCGGCCCCCATGGCGGCGGCCACTGGATCGGCGCGCAGCGTTTCGCCAGCGGCATGGCGCAGCATCTCACCTCGCGGCCGATCATCAACCTGTACGCCTGCAGCACCGCCGGCACCGTCGCCAGTGGAGGCAGCAACTTCGCCACCGCCGTGCAGGAGCAGATCACGCGCGACCTGCAGCAGCGCGATGGCGCGCAGGCTGGCGCGCAGGTGTGGGGGCATCAGGTGGCAGGACACACCACCTACAATGCCACACTGGTGGGCGTGGGCGCAGGCGACGGCCTCAAAACCAACCTGAGCGCACGGCTGGCCGAGCAGGCGCTGGCGCAGCGCGGCATCACCCAGCCGACGGAGCAGCAGCGCACACAGCTCATGGAGGCGGCGCGGCGCGTACTCAACAGCACGTTCTCGCGCGGGCACACCGGCTCGAACGATCCGCGCCAGGTGTACTTTCGCGATATCCCCCTGCTGGGCATGGACCGCGTGTGGACCGATCTGAGCGGGGCGACCGCACCGACAGGTTACGGCGATCTGGGCATGAGCGAGCAGGGCGCGGCGCTGATGGTGCGCGGCGCGGCGGTTTATCGCGAGGCGTTCCAGGGGCAGCTCGCGGCCTTCAACACGCGCGCCAATACGATTCTGCAGGCCGCGCCCGCCCCCGACCCCACGCCCCCTGCGCCCGCCCCCGGCCCCACGCCCCCTGCGCCCGCCCCCGGCCCCACACCGCCTGCGCCCGCCCCCGCGCCGTCGCGCCCGATGCTGCGGCTGGGCTCGCGCGGGGAGGATGTGCGCAACCTGCAGACCCAGCTCAACACACGCGGCATGGCCACGCCGCCGCTGACGGTTGACGGGGTGTTCGGGCAGGCCACGCTGGCTGCCGTCCGCCGCTTTCAGGGCAGCGCCGGGCTGACCGCAGACGGCATCGTCGGCCCGATGACATGGAACGCGCTGTCGAGCGCCGCGCCGCCTGCGCCAGCCCCCACCCCAGCGCCCGGGCCCACCCCGCCTGCACCCTCCACGCCCGAAAGCGGCCGCACGGCGCCGGGGACCAGCGGCACGCAGGCCGGCGTGGGCAACTACGTCGTCTATCAGGATGAGGTGCGGACGGGCGGCACGCTGGCCTGGCGCAACACCAACCCCGGCAACATCATCGCCGGTTCGTTCGCCCGCAACCACGGGGCGATCGGCAGCAACGGACGTTTCGCTATCTGGCCGACCGAGGCCGCCGGCATGGATGCCATCGTGGCGCTGCTGCGCACCGGCACGTATCAAAGCAAGACCGTGCTGCAGGCGATGCAGACCTATGCCCCTGCCAGCGACAACAACGATCCCGAAGCCTACGCCAACAACATCCGCCGCATGACCGGTATCGAGCCTTCGCGACAGATGAGTTCGCTCAACGACGACGAGATGCAGGCGATGGCCGGCGCGATCAGGCGCGTCGAGGGCTGGCGCGCGGGCACGAGCTACGCGCGCGGGAATGCGGCCAATCCCCCATGGGTGACCGCGCTGCTTGGGCCCTAGCCGACGCCCGCACTACGGCTGCCTAGGTTGTTCCGGCGAAGCAGCACCCCTCAAGGTTTCTGCGAGATGGAGAGACCTCCTCGTCGTCGCTCAGCCCGGCCTCGAAGACGATGCGAGGCCTGCTGACCGGCGCACGCCCACCAGCACAATCTGGGCAGCGGCCCCGCACGAGTCCTCGCGCCTCTGCCATGCAGGGCACCGCATTGCACATCGCGTTGCACCAGCGGAATACAATCGGCTATAAATTCCTCTTGTCCGTCAGTCAGCAGCAATAACCCAAGGAGCATACGCATGACAAATGGTCAGGACTCTGATGCTTTATTGCTTCCCTACGAATGGCCCGGCAGTTATTTCATCGGCGAGGAAGAGATCGACGCGGTCTCAAAGGTGCTGCTGGCGCGCAGCCCCTACCGCTTTTACGGCCATGATGTTCAGCACTATGCCGATCGTGTTGAGGACTACTTCCGCCAGCGCCTTGGTCGCAAACACGCGGTCCTGGTGACCAGTGGCACGACGGCGCTGTCGACGGCGATGCTGACGGCGGATGTTGGCCCCGGCGACGAGGTGCTGGTGCCGGGCTACATGTGGGTCGCGTGCATATCAGCCGTGGTGCGCTGCGGTGCCATCCCGCGCCTGGTGGACATCGACGATACGTACACGATGGATCCCGACGATCTGGAACGCAGGATCACCAGCCGCACAAAGGCGGTGCTGCTCGTTCACATGAGTGGAGCCTGCGGCAACGTTGAACGCATCGTCGAAATCTGCCGTCGCCATGGCGTCCTGCTGATCGAGGATGTCGCGCAGGCAAACGGCGCCAGTTTCAAGGGCAAGCCGCTGGGCAGCTTCGGCGATATCGCCATCTACAGCTTTCAGTACAACAAGAACATCACTGCTGGCGAAGGCGGTCTGGTCGTCAGCGATGACGACAACCTCGGCGCGAAGGCATGGGCATATCACGATGTCGGCTACTCGCGGAATTCCGCCGGGCGCGTGGACATGAGCGGCCCGATTCAGACGTGGGGACAGTGCGTGCATATGAGCGAGGTGTCTGCGGCAGTGCTCTACGCCCAGACCCAGAAGCTCGATCAGATCACGGCAGCGATGCGCGCGCGCAATCATCAGCTGTATCGCGGGATTGGATCGATTGCCGGGGCGAAGCCGCGCCGCGTGATCGACCCGAATGGCGACAGCGGTCCGTTTGTGCTGATCAGCTGGCCCAGCTTCGAGGTTGCGAAAGCGATGGTTGAGCACACGCGGGCGAATGGGGTCAAACCCGGCCCATGGGGTGTTGGCAACATCCACATGGTCGATTGGGGCCTGCACATCTACTACTACAACGTCAGCCTCATCGAAAAACGCGGTGTCAACAGCGCCGGCCGCCCGTGGAGCGATCCGCTCAACGCATTCCACACCGAGATCGACTATCACAAGGGCCTGCTGCCGCAGATGGATGATCTCATCGACCGCAGCATCCTGATCACCGTGCCGCCCGCGCTGACGGAAGCCGGCGCGAATCAGATCATCGACGTCTACCGGGAGGCTGCGCACACGCTCGGCCTGTCGTGACATCCCGACTGCCGAACCGGGGACGATGATCGAGATCTGCCCAGTGCGGGGGAAGCGCACGCTCCCCCGCATCCCCTCACGAAGCAGCGATTGCGCGCGCCCGCCGCAGGGGCTACCATCCTGCCGTTATCTGACTATTCGCGCTTCGCCAGTCAAAAAGGCGAACAGAAAGTGGATGGGATGCGCAAACTGTGTATGCTGCTGGTTTCGCTGCTGCTGCTGGCGTCTGCCGTCAGCGCGCAGGAGGAGCCGGCGAATGTGGCGCTGCTCGACAGCGGGGTGAAGATCTCGTGGCCGCCGCCGGTGACCGAGGTGTGGGGCGCGGGCGATGTCATCGGTTCCGCATCGGTGGATGGCATGCTGTTTCACTATCTGGAGTATCTGCAGCTCAACGACGACATGAGCATTCCGGCGAACGCGCCGTGGATCCCGGCCACCGCCGCCACCAGCGATGTCGTGGTCGATGGCACGCTGGCGACGCTCGACACGACGACCGTGCCAGACGGGCTGTATGCCCTGCGCCTGGTGGTGGTCACCCGGGACATGCAGTCCTACACCGACATGGTGATGCCCATTCGCGTGAGCAATGAGCGCATGGGCGCGTATACCGAGCGCGTGATCGAGGAGGCGCTGGCCGGCGCGGGCACGCCTGCCGAACCGACCGCGACGCCTACGCCTGCCGTGGTGACGGAAGCGCCGCCCGTGAATGCCCCGCCGATGGCCTTCCCCGCACCCGGCCTGTACGCCGTCAATGTGCGCCGCTGCGACCTGGTGGACAACAACGCCTGCCCGATCATCGAAGCGCTGGATGGCCGCGGCGCCGAGGTGCTGGCCAACAGCGCCAACCGCACCGGCTGGCTGCTGCTGCGCCTGCCCTCCGGCATGGAAGGCTGGGTGTCGCCCACGGTGATCACCACGACCGCCGACACCTCCGGCCTGCCCTTCGCAGCGCCGCCGCCGCCGCTGCCGCCGCCGGCACAGGCCAACGTCATCCTCAACGGCATCGCCATCGCGGGAGGCAGCGCCACCTGCAATGTGCCCTTCCAGGTGCAGGTGAACGTCGCCAACACCGGCACAGCGACCGCCGCGGCTGGCACGATCACGCTGCAGGATGTCAACATCCGCACCGGCGACGTGACGGCCACCACCTACGGGACGTATCCCGCGATCAATCCGGGCGGCAACTTCGTGGTGACCTTCCCGATGATGATCAGCGCGTTCTACAACGAGACGCACGAACTGCGGGCGACGGCCGGCGCCTCGACCGCACGCATGCAGTACACACTGGGGCAGGGCGCCTGCAACCCTCAGCCGACGCCGGTTCCGCCCACGCAGGCCCCGCCCAGCGAGATCTCCTTCGGCCCCAACCAGTGCTTCATCGTGCTCACCACGCCGTGGCCGGCCTTCGCGGCGCCATACGGCGAGCTGATCACGCAGCTTGCCGCGCGGGCGTGGGAGGCGCGTTCGCTGCGCATCATCAACGGCGAGTACTGGTACAGCATCAACACGCCGGAACTGGGCGTGCTGTGGGTGACGCGCGTGCGCGAACTCACGCAGGGCAACTGCGGGCCTTCGCCACGCTGATCGCCCACGCAGGCAGCGCGGAGAGCCACAGGTCCGCGCTGCCTGCTGCGGGCACGACCGGCCTGCCGATGACCGGAATGACCGCGCTGCGGCTGGACTCGCTGGGGCTGACGGCGCTGCCCGAAGCCCCAGCCGATGCACACGCGCTGAGCGACCTGAGCGCGTACGACAATGCGCTGACCGACGTGCCCGGCTGGGTGTGGCGCCTGCCACGGCTGGAACGCCTCAATCTGTCGGCCAATCGGCTGACGATGCTGCCCGAAGCGCTGGGCGGGCTGGCCGCGCTGCGCATGCTCGATATCGCGCACAACCGGCTTGCCGAGCTGCCCGAAGCGCTGGGCCACCTGCCCGCACTGACCGACTTTCTCTACCTGGCCGACAATCACCTGGAGCATCTGCCGCCCAGCTTCACCCTGCTGGCGCGACTGCGCTATCTCAACCTGTCCGATAATCCGCTGCGCGCGCTGCCAGAGCGCATTGGCGAGATGCGCGGGCTGATCGAGCTGCGCGCAACTGGCCTGCCGATCACCCACCTGCCAGAGTCGCTGGGCGATCTGCATGCGCTGCGCGAACTGGTGCTGGACGGCACGCCGCTCAGCGCACTGCCAGCGGCCATCGGGCGGCTGGGCGCGCTGCGGGCGCTTTCGCTGCGCGGCTGCCGGCTGACCGCCCTGCCCGATGCGCTGGGCGCGCTGCCACAGCTGCGCCATCTCGACCTGCGCGCCAATCCCCTCACGCGCCTGCCTGAGGCGCTGCTGGGTGCGCCCGCGCTGGAGAAGCTCGATCTGCGCTGGACGCACACGCTCGTCCCGCCACCATGGCTGGAGACGCTGGCCGCGCGCGGCTGCCTGGTCTATCGCTGAGGTACTCTCGACCACACGCACTGACTGCGCGCTATAATCCCTTGCAACGACATCTGGTTTTGTTGAAGGCTGCGCCTGAAAGCACTGTGATCTCGGCCACAGGTGGACGATGATGGGATTTGATCCGAGCAAGTTCTTCATTGGCCTGACGGATTTCTTCTCCATCCTGCTGCCGGGGGCGCTGCTCACCTGGCTGCTGATGGACGAAGTGGGCCCGGCGGTGCTGGGCGATCGCTACGCCAATCTCGACGCGGCGCTATCGTGGGCCGTATTCCTGTTCGCGAGCTACCTGCTCGGTCATCTGGTCTTCCTGCTCGGCTCATGGCTGGATGAGTTCTACGACTGGGCGCGCCGCTACACGCTGAACCGACAGATCAGACAGCTCGCCCTTCGCGGCACCCTGCTGCCCTGGTTCGCGCGCTTTCTGGTGTGGCTGGTGTTCAGGAACGAGCGAAATCTGGCCCTCCGGCGTGCCGAGGCGATCAAGGATCAGGAACTCCGCGCCGTGAAAGGCGAACGCGCGATCAATACCTTCCAGTGGTGCAAGGTGGTGCTCAGTCTCGACAACCGGCAGAGCCTGTCGGTCGTGCAGCGCTTTGAGGCAGACTCCAAATTCTTCCGTTCCTTCACCATCCTGCTGCTGCTCGTGCTCTGCACGTGGCCGCTGCACAACCGCTGGCCGCCCGTCGGCTTTGCGGTGGCGCTGGCACTGCTGCTGCTCGCGCTGTGGCGTTACATGGAGCAGCGCAACAAGGCCACCAACCAGGCCTACTGGTCGGTCATCACGCTCAGGGCCAGCACAAAAACGGACACCCCTGTCGCAGCGCCACCCGCTGAGGCCGGCCCCACGCATGCGGGCGGCGTGGTGTATCGCCGCAAGCACGGCAGGATCGAGATCGTGCTGGTGGAAGCCAAAGACGATCCAAAGCAGTGGGTGCTGCCGAAGGGGCGCATCGAACCACACGAACTCCCTCGCGAGACCGCCGTTCGGGAGGTGCGCGAGGAGACCGGCACATGGGCGCGCATCGTGGGCGACCTGGGCGCGGTGACCTACACAGTGAAGGCCAAGCCGGTCACCGTGCAGTTCTACCTGATGGAAGCGCTCGTCCAAGGTCGTCAGAAAGACGCCTTCAGAAAGCATGCGTGGTTCGCCTATCCCCTGCAGGCATTTGAGGAGAAGTACGAGCCGCTTCACGATGAGACGCGCCAGATGCTCGAAGCCGCCATGCAGAAGCTGGCGACACCAGCCGACCACACCTGACCGCGACGCCGGATCTGTCGCCAACGCACCCCGCCCGCCGCGCCCCGACTGCGCTATAATGCCTCTCGTGCAGATCGCAGATCGGCGGAGGGCTGTGCTTGAAAACACTGTGGTTATCGCTGCTGGCGATGATTATCTTCAGCGCAGGCTGTGGTGGCGCGCCGGCGGCCTCGCCCACGCCCACGCCAAACCCGCTGGCGCTGGTCACCCAGGCCGCGAGCAGCATCCGCGATGCAGCGTCGTTTCGGCTGGATGTCTCGCAGACCGGCCCCGATTACAGCATTGGCACGGTGTACGCGCCGGTGATCTTCCGCCGCGCCTCGGCGCAGTACATCGCGCCGGGCACGATGCAGGCTTCAGTGCGCGTGCTGGCGGCCGGGCTGCCGGTGGACGTCGATGTGTTCGCGCGCGGGCCGCAGCAGTGCTACCGCGCGATCTGGACGGGCAACTCGTGGGTGAACGAGCCATTCGCCCCCGGCTTTGACCCGCAGTCGCTGATCGCGGAGGAAACCGGCTTTCAGGCGGCGCTCGATGCCCTGGTGGATGTGCGCTTCGTCGGTGAGGAGGCGTTGGAAAATGGCGCGCGCGTACTGCACATCAGCGGCAGCGCCGATGGCAGCCGGGTGACCGCGCTGCTGGTCGGGCTGATCGCTCCGCAGGGCACGGTGGGCGTGGACCTGTTCACCGATGCGCAGACCGGCTACCCCGCCCGCTTCACGCTGACGGAGACGGTGGTGGACGAGTTCGGCGTGCGCCAGCCCGAGCCCCGCGTGTGGACGATCGACGTGAGCGATATCAACGCCGCCGGCACGCTGCCCGAAGCAGACGGCTGCGAGGTGGCCGCACCTGAAGCCACGGCTGCGCCATGAACAGCCCCGCGCAGTCCGTCAGCACGGCGGTGGGGCGGCGCCTGCCCAACCCGTGGTGGATCGTCGCGCTGGTATGCGTGCCAGTATTCGTTGGTTCGCTTGACCTCACCATCGTCTCGGCGTTCCTGCCGGAGATCATCGTCAAGCTCGAACTGCCCATTCAGACGGTGATCGACGACGCGGCATGGATCGTCACCGGCTATCTGCTGGCCTACACCATCAGCATGACGTTCATGGGCCGGCTGAGCGACATCATCGGCCGCCGCCGCGCCTTCTTCGCCTGCCTGATCATCTTCATGATCGGCTCGTTCATCGTCGCGGAAGTGGACTTCGACGCCCGCAATGGCATCGCCGGGCTGCTTTACTCGCTGGCATTTCGCCTCAGCGGTGAACGGCCAGACCCGGGCAGTATCGCGCTGATCACCATCATCATCGGCCGCATCGTGCAGGCGCTCGGCGCCGGCGCGCTGGTGCCTGTCAGCCTGGCGCTGGTGGGCGATCTGTTCCCGCAGGGCCGGCGCGCACAGCCGCTGGGCATCATCGGCGCGGTCGATACGCTCGGCTGGGTGCTGGGGCATCTGTACGGTGGCGTGATGGTCAACCTGTTCGCCGTACACGCCGGGGGCTTCACGCAGCTGTTCGCCAGCCTCGGCCTGAACTGGGGCGCGCCGGACTGGCGCTGGCTGTTCTGGATCAATCTGCCGATCTCGCTGATCGCCATGGCCGCCGCCGGCTGGGCGCTGCGCGGGGTGCGCCAGGAGCGCGCGCGCGTGCGCTTCGACTGGGCGGGCGCGCTGCTCATCGGCGGGGCGCTGACCGCGCTGGTGCTGGGGCTGGGCGCGAACATCGAAATCGCCGCCAGCGCCTCGTCGTTCGATGAAATCGGCGGGCTGCCACCCTACGCCCCGCCGCTGCTGCTGGCCGCACTGGCGATGTTCGTGGGCTTCGTCGTGGTCGAGCTGCGCCACCCGCAGCCGCTGTTCGATCTGCGCGCCTTTCGCCGGCCCGGCATCGGCTATGGATCGCTGGTCAACCTGATGGTCGGCTTCATGCTGATGATCGGCCTGGTGAGCGTACCCATCCTCGTCAACATTCGCGTGGCCGATGCCACCGCGCTCAGCGAGGCGGCGCTGCAGGTCGGCGTGCTGCTCTCCGCGCTGACCGTGCCGATGGCGCTGGCGGCTGTCCCCGGCGGCTGGCTGGCCGAGCGCCTGGGCTACGGGCGCACGACCATGCTCGGCCTGGTGCTGGCGCTGGCCGGCTTCGCGCTGATCTGGCAGACGTGGCGCATCGACACGCCGGACGTCGTGATCGCGCTGCAGATGGCGCTGGTCGGCGTCGGGCTGGGGCTGACGTTCTCGCCGATCAGCGCGGCGGTGCTCAACGCAGCCGAAAGCGACCGGCTGGGCTCGTTCTCGGCGCTGGTCATCATCATGCGCCTGCTGGGCATGACGCTGAGCGTGTCGCTGCTCACAGCACTGGCCTCGCAGCGGCTGTTCGCGCTCGCCAGCGGCGCGTTGGACGCGCAGGCCGGCGATCCATTCGCGGCGCTCGAAGTCTACTCCCGCCTGACCGTGCAGGTGCTGACCGAGATCAATCTGATTGGCGCGCTGATCGCGCTGGCCGGGCTGCCATTCGCGCGCCGCATGACCGGCGGGCGCGCTGCTTCGCGCTCCACGAGCCCTGCGGAAGGAACCTCACCATGACCACGCTCGGCAAGGCCCGCGCTCTGGCCGCGTGCAGCACGCCGGCAGGCCACTTCAACATCCTCGCCATCGATCATCGCGGCAACCTGCAGGAGGCGCTGGCGAAGCACGGCCCGGCGGACGACGACGCGATCATCGCCTTCAAGCGCGATGTCGTCTCACTGCTCGCGCCGGAGGCCAGCGCCGTGCTGATCGATCCGCAGTACGGCATCGCGCCGGGCACACAGCACGGCTGGCTGCCCGCGCATCTCGGCCTGCTGGCCCCGCTGGAGGTGACCGACTACACGCTGCACCCCGGCCAGCGCGCCTTCCGCCCCATCCCCGACTGGTCCGCAAGCAAGATCCGGCGCGTGGGCGGCAGCGGCGTCAAGCTGCTGCTGTACTATCATCCGCAGGCGCCCACAGCGCCGGCGCAGCGCGCGCTGGCCGCCAGCATCGCCCGCGAATGTGCGCGCCTGGACCTGCCGCTGTTTCTCGAGCCCATCGTGTACAGCCCGGACGCGTCGCGCCCGCTCAGCCCGTCGGGCCACCGCGAAGCCGTGATCGCCGCCGCCGCCGAGTTCTCGGCAGCCGGCATCGACGTGCTCAAGTCGCAGTTTCCGGCAGACGCCTCGGTGACGGATGAACGCGAGTGGCGCGCGGCGCTGCGCGAGCTGGATGCCGTGTGCACCGTGCCCTGGACGCTGCTCAGCGCGGGCGTGGGCTACAGCGTCTTTCGCCAGCAGGCGGCGCTGGCCTGCGAAGCCGGCGCCAGCGGGGTGATCGTCGGCCGCGCGGTATGGAACGAGGCCGTGGATGCGCCCAGCCCGGAGGCCCGCCGCGATCTGCTGCGCGGGCTGTCCGTGCCACGCGTGCGCGAACTGGCGGCGATTTGCGCGTCGGGCCGCCCCTGGCGCGAGCGCACGCCGCTGTCGCTGTCGCCCGGCTGGATGGCCCGCTACGACGGATTGGACTGAGCCGGCCACAGCTGTTCCAGCGCAGCCTCGGCATCCTCCGCCAGCGGCTGTGCGCCGGCGGCCAGCAGCGCCTGATTGCCGCTGTCCGGCGTGTCCCGCGTGAACACCGGCCGCCCCAGCGCCAGCGCCCGCCGTGCTGCGTGCATTGCCCCGCCTTCCACGGATGTCTCGGCCACCACCAGCACCTGCGCCAGCGCGCTGATGATACGATTGCGCGCCACCAGCGCCGGCGTGCGCGCCAGGGCGTAGGGTTCCTTCTCAGAAAGCAGCATGCCGCAGCCCAGCAGAATATCGGCCAGCGCGCGGTTCTCCGGCGGATACGGCTTGAGCACGCCGCCGCCCAGCACCGCGATCGTGCGCCCGCCCGCCGCCAGCGCCCCGCGATGCGCCGCCGTGTCGATGCCGAGCGCCAGCCCGCTGACGATCAACGCGCCCCGCGCCGCCGCCAGATAGGCGATGCGCTCCGCACAGGCTTCTGCAGCGCGGGAGGGCGTGCGCGTGCCGACCAGCGCCAGCCGCAGCGGATAGCAGTCCTGCAGTGCCGGCACGCCGCGCTGCACGATGAGCGCCGGCGGATCTTCCAGCGCGTACAGCGCTTCGGGATAGCCCGGCGTATCGACCAGCGCCCACGACAGCCCGGCAGCCGCCCAGCGCTCCACCGGCACGGCTGCGCCCGGCCCCAGCGCGCGAATGGCGGCGGAGAGCTTCGGGCCGATGCCGCGCACCGCCTGCAGCGCCTCGTCGGTGGCGGTCAGCACGGCCCCGGCATCGTCTCCGAAGGCCGCCCGCAGCGCGCGCAGCTTGCTCCCGCCGAGGTGCTGAGTCAGAGCGAGTGCCAGCCAGCCATCGTCATTCTTCCTCATAGTATTCGATGATCGAGAGCAGCATGGCGTTGATGAAAGTGTTGACCTGCCGCAGCAGGTTGGCCCAGTCCGAGGCGCTGCGCGGCGGCGTGATCTCAGACCACGTGAGGATGGCGTTGCTGACGAAATCGCTGAAGTACAGAAAGCCGCGCACAGCCTGCGGCAGGCTGAGCTGATCGCCGGCCAGCAGGCGGGCATACGCCTGGCCCAGGGCGATCGCGCCGGCCAGCTGGGCATCGGGCGCGCCGGCGGCCAGATAGGCGCGCAGCGCCTCCAGCACGCGCCGGCCCTGATGACGCAGCGCCTCGCGCGTGGTCTCGCTCATGGCGGCGTACCACGCCTCGCTGCCCAACGCGCCCGCGCCCATCTGCATGCGAGTCTGCCCGAGCGCGTTCTGGATGATGACCTGCACTTCAAGCGGCTGCAGCTCACCCTGCTGCTCTGCGCGCTGGATGAGATCGCTCTTGCGGAAGCGCCGGTGGCCGCCGGGCGTGCGCCGCGCGCTGATCTCACCGCGGTCCGCCCAGTTGCGCACAGTGGCGGGGTGCACGCCCAGCAGATCCGCCGCCTGGCGAAGACTCACCCACTCGCTCTGCTCAGTCATCGCGCATGGCCCCCCGGATTGCCGTGTGGAAATCTCCAGAATTGTAACCGGGTTTGCGCGGCGCGGAAAATGGCGGCCAACTGCGATGCGGCCAGACGGATTGCGCAGCAGCAAATCCGGGCATATAGTCAGAATATCGTGTGGATGCGTGTCCGCACCCTGCCGCGCTGGAGCGCATGATGAGCCAGAGCCGCCGCTACAGCAAAGTGGTTCCCCAGCAAGCCCCGCAGCGCGAGGAGCAGATGCGCACGCCCGCTGCCGAACGCAGCCCGCAGCCCGCAGCGCCCGCCCGCGAGAACGCCTATCTCGCCATGCACCGCACCATCGGCAACCAGGCCATGCAGCGCATGCTCGCGCAGCGGTCGCCAGCCGCGCGCGAACGCGTCATCCAGCGCGGCCTGCTGGACGATGCCTGGGATGCGGCGACGGATTTCGCCAGCGACGCTGCCGATACCGTCAGTGACACCGCCAGCAGTGCCTGGGACCGCGTGACCGGGGCCGCCGGGGCCGTTGGCGAAGCCGTCAGCGACACTGCCGGCAGCGCGTGGGACCGCGTGACCGGGGCCGCTGGGGCCGTTGGCGAAGCCGTCAGCGACACCGCCAGCAGCGCATGGAATCGCGTGACCGGGGCCGCTGGACGACTGCTGGACCGGGCCGGGGAGCGCGTCAGCGACATCTGGCAGGGCGTACAGGGCGTGGCCGGGCGCATCTGGGAGGGCGCGGGCCGCGTGTGGGAAGCTGCCAGCGAGTCCACGCGACAGCTGTTCACCCGCGTGGTCGAGGCGGCGCAGCGCATGGGCGGCATCGCTCAGAACGTGCTGGCGCGGCTGGCCAATGCCGGCGAGGCGGTGCTCACCCGCATCCTGGAGGGCGGCAGCGCAGCGCTCCGGCTGCTGCAGCGGGTCGGCGGGCTGGCGCTCGATGTGCTGGAGCGCGTCGGGCAGACGCTGTTCGAAAAGGCGATGTTCTACGCCGACGTGTTCTGGTCGTTCATCTCGAACATCCCGGACCGGCTGTGGCGGCTGGTGATCGACGGCTGGGAAGGCCTGCAGGGCATGGCCTCGTGGCTGGGCGCAGGGTTCTCCGGCCTGCTGGACTGGCTGCGCAGCGGGCTGAGCGGCGCGGCGGACTGGGCGATCGCCTTCATCCAGTCGCCCAGCCTCGATGCGCTGGCGGACGGCGTCAGGCGCTTCCTGCGCCAGGTGGGCAGCGGGGCGATGGGCGCGCTGCGCTGGGTGTGGGACGGCATTTCAAGCGGCGCGATGTGGGCGCTGCGCGTGGCGCTGCACCTGCTTGAGCTGCTCGGCCTGGGCGAGTTCCTCTCGGCGCTGTGGGGCACCATCTTCCACCTGCGCCCGCTCGACGCCTCCGAGATCGGCGCATCCTCCGCAGTGCACGGCGGCGGCCAGGTGCCCTACAACATCGTCTGGGTGGACGAGGGCTCGCTGGTGGCGCGCATCTCGAACGCCTTCACCGGCGGGCGCACCGAAGCCGTCACCACCATGCACATCCTGCATCTGCCGCATGCCGGCGTGATGTCTGGCGAGCTGGCGGTGCACGAGCTGACGCATGTGGCGCAGTACGAGAAGGTGGGCGGCATTTACATGGCGCAGGCGGTGCACGCGCAGATCGCCGGCTCGCAGTATGACTACGGCAACCTGACCGGCAAGCACTTCCGCGAGCTGGACCGGGAGGCGCAGGCCGAGCTGTGCGGCGATTACTACAAGGTGGGCGGGGATGGCGCAGACGCCACGCGCACGCACCGCTCGCGCGGGGGCAGCGTCAACAGCATCGGCACCATTCGCGCGCTCATCAGCGAGATGCGCGGCGGCGCCTACTGAACGACGCCCAGTCGCGCCTCAGAAGCGGATGGCGAACCGCGCGACCGCGTCCTCCATCACCTCAACGCCCAGCCCGTGCCCCTCCGGCGCGTGAATCCAGCCGTCGCGATGCGCCACCGGATTCGTCACCAGCTCGTGATGCATGGCATTGACCACCGGCTTCATCTCGAACAGCATGCGCAGCGGCGCGCACAGCATCAGGTGGATGCTGGCGGCGGTGTTGATGGCGCTGCTGAAGCTGTGCGCGTTGACGGTGACGTTGTGGCGCGCGGCCATCTGGATCACCTTCCACATGCCGGTCACACCCTCGGCGCGGCCAGCATCGATCAGCAGCACATCACACACATCCGAGTCCAGCAGGCGGCGGTAATCGGCCACGTTGTAGAAGCGCTCGCCCAGGCCGATGCGCATCTCCGGCACGGCGGCGCGCAGGTGCTGGAACGCGCCGAGGTTATCGGGGTGAAACGGGTCCTCCAGCCAGGTCAGGCGCTGTTCGGCGAAAGCGCGGGCGGTGTAGACGGCGCGCGGGATGTCCCAGCGGCAGCGCGCGCCCACATCGACGATGAAGCCGGCCCGCGGCCCGATCGCCTGGCGCACTGTGCGCACGAAGTGGATATCGCGCTCGGCATCCACGCCCAGGTTGCTCTCGCCCTTCTTGCCGAAGCCGACCTTGACGAACTGGTAGCCGGCCTGGATGTGCCCGGCCAGTTCCTCGGCCATGCCTTCGATGGAGGCGGCTTTCGGGTGCGAGCTGGCGCACACCGGCAGCCGGTCGGTCAGCGGCCCGCCCAGCATCTGCGACAGATTGAGCCGCAGCAGCTTGCCCTTCAGGTCCCACAGCGCCATATCGATCGCGCTGATGGCGAACGCGGCGATCCCGCCGGCATCGCCATACCACCACACGCGCTCGCGCAGCACCTGCCAGATCGCATCGATCTCATACGGATCGCGCCCGACCACGACATCGGCCAGGCCGGCGCGGATGAGCGCATCGATGGCCGCCGTCGCTTCACGAAACAGGCTGAAGCATTCGCCCCAGCCGACGGTCCCGTCATCCGCTTCCAGCCGCACCAGCACGATATAGCGCGTGGAATAGTTGTCCACCGCTTCGAGAAACTCGATGGAGTATACGTCCAGCTTTCTGATGATCACAGCAGCCGCCCCCGCTCAGTCGACGCGATAGCGCCGGATGTAATCGCGGTTGAGGTCGATGCCCAGCCCGGGCCGGTCAGAGAGCGTGTAGTAGCCATCCTTCAGCGGGCGCGGCTCGGTCTGGATATCCCAGAAAATCGGATCACGCGCCTTGTGGAAGCACTCGGCATAGGCGCCGTGCGGCACGCTGGCCAGCAGATGCGCGGCCACCTGCGCTTCCTCGTGGTGGGCCATCCGCACGCCGTACATGCTGCACATGGCCGCGACGCGCCGCCAGATCGTCGGGCCGCCGCCCCATGACGAGTCGAAGTTGCAGAAGTCGATCGAGCCGCCCTCGATCAGATCGCGCACGCCGTCGATGCGATACTCGCTCTGGCCGGCAGTGACGGGCAGACCAGTCGCGAGGCGCACATCGCGCAGCCAGCGCTTGTCGTTGTACCAGCGCACCGGCTCCTCGAACCATTCCAGCGCGATGCCGGCCTCCTGCGCCAGGCGCACGAAGCGGATGGTCTGCTGCAGATCGTAGCCCTGATTGGCGTCCACCATCAGCCGGAAGCCCGGCCCGCCCACCTGCACCGCCACCTGCAGCCGCGCCAGGTCCTCCTCCGGCGTGGCCCCGCCCACCTTGAACTTCATGCCGATCACGCCGTAATCGACGTAATCCTGCACCTCGCGCGCCAGCTCGTCGAACGTCTGCCCGTAGTAGCCACCGATGGCCGTCATCGGCAGGCGGTGGGTATAGCCGCCCCACAGCCGGTACAGCGGCAGGTTGAGCGCCTTGCCGACGGTATCCCAGATGGCGGTATCGACCGCGGAAATCGCCTGCATGACCACGCCGCGATCGCGCAGGATGTCGTAGGTGGCGGGCTTCATCGCCTCCCAGCAGCCTTCGGTGTTGAAGACATCCATGCCCACCAGCGCCGGGGCCAGCTCGTCATGGATGATGCGGCGGATGACGGGCTGCTCCTCGTCAGTATCGCCGGTGTACACCTCGCCCACCACCCCCTGATGCGTGAGGATGCGCGTGATGATGGTGCAGCGGTTCTGCATCGAATACTTGCTGCCACGATACACGCGGTTGAGCGGCACACGCACTGCTTCCGTCTCAATCGCCTGAATGGTGAGCGATCCGGGCTGCTGCCAGGTCATCGTCGTTTGCCTTTGCCTGTGGATGAGACCGATTTTGACAAATCTGCGGGATGGAAGTATAAATTCGACAAGTATAGACAATTTTCAACAGAAATCAACAAAATGAAACAGCGCGCGAGAGATATATCCCTGCACGTTGGTCGCTGTGCCGGCTGGCCATGCCAGCCCGCGCGTGGCATCATCTGCGCGGCCCTGCACCGGTTGTGACTTCACGAAAGGCGGACTCCCATGGCTCAGAAAGCGGCGATTGCGGTCATCGGCACGGGCTGGTGGGCGACCACGGCGCATATTCCGGCGCTGTGCGCGCATCCACGCGTCGGCAAGATCGTGCTGGTGGACCGCCGGCGTGAGGCAGCGCTGGCCGCTGCTGACAAATACAATATCCCGCATTCCTGTGTTTTTACAAGCATCAGCGAGGCCAAAGCCCAGCATCCAGACCTGCAGGGCGCGATCGTCGCCACCACCCATCAGCATCACTACGCGCCGGCGATGGAGGCGCTGCAGGCCGGGCTGCATCTGCTGCTGGAGAAGCCGATGACGGTGTACGCGCGCGATGCCCGGGCGCTGGTCGAGCTGGCCGAGGCCAGCGGACTGCGCATCCTGATGGGCTACACCTTCCCCTATCTGCCGACGGTAGCGCAGGCCCGGCGCTACATCACCGACGGGCTGATCGGCGAGATTGAATACGTCGCCTGCAACATGTCCTCCGTGACGTATGATCTGCTGCTCGGGCACCCGGAGCGCTTCGAGCCACCCACCGGCTACGCCGTCACCGGGCCGACCCGGGAAACCTACAGCGAGCCCACGGTGGCCGGCGGTGGCCAGGGCGTGCTGCAGGTCACCCATCTGGCGGCGATGATGTTTCATCTCGCGCCGGGCATGCGCGCCCAGACGGTCACCGCCTTCATGAGCAACCTCAAGGCGAAAGTCGATGTCATCGACGCGATGGCCGTGCGCATGAACACCGGCGCCCTGGCGACCGTCGGCAGCACTGGCAATCTGCGCCCGGGCGACCCCGGCTCAGTGGAGGTGCACCTGCACGGCAGCAAGGGGCGCATCATGGTGGACGGCTTCACCGGCGAGCTTTTCATGCACCTGCACGACGGACGCCAGGAACACATCGCGCGGCACAGCCCCGGCTACCCCGGCGATGTGCCCGTGTCAAAGTTCATCGAGATCGTGCTGGATGGCGCACAGCCGCTCTTCCCCGGCAGCGTCGATGGGCTGTACACCGTCGAGCTGCTGGAAGCAGGCTACCGCTCGGCGGCACTGGAAGGCCAGCCGGTGCACATCCGCGACCTGTATCACGACTAAGCCGCAGCGCACGGATGACCCACGACGAAATACAGACCGCCTTCCCGGCGCTGATCGCCTGGCTGAAGCCTGCAGGAAGCGCCAGCGCACGGCACACACGCGCGGTCTCGCAGGCATGATTTTCGCGCTGCATGCAGCAGACAGGACAGCACACATGCTATCAGGATATGTCGCAATCGTCACCGGGGCCGCGCGCGGGATCGGCGCCGCCACTGCCGCGCTGCTGGCCGAACAGGGCGCACGGGTGGCTGTGTCGGATATTGACGCGCCGCTGGCGCAGCAGGTCGCCGCCAGCATCATCAGCGCCGGCGGAGAGGCGCACGACTTCCCCTGCGATGTGGCGCAGCCCGCGCAGGTGGAGGCGCTGGTGGCCGCGGTTGTCGCGCGCTGGGGCCGGCTGGATATCCTGGTCAACAACGCCGGCATCTGCCCGCGCATCCCCGTGGAGGAGATGACTGAGGAGTGGTTCGACCGGCTGATCAACATCAACCTCAAGTCGGTGTTCTTCCTCACCCGCGCTGCTGCTGAGGCGATGAAGGTCAACCACTTCGGGCGCGTGGTCAACGTCAGCTCGACGGGCGGGCGCATCGGCGGCGTGCACAACGCCACGGTGTACAGCGCCACCAAGGGCGGCGTGCTGGCGATGACGAAATCGATGGCGCGGCATTACGCGCCGCACAACATCCTCATCAACGCCGTCGCTCCCGGCGCGGTCGACACGCGCATGTTCGAAGGCATCGCGCCGGACTCGGTGGCGGCCTACGTCGATACCGTGCCGCTCAGACGATTGGCCGCGCCGGAGGAGATCGCGCAGGGAATCCTGCCGCTGTGCGGGCCGCAGATGACCTGGGTGACCGGCGCAACGCTCGATATCAACGGCGGCGTGGTGATGGTCTGATCGCCACCAGCGGCCCGGCCACAGGCACGGACGCGAGATGCTTGACGCACCCGTTTGCAGCGGGCTAAGATCAATTCTGCGTTGAGCCATGGAAGCACAGCTGCTGCGCCGTCCTGAAGTCGTTGTTGGATTTCTGTTTTCGCCACGATGCCAGCCGCCTCATCAGCCTGGTGCTTGAGCGCGCGCTCAAAGCACGCGGCGCCGAGACGGCATTCGACCCCGACGATATGCGTGGCCGCCTGCCAGCGAAGTGCTGCTGCAGGCGGCCACGCATATCGTCGTCGTGCTCACGCCCGCTGCGCTGCACAATCAGCCCTCTGACGAACGGCTGATGACGGAGCTGAAGCAGGCGGATGAAGCCGGCCTGCCGCTGATCGCCGCGTACGCCTGCGGTGCCGCCCCGGCGGACCTGGCGCAGGCACGCCTGCCGGCTTCCAGAACGTGCAGTACAAGCTGTTCATATTCGGGATGATGACAGTCGATTGGGGCGATAAAGCGCGCTGGAGCGGGATACTTTGGGGGGAGAATAGGGCTTATGGGTCAGCGAAAACGACGCAGCGCACGTACACCGCTCCTGGGTGGTCTGGCACAGGTGATCGATGTGGCGCACGCGGCGCGGCGCAAGGGCGCTCCCCCAGCGGATGAACTGCTGGACATGTCGTCGGGTACGCCACGCAACCTGTCACGGCGTGAATTCCTGCGCTCATCGGCAGTCTTGGGCGCAGGCGCATTGATCGCCAGCACGGGCTTGCGCGCCCAGGCACGCGCCCAGGCGACCGCGCCGCGTATCGCCATCATCGGGGCGGGCGTCGCCGGATTGAACGCGGCGTACCAGCTTCAGAAAGCGGGTATCAGGGCGGACGTGTACGAAGCCAGCGGGCGCATCGGCGGGCGAATGTTCTCGGTAGCAGACGCGCTCCTCCCGGGGATGACGACCGAATTTGGCGCGGAATTCATCAACTCCGACCACGAGGACATGCTGATGCTGGTCGATGAACTCGGCCTAGACCTGATCGACCTCGAAACCCCGTCAGAAGGGGGGCTGCGCTCCCTCGACTATTTCTACGAGGGGCGGCTGCTGACGAACCGCGAAGTCATCAATCTGTATGCGCCGTTCGCAGGCCGGGTCGAAGCCGATCTTGCGCGCCTGGAAGAGAACTACGCCGAACTGCTGCCCGAATTCGATGCCCTGAGCATTAGCGACTACTTCGATCAACTGGGCGTAGACGGACTGCTGCGGACGATCCTCGAAACTGCGTTCGCCTACGAGTACGGCAGCCCCACCAGCAGCCAATCGCTGCTGAACTTCCTCTACGTGACGAACGTCATCGAAGATGATGGCTCTGACGTGATCGGTGGAAGCGACGAGCGCTACAAAGTGCGCGGCGGCAATCAACTCATCCCGCTCCGACTGGCGGCACAACTCGAACGTGACGTGCAGTTGGGGCATGTGCTTGAAGCCGTGCGCGAAGTCTCTGGCGGCTACCGCTTGAGCTTCCAGACGGCTGGCGGTGCGGCGCAGGTCGACGCGGATTACGTGGTGTTCGCGCTGCCGTTTACGGTGCTGCGGAATGCAGAACTGGATCTCGACCTGTCGCCCGATCTGCGCGACGCCATCGACAACTTCGGCTACGGCATGAGCGCCAAGGTCATGGCGGGCATGAATACCCGTCCCTGGCGGGCGCAGGGCAGTTCGGGCGACAGCGTGTCGGATACGCCCTATGTCGGCAGTTGGGATAACGCGCAAGGCATCCCCGGCGATGCGGGCGGACTCACCCTGTTTGCAGGAGGCATGGAAGCGCTCAGTTTCGCCGATGGTACGCCGGACGAGGCTGTTGCGCGTCTGCTGCCACAAGTCGAACGGTTGTATCCCGGCGTGCTGGCAGCCTACAACGGCAGGGCCGCGCGCGCGCACTGGCCCACCTCCCAATGGGCGCTGGCGGGATACTCCTGCCCACGACCGGGGCAAACGCATCTGTTCGACGTGCTGAGCGAACCGTTCGATAATTTGCTGTTCGCAGGAGAACACACCAGCGCCGACCATTGGGGCTTCATGAATGGGGGCGCGGAGAGCGGTCGCCGCGCCGCCGAAACGCTGCTTGACCTGTTGGGTGGCTAGCTCAACGACTCAGACTGATCCAGGCGCCACAGCACAACCGAGGCGGTTTCGCGTGTTTCGACCTTCACACATAACAGTCGGTGTTCTTCCTCACCCACGCCGCTGCTGAGGCGATGAAGGTCAATCGGTTCGGGCGCGTGGTCAACGTCAGCTCGACGGGCGGGCGCATCGGCGGCGTGCACAACGCCACGGTGTACAGCGCCACGAAAGGCGGGGTGCTGGCGATGACAAAATCGATGGCGCGGCATTACGCGCCGCACAATATCCTCATCAACGCCGTCGCTCCCGGCGCAGTCGACACACGCATGTTCGAGAGCATCGCGCCGGAGTCGGTGGCGGCCTGCGTCGATACCGTGCCGCTCAGACGGTTGGCCGCGCCGGAGGAGATCGCGCAGGGAATCCTGCCGCTGTGCCAGCCGCAGATGACCTGGGTGACCGGTGCAACGCTCGATATCAACGGCGGCGCGGTGATGGTCTGATCGCGTCACCAGCGGACCGATTACGAGCACAGGCCGCGAAATGCTTGACGCACCCGTTTGCAGCGGGCTAAGATCAACACTGCGTTGAGCCATGGAAGCACAGTTGTTGCGCCGTCATGAAGTCGTTGTTGTATTTCTGTTTTCGCCACGACGCCAGCCGTCTCATCAGCCTCGCGCTTGAGCGTGTGCTCAAAGCGCGCAGCGTAGAGACGGCATTCGATCCGGACGAGATGATCTCGCCTGCCAGCGAAGCGCTGCTGCAGGCGGCCACGCATATCGTCGTCGTGCTCACGCCCGCTGCGCTGCACAATCAGCCCTCTGACGAACGGCTGATGACGGAGCTGAAGCAGGCGGATGAAGCCGGCCTGCCGCTGATCGCCGTGTACGCCTACGGCGCTGCTCCGGCGGACCTGGCGCAGGCACGCCTGCCGGTGCTGGAGGCGCTGCATTTCGCCCCCACCACCGTGCTGCAATCCGCCGAGCGCCTGGAGGCCGCCGCCGCCGCGGTGCAGCAGGCGATGCACAACACGCCCACTGCGCGCCCCCGCGTGCTGCCGCTGATCGGCGCGAAGCGCCGGGCACGCGCCGATCGCCTGCCTACGCCCAGCGCCCAGCAGATTGAAGCCGAAGGCCTGCTCAACATCTCTCTCTCGCAGAGTGGGCAGGGCAACGCGCTCAGCCTGCTGAATGAGGCGCTGCGCCTGTATCCCGACTACGGCGAAGCGCGCTTTCATCGCGGCCTGGCCAACGTGCGCCAGGGCAACTACGCCGCCGCCCTCGAGGACTTCGAGGAAGCGGTGCGTCTGCGCCCGCTCGACCCGGTGGTGTACAACAACCGCGGCATGACGCGCCGCGCCCTGGGCGATCTGCCCGGCGCACTGGGCGACTTCGACGACGCGATCGGCCTCAACCCGCGCTTCTCCAACGCCTACAACAATCGCGGGCTGACGCGCAAGGCGCTGGGCGATGTGCAGGGCGCGATCGCCGACTACACCGCCGCCGTCTCGCACAAACGCGATTACGCCAGCGCCTACAACAATCGCGGCCAGGCGCAGAAGGCGCTCGCGCTGAGCATGCGCGAAAACCCCGAGGCGGCGCGCACCATGCTGCGGGCGGCACTGGATGACTACGAGGCCGCCATCTACTGCCAGCCCAACTTCGCGCACGCCTACAACAATCGGGGCTCGATCCGGTTCCTGATGGGCGATCTGGACGGAGCCATCGCCGACTACACCAGCGCGGTCACGCTGCAGCCCGATTACGGAACGGCCTACTTCAATCGCGGCGTGGCCTACAAGGCCAAAGGCGATCTCGAGTCGATGCGCCGCGCTGTGGAGGATCTCGATCTGGCCGCCTCGCTGCAGCCGCGGGCCGAGGTGTACTTCCATCGCGGGCAGGCGCGGCGCAAGACCGGCGATCTCACCGGCGCGCTGCAGGACTACGATGAGGCGCACAAGCTCAACCCCTCCGCCTCCAGCACGCTCATCCAGCGCGGGGCCGCCCGCCGCCTGACGGGCGACCTGAGCGGTGCACTGGCCGATCATGAGGCCGCCGTCGCCATGAGCGGCAGCGCCCAGGCCTACTACCACCGCGCGGCAGCACGCGCCGCCAGCGGAGACAGCGCCGGGGCGCTGCTCGACTACGACGCCGCCATCTCGCGCGATCCCGAATACGCCGAGGCCTACAACCGGCGCGGCCTGCTGCGCTACAGCCAGGGTGATACCGCCGGCGCTGCCTCCGATTATGACCACGCCATCCGCGCCAATCCCCATCTGGCGATGGCCTTCATCAACCGCGCCGCCCTGCGTCGTGACACCGGCGATCTGCCGGGCGCGGAGTCCGACTACGAACAGGCCATCGCCCTCAACCCGATCTATGCCGTGTCCTATATCCAGCGGGGCAATGTGCGCGCTGAGCTGGGCGATGTGGAAGGTGCGCTCGGTGACTACAACACCGCGCTCACCCTCAACCCGGGCTATGCCACCGCCTACTACAGCCGCGGTCTGCTGTACGCGCAGCAGGGCGATCTGGCGCGGGCCATCGAGGACTACGATCTGGCGCTGCGCCACGCCCCCACCATGCACGAGGCGCAGCTCAACCGCGGGCTGGCCCTGGCCACGCGCGGCCGCCCGCGCGATCTCACGCAGGCGCTGGAAGACCTGCGCGCCGGCCTGCCCGATGCCGACGATGAGCGCCGGCCAGAGCTTGACCGGATTGTGGCGGCGCTGGAGAAGCGCATGAGAAAGTAAGCGCCCCTCTACAGCGCGCGATCCGGCTCAGGTAGAATGGGTATATGTGAAGGAGCGGACTCCTCAGGACATGAAGGAACTCGTCCAGCGCTGGCTGGCGAAACAGCTCACCGGCGTGGAGAGCATTCGTGGCTGCGCGCTCAACCGCGAGGCGGATATCGTCGCGATGACGTGGAGCGCGACCTGTGTCTACGTCTACCTGTTCGACACGCTGCCCAAACTACGCGCCATCCGCAAGCTGGTCGGCGACAACAGCCGCATCGGCATCGGCACGCTGTTCGTGCTGGATGCCAGCCTGATGCCCGCAGATGGCGTCAAGACCACGCCCGATGAGGCGCTCACCGCCCTGCACGCGCTCTTCCGCGACAAGGTGTACACCTACCGCATCGAACCGGATGGGCCACGCATCGGCCAGGTGCATTTCCGCAGCTTTGGCCGCGGCGACGAGCGCGAGGTGTGGTACGGCCCGGATATCGCAGTGCGCAACCTGCCGTTCTACAAGGTGTGGCTCAAGCAGCCCAACGCCATCAAGGGCGAGTGGCTGATGGCGAATTTCGGTTCGGAAGCCTTCTGGAAGCAGGCGGACTACACCAGTGAGCGCGATGTGCTGCGCCAGCAGCAGCGCGGCTTCACCCAGCGCTACGCCTGGAGCCAGACCTTCGACGGGCCGCGCATGGACGAGATGCCGCACGAAGCGCCGCCCCCGCCGCCCCCGCCGCGTCATCACAGCCAGCTTGAGCGCAGCTACGCGCAGCTCGGGCTGCCGCGCAGCGCCAGCAGCGAGGACGTGCGCGCCGCCTTCCGCCGCATGGCGCGGGAGCTGCACCCGGATGTCAGCACGCTGCCCAAGGAAGAGGCCGAGCACCGCTTCCGGCAGCTCAACGAGGCCTACACCTTCATCCGCGTGACGATGGGCTGGTAGGCAGCGCACGCCTCAGCCTGCGCCGGGCCGCGCGTTATCGCGCTCTGCCCCGCCCCCCACCAGATCGCTCACCAGCCGCGCCCAGCGCGACCGCGGAGCCGCTTCATCCTCCGCGCGCGCCTGCTGTGCCAGGCGTTCCAGTTCCGCCTGGCGCAGCAGATCACTGCGGCGCTGTTCGATCAGACGAACTTCACGGGCTGTGTTGAACATCGCTGGCCTCCCAACATCTATCGCTGAAAGGCAATCCGCTGCACGACCCCAAAAGGTTCAAAAGGGGTTCACACCGCGCACATCCGCCGGGCTGCAGCGCACTGGACAGAACGCCGGCGCGGGGGATAATGCTGTGGTGCAGCGCCCCCGGCGCGCACAGACCCGCACAACGAGGCCTGTATGCCCGCACCCGTCCTCACCCACGTGGCCGAACACATCTGGCAGGTTCGCATCCCGCTGCCCTACGCCCTCAATCACGTGTACTGCTATCTGCTGCGCGATGCCGATGGCTGGAGCGTGCTCGACTGCGGACTGCACTGGCCCGCCGCGCTGGCGGCCTGGGCCGAAGCCCTGCACGCGCTGGGCATCCGCGAGACGCACATCCGGCGGATCGTGCTCACGCACATGCACCCCGACCACTTCGGGCTGGCCGGCTGGCTGCAGCAGCGCAGCGGCGTGCCGGTGTGGATGACCGCCTGCGACCGCGACGCTGCCCGGCGCACGTGGACGCACCGGCAGGGCCGCCAGCAGCGCATGGCGCAATTCCTGCAGGCCTGCGGCGTCCCGCAGCCCGCGCTGGATGCGATCGTGCTGGCTGGAGAGGCGACCGCCGCCATGACCGATCCATCACCTGAACACATCGAGGCGCTCACGCCGGGCGAACGCCTGCACATGGGGGGCCGCGACTGGGAGATCATCGCCACGCCGGGCCACAGCGACGGCCACGCGATCCTCTTCGACCGGCGTGACGGGCTGGCGCTGAGCGGCGATCACGTGCTGATGCAGATCACGCCCAACATCGGCCGCTGGCCGGATGCCGAGCCCGCGCCGCTGGCCCGCTATCTGGACTCGCTGCAGGCGCTGCAGCATCTGCCGGTCACACGGGCGCTGCCCGGTCATCGCGCGCCGATCGACGACTGGGGCGGGCGCATCGCCGAACTGCAGGCGCATCATGCGCACCGGCTGGCGCTGATGCAGGCGCTGGCCGCGCCCGGCGCCACAGTCTATGCAGTGGCACAGCACGTGTTCTCCTTCGCCGGCTTCACCCCGCACGAGATACGCTTCGCCATCGCCGAAACGCTGGCGCATCTGGAACACGCGCAGGCGGCCGGTGGGCTGCGTTGTGACGACCGCGAGGGCGTGTGGTGGTTTCACGACGGCGGCCCGGCGCGTTGAGGTGACACATCCGGAACGCGCGCAGGCGGCCAGCGGGCTGCGCAGCCACAAGCGCGAAGGCGGCCAGGCGCACGCTGACCCGCCGCGTTGTGGTATACTGCGCGCAGTTTCTGCCTGAAAATCACATCTGCCCGGGGCTGCTGCTCATGACGCTCACCTCTCTCACCATCGCGCAGGCGCGCGCGCTGCTGGACCAGCGCGAGATCAGCGCGCTCGAACTGACGGACGCGCTGCTGGCGCGCATCGCGCAGCATGACTCGCACATCAGCGCCTTTCTGGCCGTCACGCCAGAGCGCGCGCGGGCCGATGCGCAGCGGGCCGATGCCGCGCTGGCCGCCGGGGAGCGCCAGCCGCTGCTGGGCATTCCGCTGGCGATCAAGGATGTGCTCTCGACCGAAGGCGTGCCCACCACCTGCGCCTCGCAGATCCTCAGCGGCTACACGCCGGTCTTCGACGCGACCTGCGTGGCGAAACTGCGCGCAGCCGGCATGGTGATGCTCGGCAAGGTGAACATGGACGAATTCGCCATGGGCTCATCGACGGAGAACAGCGCCTACAAGGCCACGCGCAACCCGTGGGATCCCACGCGGGTGCCCGGCGGCAGCAGCGGCGGCAGCGCCGCGGCGGTGGCGGCGGGCATGGCGCTGGGCGCGCTGGGCACCGACACCGGCGGCTCCATCCGGCAGCCGGGCGCGTTCTGCGGCGTGGTCGGCCTCAAGCCCAGCTACGGGCGCGTCAGCCGCTACGGCCTGATCGCCTTCGGATCGTCGCTCGACTGCCCCGGCCCGATCACGCGCACGGTGACCGACGCGGCGATCGTGCTGCAGGCGATCGCCGGCCATGACCCGCTCGACTCCACCAGCATGCCGCTGCCCGTGCCCGACTATCGCCAGGCGCTGACCGGCGAGATCCGCGGGCTGCGCGTGGGCGTGCCGCGCGAGTATTTCATCGACGGCATACAGGGTGAGGTCGAAGCCTCGGTGCGCGCTGCCATCGACCATCTGCGCGCGCTCGGCGCTGAGCTGGTCGAGATCAGCCTGCCGCACACGCAGTACGCGCTGCCGGTGTACTACATCATCGCCCCGGCGGAGGCCAGCGCCAACCTGGCGCGCTTCGATGGCATCCGCTTCGGGCCGCGCGTCGATCGCGGTGAGATGTGGGCGACGTACAAGGCCACGCGCGCGCAGTTCGGCCCGGAGGTGAAGCGGCGCATCATGCTCGGCACATACGCGCTCTCCGCCGGCTACTACGACGCCTACTACGGCAAGGCGCAGCAGGTGCGCACGCTCATCAAGCGCGACTTCGATCAGGCGTTCGCGCAGGTCGATGTCATCGCCGCGCCAACCACGCCCAAGACCGCATTCCGCATCGGCGAGAACACCACCGATCCGCTGCAGATGTATCTGGAAGATGTGTTCACGCTGCCGCCCAGCCTGGCGGGGGTGTGCGGGATGAGCGTGCCCTGCGGCTTCGATGCCGCCGGCCTGCCCATCGGCCTGCAGCTCATCGGCCCGGCGTTCGGCGAGGCGCAGGTGCTGCGCGCCGGCTACGCCTACGAGCAGACGACCGAATGGCACACGCGCCAGCCTGCGCTGGCCTGACGCCCTGCAGCAGCCCCGCACGAGACGGATGAGAGTTTCCCCATCCGTCTCTTTTTTTTGCGGAGCGCGCCGCTTAGGATCCGAACGAGATCGTGGGCGTGGGCTGGTCGAACGGGAGCGTCGTCGGGAAGAACGGTGGCTGCGTGGGGAAGAACGGCGGCTGTGTTGGGAAGAACGGTGGCTGCGTCGGGAACACCTGCGGCGTGGCCGTGGGCACCGGGTTGTTGACGACGATCTGGGCAGTGCGATAGGCATAGCCGCCGGACGAGTTGTAGACCGCCAGTCGCAGGATATAACCGCCATTGGCGATGCGCGTGCTGTCGAATGATCCCAGCACGCCGTTCTGCATCGGCTGCGTGGACGGGCCGCTGATGACCACGAAGCTCGTCGGCTGCGCCTGCGGCGCCAGCTCGATGGTGTACTGCTGCAGGTTCGCCGCCTGCACTGTGCCGGTCACCGTCACCACACCCTGCACCGCCTGGCCGGTGGCCGGTGCGCTGATGCTGAGGATCGGGTTCTGCGTGTTGATGCCGCAAGCAGAAGGCTGCTGGCCGACGTTCATCCCGCTCAGCCCGTTCTGCTGCAGCCAGGCGATCCCCGCCGCCGTCTGCAGCCACTGCTGCGCTGAGGAGTCCGGCACGCTCAGGAAGCGCGAGGTCGTGGTGTTGTCCGGGCAGTACTGATTGGCCTGCTGGCCGCTCCACGTATCGATGGTGATCGTGCGCACGAAGCCCTGGTCTGCCGAAAGCGGCGGCATGTTCTGCGAGAAGAACTCAGTGCGCACCGAGCCGCAGTTCTGCGAAACCGCCTGATCATACAGCGCGCCGGTCAGCGAACACACCTGCGCCTGCACAATGCCGGGCGGCTGCACGAAGCGCGGCGATGTGCCGGCCAGCGCCGCCTGCATGATCGCATTCCACACCGGCATCGACGCCATCTGCGGGTTGGCAGTGGTCGCGCCGTTGTTCGTGCTGCCCATCCACACGCCCACCACCTGGCTGCTGGTATAGCCGAGCGTCCACAGGTCTGCGGCGCCACTGCTGGCCCCTGCGCGGGCGGCCAGGTTGCCGGCATAGGCGGGGATATTGAGCGCGCTGTTCAGGCCGTAGGTCTGGGCGCGCGCCGCGTCGTCCGCCAGGATGCTGTTGAGCAGGAAGGCGATCTGCGGCTGTACCTGCTGCGAGCCCGCCCCGGCCCCGGGGACCGGCACATCCTGGCCGGCACTGTCGGTGATGCGCATGATGGCGCTGAAGGGCACGCGCACGCCGTTGTTGGCGAGCGTGGCATAGGCTTCCACCAGATCGTACAGGCGCACGGAATTGCTGCCCAGCGCGGCCTGCGGGCCGAAGACCGCTTCGGGCAGATAGTTGATGCCCATGCGGTTGGACACATTCACGAAGTTCTGATCGCCGAGGAAGGCATAGGCGCGGGCCGCGGTGACGCTGTAGCTGTTGCCCAGCGCATAGCGGATCGCCGTCGGCCCGGTGTAGACGCCGTTGGGGTTGGAGGCGGCGAACGGCGGCTGCGACGAGAAGACCGTCGGCACATTCCACAGTGTCGTCGCCGGCGTCATGTACTCGTAGGCGCCGGTCTGCGCATTGGTCACGCCTTCCAGCGCGCCGGCGTAGATCACCGGGAAGATCGCCTCGCCCGCCGGATTCCAGGTGAAGACGTTGTTCACCTCGCCCTGGATGTTGGCGTCATTGAAGTTCGGGCTGCCGATCATCGCACGGATGGCGCCGGACACCGGATCGACCACCAGCACCGCGCCGTTGTTGACGCCGCGCGGCGCCACGCCGTTCAGCGCCGCCGCCAGCGCCGACTGCGCCGCATCCTGCACGCGCGGGACCAGCGTGGTGTAGATCTGGAAGCCGCGCTGATAGATGTCGGTGGAGCCGTAAGCCTGCTCAAGCTGCGCCTTGACGTAGTTGACGAAGTGCGGATAGCGCTCGTTGTTGGAGCGCGGCATGAAGTCGGAGGCCTCCACACGCGCCTTCTGCACCGCCATCTCACCAGAAGCGAGGAAGCCCTGCTCGAAGCAGAACGGCCCGCTGAGATACGGCGCATAGCCGAAGCGAATGCAGCCCACCTCCGCCTGACGGCGCAGCACAGCATTCATGCGGTCGAAGGCCGCCTGCCGGTTGTTGATCGGGTCGTAGGTTGCCGGGCCAGCGATCAGGCCGGCCAGCAGCGCCGACTGCGCCGCGTTGAGGTTGATGGCGTCGGTGTTGAAGTAGAAGCGGCCCGCGCTCTGTACGCCATACGACTGGTTGCCGAAGAAGGCCTCGTTCACGTACAGGTTGAGCAGGAAGTTCGGCTCGTAGATGCGCGCCAGTTCGGTGCTCACCGCGAAGATGCGCAGGCGGTTCTGCGGCGTATCGGAGCAGTCCTGCAGGATGAGCGCGCAGGCGATCTGCTCGGTGATGCCGCCACTGGTCTGCACGCCGCCACCAAAAACGTTCTGCAGGATGCCGCCCGCCACCGCGAATGGGCTGTAACCCGCGCTGTCGTAGAAGTCGGGATCTTCGATCGCCAGCAGCGCATGCACGAAGTACGGCGAGATGTTCTCCAGCGTCACCGGCACGCGGTCGCCCTGGTCGGTGAGGGTGGCGATGATGGAATTGTCGGCGGCGTAGATGCGCGCGGTCTGGAAGGCGGGTCGGTAATCCGCCAGCCCGGTGATCTGCGTCTGGAACGGCTGGACGATGCCGTTGTACGTGGTGGCGATCAGGATGACGCCGCACGCGCCCAGCAGCAGCAGCGCGCCCACCCCCACCGCCGCGATGATGGCGGCCAGGCGCAGCGTCTTCCGCTGCTGGTTCTGCGCCACCTCATCGTAGCTGGGCAGGCCCGGCAACACCGGGGCGGGAACGCTGACCGGCGGCACATACTCGCCACCGATGGCGGGCGCTGCGATCGTCGGCGCACTGCTCTCCGCAGAGTACGCGCCCATCGGCACCGTCATGTCCCCCGTGATCGGCAGATTGGCGACCGTCGCCTGCAGGTTGGGGTCGAGATACATGCCCTCCGTGCCCACGATCGTCGCATCGAGATCGCGGGTGGGGACCATGCGCGGCAGCGGCATCTCCGCCGTCACTTCGGTGGCCGCGCCGATGACAGGCGCTGCAGCAGCCCGCACGCCAGCGCCAGCGCGCGCCGCCTTCTCCAGCACGGGCGGCGTCTCCACCTGCCATTTGTCGGCGACGTGGTGGTACCAGCGGTCGCTTTCGACGCCCATCATCCACCACGAGTTGTTGCTGTCGAGCACCATCTCCTTCTTGAGCGCAGCACGCAGATCGTCCGCGCTCATTTCGCCCGCGCGATAGCGTTCGCGCAGCGCCAGGATGCGCGCCTCAGCCTCGCGGAAGCGCGCCAGCTCCTCCTGCTCATCGGCATTCAAGGCTACCTCGCCGGACGGGGGAGCTGCCCCGGCTGCCGGCGCGGCCTCGCCCTGCGCCGCGCGCAGACGCTCGAGCTGCTGGCGGGCATACTCGGCGGCGTCTCTGGCCGCGCCCTCCTCCTCGACGGCGACGGCAGGCGCCTTCTCCGCCAGGCTGGCCAGCGCGACGAGCTGGCTCATGCTGAAGCGATCTTCCTCGTCGTCCTCGTCTTCCTCAGGGGCCCCGGTCTGCTCTTCGCCAGCTGTCTCCGCTTCGGTCTGCTCCTCAAACGGCAGCACCCCGGCGTCCGCCTCCACCTGGCTGATGGGGGCCTCGGCCTGCAGCGCCTCGTGAGGCAGCGGCTCGCCCTCCGTCACCTCGACGGGCACAGCATCTGCCGAGGGCGCGCTCTCCGAGAGCACAACGCTCTCATCCTCCTCAGTCACCAGCGTGCGCTGCGGCCTGTGCCAGCCGCCGGCCTGCTGTGGTTCGCTGTTCAGTTCACGCGGCAGTGTGGGGATGCGCCATGCCTGGCGCTGCGGGGCAGCGGGAGTGGGCGTCAGCGGCTGGCCCACAGCCGGCGCGCGCCACTGGCTGCCGCCGTCGCTGCCTGCGGATCGCGTTTCCTGCGACGGGCTGAGGACGGCGCTTTCGGTTTCACCGGGCGCTGACCGGCCTGGGTCTGAGACGCGCCAACCGCCGGCACTGGGCTCGTCAGATGGCGCTTTTTGCGACGGACGGTCGGACATACGGCACCCTCGATTGAGAGAACAAACCGAAATGCAACCCGCTTTCGTGATTATAGCGTAATCCCGTGTCGGCACAAACGCGCCGCCTCAGCGGCGAAGCACCTTCATCGCCCGGTCGGGGCAACCCGGAAGCCGCCCTGCTGCGTTATGATTACTGCAACAGCTCGGTCCGCGCGGTCACGTGCTGCGCCCGGGCCGGCTGTGGCTTCGGTTTTCCCGCCCCTCTGCCGACGGGCAGGCGGGCGAAGCAGTCCTCATACGCCTGGGTCGTTCGCCCCCGTCCGCGCGGCACGGCCCGCAGAAAGGACCCGTCCATCATCATGAGCGCTTACACCCTCAGCCTGCTGCGTCTGCAATGCCTGTGCCCGCAGGAGCGTGACGGCGATGAGCCGTATCTCACACTCGATCACGAGCGTCTGTGGCACACCCCGCGCGGCTGGCATATGCACGCGCACGCCGAACACGAGTCGCACTTCACACAAGTGGACTTCGCCAGCGGGCGCATCCACACCGCTTCCGGCTGGGCGGCGCTGCCCGGCGCTGTGGATAGCGGCCTGCGCCGGAACGGGCTGAGCGGCCTGCACACTCTGCACCTGTTCGAGGCCGACACGCTCAGCCGCGACGATGCGCTCGGAGTGACGCCCGTACGCCCGGAGGATGCCGGACGTGGAGAGATCCAGGTACTGTTTCGCCGCAGCGGCGCCGAGTACGTGCTCGTCTATCAGGTCGATCCTGAAGCCTCCGCCTGAGAAAATGAGCATAAGATGAGTGCTGGCGACGTGTGCGCAACTTCTGCGCAGATCTGCAGACCGTACCTGCAACGATCAAACACGCGCTCGACCGCAGCGCCAGCACTCAGGAGAGACTGACATGCCCCGTGCACGACTGTTCCGCACACTTGCCGTCACCGCCATCGCCAGCGCCACGCTGTGGGCCGCCGCGCCATCCTTCGCGCAGACGGGCACAGCCACCCCCGCGCCGACGCTCGTCGACATGCCCGCAGAAGCGGAGATCACCGGCACTGTCGACTCCGTCACCAGCACCACGCTGATGATCGGCGGCATGACCTTCGACATCCGCCGCGCCGAGCTCAACTACAGCGGCACGCTCGCAACCGGCCAGCTGGTCAAGGTGCATGCGCTGCCCACCGGGCCGGGCACATGGGTGGCGCGCGAAGTCGAGCGCGTGGGCAGCGTCGGCTCGGCCACGCCTGCCCCCGGCGCAACGCCCGCCCCTTCCCTGCGCGCCGGCGAGTTTGAGCTGACCGGCATCCTCGAGTCGCTCGACGGCATGATCGCCGTGGTCTCCGGGCAGACGATCGATCTGAGCAGCGCAGAGATCTACGGCACGCTCACACCCGGCCAGGTGGTGGATGTGCACCTGCGCCGCGTGAACGGCGTGTGGATCGCCCGTGAGATCGAGCGGTCAGAGCTGGATGGGCGGCTGGACGTGACCCGTACCGCCATCAGCGCCGCCCGCGCTGAGGAGATCACGCTGGGCGTGTTCCCCAACACTACCATCACCGAGATCGAGCTGCAGCCGTTCAGCAACGGCGCGCTGGTCTGGAACGTATACACCAGCCACGGCTACGAGCTGTACATCGATGCGCAGACCGGGACGATCTACGCCATCGATCAGTCTGGCCGCGACAGCGGTGACGACCGCGACGAGAACGATGACAGCGCTGACGATAACAACGATCGCAGCGGTGACGACAGCAGCAGCGACAGTAACGATGACAGTAACGATGACAGCAGCAATGACAGTAACGATGATAGTAACGATGATAGTGGCAGCGACGACAGCGATGATGGCCACGACGATCACGGCGGCGGCCACGACGACGACCACAACGACGACAGCGACGACGACTAGCCCCCGGCACGCTCCGGACGATGCTCCACAACGACGGGGGTGGCTTCGGTCACCCCCGCTGGCTTTCTGCGGCACTTGCCAGCACGGCGGTTCTGTCGATAATCAGGACATCTCCCGCCTGCAGGACTCTCCGCCATGACTGACCCCGCCCAGGCCTCCGGTTCCGCATGGAACGTGCTGCGCCATCACGACTTCCGCTGGATGTACACCGCCCAGGGCATCTCGTTCATCGGGTCATGGATGCAGCTTGCCGCGGTGAACTGGCATGTGTATCAGCTCACGGGCGATGCGGCGGCGCTCGGTCTGGTCGGGCTGGTGCGCATCGTGCCGATCATCGTGCTGTCGCTGTTCGGCGGTGCGCTGGCCGATGCCTTCGACCGGCGGCGGCTGATGATCATCACCAGCGGCCTGATGGCGGTGGCGGCCACGCTGCTGGCGCTGCTCACGCTGAGCGGCACAGCCACGCTGCCGGTGCTGTACGCCTTCACCGCGCTGCTGGCGGGGCTTTCCGCTTTCGACAAGCCGGCCTGGGCGGGGCTGCTGCCCAATCTCGTGCCGCGAAACGAACTGGCGCATGCCGTGCGCCTGAACGTCGTGCTCATCGAGACCACGGCGGTGTTCGGCCCGGTGCTGGCCGGGCTGCTGCTGGCGCGGGTGGATGTGGGCGGGGCGTATCTGCTCAACGGGCTGTCGTTCATCCCGGTGGTGGCCGCGCTGCTGGTGGTGCGCGCACAACCGCTGCCCGGTGCGCAGCGCGTGCCGTTCAGCCTGGGCGCGATCGCCGATGGCATCCGCTTCGTGCGTGCCACACCGATGCTGTGGAGCACGATGGTGCTGGACTTCTTCGCGACATTCTTCGCCTCGGCGCTGGCGCTGCTTCCGATCTACGCCAGCGACATCCTGCGCGTGGGCGCGGAAGGCTACGGCCTGCTGTTCGCAGCGCCCGCCATCGGCGCAGCGGTCGGCGCGCTGGGCATGGCGCAGCTGGGCGGGCGCGTTCAGCGGCAGGGCGTGGTGCTGATGGCGGCGATCGCGGTCTATGGCGCAGCGACCATCGTCTTCGGCCTGTCATCGGTATTCTGGCTGTCGATGCTGGCGCTGGCCGTGACCGGCCTGTCCGACTCGATCAGCGCGGTCATCCGCAACGAACTGCGCCAGCTGCTCACCCCCGATCATCTGCGCGGGCGCATGCTGTCGATCAACCAGATCTTCTTCCTCGGCGGCCCACAGCTCGGCGAGTTTGAGGCGGGCGTGCTGGCACGGGCCTTCGGCGCACCATTCTCAGTGATCACCGGCGGCGTGTGCACCATCCTCGTGGTGGCGCTGACCGCCGCTGGCGTGCCGATGCTGCGCCGCTACCGCGCTGGCGATGCGCTGCCCGCGCCAGCGCCGCTGCCCGCCGTCAGCACCAGCCCCGCCGCCAGCGGAGACTAGCGCGCTGTGGGGGGCCTGTATCCGGGACGCTTCACCGCCGCCGCCGATGGCCCATTCGTGGTGTTCGTGCTGGGCATGCGCATCAACCGCGTGTGGCAGCCGCATCACTGGATGCCGCCCTTCCGCGCCATGCTGCACATGCAGCGCGCGCTGCAGCGCCAGCCGGGCCACGGCTTCCTGAGCGGCGAACTGCTGCTGTTCTGGCGCGGCATGGCGGCGCTGCAGTACTGGCAGTCTTTCGATGCGCTGGAGGCCTTCGCCAGCGATCCGGCGGCCCCGCACCTGCCCGCGTGGCGCTGGTTCCAGCAGGCGCGGCAGGCCAGGTCCGGCGTGGGGGTGTGGCACGAGACCTACCAGATCATGCCCGGCGGCTACGAAGCGATCTACATCAACATGCCGCGCTTCGGGCTGGCCGGCGCGGCCCGGCACCTGCCGATCGCCAGCGCAGCAGCACAGCGCGCCCGCGGGCGCATGGCCGGCGGCTAGGCGGCACAGCGCTCAGTGCGCGGGCGTGCTGCCCACAGGCAGGCGTTCGCCCGCCAGCACCGGCACGCGCAGATGATTGCCCGGCGGGGGAAGCGGGCAGGTGGCGTGGGCCGTGAAGGCACATGGCGGATGCACCGCCCGGTTGAAGTCGAGATCGACCGTGTGCGCGTCCAGACGCTCCGCCTGCAGGAAGCGGCTGGCAGCATACGTCTGCTGCCCGCTGGTGGCATCGCGAAAGATGAACCACAGGCTGTCGCCGCCGGCCTCGAACGCCTCGAGCTGCTGCTCCGCCCCGCCCAGCGTGAAGCGCACCACCCCCAGGCTGTTGTGGCGCGCGCGCGTGCCGATGATGGTATCGACTTCGGTGACGCGCGGCGCATCGTGCGGGGTGAACTGCGCGCGCAGGCGCAGCGCCTCGTCCACCGGAAACCACGCGCGCCCGCCGAAGCTGCGCCTCGCCTCACTGTCGGCATCCTTCATGCGAATGGCGAGGCGCTCGCCCCGCCGGATGACGAAGAACGTCACCTGTTCGATCTGCACCTGGGTGGGGCCGGCGGCGCTGTCGTCGCTCAGCACGGCCTCGCGCTGGCCCGGCTGACCGTCCACCACCACGGTGTGGCCCTCATCCATACGCAGTGTGACGTGCTCTCCGCGCAGCGTGATCACGCCCATGTGCGCGGGCAGGCGTTCTGGCAGACGCACCTGCGCGCCTTCAGCGCTGCCGAGCGGGTTGTCGCCCTGCTGCAGCCAGAACAGGCCGATCACCGACAGCCAGCCGCCCGGCGCGCGCAGCTCGGCCTCCTGCGCCTCGCGCCAGCGCTGTACGGTTTCCGCGTAGTCCGGTGCAGCGCTGCTCGTCTGTGACATGGCGTGTGCTCCTTCTGGCGGGCGCATTTCGCGAACGGCATGCGCCCGATCATACCCGCGGCGCGCGCGGGACGCGATAGTGTTTCTGTGCAGCAGGGCGCTCAGTGCAGGTTGCCCTCATCCTTCGCCGGGCGGCGCACGAGCAGATTGAGGCGCTCGGCAGCCTCCATGCCCAGCTCAAACTGCGCGTCGGTCAGCGCCAGGCGGGCCTTGATCTCATCTTCCCGCATCGAGAAGCCGCGCCTGTCATCGCTCATGAAGGTCTCGGCCATCACCAGTCCGATAATCGCGTTGGCGTAGAAGTGTGCCTCGACTTCGCGGTCCAGCGGGTTGAGTGGGGAGAGATCCTTCATGACACGCTCCTTTCCTGCGTTCGCGCTTCCCCGATGCAGGGCGCGCAGATCAGCGCTTTATGCCACAGCGCCGCGCCGGTGTGACGACGCCGCGGGGGCCGTGCCGCTGGCAGTCTTTCGCCTTTTGGCGCAGATTCCGCGCTATGCTATACTTGCGTCGTTTCGTTCAACATGCGCCACGCACTGCCATATCTGTGCTTCTCATTGAGGAGACGTCCCGTTGGCCAAGTCCCGCACCGAACAACTGGTCGCTCGTCTGCGCGATCTGCAGGCCAGTTCCGCTGAAGTGGAAGCCGCCGCCATCGTCAGTGTGGATGGACTGAGCATCGCTTCCTCGCTGCCCGTCGGCACTGAAGAAGACCGCGTGAGCGCCATGTCTGCGGCGATGCTCTCGCTGGGCGAGCGCATCTCCAACGAGCTCGGTCGCGGCGGGCTGGAGCAGGTATTCGTCAAGGGCGAAAACGGCTTCGTCATCCTCACCGCCGTCGGTGAAGAAGCCGTGCTCACGGTGCTGGCGCGCAAGGAAGCCAAACTCGGCCTGATCTTCCTGGATGTCAGCCGCACCGTCCAGGACCTCAAGCAGCTTATCTGACCGCCCGTATGTCGTCAGGCTGACTGTGACGCTGCAGAGCTCCACCCTCAGCACGCGCAGAAGCGGGCTGACCTACCCCAACCGTTTCACCCGCGCACTACTGCTGGCGATGCAGGAAGTGATGGGTGAGCACGGGCTGGAGTCCACCCTCGAACTGGCCAATCTCAGCCGGCTGCGGCGGATCGTCACAGACACCTCGCTTGCGCGGGATGTCGATTTCGCCGAGCTTTCCGCGCTCAACCTCGCGCTCGACGAGATGTACGGGCAGCGCGGCGGCCGGGGCATGGCGCTGCGCGCGGGCCGCGCCTGGCTGGTGAAGGGGATGCGGCGCTTCGGCGCGCTCAGCGGCATCGAGGACCCCGCCTTCCGCACGCTGCCCGTCGAGCGCCGCCTGCAGATTGCGCTCAGAGGGCTGGCCGCTGTCTTCACCCACTTCAGCGATCAGGACTGCCGCGTCGAGGAAACGGATGCCCTCTTCCGCTTCGTCGTGCTGGAAAGCCCGATGTGCTGGGGCCAGCAAACCGACCGCCCGATCTGTCATCCGCTCGTCGGCCTGCTGCAGGAGACCGCGCGCTTCGCCGGCAACGGGCGGGACTTCAGCGTGCGCGAGATTCAGTGCCGCGCGGCGGGCGCCGACTGCTGCATCTTTGTCATTCACAAACAGCAACTCGCATAAAATCGAAGGCATGTGCCTATCACAGCTGGCGCCGCCCGTTCCGGGGGCGCGCTGCCAGAGGGACCGATGCCGATGATGACCGACTCCAGCGCGCGCCTGCTGATCGTCGAAGACGACGCCGATCTGGCCGACCTGCTCGCGAGCAATTTCGCGCAGCAGGGATATGAAGTCGAGCACACGGGCTGGGGCGCAGATGCGCTCGCGCTGGCCCAGTCGCACGACTTCGACCTGGTGCTGCTCGACATCAGCCTGCCGGACCTGAGCGGCCACGAGGTGTTTCGCCAGCTACGCCTCAACCGACGCAGCACGGTGACGCCGGTACTCTTTCTCACCGAACGGCGCGCGCGTGAAGACCGCGTGCAGGGGCTGGAGATGGGCGTGGTCGACTACATCACCAAGCCGTTTGATCTGCACGAACTGCGCCTGCGCGTGCGCAACGCCATCCACACCGCCGCCATCCACACCCGGCTGCACCCCGTCACCCGCCTGCCCGACACCCCGCTGACGCATGCCGCGCTGGAGGGCGTGATCGCCGGCGGCGAGCCATGGGCGGTCCTGCGCCTGTCGCTCTCCGGCATCGACGCGCTGCGCGAGGCGCAGGGCTTTCTCGCTGCCGACGATCTGCTGCGCGCGCTGGCGCTGCTGGTCGAAAACAGCGTGCGCGAGCTCGGCACAAGCCGCGATCTGGTGGGGCATGACGGGCCGCACGCGCTGCTGGTGCTGACGCAGGCCGATGCGCTGCCAGCGATCCGCGAGCGCATCGCCGGGCGCGTGCGCGCCTCCATCCGCCAGTTCTCAGCCCCGATCCTGGGCAAGCCGACGCTCGATCTGCACCTGGCGGAAGTCGATCACGCCAGCGGCTGCGCCGACCTGCAGGCGGTACGCGCCGCCCTGCTGCAGTCCGGCGTGCCCTGAAACGCGCACCTGCGGCCCTGCCTGACCCCTTGAAGCACATGCAAAACCCAATCAGGTCCTTGACACGCGCAGAAGACCGTGCTACGCTCTGGGCTGATTGTGGAGAGGTTGTCCTATGACCGCTGTACTCAAACCTACAATCGAATCAGGAGCAGTCTATTCCCGGCAGGAAGCCGCGGAGGCGTTGGGCATCAGCCTGAGCACCCTCAAGCGACTTGTCAGGAACGGCCACCTGCGTGTGAGCAAGCCGAGCGGAATGCGCCGGGTCTTCATCACCGGTGAAAGCATTCTGGCGATGCTGAACAATACTGCGGTGGAACGAGGGGCTTGAAGCAATGATCTGCAATTCGCGTCAACTCATGCACAACCTGGGCAGCAATGGCATCAATCCGTGGATTCTGCCTGATGCCCGCCTCGCGATCACGCCCAATGCCGGCGACGATCGCAGGGTTGTCCGTGAGGTGTTCGCGGGCCTCCGCGCCGGAGGCGTCTCGTTTGGTTGGATGGATGGGCAGTCTCATAGCGGAAGGGCGTATCCGGCAGGATAACGACTTCCAACCTGGTTCGCAGGTTCCGAAAGGGCGTGAGATTGCAAAACATCTCACGCCCTTTTTGTTTCGTAGTGATCTTTGGCAAGGATGTGCAAACTCATGACGCCAGTTCACTCGCTTCACCTGCTCTTTAACGATGCGCGCATGGCCACGATCGCCGATGCGCTGGATGAACTGCACAGCGCCGCCAGCGATGGCCGCCTGCGCCAGGTGACCACCCTGCAGGATGCCGAACTGCTCGGCTGGTTGTACGAACTGATCTACACGGCGAACGAGACGATGGCGGAGATCCGGCGCAGCCAGGCCGGCGCCGAGGCCGGCGGTCCACACATCGTCCGTAACTCTGAAGCATGCTGACGGCGCGGGTGGACGCACCCCGCCGAACCCGATGCAGGACTTCGACCGGAGAAGGCGCACCCCACGAAAGGAGGCGCATCATGTTCAATCCCTTTGACCTGAACGCCGGGCGGATGCTGCGGCTGTGCCAGCGTGAGCGCGAACACGCTGCGCGCCGCCAGCATCTGGCCGAAGAGGCGATGCCACAGCGCCAGGCCGCGCGAAGGCTGCGCCTGCTGTTCTGACCGGATCCCGGTTTCGCCCTGTACGCACATCCGCGTACGCCCAACTGAACGCCCGCAGGACTGCCCGTGCCCGCACAGGCGGCGCGGCCTGCCTACGCTTGATTGAGGAGGACACCCAATCATGATGCAGCCACACGAATTCATCCATCTGCACGCCCACGCCCAGCGCCGGCAGCAGCTGATGCGCGAAGCGGAACACGCCCGGCTGGCGAAGCTGATCCAGATGCCACAGGGCGCGCGATGGTCCCTGTTCCGCTCCATCCTGTCCCGAGCCGCCGCGCTGTTCAGATGGCCGGCTGGCCAGGGCGGACCAGCGACGGTCCTTGCGCAGGGCCCGCGCTGACCCACGAGGAGGGCTGAATGACCGCACCGAATGATCGTCCTGAGGATGGTCCGACGCTATCCGCTTCGCTTCGCCCCCGTTTCCCCGCAGACTGAGCACGTTTCAGCGAAGGGGGACGGGGCGCGCAGCCCACGACCTTTCGCTGACACGAATTCAACAGGCGCACAATCCCGGGCCGAGTAGTATTGGTATGCAAGACGCGCACACGGGTTTCTGATACACACAGCGATGATATGTTCACGCGCAGCGGGGCGGCTTCCGGGCGGCCCCGCTGCGGCTGCACCCCGCCTCACTGGCCGGCTGGCCGCCACAGCACGCCCTGCTCGATCGCCGGCGTATCCGTCAGCCGGGCCGCCGTTTCGCCGCGCACATCCGCCAGATACACGTCCGTCACGCGGCTGAAGCGCCCGATGAACGCCACGTGCGCGCCATCCGGAGACCAGGCCGCGCTGACGTAGTCGACCTCGCCCATATCGGCCAGCACGCGCGCCTGCCCGGCTTCGCCATGCGGGTGCAGCATCAGCCGCCAGCGGCGCGCCTCCGCGTCGTACTGCGCCAGCACGACATCGTCGCCCGCCACCGGCGGCGGCAGCACGACCGTCTCGGCGGCGGCGGCGCGCGCGCCCGACGAGATCAGCCCCCGCTGGCGGTCCAGCGCGCGAAAGTCCGTGCCATCCGGGCGCACGCTGAACCACGGCAGCACGGCATCGCCGGCGCCCATGCGGCTGGGCATCTGCTGAAACTCGATGCGCCCGTCCGCCACCCAGCGCGGCGAAAGATACTGCGCGCCGGGCGGACTGACGCGCTGGCGCTGGCCGTTCTCCATGTCCAGCACGACGATCGCCACCCCGTCCACCGGGTCCGGACTGGCGTAGGCCAGCCAGCGGCCATCGCTCGACCAGTCATAGCCCCATACCACGTTGGCCGGGCGGGTGAGCGGTGTGACCAGGCCGCGCTGCACATCCATCAGCACGATCTGAGGCCGCGCCGTGACGTTGGCCGTATACGTGAGCTGTGCGCGCGGCAGCCCGCCGCCGAGTGCCCGTGCGCTGAAGATGAGCAGGGCGGCCAGCAGCACTGCCAGCGGCAGGGGCAGCAGCGCGCGCGCCATCATGCGCCCCCCGGCCAGGCTGGCGCACCTGCATCCGCCCAGCCCAGTGGAATCACATAACGCGCGCCGCTGGCGATGTCGTATAGCGCCAGCCATTTCTGCCTGAACCCCACATGGTCGATCTCGAGGATGCGGGCGATCATCGTGCCATCCGGAGACCAGGCCGGCGCGCTCACGTCCGACCAGCTTATCGGGAGCACGCGGCGCGTGTCACCGCTGGCGATGTCGTACAGCGCCAGCCATTTCTGCCTGAACCCCCAATGGTCGATCTCGAGGATGTAGGCGATCATCGCGCCATCCGGAGACCACACCGGCATGGTGGCCACCCCCGCGCCGTGGGAGATGTTCTGCTGCTGGCCGTCTGGCAGCCGCCGAATGACCACATCCCGCTGCCCATCCACATCAACGGCGAACGCGATCGCCTGTCCGTCGGGTGACCACGTCAGCGAGTGAACAATGCCGTGGGCGGTGAGCGTCTGCACGCTGCCCCCCTCGGCGCCAATCAGCGCCAGGCGGTCGTGCACATCGATGAAGGCCAGCACCCGGCCATCCGGCGACCAGCGCGGCCAGCCGTAGGCGCGCAGCGCGTTGGTCAGCACGCGCGGCGGGCCGCCATCTGCGTCGAGCACGACCAACAGACTCTGCATCGGCGTCGTGCTGGAGACCGCGATGCGCTGCCCATCCGGAGACCACTGCGCCTGCAACGCGCTGCCGCCGGTGCTGGGCAGCGGCGTGCGGCGGCCCGTCTCGGGCGACACGATGAACAGGGTGCTCACCCCGGCTTGCCCCAGCACAGTGATCAGCAGTTCCCGTCCATCCGGCGACCAGCGCGGCGCGGCCTGCCCGTCACCGAGGTCCGTCAGGCAGCGCTCTGCCTGCGCCGGGCGGATGATGCACACTTCCTGCTCAACAGCGCCGACGCGCACGAAGGCGATCGCGCCATCCACTGACACATCCAGCTCGCGCTCATCGATCGCATCCGTGCGGGTGAGATTGACCTGCGCGCCCGTCTGTGCATCGACCAGGAGCACATCCGTCGTCCCGCTGCGGCCGCAGCATCTGACCGCCAGGATCTGCGCAGGCCGCAACCGGCCCGCCAGCGCCGCAGTGACCACCAGCGCCAGCAGCACAGCCAGCAGTCCCGCTGCACGCATGGTCAGCCGAACGCGCATCTGATCGTTCCCGCAAGCCGGGCAATGACGCGTATAATAGCGCAGCAGTGCGTAACCAGCAGGACTTTCGTCGGCATTGGAGCGCATGACCGGCGGTATAATCGCCGCCGAGATGTAACAAGCAGGAGTGTGTGATGAACGACAAGCGCAACAGGAATGCCCGCGCTTCCGAGCCACAGGGTGATGAAGTCAAGATCGAGACGCTGGCCGAGACTGAGAACTACGTCGCGTGGATCTCGCACGAGCCGGACGGCGAGACGGTGTATCACCTCGAGCTGGGGGCGGTGACGCTGCACTTCTTCCGCGAGGAGTTCGAGGAAGTGCTCGACCTGATCGAAGCAGCGGGCGAAGGGCTGTAGCGCCGATGGGCGCGCGGTGGTGGTCTGCGCCCGGCATGGCGGCGCTGCTGGCGCTGAGCGCATGCAGCGGTGTGCCCGGCGGCGCCCCGCCGCCCACCACCGCCGCGCCCCAGGTGCGCCTGCTGGCGACGGTCTACGCCTCACCGACGCCCGGCGCTGAAGCGCAGCGCGCCACACAGATCGCAGCGCGGCCCACGCTTGATGCGCGCCAGCCCACACCCGTGCCCTCCGCGACCGTCTATGTTGGCGTCTTCCTCGGGGCGGAGCAGGCCGATGGCGGCGTGCCGGTAGTGGACGCCGCGCGCTATCAGGGCACGCTGGCAGCGCTCGGCCCGACGCTCGGCGCGCCCGCGCCCGGCGCCGCCTGTGCAGTGCCGATCGATCCGGTGTTCGGCGCCGCATGGACGGCCAACAGCCTGGCGCAGACCACGCTGCGCTGCCCGCTGGAGCCGGTGCGCTCTGATGTGGGCACGACCCAGGTGTTTGAACGCGGCGCGATGTACTTCCTGCCCGGCGGCGAGATCTGGGCGATCGTCGCGGGCGGCAGCGCCGGCGGGCCGTACTGGTATGTGCGGCAAGCCCCTGCCGATCCCGGCGGCGGTGCGCCACCCCCCGAAGGACTGCGCGTGCCCAGCCTGGGCTTCGGCGCGGTCTGGCGCGGCGTGGCCGGGGTGCAGCAGGCGCTCGGCTATGCGCGCACAGACGAAAGCTCCGCCTCGATCACGCGCCAGCGCTTCGAAGGCGGCACGCTGCTGCTGGACAGCAGCGCCGGGCAGGTGTTCGTGCTGGTGGGCCCCATCGAAGGCGGCACCGCCTACGGCCCGTACTGACGCGCACGCCACGAGCGCTTGGGCAGGCTGCACAAGGAAAGTCTGCATCGAAAAACGTCAGGGCCCCTGCTACGCTTATGATGCACTGTCCAGCTAGCGACCGGGTGACCATGCAGCACACACGTTGGGCGCCTTACGATCTGATCTTCTTCGACTGCGACAGCACGCTTTCCTCGATTGAGGGCATCGACGAGCTCGCCCGCTTCAAGGGCAAGGAGCTGCGCGTGAGCGTGCTCACGCAAAAGGCGATGGACGGCGAACTCGATCTGAGCGAGGTGTACGGCAAGCGCCTGCAGGCCATCCGCCCCACGCGCGGCCAGTTGAAAGCGATCGAGGAGCGCTACTGGGAAACCCTCGTGCCAGATGCGCTGGAGGTGGTGGCGGCGCTGCGCTTCCTGCGCAAGCACGTCTTCATCATCAGCGGCGGGCTGGCCGAGGCCGTGCGCGGTTTCGGGCGGCGGCTGGGCGTGCCCGGCGATCACATCCGCGCCGTCGAACTGGAGTACAACGAGCTGTCTGGCGAATGGTGGCGCTACCACGAGCCGACCATGCGTGACACACAGACGTATCTCGACTATGACGAGGGCCCGCTCACCATCTCCAGCGGCAAGCCGCGCATCATCGAGGAGCTGGCCGGAGCCCGCCATGGCCGCCGCCTGATGGTGGGCGATGGCGCATCTGACCTGGCGACGCGGCCCGTGGTCGATCTGTTCGTCGGCTTTGGCGGCGTGGCGGCCCGTGAAAAGGTGAAGGCTGAAGCCGACGCCTTCGTCAGCATCAACTCGCTCGCGCCTATCCTGCCGCTGGCCGCTGGTGCAGCCGGTTACGCCCGGGTGATCGGCACGCCGCACCAGGCGGTGTTCGAGCGCGGCATCGCCCAGGCGCTGCAGGGCGGCATGCTGCTGCGCCGCGAAGAAGACCGGGCAGCCTTCGCGGCGGCCTTCCCCTCCCCTTCACAATCTCACGACAGGTAATTGCATGCTCACCCTGCCCTTCTGCCCCGAAGCCGTCATCTTCGACATGGACGGCCTGCTGGTCAACAGCGAGCCCGTGTGGGAAGCCGCCGAGGATGCGCTGCTCGCCCGCCACGGCTGCGCGCTTTCTCCGGAAATGCGTGCGCCGTTTATCGGCCAGCGCATGCACGACTTCTGGAGCGGACTGACGCGCGCTCTTGGGCTGAGCACGCCGGTGGACGTGCTGGTGCAGGAGGTGGTCGAGCAGTTCCTGCTCGGCCTGCCGGCGGGCGTGCCGGAGCAGCCGGGGGCCAGCGCGCTCATCGCGCTGCTGCAGGCGCAGGGCGTCCCGATCGCCGTCGCTTCCAGCTCGCCACTGGCGGTGATCGACGGCGTGGTCGGGGCGCGCGGCTGGATGGAGGCCTTCCCCACCCGCGTGAGCGGAGATGAAGTGCCGCAGGGCAAGCCCGCGCCGGATGTCTACCTGGAAGCCTGCCGCCGGCTGGGCGCCGATCCGCGCCGCGCGCTGGCGCTGGAAGACAGCCGCAACGGCGTGCGCGCTGCCGTCGCCGCCGGCATGATGACTGTGGCCGTGCCCGACCTCTCGCACACCCCACGCGCCGAGTTCGATGCGCTCACGCCCTACATCGCCGACTCGCTGCACGACGTGCGCGCCGCGCTGCAGCACCTCGGCTGCCTGGCAGGCTGAGCCGCCTTGCCGACCGTCCGCTGACCAGACACCGGAGCCACCCCAGTGACGCACACCATCCTAGTCGCCACCGACCTGACCGAGAACAGCCTCGCGCTGATTCACGACTCCGATGATCTGGCGCTGATCGTCAGCGCGCCCACGCCGGCTGCCCTGCGCGACAAGCTGGCGGGCGCACACGCCCTCATCAGCCGGGACGATGTGCTGATCGACCGCGCGCTGCTGGATGCCGCCCCCGCCCTGCGCGTGATCGGACGGGTGGGCGCATCACTCAGCGGCGTCGACCTGGAGACGGCCACCAACCGTGGCATCATCGTGATGAACACACCGGGGGCCAATGCTACCGCCGCCGGCGAACACACGCTGGCGCTGATGCTGGCGCTCAGCCGCCGCCTGGTGAACGCGCACAACAGCCTGCGCGATGGCTACTGGCTGCTCGATCGCAAACGCCAGGCGGGTACGCAGCTTCAGGGCAAGACGCTCGGCCTGATCGGGCTGGGGCGCGTCGGCAGCATCGTCGCAGGGCGCGCGCTGGCCTTCGGCATGACCGTGCTGGCCTGCGATCCGTACCTGAGCGATGATCAGCTGCCCGACGAGCGCATCCAGCACGTCGGCATCCGCGAGCTGCAGTCGCGCGCCGACTTCGTCAGCCTGCATGTGCCCGCCACTCGCGAGACGCGCGGCATGGTGGACGAAGCCTTTCTGCGCGGCCTGAAGCGCGGTGTGCGGCTGATCAACACCTCGCATGGCAGCGTGATCGACGAGGCGGCGCTGGCGCAGGCGCTCAAGGATGGGCATCTGGCCGGCGCGGCGCTCGATGTATACAGCGAAGAGCCGCCCTACTCCAGCCCGCTGATCGGCATGGAGCACGTCATCCATACCCCGCACATCGGCGACAACACGCTGGAGGCGGCGCAGGACCTGTCGTTTCAGATCGTCTCGCAGGTGGTGGACGCGCTGCGTGGCGAGGACTATCGCAACGTGGTCAATCTACCCTTCATGCCGGGGATGGACTACGAGACCGCCCAGCCCTACATGGCGCTGGCCGAGCGCATGGGCCGCATCCTCCACACGCTGGCCCGCTCGCGCGTGGTGCGCCTTGCCGTGGAGTACCGCGGAGACGAGCCGGCGGGAATCGTCAAGCCGGTGACGGTGGCGCTGCTCAAGGGCGTGCTCGCCCCGATCCTGAGCGATACCACCGTCAACTTCATCAATGCGCCGGTGCTGGCCGCCGAACGCGGCATCGCCGTCACCCAGGCCAAGGGCCTCAAGACCGGCGATTACGCCAGCGTGGTCTCCGCGCAGGCCACGCTGGAGGATGGCGAGCCGATCACCATCAGCGGCACACTGCTCGACCGGCGCGAGCCGCACATCGTGCAGATCAACGACTACCGCCTGAACTTCGTGCCGGAGGGCAACCTGCTCATCATGGGCAGCTTCGATCAGCCGGGCGTGATCGGGCGGGTGGGCACGCTGCTGGCGGAGAATCACATCAACATCGCCATCTGGCAGACGGGCCGCGCCACCCCCGGCGGCCACACCCTGACCGTGCTGACCCTGGACGAGGCGCTGCCCGCAGATGTGCTGGACGTGCTGCGCGCACAGGAGTTCGTGCGCCACGCCCATCCGCTCGATCTCTGATCGCGTCAGTGCCGCGTTGCACCCAGCAGATTGAGCACGAACACCCCGCTCACGATCAGCAGGATGCCGACGATCGTCCACAGGTTGACCGGGTCGCGAAAGATCACCACGCCGATCAGCGCGATCACCGCTGTCCCGACGCCGGACCACACCGCGTAGGCGATGCCGAGTGGCACACCCTGCAGTGCGCGCGATAGAAAAAAGAAGGCGAACACATAGCCGGCCACCGTCACGACGGAGGGCAGCAGGCGCGTGAAGCTCTCCGAGGCGCGCAGCGAGCTGGTGGCGACGATCTCAAACCCGATCGCCAGAAACAGATAGATCCAGGGCGACACGACTGCTCCTCTCCTCATGGCGGGCCTTTGCGCGGGGGTGGCTGCAGCCGGGTCACTCAACTGCAGCGGCCCGATGTGCGGCGCGATATCCGTCACACACCGGGCCGCCGGGGTGCGGCCGTACTGCCGGTGCGCTATCCCGCCGTCCAGCCACCGTCGGCCACCACCACCGCCCCGTTGACGAACGAGCTGTCATCCGAGGCCAGGAAGAGCGCCACACGCGCCAGCTCATCCGGCTGCGCAGTGCGCACTGCCATGCCCAGGGTGGTGGTCAGGCGCTCGTAGCCCAGCGGGTCCGGGCTGACCACGCTGATGTTGGTGGCGACGCCGCCCGGGCAGATCGCATTGCAGCGAATGCCCTTCTGCGCGTACTGATAAGCGATGCTGCGCGTCATGCCGATCAGCGCATGCTTGGACGTGGTGTAGCTGACGCCGGAGCGCCCGCCAACCAGCCCGCCGATCGAGGAGACGTTGACGATCGTGCCCTTGCCCCGCGCCAGCATGGTCTCCAGCGCCTTGCGCGTGACGAACATCGGGCCATCCAGGTTGACGCCCAGCACCTTGCGCCACAGCGCATCGTCCAGGCTGCCCAGCGGCACGAACTCGTCCATGATGCCGGCGTTGTTGACCACGATGTCGATGCCGCCGTAGGTGCTCACCGCAGTCTGCACCATACGCTCGGCGTCGGCGCGTTCGGCCACATTGCCTGTGATGGGGGTGAAGCGCGCGCGCTTCTCCGCGTCCAGCTCAGCCGCCAGGCTGTCGAGACCTTCCGGCCTGATGTCCGAGCCGACCACGCGCGCACCCTCGTCGAGGAACAGAGTGACGATCGCACGCCCGATTCCAGATCCTGCACCCGTCACCAATGCGACTTTGTCGATGAGTTTCATGAACGCATCCTTTCGCCTGGCCGCTGCTATCGATCTGACTCCATTGTAACGCGCCCGCACAGACCAAGGTCTGTGCATCCCGCACAGGGCCTATCCACCAGCAAGCAGCCGTCGGTAAAGCGCCACGGTCGCCTCGGCCACGCCCTCATGCGTGAACTGCGTCAGCGCCCGCGCCCGCCCGCGCGCCGCCAGCATGTGCGCCAGCCCGGCCTCATCGCGCACGCGCCCCAGCGCCCCTGCCAGCGCGGCGGCGTCTCCCTCCGGCGTCACCAGCCCCGCGTCGGCGATCACACCGGGGATGGCGCCGCTGTCCGAGCCGACGACCGGCACGCCACTGGCCATGGCCTCGACCAGCACGCGCCCGAACTGCTCCTTCCACGACGGGCGGGTGAGCGAAGGCAGCGCCAGCACATCCAGCGCGCGATAGGCGGCGGGCATGTCGGTCGAGGGGATCTGCTCGCGAAAGTCCACCCGCGGGGCGATGCCCAGCGCTGCCGCCTGCGCCTGAAGCGCCGCACGCTGCGGGCCGCCGCCCAGCACGATCAGCCGCCACTCGCCCGCCAGCAGCGCCAGCGCCTGCAGCAGCACCTGTACGCCCTTCTCCTCCACCAGCCGGCCGATGAAGCCGACGGTGAACGGCCGCGCGGGCCGGTCGGGCGCGGGCTGAAACAGCCCACCGTCCGTCCCGAACTGCGCGATCACGGGCAGCAGCCCGCCGTAGCCTTTGGCGCGCCACACCTGCGCGGCGCTGTCCGTGCCTGCGATCAGCGCATCGGCATGCGCCAGCGCCCAGCGCTCGCCCCAGCGGAACGGCGGCGGATACTGGCGCAGGATGTTCTGCCACGAGAACAGCGCGGTTTTCGCGCCAGCGCGGCGGGCCAGCCACAGCGCCTGCCACGCGCTCAGGTTGTACGGCTCCTCATCGATATGCACCACCTGCGGGCGGAATTCGCGCAGGACCCCGCCCAGCCCGCGCCATGCGTACAGGTGGAAGTCACCGTTGCGCACGATCGGCAGCGTTTCCAGGCGGTAGCCGCCGGTGTATGCGCGTTCCAGCGGCATTTCGCCGCGCTCATCGCGCCAGCACGGCGGCGTGATCACCAGCAGGTCGATGCCGCGACGGGCGATCTCCTCGCATTTGCGCTGGTAGATGCCGACGACCAGCGCCTTGGAGAGCATGAGCACGCGCATGACGCCGGCCTAGCCCTCGCCCGCAGCAGCGCGCGCTTCCGCCCAGGATCGCTCGATGCGCGGCATCAGCCGGTCGTAGTCGGGGTGTGTGCGCGTGGTGATGGCGATCACGCCGGTCACGCCCTCGCCCGCGAACCAGCCAGCGATGCGAAAGGGCAGCGGCAGCCCGGGGATGATGAGCAGCCGGCCCTCGGCGGGGCGGTACCTGCGCCGGCCCACCACCTGCCGGCGGTAGACCTCGGCGCCGGGCGGCGGCAGCGCCGGATCGGGCACGATGGCGCGAATGGCGCTGAAGGGCACGTGGCGCTGCCCCCACACAGTGGAGTGCAGGCGCAGCCCATCGCCCTCAATCGCGACTTCCGGGGAGCGCGCAGAGTTCATCAGCACGGGCAGCGCCAGCAGCAGCGTGATCACGCCGGTGATGAGCATGATGCCGTAGCCGCCCAGCAGCGCGATCGCCCACTGGCCCAGCGCCGCCAGCGCCATCACGGCGGCCAGCGCCGCCGCCGCAATTTCCGTCCAGCGCTTCACGCGGTCGCTAGCGCCCCTGCTGATAGATGATGTCGAAGAAGTAGTTTCCCGGGCGGCCTTCCGCCAGCCAGCCGAACTCACCGGTCGCCGTCAGGCGCACCTGCCACCAGTTCATACTGCCGACGCAGGCCGGGCCGGAGACGATGTCGAATGCCACGCCGGCGATCAGCGCGTGCAGCACGGGCGCATCACCGCTGGGCGCAGCGCGCAGGCTGCGTGGCACGCCATCCGTGTACGTGACGGCGGCGCGGTCACCCGGCAGCAGGCGCAGCGGGCGGTAACACGTGCCGCCGGTGGGCGCGGGCGTGAAGTTGAGCGGCGCGAGCAGCACATCGCCGCCCGGCATGCGCTCCGCAGCCCAGCCTTCAACCGTGAGGCTGCCGTCGAAGGGCGCGCGGATGCGCCACCAGTTCAGGTTGTCGGCGCAGCGCGGGCCTTCCAGCACATCGACGGTGGTGTAGATGGCGGCCACGGTGAGCACCCGCCCGCTGAGCGCCGGCTGATCGTGCACGCGCACGCCATTGGCGATGCTCGCCTGCCCGCCCGCCTGAAGTGGCAGCGCAGGGTCGCACAGTCCGCCCTCCGGGGGCAGCAGCGCCATGAAGTAGCGCCCGGGCCGGCCCTCGATCGCCCAGCCCGCCGGGCCATCACCACTGAGGTACCACCAGTTATAACCGTTGGCGCACACCGGGCCATCGCCCACCGTCAGCACGGTCTCGAAGGCGTAGTAGTTGACCAGCGCGCCGGAGAGTGTGGGCAGGTTGCGCAGGTTGACACCCGGCGTGAAGGCGACGCGCGCGCCTGCGTACAGCGGCAGCGGCGGGCTGCACGCCCCGGGCGAAGGCGAAGGCAGGACGAAGTTGGCGGGCAGCGTCGGAAAAGGCGTGATGGTGGGCGGCGGCGCGATCACGATCGGGGTGGGGCTGGTGGTCAGCGTGAGGTTGACGCCGAGCGTCGGCACGACCGGCTGGCGCGCACCAGGAGCGGCCAGGGCGGGCAGCATCGCCGCGCCCACCAGCAGGGCCAGCAGGCCGGCGGTCCCGGCTGTGCGCAGGGCAGTCCACGATCTCATCGCACCCTCCTCAGGAAGATGCGCTCATTGTACCGAAAAACGTGGCGCGCGGCACCCGCGCTGGCCCGCCTACGGAAAGCGCTCGATGAACGAGTCCAGCTCCTCGCTCACGCGCTCCGGCCCGGCCTCCTCGGCGATCAGATGCAGGATGTGCTCCAGCGCCAGCTTCATCTCGCCGTAGGCGGCCTGCGCGCCCGGTTCATCGGCGAAGAAGCGCGTGTGCACCAGCCAGCCGTAGATGCCGCAGGTGATGGCGAAGGGAACGTTGTGCAGCGTATCGCGCTCCAGCGTGATGCGTGCGCCGTCGCTGTGCTCATCGTCCAGGACGATCGTGCCGCCCTCGCTGCCGCGCGTGCCACGGGTCCTGCCCGCCTCATATACATGCCAGCCGCCTGCACCATTCTGAAATGGCAGCGGAGTCAGGTTCATTCACGGTGCTCCAGCGCCCGGATGCAGCCCGGGCGATTGCCGAACGGGTCAGCGATTGACGCTCATCGGCATGATCAGATGCAGGAAGTCCTCGCGGCCTTCGGGGCGGATGACGCCCGGCGCCGCCGACCCGTTGCTCTCCAGCACGATGCGCTCTTCCGGGATCACGCTCAGCACATCGATCAGGTAGCGCACGTTGAAGGCGGTATCCAGCGCCGCGCCCTCCACCGATGCTTCCAGCGCGCCCTCGTAGTCACCGCGTTCGTTGCTGCGCGCGGCGATCTGCACCTCGCCCGGCTCACTGGGCCCGGTCGGCGGCCTGACGGTGATGCGCGCGCTGTAGTTGTTGTCGCGGGCGAAGATCTCCGCGCGCTTGTAGTGCTTCAGCAGATCGCCGGTGTACACGCTGACGGCGGTGTTGTAGCTCTTGGGGATGATCGCGCTGAAATCAGGGAAGCGCCCGTCGATGAGCTGCGAGGAGACCACGGTGTTTTCGATCTGAAACTGGATCAGATCGCGGTCGCCGGGCAGTGTGATGCCGACGGGCAGATCATCGTCGCTGATGATGCGCGCCACTTCGCCCATCGTCTTGGAGGGCACGACCATGTCGCGCGGCTTGTCGAAGTGCGTGTCGATTCGGGTGGTGCGCACTGCCAGGCGGAAGCCATCGGCAGCGGCCACGGTCATCACATTGCCTTCGAAATGCAGATACAGCCCGGTCAGGATCGGACGGGTATCTTCCTTGGCGGAGGCAAACACCGTCTCGGTGATCATGTCGCGCATCACCTTGCCCGCCAGCACGACATCCGGCTCGCCCGGCTCCGGCACCGGCGGGAACTCCGCCGCCGCGATGCCGCGAATATTCCAGTTGGTCGCCCCACAGCGCACATTCACCGACTGCGTGCCGCTGTCCAGCGCCAGATCGACGCGCTCCGGGGAGAGCGTCTTCACCATCTCACCCAGCGTCTTGGCGGGCAGCGTGACTGCGCCGGCCTTGTCCACCTTGGCGCCGATGTAGGTGGTGGTGGTGAGCTCGCTGTTCATCGCGGCCAGCTTCAGGCGCGAGTCCTCCGTGGCGAAGAGGATGTTGCCCAGCACCGGCAGCGTGACGCGGTTATCCACCACGCGCGAAAGGATGGTCAGCGCCTTGTCGAGCTGTTCCTGCAGTACCGAGACTTTCATCGCGTCAATACTCCTCGCCGGGATTGCGTGCTCGTATCGTCATGTGCCGGGCATGTGGGCCGCCGCAGGCGAACCCGACTGCTCCATTATACATAGGGCCGGCGTTACGTGCACAGCACGCGCCGCAGCCGGTCTGCATCCACGTTGCCGCCGCTGACCACCGCCACGGTCAGGCCGTCGCCGGGCAGCTCCGGGACGATCGCGCCGTTCTGCAGCGCCGCGATGCCGACCACGCCGCCGCCTTCCGCCACCCAGCCCTGCTCCAGCACCATGTAGCGCATGGCCCGCGCGATGTCCTCCTCGCTGGCCAGCACGATGCGGTCCACCAGGTGGGTGACGATCTCGATGGTGATGGAATTGTGCTCGATGCGGCCGGGCAGGGCATCCGCCAGCGACTCGTTGCCGGTGGAATGATCGAGGCTGTAGATCAGGTTGTACATTTCCGGCGAAGCGAGCGGATTGACGCCGACCACCTCGATCGATGGATCGACCGACTTGACCGCCGTCGCCACGCCGCTGATCAGCCCGCCGCCGCCCACCGGCACGATCACGCGCCGCACCGCCGGCACAGCCTCCAGGATCTCCAGGCCGACGGTGCCGCCGCCCGCCACCACATCCGGATCGTTGTACGGGGAGATGTACGTCCAGTCGTGCGCATGCTGCAGGCGGTGCGCTTCCTCCTCCGCCTCGTCGTAGCTGTGGCCGAACAGCACGATCTCCGCACCAAGACGGCGCACACCCGCCACCTTGCGCCGGGCAGCCGCCTCTGGCATGACGATGGTGGCCTTCACGCCCAGCAGCCGCGCCGCGTTGGCGACGCCCTGCGCATGATTGCCGGTCGACGCAGTGACCACACCGCGGGCGCGATCGTGCCCGGACAGCGCCAGCATGGCGTTGAGCGCGCCGCGCACCTTGAAGGAGTGCGTCTTGTTGGCATTCTCCAGCTTCAGCCAGGTGTTGCCCGGCAGCGCAATCGCCGGCTCGATCGGCGTCGGCAGCAGATACGGGCGGATGCGCTCACGCGCGCGCTGAATGTCGTCGTAGGTGGGAAGCAAGCCCGATCCCTCGTGTGTGCTGCGCTATCCTGATTATAGGCCGGGCGCAGGATCGCGTAAATGCGGGCTATACTATGAGTGCTGGCGATAGTTGAGGAGAAAGCTGCGCGATGGTCGTCGAGATCGCCCCGCCCCGAAGCGGCGCCCGCCTGACGCTGGCCGAGTTCGAGGCGCTGCCTGAGAGCACCCTGCCCACCGAGCTGATCGATGGAGAACTGGTCATGTCGCCCACCCCGCAGGAAGATCACCAGACGCTCTCCATCCGGCTGCTGCTGCTGATTGGCACGCAGCTTGCGACGGGGCGGCTGTATCATACCTTCGACGTATACCTGGACGAGGGCAACGTCGTACAGCCCGATGTGCTGTGGGTGGCGCCAGAGCGCACCGCCATCATCCACAAACGTGGTGTGATGGGCGCGCCCGATCTCGCCGTCGAGATCCTCTCGCCCGGCTCCGTGCGGCGCGACCGCGTGACCAAACACGCGCTGTACGAGCGCTTCGGCGTGCGCGAGTACTGGCTGGCAGACCCCGCCAACCGCACGCTGGAGGCCTTCACGCTGCACGACGGCCGCTTCCAGCCGCTGGGCATCTTCGAGCAGGGCGATGCCTTCACCTCGCCGCTGCTGGGCCTGACGATCGATCTGTCCGCGCTGTTCAGAGACTAGGAGTGCGCGATGGTCGTCGAGATCGCCCCGCCCCGAAGCGGCGCCCGCCTGACGCTGGCCGAGTTCGAGGCGCTGCCCGAGAGCACCCTGCCCACCGAGCTGATCGATGGAGAACTGGTCATGTCGCCTGCGC
>CAZZJW010000001.1:0-41059 GCA_964654755.1 uncultured Pleurocapsa sp. | reverse complement strand
CCCCGAAGCGGCGCCCGCCTGACGCTGGCCGAGTTCGAGGCGCTGCCCGAGAGCATCCTGCCCACCGAGCTGATCGATGGAGAACTGGTCATGTCGCCTGCGCCGCAGTTATCGCATCAGCGCCTGATGGGCCGCCTGCATCTGCACATCGGCGGCGCGGTGAGCGCGGGAGCGCTGTTCTTTGCGCCCACCGACGTCTTTCTGGACGAGCGCAACGTCGTGCAGCCCGATCTGTTCTGGGTATCGCCTGAGCACGTCGACCGCCTGACCGAGCGCGGCCTGCACGGCGCGCCCGATCTCGCCGTCGAGATCCTCTCGCCCGGCTCCGTGCGGCGCGACCGCGTGACCAAACACGCGCTGTACGAGCGCTTCGGCGTGCGCGAGTACTGGCTGGCAGACCCCGCCAACCGCACGCTGGAGGCCTTCACGCTGCACGACGGCCGCTTCCAGCCGCTGGGCATCTTCGAGCAGGGCGATGCCTTCACCTCGCCGCTGCTGGGCCTGACGATCGATCTGTCCGCGCTGTTCAGAGAGCCGTGAGGCGCACTCCCCTCAGCAGCCCGCGATCGAACGCCGCTATCTCGTCGTCGCGCAGGGCCAGCAGTGCCGCCTGCACGCGCGCCGAGTCCGCCCGCAGTGCCGCGACATCCACCCCCTGGCACACATCCGGCAGGCCGTCCAGCCAGCGCGCACTGCGCCGCAGCATCTTCAGCGCGCCGCGCCGGTTGCCCTGCAGCGCCTGGTAGTAGGCGACGCCCACCTGCAGCACGCCCTGATAGAGATTGCGGATCGGGCGCGGCTCATCCCGCCACAACGCCTCCAGCACATCATGCTGCAGGTAGTATTCGCCGGCGTTGAACAGGCGGATCGCCTCCAGCGCGCGCGCGGGCAGCGGCTCGGCGCAGGCGCAGTCGGTGGCCCCCGGGTCGCTCACGGGCTGGCGCTCTCGGCGGGCGCAGCCTGCACGAGGATGTGTGCGGCAGCCTGGCTGCCGATGATGGTCATTTCGCCGTTCACCGTCAGCGTCAGCGGGCCCTCGAACGGATCGCGCGCGAGCAGCACCACCTGCGCCTCGACGATGAAACCGCGATCGAGCACATGCTGCAGCATCTCGGCGCTGAAGGTGTTCAGCCGGCAGACGATGGCCCGGCCCCCCACGGGCAGGGCCGTCAGCGGGATAAGATCGCGCTGCTGCATCGTGCCATCCGCCGCCGGGATCGGGTCACCATGCGGGTCATAATGCGGATCACCCAGCTTGGCGGCCAGCGCCTCGATGAAATGCTCCGAGACCGCGTGCTCCAGCGCCTCGGCCTCCTGATGCACGCTGGTGAGCGCGTAGCCCAGCTCGCGTACGAGGAAGAGCTCGATCAGGCGGTGGCGGCGCAGCACATGCAGCGCGATGCGCTCGCCGCTGACAGTGAGCATCACGCCGCGGTACTTCTGGTAGTCCACCAGGCCGGCGCTGACCAGCCGCTGTGCCATATCGGTGACGGACGGCGCCGAGACGCCCAGGCGCTCGCTGAGCGTGTTGGTGGAGACACGCTCACCGCCCGCCTGCAGCACGTAGACCGCCTTGAGGAAATTCTCGACCGACTCGGACGGATGGTCATGTTCGGGCATGGCCCCTCCGGGCTGCGCGACGAACGATAGCGATATTGTATAGCACGTCCGGCATTTCAGCCGTCGGCAGGTGCCGGCGCGGGCGGAGGCGTGGCCTCGCCCAGATCGCGCTCAACGCGCTCCGGCGACTCACCGCGCAGCAGGCGCTCCGTCGCCTCTCGCGTGACGGGATCGCTCAGCGCCTCGTCCTGGCCGAGCTGCTGCATCATCGCGCCCACCTCGCGGCCATCCCCGCCCTCCAGCACCGAGAGCATCTCGCCGGAGGACATGCCGGCGTAATCGCGCGCAGGCCTGGCGATGGCGACGCGGCTGATCAGGCGGGTCATGTCGGTGCTGCCGCAGTGCGGGCAGGCGTGGCCCTGCGCGGCGGCCTGGTCATAGGCGGCGTAACTCTTGTAAAACAGCGCCGCGCGCCGCCCGCAGGCGTTGCAGCGGAAGTCGTACAGCGGCATGGGGGCCTTCTCCGGTTCCCACGAATCACCTATGCACGTATTGTACGCCGGGGGTCCTTCAAGCGCATGGGTGTGCCAGACTGGCACAGCATCCCGCAACCGCCCCCACCCAAAATCGCGCTCCGGCGCTATACTCCGGGCATGATCCATCGACTCGCACTTCTCCTCCTGCTACTGGCCGCCTGTGCCCCTGCGCCTCCAGCCCTGCCCACGCTGGCCGTGCTGCCCAGTGCCGCGCCGCCCAGCAGCACGCTGCTGCCGCCCAGCAGCACGCGCACACCGCTGCCGCCGAGCAGCACACCGATGCCCACCTCAACGCCACTGCCACCCACCGGGACGCCGCTGCCCGCCACCCGCCCGACCCGCACGCCGGCCCAGCCGACGCAGGCCGCGCCGACACTGACAATCACGCCCAGCCTGACCATCACCAGCACGATCACACCGACGCCCAGCAGCACGCCCACCGCGACGCTCGATCTGGGGCCGCTGGCCGCGCTGGCCCAGGCCGCCGCCAATGCCACCGTTCTGCCGCTGGAGCAGCGCTATCCCGCGCCCACGCTCACCGCGCTGGCCCAGGCCGCTGCCAGTCTGCGCCAGGCCACGCTCAGCGCTTTCGCCACGCTGCCGCCCCCCGGCGTGACCAGCGGGCCGGGCGTGGTGCTGGTCACGCCGCAGGGCACCTCGCTGCCGCTGGCCACGCTGCCCCCTGCCCCCACAGGGCCATGCCCGGTCTCACCGCCGGGCGGGCTGGGAGGCATGCTGGCGCAGGATCCCGCGCTGGCCGCCAGCATCGGCTGTCCCTCCGGCGCATTCACGACGCTGGCCGCCGCCTGGCAGCCCTTCGAGCGCGGCGCGATGCTGTATCTGCAGGGAACGCCCGGCGCCATCTACGTCCTCACCAGCGACGGCCGCTTCCGCCGCTTCGACGACACCTGGCAGGCCGGCGTCGATCCGGAAAGCGGCGGGCTGGTGCCTCCCCCCGGCCTGGTGGAGCCGATCCGCGGCTTTGGCAAGGTGTGGCGCCTCAACCCCGATGTGCAGGCGATGCTGGGCTGGGGAACCAGCAGCGAGCGCGGCGACACCGCCACGCTGCAGCCATTCGAACGCGGTCGGGCCGTCGCGCTGAGCGCGCAGGCGCAGACCGTGCTGCTGGCCGATGACGCTCAGTTCACAGGAGGGGGTGTATGGCGCTCGTTCGCCGGCTCGTTCTAGCCGTGCTGGCCGCCGCAGCTGTGCTGGCCACGGGGGTCCCGCTGGCGGCGCAGGCCGGGCTGCCCCTGCCCACCGATCTGTATGTGCTGACCAACGAAGGGCGCGTCGAACGTTACGCCCTCGGCGCCGTCGGCGCGCAGTCGGTCACGCCTGCCGATGCCTACGTGATCGACTTCGGCGTCGACCCGCTCGGCGAGCGCCTGGCCTACCGCACCGAGACGGGGCTGACCGTCGTCGGGCTGACGGGGGGCGCGGGCATTGCGCTCGAAGGGGCCAGCGCCGGCCTGCCGCCGTATCGCGGGATGGGCAGCACGATCGCATGGTCGCCCTCCGGCGATGCGCTGGCTTACACCACGCTGCAAGGCGCGCGCGTCTATCTCGAAAGCGGCGGGCAGGCGTTCTTCGTCGACCTGACCGAAGGTCTGTTCACGCATCTGAGCTGGTCACCTGCCGGCGCGTTCCTGGCCGCCCGCACCGACAGCGATGTGTGGTGGGTGTACCGCCGCGAAGATACGCGCATGACACTGGCCAGCGTGATCGACTCGTCGATCGGCGCGGCCTGGGTCAGCGACAGCGAGATCGCGTACGCCCCGCGCGAAGGCGGCCTGCGCCTGATGAACCTGGACGCTGCCAACGCGCAGACCGCGCTGCTGGACGACAGCGTCGAGTACCGCCTGCCCACGCTGGCCGGCCCCGACGCCCTGCGCGTATTTGGCCGCGCCCGCGCGGGCGATGTCCCGGAAGGATACGGCGTGCTGCTGCAGCTCACGCGTGGCGCGCCGCAGGTCGAAACACGCGGTCAGGTGGCGGTGCCGCTTTCCGGGCTGCAGTGGGCCCCCGGCGGCACGCTGATGACGCTGCTGCAGGGCGGCGCGCTGGCGCTGTTCGACCCGGTCACGGGCGAAGGCACGCCGCTGGCGGTCAACAACGTCGTCGCCGTTGACTGGGGCGCAGTACGCCTGCCACCCACGCCCCCCCCGCCGCCGCCCACGCTGGCAGCCCCGTCCACCCCGGCGGAGCCCAGCGCCACCGCCGTGCCACCGCCCACCGCCACGCTCTCTCCGCTCGGGCTGGCCGTGGAGAGTGTGCCCGGCCTGCGCCTGCTCAACGATGCCTTCTTCCTCAGCGCCAGCAGCGGCAGCGTGCAGGGCTGGCATCTGCCCGCCGACGGACGCGCACCCTATCGCTTCACCGGATCCAGGGCCGCCGTCTCGGAGATCGCGCCCGCGCCCGACAGCAGCGGGCTGGCGTATGTCGCCGATACTGCACTGTGGTTCCAGCCGCTGCGCTCCGGCCAGCCCATCCTGCTGGCCGCGCTCAACGGATTCACGCCCGCCACGCCCGCCTTTGCGCCCGATGCGCAGCGCATCGCCTACACCGACGAGACCGTCAACGGTGGCGGCATCTGGCTGGCCTACGTCGATGGGCGGCCCGCCGAGCGCATCCTGCCCAACACCACCGACGCCGACGCGCCCGGCGAAGCGCGGCGCTTCCGCCGTCCGCAGTTCTCGCCCGATGGCGCGCGCCTGCTGCTCGATGCCTACGCCGGGGACCAGCCGCGCATCGCCATCCTCGATCTGGAGAGCGGCACGCTGACCGAGATCGCGCCGCAGGGGGTCGATCCGCGCCCCCTCACGAGCCGCTGGCTGCCGGATGGCCGCATCCTGACATGGAGCGATGCAGCCGCCGCTGCGCCCGGCCTCGACCCCGGCTTTTATGTGTTTGACGATGCCGCGCCGGCCTCCGCGCCGGTGGAGTGGGTGCCGCTGCCCGCCGATGCCGTGGTGCGCGATGTCGCCAGCGCCGGCCCCGATCGGTACCGCGCGCTGCTCACCAGCGCCAGCGATGCCCTCATCCGCATCGTCGATGTGAGCGGCTTCGACATTCGCCCGCTGGCGGCCATCGACAATCTGCAGGCGGCGCGCCTCTCGCCAGATGCGCGCTTCATCGCCGGCTACGAGACGCTCAGCGATGCCGACGGGGATGGCATTCTCGCCGGCCCGATCATCATCGTCGATCTTGAGCGCGATGGCGTGTTCCGCATCGCCGAACCGACCGACGCACGGAGTTTCCGCTGGGTGGGCGCATGACCACACCACGACGCACTGTGCTGATCCTGATGGGCGTGCTGCTGGCGCTGGCCGGCTGCCGCGAACGCCTGGCCCCGGACGCGCTGCCCACCGCCGCCGATGTGAACGCGCTGGCGACCGCGCTGCCGCTCACGCAGAACGCCCCGCCGCCGCCCTACGACGGCGCGATCACGCGCTTCGCCAGCATCGACAGCGGCCTGAGCGCGCTCAGCGGCGCCCGCTATGTGCTGCAGGTGGATGTGCAGGGTGTGTTTTCCGGGACCACGCAGCCCGCCCAGGCCAACGCCCGCATCGAGGTGGAAGCCGACCTGATCTCCTCCGCGCGGCGCGTGCTCGTCAGCACCGAAGGCAGCCTGATCGGCCAGGCGGAGGGCAGCGCCAGCTATGAGGCCGTGCGCCTGGGGCCGGACGCCTTTCTCGTGCGCGATGGCGCCTGCACGCCCCTGCCCGGCGCTGCGCTCAACACCCCCGCCGACCTGACCGCGGGCGCACTGATCGGCGGCATCACGCAGGCGGCCCCCGCCGGGCGCCAGGCCACGCTCAACGGCGAGCCGGTGTACGCCTTCCAGTTCGCGCCAGACGCGCTCGTGCTGCCCGCCATCCAGCCGGGCGATGACAGCCGCGTCTCGATCGACAGCTACGAGCTGTGGGTCGCCCCATCGCGCGATGCCGTGGTGCGCTTCTACGCCAATCTGTCTGTGGAAAATGCGGTGGTCTTCAGCATCCCGCGCCCGGTCAGCGGGCAGGTGCTGGTGCGCTACGATGCCTACGCGCTCGGCCAGCCGGTGAACATCACCGTGCCCTTCGGCTGCTGAACCCGGCCGTCAGCCTTCCGCCGCCAGCAGCCGCGCAAATTCCGGCGCCAGCATGCTGTACAGGATCATGTCATGGTACGCGCCATCGCGGATCAGCGCCTCGCGCCACACGCCCTCGCGGGTGAAGCCCAGCCGCTCATACAGGCGCTGCGCCACCGGGTTGTAGCTGAACACGGTGAGCTGCAGGCGGTGCAGATTGATCTCGTGGAAGGCGAAGCGCATCAGCATGCGCATCGCCTCGCGCCCGTAGCCCTGCCCGCGATGCATCGCGTCGCCGATGCCGATGCTGATCCAGCCGCTGCGATGATTCCAGTGAATGCCATCGACCGCGCACACGCCGATCAGCTCCTCGCTGTACAGCGTGCGGATGGCGAAGACGAACGCCGTCGCCGACTTGTCGTCCTCCTCGAACGTTCCCCGCACCCGTCCCATCGATCGCGGGACAGCCGGCGAGGAATCGTACAGCCGCATGAAGGCGCTGTCCTCCGTCCACTGCGTGTAGACCAGCAGGTCTTCAGCGCGGATGGCCGTCAGGCGGATGCGCTCGCTGATGAACATCGAGCCCGGTTGAATGTCGCTCATGATACTGCCTTTCCTCGTCGCCTCATCCTTCGCAGGCCATCGGCCAGCGCCGCCAGCACCAGCCCGCCAGCGATCGCGCCGGCCAGCAGCGTCTCCGGGCGGCGCACCGTCTCGACCGCCCAGTCGCGCCAGGGGAAGGGGCAGCTCTCTTCAGGGACACCTGCCGCGGCGACCGCCAGCACGCGCGGCGCGCCTTCGCCCGTCAGCACGATCAGCGCAGGGCCGGCGATGCGCGTCCCCGGCTGATCCGCCAGCGCCGACTGCGCCATCTGGAAGGTGTGCAGATAGGCGTAATGGTCTCCAGCAATCGTCACATCGGCGCGCAGCGGGGCGCTGGCCGCCAGCGGCGGACCACCAGCGACAGCGCGCACAGCTGCCTCAGCCTGCGCCTGCGCCTGCTCAGGAGTGAGCGGCGGAGAATCAGCCAGCGCCAGCAGCGGGCGGTGCGCGCCCCACTGGTTGAGCAGCGCCGCCGCCTCGCAGGACGCCGGGGCAGCGCCCGCGCCCGTCGCGGGGATATCGCTCCAGCGCCAGCCCAGCGGCTCGCGCAGGGCGGCGCCCGCCCACAGCACCAGCGTGGTCGTCAGCGCCAGCGCGCCCAGTGCATACAGCGCACGGCGCACCAGCTTCAGCCGAACGCCGCGCCGGGGAACAGCCAGGCCAGCGCCTCCGGCAGCACGCTGCGAAAACCAACCAGCGAGTGCCCGCTGCCCGTCTCAATCGCCTTGAGCTCGACATCATGGCGGCTGTGCAGCACATCGCGCAGCGCCGCCGCCGGACGCACAAAACGACTGCGCGCCTCATAGCGGCCCACCGAGAGGAACACCCGATGGGGCAGCGCCGGGGCGTTTTCATACCGCCGGCGCAGATCCGCCAGCGCTTCCGCCTGGGCGCCCTTGCCGCCCAGCGGCGCAGAGACCGCCAGCACGCGCGAGAACAGCGACGGGCTGCGCACCGCCGCCGCCAGCGCCGCTGTGCCGCCGCCATCCACCCCGCCCACCGCGACGCGCCCGCTGTCGACGTAATAGCGCGTCTGGATGTACGGCAGCAGTTCGGTCAGCATGAACACGGTGAAGCGCTCGGAGTCGAAATACTCCTGCATCCGCTGGCCCTCTTCGCCGCTCTGCACCATGGCGATGACGATCGGGGCGAGGCGCTGATGCCGGATGAGCGCGTCGGCGATGTACGGGATCTGCAGCGGGCCGGCAGCCCACTGGCCGTCGTTGAAGATCAGCAGCGGATACACGCTGGACGGATCGTATCCGGGCGGGGTGTACACCCACAGCTTGCGCCCGCTGAAGCCCAGCTCATCGCTGCTGATGCTGTGCTCGTACACCTTGCCGCGCGGCACGCGGGTGAGCGCCGCCCAGTCCGGGAAGGGGCGCGCTTCGGGCATGCGCAGCACCGAGACATCCATCTGCGCCGTCTGCATCTTGAGCGGGTTGAGCGCATCCGTGCCCCAGTGCGTGGCGACGCGCGCAGCAAGATCGCGCTCCTGCGCCAGCGGCGTCATCGGATCGTCGATCGCGATCATGTAGTCGAGCAGGTCATCGGGGCGAAACGCCGTGGTCACATGCCACAGGTGCGTGCCCGGAAGCTGGGACATCGGCGCGAACGGCGGGTCGCCCGGCAGCGTATCGAGGTTGAGCGCGGCACTGTGCGTACCCTCGCGGCTGAGGACGAAGGTCGCGTGTTCGCCGTCGACCCACGGCCAGGACGGGCGCTCGTGCAGCAGCGCATCGACCAGCGCCTGGCGTTCGGCATCGCTGGGGGCGGCCTGTGCCTCCGCCAGGAATGCGTCGAAAGAAGTCCATCCGGGCATGTTCGCGCCACTCCTTCGTCTGGATGTTCCGCACACCGCTGCCAACGATATTGTAACACGCGCACAGCAGCGAACGGTACACATCACCCGCCGCTTTCTGTATAATGCCGCGCGTATCGATCGGTGGAAGGAACCCGTATGCGCCCGGCACCGTCGCAGGCGAAAAGCGCGGCATTCGAGAAAACACTCTCCCTGAGCGTGGTGATCCCCTGCTACAACGAGAAGCAGTGGATCGAAGCGATCCTGAATCGCGTTGAGGAAGTCGGTCTCGCGGATGAGATCATCATCGTGGACGACGGCTCCGTCGATGGCACGCGCGATATCCTGCGCCGGCTGGAAGCGGAAGCGCGGCCCCATGTGCGCATCCTCTATCACGAGCACAACCAGGGCAAAGGCGCCGCGCTGGTGACCGGATTCGCCGCCGCCACCAGCGACGTGCTGCTGATCCAGGATGCCGACCTCGAATATGATCCGCGCGAGTATCCGACGCTGCTGCGCCCGATCCAGGAGGGCATCTCGCCGGTGGTGTACGGCTCACGCTTTCTTGGCGGCCCGCGCAAGGCGATGAACTTCTGGAACATGGTGGCCAACAAATCGCTGACGCTGGCGACCAACATCCTCTACAACGCCATCCTCAGCGACATGGAGACCTGCTACAAGGTGTTCCGCCGCGAAGTGGTGCAGGGCATGAAGATCCACGCCCGCCGCTTCGAGTTCGAGCCTGAGGTGACCGCGAAGGTGCTCAAGAAGGGCATTCGCATCTACGAGGTGCCGATCTCCTACAATGGCCGCGAGTGGACCGAGGGCAAGAAGATCAAGTGGACCGATGGCCCGATCGCGCTGTGGACGCTGATCAAGTACCGCTTCGTGGACTGACGCGCCCGCCCTGCGCCATGACAACTGCACACGCATCCGGGATGAAGCTGCCCCGACGCCGGCTGCGCGCCCGCCTGGCGATCGCCTGCGCCGCGCTGCTCATGCTGGCCGCCGCCCCGCTGCGCGCCCAGGAGTTGACCGTCAGCGAGATGCAGGAACAGCTCGCGGCCACGCCGGTGCTGCTGAATATGGACACCGCACGCGTGCGCGAGATCTTCCGCCGCGGCCAGCGCCTCGGCAATCAGCCGGACGCCTTCAGCCTGGTGGGCGACAGCAACACCACCAACGGCGATTTCATGCGCCCGCTCGGCCTGTCCGCCAATCTGTGCTCGTTCGCCGACTACCCGCACCTGCGCGATACCGTCGCCTTCTTCTCCACGCCGCTGGCCGATGGCAGCGCCAACTCCTTCGTACGCGACAGCGCCGCCGCCGACCGGGGACTGAGCGCGCTCAGCCTGCAGGATCCGTTCTGGGCGGATGAAAGCTGCCAGAGCGGCGAAACCCCGCTCGACTGCGAGCTGCGCACCATCCGGCCCAGCGTGCTGATCTCGCTCATCGGCCAGATCGATATCAACCACGGCCTGCCGGACCCGCAGATCTACCGCGACAGCATGGAATGGATGCTGCAGCGCGCGATCGCGCAGGGGACGATCCCTGTGCTGACCACGATGGTTTTCCTGCCGCAGCGCGCGGAGTACGAAACCTCGCTGCGCTTCAACATGGTGCTGCTGGACCTGGCCGACGACTACCAGATTCCGTTGATCAACCTGTGGCGCGCGGCCCAGGCGCTGCCCGACAGCGGCATCGGCCCCGACCGCTCGCATCTTGCGGCTGAGGTAGGCCGCTTCTGCGCTTTCGACGGTGCGGAGCGCGAGCTGGGCGGCACGCTGCGCAACCTGCTCACGTTGCAGGCGCTGGAGGCGCTGCGGCTCGGCGTGCTCGCACCGGGCTAGCGCACGCGGTCAGGGCGTCGCCCCGCGCAGCGCAGCGATCAGCGCGGCCTCGCGCTCGCGCGGGATCCCCGGCGGCGGCCCTGGCGGCGGGTTATTGCGCAGCCAGGCGAGCGTATCGCGGGCGGTATCCGCCAGCGGGCGAAAGTCCAGCCCGGCCCCCAGCGCTCTGCCGATCTGCGCGCTCGCCCAGTCGGTGTCCGGCAGCCAGAACGGGAACTCGCTCCACGGCGCCACGCCCTGCCTCAGCAGAAAGTCGTCGTCCGCGCCGATGAGCTGCGCCTCGACGCTGAAGGCCGCGCGCATGCTCTCCAGCACCTGCCCGAACATCAGCGGCTGCGCCGGCCCAGTGGCGTTGTACGCGCCGCTTCCGCCGGTCTCCAGCAGGCGCAGGCAGAATCGGCCCAGGTCCAGCGCGTCGATCAGCTGGATGCGCCCCTGCGCCGGATACAGCACCTCGCCACCGGCGGCCACGCGCCCCACCCAGTACGGAAAGCGATACGTGCTGTCATGCGCGCCGACGATCATGCCCGGGCGCACGATCACCGCCCGCTCGCCGAACAGCCCGGCCACGGCATCCTCGCACAGCGCTTTCAGCCCGCCGTAGGTCTCGCCGGTCACCTCCTCGACGGACGCATCGGCCAGCACATGACGCGGGCTGTCCTCGTGCGCGCCGGCCATGTCTGCGTAGACCGAAATGCTGGAGATGAACAGGTATGCCCCGGCCCGGTCGCGCAGCCTCTCAGCGGACTGGCGCACCACGCGCGGCACATAGCCGCAGGTGTCGATCACCGCATCCCAGCGCCGCCCGTCGAGCGCATGCAGCCCGCCATCGCGGTCGCCGTGCAGCTTCTCGATCCCGGGATAATGTGTGGGGTTGGTGCGCCCGCGGTTGAACGTGGTGATGCGATGCCCGCCCGCCAGCGCCGCCTCGATCATCCCACGCCCGACGAAATGCGGGCCGCCGATCAGCAGAATGTCCATTCGCTGCATTCCTTTCGCGTTCACAGCCGGAAAAGCGCGACCGTGGCATTTTCCCCCGGCGCGTTTTAGCATGAGGGTCCTTCTGCCACGCGCATTCCGGAAAGGGCCCGCCATGTTCCGCTATTTTGACACAATTGCCGAACTGCTCGCACGTGCACAGGCCGCCAACGCCGCCGTGCTTCAGGCATGCGCGCCGCTGATCGCGGAGTCGATCGCCGGGGGTGGCGTGCTGCATGCCTTCGGCACCGGCCACAGCCACCTGATGGCGGAGGAGCTTTTCCACCGCGCCGGCGGGCTGGTGCCGGTGAACGCGCTGCTCGACGCGCGCCTGATGCTGCATGAGGGCACGATGGCCGCCACGCTGACCGAACGCCTGCCCGGCTATGCCGAAGCGGTGCTCTCGCGCTACTCCCTGCTGCCCGGCGAGGTGATGATCGTCGCCTCCAACTCCGGGCGCAACGCCGTGCCGATCGAGATGGCGCTGGGCGCACAGGCGCGCGGGCTGAAGGTGATCGCGCTCACCTCCGTCGCGCATTCCGCCTCGCAGTCGCCCCGGCACAGCAGCGGCAAGCGCCTGTTCGAGGTGGCCGACTACGTGCTGGACAACTGCGGCGAGATCGGCGATGCCGCCATGCCGGTGCCCGGCCTGGACGCCCGCGTGTGTGCGACCTCCACGGTGGTCGGCGCAGCGCTGCTGGGCGCGCTGGTACACGGCGTGGCGCTGGCGCTGGCCGAGCGCGGGGTGACGCCGCCGGTGCTGCGCAGCTCGAACGTCGGCGCTGCCGAGGCCGATGCCGCCAACGATGTGCTGCTGGAGCGCTACCGCGCGCGCATCGCCCACTACTGAGCCAGCGCGGACCAGGGCGGACGCCGGTTGACTCCCGCGCCGCCCGCCCGTATCATCCGCCCCAGCGTCCGTCCAGCAGAGCAGCGACCACAGCCATGCAGATTGCCCCGCGCCTGAGCTTCCAGCCCATGCAGATCGGCCCGGTCACCGTCAACGTGCCGCTCACCCTCGCCCCGATGGCCGGCCAGACCAATCACGCCTGCCGCGTGCTGGCCAGGCGCACCGGTGCGGTCGGGCTGGTGTGCACCGAGCTGCTTTCCTCGCAGGCGATCCACTACAAGAGCAACAAGACCTTCGCCATGTTCGACTGGACCGAGGACGAGCGCCCGGTGGCGGTGCAGTTGTTCGGCGCCGACCCACAGATGATGGCGGAGGCCGCGCGCGTGGTGGCCGACAACGGCGCGCAGATCGTCGATATCAACATGGGCTGCTGGGTCCCCAAGGTCGCCAGACAGGGGGCAGGCGCGGCGCTGCTGCGCGATGTGTGCAGCGCCACCGCGGTGGTCGAGGCGGTGGTGAGGGCGGTCGATGTGCCGGTCACGGTCAAGGTGCGCGCCGGCTGGGAAGCGGACAATCCGACCTGCCTGCCCTTCGCCCGCGCCGCCGAGCAGGCCGGCGTGAAGGCCATCGCCGTGCATGCGCGCTTCGCCACGCAGGGCTTCTCCGGCCAGGCGGACTGGTCGTGGATCCGCCGCGTCAAGGAGACAGTGTCGATCCCCGTGATCGGCAATGGCGATGTCGAAACGCCTGAGGATGCCGAGCGCATGTTCCGGGAAACCGGCTGCGACGCCGTGATGATCGGCCGGGCAGCGCTGGGCAACCCGTGGGTCTTCCCGCAGATCTGGCATTACCTGCAGACCGGCCACCATCTGGCGCCGCCCACCGCGCAGGAGCGCGCCGCCACCGCGCTGGAACACGCGCGCCTCACGATGGAAACCACGCATCTGCCAGAGCGCACAGCCATCGCCGAACTGCGCGGCCAGCTCACCAGGTATCATCTGGGGATTCCCGGGGCGGCCCGCCTGCGCGATCACATGGTGCGCGCCGAAACACTGGCCGACATCGAGGCGGCGCTGCTGCCCGTCGTCAACGGCGAGCCGATTCTGGTGGCGGGCTGAAGCTGGCGGCTGCTACTCCTTCGCCGGGAAGTGCAGCGCCGGATTTCGGAAGGGCACCAGGGCCAGCGCCATCGCGTGCGCGTAGTACTCCGTGCGGTCGATCACGCCGCCGGTGAGCAGGCCCACCGCGCCATCGCCGTGTTTTGAGTTCGAGCGCCCGAACACCGCATCATCGGCGTGCCCCAGCTCCATGCCGCCGGCCACCAGCACCGCCACCTCACGCGGCAGATAGAACATTCCGGTGCGCGCCCGGCCGATACCCTGCCGGCCCAGCACCACCACCCAGGCGAACACCTGCATCGCCTCGGCGTCGCCCGCGCAGCCCCCTTCGATGCCCACCCAGTAATCCGCCTGCGGGCGCAGCTGCTGTGCCGCACGCGCACGCCCCAGCGCGCCACGCTCGGTCTCCTCGTCGCTCATCGGCTGATCGGGCACACCGGAGGGCGCAGAAACCCCGGTGATCTCCACGTCGTCAGCCGGGAAGATGCGGCGGAAGCCGGCGGCGGCGGCGGCCAGCTTGACCGGGTTGGTGGAACCGACGACAAGCGCGATGGACATGTTCTAGAACCCCGCCAGCAGGCGCAGCAGCGCGAACAACCCGAATGCGACATGCGCGGCGATCGCCAGGCGGGTGCTGCCCGTGACCACGCGCACGCTGCCGAACACCAGCGCCGCCAGAAACGGCGTCACGCCGCTGTACCACAACGCCGCCAGCGGGCTGACACCCGAATCGACCGCCGTGTAGCTGGCGGGGTAGATCAGCAGGTGGAAGACTGCGCTCAGCGCCGCCGTCGCCACCAGACCGAAGCGCGCACCCAGCGCGGTGCGCAGCGCTGGCAGCGCCACGCCGCGAAAGACCAGCTCCTCCGCCAGCGGCTGCGCGATCAGCATGAAGAGCGCGGCGAAGATCAGCGCCGCAGCGCCGGAGGTCTCCAGGCGGATGCCCAGCAGCGCCGGCGCAGGCAGGAAGCGGCTGGTCACGCTGATCGCCAGCAGATCGAGCGCCAACGCCGCGCCAAAACTGAGAAAAACGATGAAGGGCAGCGGCGTTGTCCCGCCGGCCAGGCGCAGCGCCGCGCGCTGCTGTGGTGCGCGCCGCTGCCGCAGCACGAAGATCACCGTCAGCAGCCCGCCCAGCGCCCAGCCGGCCAGCAGCGCATATGCCTGCCCCTCCAGCCACACCTGTGCGAAGAACGTCCCCGCGATGAACGCCAGCAGCGCGCCAGCCGCCGTCAGCAGCGCCGAAGCGGTGCTCCAGGGAGGCGCGGGTTCCGGGGCGCGCAGGCGGGCCAGCAGCGAAGGACGCGGACCTGAAATCGTCATGATGGAGGGACAACCCCTTTCCTGTGAGTCACGAACCCTGCTGCGCGCGCGATCGGGATTGCCAGTCGAGGAACTGGCGCTGAGCGATACGTTTCGAGAGGCTCAGCAGTGGGAGAAAGCGGTTGAAGAACGCGGTGACGCGGAACAGTCGCGAGGGGAACACCGACCGCGCGTCGCGCTCGATGCCCGCCAGGATGGCGGCGGCCACCGTCTCGGCGGACTGCGTGGGCGGGAACAGCGGCGTCTCCACCCGGCTCTGCGAGCTGTTGAAGAAGCGCGTGCGCGTCGAAATCGGGTAGGCCAGCAGCAGGTGCCCGCGCGGCTGCTCTGCCCGATAGGCCTCGGCGAAGCGATCGAGCGCAGCCTTGGTCGCGGAGTACAGCGCATAGCCGGCCAGGCCCAGCCGGCCCATGGCCGAACACGTGATCACCACCATGAAGTCGGCGTCATCGCCAGCGTGCAGCGCCTGCATCCGGCCCACGCTGTACAGCGGCGACGTCACGTTGACGCGCTGAATGCGCTCGATATGCTCCCATGTCGTCGGGCCGAACGCCTCGTAGTAGGCGAAGCCAGCGTTGGCGATGAAGATGTCGATGCCGCCCATCGCCGTCCCAGCCCGATCAAACAGCGCATCGACGGCGTACGCGTCGCCCAGATCGCCCACGAACGGCGTGATGTGCGCCGCCGGGCTGACCAGACGGCCCACCGCCGCGCGCAGTGCTTCCTCGCTGAGATCGGCAGCGACGATCTGGCACGGGATGCCCGCCAGCCGGTCGAGCAGCGCAAAGCCGATGCCGCTGGCTGCGCCGGTCAGGACAATGCGACTGCCTTCGAGCTTCATGACGCCCCCTCCGCAACTGGCATGATCCTGGGCACGGGAAATGTCACCTGGAACTTGTCGAGCTTGACCGCGCCGATCGGCTTCATGCCATCCATCGTGGGGAAGTACTCCCCGTCCCCCTTCAGCGAGACGATGTCCAGCCATTCCAGCCCGGAACGCACGGCGAATTTCGTGAAGAGGCGGCGCCCTTCCCACTGCTGCATCAGCGTGATCGGGAAGAACCCGTTGGTGAACAGCGGCAGGCGAAACAGGCCCGGCTTGCACACCATCTCGCATACCGTCCTTTCGCCGACACACGCCGACAGCACGTCATGGCCGTCCGCGCGGCGCTCGATGTGAAAATCTGCGCGATCCTTGGGAATGCCCCAGTTGGCGCGGCCACCGGCCACGCTCTCCCAGGACGAGACGAAGATCCGGCTGATCGAGAAGAACTTCTTCTTCCTGCCGCGCCGGTGCGGGACCTCGTAACGGCCCGGGATGAGCATCAGCTCGTCGTAGCGCCCGACCGGCGACTCGCGGTACTGCATCCACGTGACCGAGCCCAACCCGCCGCGCCATGCACCCTCCAGCCCGGGGCGCTCCATCAGTGAACGCGCGCCGGTGTGCGCGGCGGGATCGAAGTTGTAGAACACCACCCAGCCATCCCCGCGCAGCTTCCACGGTGGCGGAACTGTCACCAGTTCGCGACCGATCATCAGCCCATCGGGCCGCAGCGCGGTTTCGTCGTGCATGGCCAGTCTCCCGGATTGCCCCGTTTCGCAGGGCGTTATTGTAGCCGCGATTGCCCGTCTGCGTCAGGCGGGGGGACAGCTCACATCAGGGATTAAGCAATGCGCGCGCGGTCACGCCTTCTGGTCGCTGGGCCGCGCGAAGATGATGCGCCCGGCTTCCTTGTTGATCAGCTTGGTCACTTCGACATAGATCGTGCGGTCGAGATGCTCCTTGCCGCGCTCGACGATCACCATCGTGCCATCGTCCAGGTAGCCCACGCCCTGATCGACCTCGCGCCCCTCCTGCAGGATGCGCAGTGGGAACACCTCGCCGGGGATATAGGCGCTGCGCACGGCATTGGCCAGCATGTTGATGTTCAGCACTTCCACGCCCTGCGCCTTTGCGATCTGGTTCAGCGGGAAATCGATAGTCAGCAGCGGGCACGACAGCCGCGCGCCCAGCGCGATCAGCTTGTCGTCCACCTCCCGCACCTCTTCGATATCGTCATCAATGATGCGGAAGCGGATGGCCGGATCGCGCTGCAGATCGTTGAGCTTCGCCAGCCCGCGCCGGCCACGGTTGCGCCGCTGCGGATCGGACGAGTCGGCCACGCGATGCAGCTCGTTGATGACGAAGCGTGGCACGACCAGCGTGCCATCGATGAAGCCGGTGCGCGCGATGTCCACGATGCGCCCGTCGATCAGGATGCTCGTGTCCAGCAGATACTGCCTGCCGCTGCTGCTCACCAGCGTCATCGTCTTGCTGCCGATGCCCAGCCAGTCGTGCATGAAGCCCCAGATCTCTCGCGCGCGGTTGCGAAACAGGCTTGTCGTGACATAGCTCAGCAGCAGCGCCAGCAGCAGCGCTCCCCAGTCTCCGATCGGCTCAGGCGTCAGCGACAGCGGGTACGCCAGCAGCAGCGCCAGCAGCAGCCCGCTGATCAGCCCGACTAGCGTGGTGAACAGCACCTCGATCGGCTGCTCATTGATAGCGCGGCTGATCCTGCGCACGGGCCGTACGGTCAGCCACGGCGTCAGAATCAGGCCAGACAGGATGCCGGTCAGCCCGAAGACGAATGACACGACCAGTTCCGATAGATTGAGCGCCTCAGCCGTGACGACGCCGAGGCGCGCGCCGAGGATGGTGAAGACCACCATGCCGATCAGACGCGAAACGAAGTCCGCAGACCACATGAGCTTCATCTTTCTCGCAGCCGGGCCGCCAATGAACATCGCGGGCTGCCGGGCGGCGACACACAGAACAAAGCATTATCCACGCGTCCGGAATACCGGACCGTGTCAAGATTACCTAGAGACTATCACGGACTCCCTGGAACGGAAATAGGTGGAAACCACAGGCATGGTCGTTACAATACAGCTTCAAGATGAGGAGTGATGCCCATGCGTACAGCACAGGAACTCAGCCAGCAGATCGCGGCGCTCGCCAGCGACTACGCGGCGCTGATCGATGGCGTACAGGAAGACGGCGCGATCGATATGGACGAGGCGGTTCTCGGACGCGAATATGCCGAGGAGTACCGCGCACAGCTTCAGGCGCTCATCAGGGAAACGCGCGAGATCATCCGCCAGCTTCGCGCCAGCTTCCGCGTCAGCATGCGCGAGGCGCGCGCAGCAGCGGCCAGCACCGGGCGCGGCCAGGAACAGGCGACGCTGCTGGAGGAACGCCAGGTCGCGCTGGTGCATCCGTACTACGAAGTGCTGCTGCGCCTGGACAAGCTGGTGACCGAGGCGCGGCTGAGCAAAGCGATCTTCCATGCCGCGCAGGAACGGCTGCGCGAGTCTGGCGCGGCGAACGTGCTCATCCCACGCCTGATCGAAATCTCTGCGGCGACCGTCGAGGAAGCGGACGAGGAGCCCACGGGTGTACGCGCACAACAGGTGCTGCAGGCCGATGCGGTGGGCGATACGGCGCAGATGCAGCGGGAAGCGCTGGCCGATGCAGCGGGCCGCTGGCAGGCGCTGCTGTCTGAAGTCAACGACCGGCTGTCGCTGAATATCCACCCTGAGCAGGCCAGCCATCTGCGCGGTATTCGCAAGGCGCTGCTGATGGTGCTGCAGGATGCCGAGATGATGCTGCGGCAGGAACAGGCCTAGCCCGGTGAGGCGCTAGATCGACAGCGGAACATCCAGCCGCATCCACGTGCGGCCAATCCGGAAGAGCGTGCCCGGGCGCAGCGTCACCCGGCCACGGATGCCCTTGCGTTCGCGTTCGAGGAACGTGCCGTTGCGGCTGGTCTGATCTTCCAGCCAGAAGGCCAGCACGAACGGATCGCTGATCGAGTCGGTCCCGGTGACCGGCTCCACAGAGCAGCCCAGGCGGGCGTGCAGGCGCGAGACCTGGCTGTCGAACGGCAGGAAGATATCGCAGCCTTCGCGGCGGCCGATGCTCAGCACGAGTTCATCGCCGGTCTCCGGTTGCTCGAAGCGCAGCGTTTTTCCGTCCAGCGGACCGCTCATGAAGGTGATGGAGATTTCCCGGTTCATCGCCGTCTTCAGGCATACAGAGCGCTGGAACAGATCGTACCATGTCCGGCGGCGGCCTGCGAGACTTCGACGCGCCGGGGCAGGGCCGCCGCGAAGACTGCCCCGCCCCGGCAGTGAAACAGCCTGGCCCGATCCTAACGGAAGGTATCGCGAATAGCGGTCATCAGCGTTTCCTTCTGCGCATCGGTCAGGTTGGCCTCCGGGTGCATCGGCAGATACACCGGAAGCGGCATCTCACCGCGTTCGATCTGTTCGATCATCTCGTCCCACTCCACGCGGGAGTTGGTCGAGACGTTGAACTCGCGGCGGCCATCGTGCACATCCTTCGCCACCAGCCAGCCCACCGGCGCGACGTAGGAATACCACGGATAGACCGTCTCGTTGGAGTGGCAGTCGGCGCAGGCCGCGCGCCACAACTGCTCACCCTCGGCAGAGCTCCACACCACCTCATGCGTGACGGGCGGGTTGTCCAGCGCGAACTGCGGCACGAAGAAGCGCACGAACTGCAGCGCCACCAGCACCACCACGACCAACCCGGCGAAGACCAGCAGCACGCGCGGAACGCGGCGGCCAGCGGAAGCAGTCGACTGAGACATGTGCAGCTCCTTTGCCTGTTACCACGATGCGATGCGGCGGCGTGTCGTTCATTCAGGCATGCCTGCAGCAGGGCGTGGACCGTTATCCAGGCGGCGCACAGCGAGCACTGTGTCGCCAGCCGCCCTAACGCTACCGCTGCGCCAGCGGCGTGTCTAGCTCCATTCGGAACAGACCATCGCTGGCGCAGCCCCTGTGCAGCCCCGCAGCTGGCTGAGCTGCGCGATCACCCCGGCATCGGCAGTGGCGCCGCAGGCCCCTACGCGCCGGGCATTCCGGCAGCGCCGACCAGAGCAGCCGCCTCCGGCTGGGCAGCGGGCACGCGCGGCGTCACCATCATCGGCAGGCCACCGCGTGGCCGCAGGGTGAGCAGCGGCTCTGGCGTCACCACCTGCCCCGGCGCCAGCCGCAGCTGGAAGCGACTGGCGATCAGCGCGGTCATGATCTGCGCCTCCATCAGCGCGAAGCTGTTGCCGATGCACACGCGCGGCCCGCCGCCAAACGGCAGATACGCGTACTTCTTCAGCGCAGACTCGTTCTCCGGGGCGAAGCGTTCCGGACGGAAGGCCAGCGGGTCCTCCCACCAGCGCGCATCGCGGTGCGTCGTCCACGTCACGACCTGGATATCAGCGCCCGCCGGGATCGCATACCCGCCAATGCTCGTATCGCGGATCGCCTCGCGGTTGAAGCCGAACGCCGGCGGGTACAGGCGCAGCGCCTCCTTCACCACCTGCTCGGTGTAGGGCAGGCGGCGCAGGTCCTCCAGCTGCGGTTTCGCCCCAGCCAGCACCTCATCGATCTCGTCGTGCAGCTTGCGCTCGGCCTCCGGGTGCTGCGCCAGCAGCATCCACAGCCAGTTGAGCGTGTTGGCCGTGGTCTCGTGCCCCGCCAGGAACATGGTCACGATCTCGTCGCGCGCCTGCTGATCAGTCATCGCGTTGTCATCATCATCCCGCGCCAGCAGCAGCATCGAGAGCAGATCACCGCGGTCCTGGCCAGCACGCCGCCAGTTGTTGATGATGCGATAGACGATCTCGTCGAGATCGCGTTTGGCCGTCCCTTCCTGCTGCCGGCGCGGCGTGGGGATCCATGTCGGCAGCAGCGACTCCAGCGTGAAGGTCGCCCCGACGAATTCCTGTATGTCGCTCATGATCTGGCCGATGCGCAGCGCGTCCGTGCTCATGTCCGAAGCATCCAGCGAGAACAGCGCCCGCGAAACGATCTGCAGCGTGGCCTGCGTCATCTCATGTGCGATGTCGAACTGCCCGCCCTCGCCCCAGCGGTCGAGCATGTCGGCCGTCTCGTCGACCATGATCCCGGCGTAGGCGGCGATCCGCCGTGTGTGCAGCGCCGGCGCGACCAGTTTGCGCTGCTTCTTCCAGAAGTCGCCATTGCTGGTCAGCAGCCCGTTCCCGAAGAAGCGGGCCAGCCCGCGCTGGGGATCGGTGTAGTCCCGGTTCTTCTGGAAGTCATCGGCACGGCTGACGAGCAGTTCGTGCAGATGATCGGGGTGATGCACGAAGAACGTCGGCCTGCCGAACATGTCGATCCGGAACAGATCGCCATATTCGCTGAAGCTGCGCTCGATGTAGTTGAAGAAATCACGGTTCACCGCGTTGAAGAAGGGCAGCGCGGACAGCAGCGTCACCGGCGGAGCAGATCTGGGGGTACGTGTGGTAGTCGGGATGGCGGACATGTGCAAAACACCTCATTGAATATGCGACGTTCTGTTGATTAATCACCATTCTGGCGATATCATCACAGGAGTCAACCATCAATCTCGTCTGCATGTTGAATAAACGACAGGTGTTGAAAAATGATCGGACACAAGCGAACTGACCGCCGGATCGAGCGAACGCGCACCCTGCTGCGCGACGCCCTGATGGCCCTCGTGGTCGAACGCCCCTGGGAGTCGATCACGGTGCAGGACATCACCGACCGCGCCAACGTCAACCGGGCGACGTTCTATCTGCACTTCCGCGACAAAGACGAGCTGCTGCTGCAGAGCATGACCGCGCTCTACGCCGAGCTGCTCGGGCAGCAGGGCCACGTCGATCGTCAGCAGGTGCTGAACTCCGGCGGCGAATCGCTGTTCGATGATCCGTCAGATTTCAAGCATGTCGCCCAGCATGCCGACTTCTACCGGGCGATGCTCAGCAGCAGAGGATCGGCAGCCTTCATCGTCGGCGTGATGGACTACCTGACGCAGATGTATCAGAGTGAAGTCGTGCAGCCGCTGGCCGGTGACAGCGTGCCGAACACTCCACCCGGGTTCATCGCGGCGTTTCTGGCCGGCGCTGAGATCGGCGTGATGCGCTGGTGGCTGCTGCAGCAGCACCACTTCAGCCCGGACGAGATGGCGAAGCTGATGCACCATCTCTCATCGCGTGGGCTGAACTGGGCGCTGAATCTTGCGCCGCTCGCCAACCCTGACGACGCCTCCCCCAGCGCGAAGTGAGCCGGCAAACGCGCAGGCGCTGCGCAGGCCGTGCTTGACTTTTCGCCCGCCGCCGCCGTATGATCTGCCGCAGGGTGATGCGAAGACAGGCAGGCGAATCCACCCGCAGACAGGGAGCCGGCGCCCCGGACTGAAAGCGCTGGCCTGCGCGCGCGCCTGCATTCCCTTCGCCGGGGCGGCTGCCGCCCCACACCGGGCCGGGGAACCGCGCTTTGCCAGCGCGCACTAGTCGGCTCCGCCTCGTCCGGCGTGACAGGACGCACGAGCGGCGCACCGCTTTGCCGGGCGCAAGCAGGGTGGTACCGCGGGAGCTGACCAGCGCTCTCGTCCCTGAAGCGGACGAGGGCGTTTTTTATTGAGCGTTGGGGTGATGACGATGACCGACCATCTGGAAGCACTGCTGTCCACCGCGCAGGCGGCGCTGACCGGGATCACGACCGGCGAGGCGCTGCGGGCCTGGGAGCTGGAGTATCTCGGCAAGAAGGGCCGCGTCACCGAGGCGGTGCGCGCGGTGAGCGCGCTCCCCCGCGAGGACCGCGCCGCGTATGGCAAACGCGCCAACGAAGTGCGCCAGGCGCTGGAGGCGGCCTACGCCGAAGCGGAGACGACCGTCCGGGCGTACGAGCTGGCGCACAGCCTGCAGGCCGGCCAGCTCGATGTCACGCTGCCGGGCCGGCCGGTGGCGCGCGGCGGGCTGCACCCCTCCACGCACACCCTGCGCGACTTCTACCGCATCTGGTCCACGCTCGGCTTCCAGGTGTTCCGCAGCCGCGATGTCGAGGACGACGACACCAACTTCACCCTGCTCAACATCCCGCCGCACCATCCCGCCCGCGAGATGCAGGACACGTTCTACACCACCCAGCCGAACGTCATCCTGCGCACGCACACCTCCCCCGGCCAGATCCGCGCCATGCGCGCGCTGGGCGAGAACGGCAGCCTGCCGATCCGTGTGATCCTGCCCGGCATGTGCTACCGCTTCGAGCAGATCACCGCGCGCAGCGAAGTACAGTTCCACCAGATGGAGGGCATCTGCATTGGCCGGCACATCCACATGACCGACCTGAAGGGCACGATCGCCGAATTCGCCCGGGCGATGTTCGGCCCGCAGGCGCGCGTGCGCTTCCGCGCCAGCTACTTCCCCTTCACCGAGCCGAGCATGGAAATCGACGTGGAGTGCTTCCTGTGCGGCGGCAAGGGCTGCCGCGTGTGCAAGTACAGCGGCTGGCTGGAGATCGCCGGCAGCGGCATGATCCACCCGACGGTGCTGCAGAACGGCGGCTATGACCCGCGCCAGTGGTCCGGCTTCGCCTTCGGCATGGGGCCGGAGCGCATCACCATGCTCAAGCACGCCATCCAGGATATCCGCTACTTCTGGGCCAACGATCTGCGCTTCCTCGAGCAGTTCTGAGCGGAGCGCTCACACGCCGACGCGCTCGCGGATGCGCTGCAGCAGGCGGGGAAAGCCGGTCAGCACAGCGCGGCACTCCAGCGCCGTTTCGCCGTGCACGTCCAGCACCGTCAGCACACCGCTGGCGCTGCGAAAGTGCCAGTCGGTCAGCTCGGCATAGCGATAGCGGCGGGGGATGTGCATGCGGCGGATGAAGCCATCGGGCAGCACATCCACGCCTTCATTCCACCAGTAGCCCGCGGGCAGCAGCCCGATCAGCAGCGGGCCCCAGAAGCGCGGGTCCAGCACCGCCGCGCTGAAGCCCGCGCCGAGCAGCACCGCGACGGCGAACAGCGGCAGAGGCGCCAGCGCCAACGCCGGCAGCAGCACGCGATACGGACGCGGCAGCCGGTGGCGTGAGAGCACCGGCGGGCGTGCGAGCGGGCGCGGCTGAAACAGCATCGTGCGCTATGCCCCGGGGCGGAACGCGGCGGGCGGCCCGGCCGTCTGGCGGCGCGGCGCCGCCGTGGTGATGCTGCGCATGCTGGAGGCGATGTCGAACAGCCCGCCCGGGCTTTCGAGCGTGTGCAGCGCATATCGCCCGACGTCCTGCGCGCGCCCGTCTGGCCCCAGCCGGCGCACGATCACCCAGCCGCGAGCCTGTTCGAGCGCCAGATCCGCCCAGTGGATCTCCGCCTTCCCGGCCTCCACGCCGCCCGGATACACCACCAGGTCGCGATGCAGGCGCACTGGCTGATCGCGACGCAGCGCAGCGCTGATGCGCATGCCGGTGATTGACGCGGCGAACGGACGCGCTGCCGCCGCGAATGCGCGCGGGTCCCCCTGCGCGGCGCTGAAGCGCAGCTCAACCAGCGCACGCGAATCGTCTGAGGCAAACGTGAAGGTGTGCGCACCCCACGTCAGCAGCGTGCGGCCAGCGAGCGACAGCGTGCGCGCGCCCTCGCGGTAGCGCACGAGCTGCTTCCAGCGAAAGCGATGGCTGCGCCGGCCCACCTGCCACACGAGGCCCTGATCGTAGATGCGGATTTCGGAAGGCGGATGGGTGAAGCAGTAGATAGCGCGCTGTCCTGCGCGCACAGCCAGCACGCCCAGCAGCAGCACCGCCAGCAGCACCCCGCCATCGAGCAGCAGCGGATGCGCCAACCCACGGCGGGCCGCCTCGTGCAGGGCGGCGGCAGCGCCCGCGCTCGCCAGTGCGCCCGCGGCTGCCAGCATGCCACGCCGCGCGGCTTCGCGCCGGCGCACGCTGAACGTCGCCAGCAGGCGGGCGGGCTGGGCAGCCATCCCCCGCTACTCGTCGAGCACGGTGGGCACGAGGAACTGATCACCGAGCGACCGGGCGGCGTTGGCCGTCACCTGCGCCGGCGTCAGCGGCGGCTGCGCCAGATCGTCGCGCAGCACGTTACGAAGCGGCAGCACCGAAGCCGTCGGCTCGATGTGCGATGTATCCACTTCCTGAAGCTGCCTGAAGTAGTTGAGCACTGCCGAAAGCTGGCCGGCGTACAGGTCCACTTCCGCATCGCTCAGTTCGAGCTTGGCCAGTTCGGCGATCCTGCGTACTTCTTCGCGAGAGAGTTCCACGACACTGTCCCTGTTCCACGAGGCGCGATCCCGCGCACGGCGGCGCATGCGCGGGTAGTATAGCACCATTCGCCGGGGTGCAGCAGCCCGCCGGGCGCGGTACACTGCGCGTGAACTCATCCTGCGGGGACGGAGGCCACACCGTGCGAATGCTGCGGATCACTGCTCTGGCTGTGCTGCTGGCGGGCCTGACCTGCCTGCGCGTCGTGGCGCAGGTGGACGCGCCGCTCTGGCAGCCGTGGGCCGCGCTGGAGCCGAGCGCGCTGGATGACGACAACAGCGGCTCCCGCTTCGCCGATGGCACGGCAGACGGCCAGCCCGCGCTGATGATCACGCCGGGCGGCAGCGCCGACGAGACCAAGCTCGCACTCCCCATCAGCGGCGAAGCGCTGCAGCCCTGGCGCGAGTACGGCACGCTGCAAATGGAGGTCTATCTGCCGCCTGGCAGCGCGCGCAACCCCGACATGTTCTTCCTCGGCCTGGGCGATGTCACCCGGGGCTGGTCGTGGGTGGACGGGCTGTTCGGCAGCGCCAGCGGCACGTCGGGATGGGTGCGCGTGCGCTTCACCCTGCCCGCCACGCTGCGCCAGCTGGACCCCGCCCGCAGCTACATGCTCTATCTGTCGTTCTTCAGCCAGAGCGGCGGCGCGAAAGCCCCCCTCACCGAGCCCTTCTACGTCGGCGCGATCCGCCTGCTGGACTCCACCGCCGCGCACGACACGCCAGACGACGCGCGCTTCCAGAGTGAGGCACAGGCCCTGCTGGCGCTGGACGATGACGCGCTGGCCGCCGAAGTCGCGCGGCAAACGTTCGACTACTTCTGGACGGAGGTCAATCCTGTCAACGGGCTGGTGCGCGATCGCAGCACGCCGGCCTCCGTCTCCAGCATCGCCGCCACCGGCTTTGGCCTGGCCGCCCTGCCGATCGCGGTGGAACGCGGCTGGATCAGCGCCAACGCCGGCCAGGCGCGCGCCCGGCTGACGCTGCGCAGCTTTGTCAGCGGCGGCGTGCAGGGCGAGCGCGGTTTCTTCTACCACTTCGTCGACATGCAAACCGGTGAGCGCGTGTGGAACAGCGAGCTGTCGTCCATCGACACGGCGCTGCTGGCCGCCGGCGCGCTGGTGGCCGGGCAGTACTTCGGCGGCGAGGTGCAGACGCTGGCGGGCACGCTGTACGAGAACATCGACTGGGACTGGATGCGCGGCGGCGGGCGCATGGTGCGCATGGGCTGGATGCCGGACAGCGGCTTCCTCGATGCAGCCTGGGATCACTTCGACGAAAGCCTGCTGCTGTACGTGCTGGCGATCGGCGCGCCGGCGCACGCCATCCCCGCTGACACGTGGGATCACTGGGAGCGCCCGGTCAACCGCGCGGGCGAGTTCATCTATCTGCCGGGCGATCCGCTGTTCGTCTACCAGTACCCGCTGGCCTTTCTCGATCTGCGCGGGCTGGAAGACGCCTACGCCAACTACTGGAACAACGCCGCGCGCGCATGCCAGCGCAACCGCCAGTTCACGCTCGACCGCAGCGAGGTGTATGCGACCTATCAGCACGGCGTGTGGGGCCTGAGCGCCTCGGATGGCCCGCGCGGCTACCGGGCCTACGGCGCTGCGGACGCCATTCACGACGGCACGATCGCGCCATACGCCGCCGCCTCCTGCCTGCCGCTCACCCCGTCGATCGCGCTGGAGGGCATGCGCGCGGTGCTGGCGCAGTACGGCGCGCGCGCGTGGCGCGAATACGGCTTCGTCAGCGCGATCAACGCGCATGAGGACTGGTACTCGCGCGATCACATCGGCATCGACATGGGCGATACGCTGCTGATGATCGCCAATGCGCAGGACGGCCTGGTGTGGGAGTTGTTCATGGCGGTCCCGGCTGTGCAGCACGCGCTGCAGGCGATGGGCTTCGTGGAGAGCAGCAGCGACGCGGCGGTCACGCCCGCCTACCTCGCCAGCGCGGGGTGAGGCGGCGTCACTCGCCTGTGATGCCAGTCATCTCGATCGACTCGACGAACCAGCGCTGCAGCACGAAGTAGATCACCAGCAGCGGCAGGATGTTGAGGAACGTCCCGCTCATCTTGACCGCTTCGTTGATGCGGTCGTAGATGTTGACCGTGCCCGGCGGATACAGGTTCTCGTAGGCCTGCACGAAGCGTGAAAGCTGCATCGGCAGCGTGGTCACGCCGCCCTCCAGATAGATCACCGTCAGAAATGTCTCGTTCCAGTACCACACCGTCGAGAAGATGAACGAGACGATGTAGGCCGGCAGCGCCGAGGGCACCGCGATCGTCAGGAAGATGCGCAGGTCCGAGGCGCCGTCCAGCCGCGCCGACTCCTCCAGCACCTTCGGCAGCGAGACGAAGCTCTGGTAGAAAATCAGGATGAAGATCGCGCTGCGAAAGCCCTGCCCCAGCAGCGCCGGCAGGATCAGCGCCAGCGGGTCGCCCAGCAGGCCGAGGCTGCGGTACGTCAGCATCTGCGGGATGACGGTGTTCTGCGGCGGGATGATGAACGTCGCCAGGATCAGCCCGAACACCAGCGGCTTGCCCCAGAAGCGGTAGCGCGCCAGCCCGTACCCCACCAGCGACGCGACGACCGTCTGCAGCAGCGAAGGCACCATGCTCAGCAGCGCTGAAGCCAGCAGCGTGTTGGGGTAGTTCAGCACGCGCAGGCTCTTCTCGTAGTTGCCCAGATACAGCGTGCTGGGCACCCACTGCACCATCGGGTTGAGCAGGTCCGCCGGGCTTTTGATGCTGGTGACGAACATGAACAGCAGCGGCTGCAGATAGACGAACCCGATCGCCACCAGCAGCGCATACAGCGCGAGGTTGAACACCAGCCCGCGACGGGCCCGCCGGCCAAACAGCAGGCCGCCCACGCGCTCGATCAGCGGGTGGCGAAGTGCGTGCGTCACCGTGACCCCCTCCTGGCCCATTTCATCAGGAACATGTACACCAGCGCCAGCAGCACCACCATCACCGCGAAGTAGATGAACGCCATCGCGCTGGCATAGCCGATGCCGCCCTGCACATCGTACGTCTGATCGTAGATGTAGCGGATCACCGGGTTCTCGGAGAAGTGCGACAGCGTGACGATCGTGTAGATCGCATTCACCAGCGTCGCCACCGACAGCGAGGGCAGGATGATCTTCCAGAAGATCTCCCAGGCCGAAGCGCCGTCAATCGACGCCGCCTCGTAGATGCTGCGATCCACCTTCTGCAGGCTGGAGAGGTAGATCAGGATCTGCACGCCGGAGAACCACAGGATGAGGATGAACGATGTCAGCAGATACTCCACCGGGCCGCGCAGCACACGCGGAAGCTGCGCCAGGAAGTCCACTACCGCCGGCACGCTGGCGATGCCCGGCGCCGACGCCGCGCCCTGCGCCGTCAGCTCGCGGATCACCGGCCCGCTGGTGATGACGATCGGCAGGAAGAAGATGACGCGGAACAGCCCCTTCAGCCGAAAGTTGAGGTTGAGGAACAGCGCGATGATCATCGCGAAGATCAGCACAATCGGCACCGACACCAGCGTTTCGACGGTGTAGGCGATCAGCAGCTCGATGAAGCGCGGGTCGGTGAACAGCGCCCGGCTGTAGTTGGCCCAGTCGACGAAGTTCAGGTTAATGCTGGTGGCCGTCACCGTCACCTGATGAAAGCTGTAGCGCAGCGTCTCGGCCAGCGGCAGCGCGGTGAACAGCACGAAGCCCACCACCCACAGCAGGATGAAGGCGTAGCCGTGCAGTGCCTCGCGCAGGCGCAGGCTGATGAGCTCGCGGCGCGCGCCGCTGCGTCCGGTCATGGCGCGGCCTCCACCCGCAGCGCATCCTTCGCCGGCACGGTCAGCCCGGCGGTCGTGAAGGCGGCGTCGGTATAGTTGACGATGATCTGCTGCCCGCTGGCATACGTGGTGGCGAACACGCCGGGGGCCAGCTCGCCATGCGCGATGATCTCCTGCCCGCGCACCGGGCTCAGCAGCGCGTTCATCCAGGCGTACGTGCGCCGCGCCTCTTCACCCCACTGCGCATAAGACGATGTGTAGATCCAGTACGACAGCGTGTTGAGGATGTTCGCGGTCGGCTCGTGCGTCAGGAAGTAGGACGGGTACACGCCGTACTCCACCTGCCGCAGCATGTCGTCCCGGCGGCTGGACGAGAAGTTGAGCGCCGGGCCATACGCCGGCATGTGCCCGGCCAGCACAATCGGCAGGAACGGCACCGGCGCAGACGTGTAGATGTAGCCGTTATCGCCCAGCGGCATATCATAGTACGCCTGCGCCAGCCCCAGCAGATAGTCGTTCGGCTGGTAGAAGCCCAGCCGCACCGGCGCAGCGCCCAGCAGCGCCTGATAGGCCGCGATCGCCTGCTCGCGCGTGAACGGCGGCTGCTGGCGAAAGTCGCTGTACAGCGTGTAGCCGATGCCATCCAGCGCCAGACCGATCGACACCGGGGCGGCCAGGTCCTCCGCCAGCGGGGTGAAGCGCTGCTGCAGTGCCGGCAGGGTGAAGTAGTTGTTGTAGGCGCGGTGATAGCCGGTGAGCTCGACGCTGGTGATCGCCATCGCCAGATCGGTGCGCGGCGAGTAGCCCGGCTCGCCCCACAGCGCCGCCTGCGGATCGAGATACAGCGCGAGACGCCCGCCCGCCGCCGCGATCTCGCCGGCCAGCCCGCGCAGCTCGTCGGCGCTGCCCAGCCCACCCTCCACCGCCAGCGCGCCCGGCGGCATGCTGTTGGCCCCGCCGGGCTGCCAGCCGTAGTAGATCACCTCCGGATTGGGCAGATCGAGCGCGGCCAGAATGTCGCGCATCTGCGCGATGGTGGTCATCGGGATGAAGCGATGCCACAGCAGCACCGCCTCCTTGTCTCCGCCCAGAAACTCCAGCCGGATGCCGATATCCGGGCCGGAAAAATCGCCGCGCGCCAGCATGCCGCGATCGAGCAGATAGCGCTGCAGGCTGCGCGCCATGCCCACGTAATCCGCCTGATCGCCGGTGAGGAAGCGGTAGTGCACCACCGCATCGAAGGCGTTGGACTGGCGCTGCACGGTGGTCACGCCGGCGCCGGAACGGTTGGTGGCCTGGAAATACGGCTCGTTGTAGACGAACGCGTTGTAGAGGAAATTGAAGTTGGTGATGATGCCCGCCGGGTGCACCTGCAGCTCGCCGTAGGCCGCGCCGCGCTCGATCACCGACAGGAAGGCGTGCTGCTGCTCGCCGTGCGCTATGCCGAACACCGGCAGCGTCATCGTCGACGGGTCCGTGACGTTCGAATCCCAGGGGGCGCTGCCGAGCATGCCCAGGTCCGCGCCGTAGTAGCGGCCGTAGAACATGTTGTGCGCGCGCGTTGAGTCGGCGAAGCGGATCAGGCTGCCACTGCCATCGGGGACGAGCATGTAGCCGGGGATGCTGCCGCCGCGCGTCGCCCCCAGAAACGGATACAGGTACACCCGCCCAAGGCGCACATCCGGCAGATCCTCGCGAATGGCGCTGTAGGGCACCTCCACGCGCACGCCATCGTCCTCAAGCTGCAGGGTGATGCCCAGCGTGATGCCGTAGTCGTCGAAGGTGAGTTGTGCCGAGACGCCATCCGCGATCGGCGTGACGGCCAGCGTGGTCTGCTCATTGCTGATCGATACCCGCCGGTTGACCGCGCGCGCATCCAGGTATTCGATGCTGACGCCGCTTCTGGCGAAGGCCTGCCACGACCTGTTCAGCCGGTCGCCCTCGGCGATCTCGTCCAGCCCGGAGTGCCACAGATAGCCGCTGCGCCTGTCCAGCAGCTTGAAGGCCAGCGTGGCCGGGTCGACATACAGCGCAAAGGAAGCATTCTCCGCCGCCAGCGCATAGGATGCCGGCACGCCCTCCGGCAGCGCATCCGTGGCGGCCCCCGGCACGGCGCAGGCCAGCGCCAGCAGCGCCACGATCAGCGCCAGCGCCAGCCGGCCAGCATGCCCGCGCAGCACCACGAGCCCTCGCTCAGCCACGCAGCCCCACTTCCCGGATGATCGCCATCACAAACTCGTACAGCTGACTGAAGAGCACATACAGGATATACGCCGTCAGCAGGAAGATCGCCATGGTGAACAGCGTGGTCAGCAGGTTGCGCACGGTCTCCGCGAACGAGTAGTTGTGCACCTCCATCACCATGATCACCAGCATCACCCCGCACCAGAACAGCATGAGCTGGCTGGAGAAGGTGTAGATGAACACCTCGTTCAGCGTCAGCAGATTGGAGAGCAGCGCCAGCGGCAGCGCGAACAGCGTGTAGGGGAACAGGCTGTAGGCCGTGCCGATGATGACCTGCCGCAGGCTGCCTTCGCCATCACTGATGGTCGCCACCAGATAGTTGGCGGCGTTCCACAGCACGATCAGCACGACCGTGTACAGGATTTCGGTCTCCACCTCAATCTGCCAGGTGGCGGAGAACGGGCTGAAGATGAAGCTGGTCAGGTACAGCGTGACCAGCCGCACCGCCACGATCCAGGCGTACACCAGCAGTGCGAAGAGCAGGCTGCCTCGCTGCCGGTAGCGCACCTCGTAGAAGCCGTCGGCGGGATGGCGGATGAAACGGAACATGTACACAACATCATCCAGCAGGCGCACGCGCCGCGCGGCGCGGCCCAGCCGCCGCAGCGGATCGAGCCAGTGGCGCTGCCGCTCCAGCCGGCCAAACACACTCAGCGCGGCCCAGCCGAACACCAACGCGCCCAGCGCCGCGCCCAGATAGCGCTGCAGCACCGCGTTGCGCAGCTCCCAGAACGTCTCGGAGAAGCCGTCGCGGTCGTTGGCGTAGCGGTAGTAGGGCAGCGCGCCGGCGTAATCCCCCGCGCTGAACTCGGCATCGGCGATGCCCTGATAGGCCATCAGCACCAGCCCGTTGTCGTTGAGCACCTGCTCGAAATACGGACGCGCCTCGGCATAGAAGCCGTTGACGAACAGGCGCACACCCTCATGCACGCGGCGGGCAAAATCGGTGACGCCGTACAGGACGAGCGCGTTCTTGTCGCGGTCCAGCACAACCAGCTGTTCTCCCAGGCGCTCGATGGCCGTCGGATTGCTCAGCAGGCCCAACCGCTGATCGCCGCGATCCAGCCCGCCGAAGCGGAACAGCATCGTGCCGTTCGAGTCGTACTCGAAGATGCGCCCATCCGCAGCGACCGCCGCCATCAGCCCGTCCTGGCTGACGTGGATATCGCGGAAGGACGTCGAGCCGAACACGCGCTCGAACAGATTGCGCCCGGACACGGTGAACTTGCGGATGCTCTGCCAGCGGTCTGTGCCGGCGGTGACGGTGTAGACCAGCGACTGCGCATCGATCGTGACGTTGGAGGGCGAGGCGGCCTCGTTGCGGATGAACTGGTCGAGCTGCTCATCGCTCAGGAACAGCCGCTGCAGCACCATGCGCAGCGACATGTCGGCGCGGTTGGCCCCGAAATAGCCGATGAAGCCGCCGCTGGTGTTCATCATCACCAACCCGTCGATCGAGCCTTCGCTGACGACGTACAGGTTCTCGCGCGCATCCACCGCGATCCGGCGCGGCAGGAATTCGCGGGCGGCGCCGAACAGCGGCTCGGTGGGCCGGCCAAAGCGACGCACCAGCTGGCCGTCGCGGTCGAGGATGACGATGCTGTTGCTGCCCGCGTCGGCGACGTACATCGTGCCGCGCGCATCCACGCTGACGCCCGTCGGCGCGTCCAGCGCTCCGACGCCGTACTCAGCGGCCACCTGAAGCGTATCGTCCAGCCGGACGATGCGCCCGTTGCCGGTATCGGCGATGTACAGCGCCCCGTCCGGCGCGAGGAACATATCCTCCGGGCTGGAGAGCGGCAGATCGATCTGATCGAGCGGGGTGTAGGCGTCCTGCGTGGGATAAAGCACCTGGCCCGGGCCGAGCGTGTAGGTGCGATACGGCGAGACGGCCGCCACGGGCATCGCCCCGCCCAGCGCCAGCAGCACGATCAGCAGCAGCGCGGCCCGTCTCATTTCAGTCCCGAATGTGACATCGTGCTCATCACCTGGCCCTGCAGGATGATGAAGATGATGAGGTTGGGCAGGAACATGATCAGCGCCGCCGCCGCCGCGATGCCCTGCCCGGCCACGGCATTCGCCCCCGTGGTGGTGGTGGTCAGCGTGCCCAGGTAGAAGGCCAGCGTGCGCAGGCTTTCGTTGTTGATGTACAGCGTCGAGATTTCGGCATTGTTCCACGCCGCCTGAAATGTCAGGATGGCGATGGTGGCGATCGCCGGCTGGATCATCGGCAGGATGATGCGCCAGTAGATGCGCAGGTCAGAAGCGCCGTCGATCTGCGCCGCCTCGATCACCTCATCCGGCACGCCATCCATGAACTGCTTGAGCAGGAACAGCCCGACCGGCATCGCCAGCACCGGCAGCACATGCACCCAGAACGTGTTGAGCAGGCCGAGCTGCTCGATCACCAGAAAGCGCGGGATGGTCACCGCGATCGGCACGAACATCAGCGCGACGTTGTTGATGGCGAACAGCGTGCGCTTGAGGCCGAAGCGCTTCTTGGAGAGCGCATACGCCGCCGCGCTGGAGACCACGATCGACGCCGCCACGGTGACCAGCGTGATCAGCAGGCTGTTGAACAGATAACGGCTGACCGGGATGCCCGTCCTGGAGAGCACGGTGAACAGGTCGTTGAAGTTCTTCAGCGTGGGATTGCTGACGAAGAAGCGCGGCGGATAGGCGAACAGCTCGTCCGCCGGCTTGAACGCGCTGGAGACGATGAAGATGATCGGCAGCAGCATCAGCGCCGAGAGCGGCACCAGCAGAAAGTAGAACTTGATCTGGCTGACGTGAAAGCCCTGCGGGTTGATGCCCCGGTTGCGAACACCTGTGTAGCGGCTGAGCCGGCTGCGGATCATCGCGCCCTCACTTCTCGCTGCCGAACAGGCGGGTGGCGACGCGCGAGAAGAACAACACCATCAGCAGCAGCACCACCGAGATGGCCGCCGCATAGCCCATCTCGTAGCGCAGGAAGCCGTAGTCCTCGATGTGGTTCACGATGAGCTGCCCGGCGTACTGCGGCGTGGGGTTGCTGCCGGAAAGCGCCACCCCGATCGCGCCCGCCTGGAAGGTGCCCACCAGCGCCATCACCGCGCCGAACAGCATCTGCGGCTTCATCGACGGGATGGTGATGTAGAAGATCTCCTGCCAGCGGCTGCTCATACCGTCGATGGCCGCCGCCTCGTACAACTCCGGGCTGATCTCCAGGATGCCGGCCAGCATCGCCAGGAAGCCGATGCCCATGCTGCTCCACAGCGTGACGAGGATCATGATCGGCATCAGATACTGCGGCGATTGCAGCCACTGGATCGGCTCCTGCAGCACGCCCAGCCCCAGCAGAAAGCTGTTGAGGTAGCCGGTCTGATCACCGCTGAAGAGCGTTTTCCACACCACCGCCATCGCCACGCCAGCGGTCATCGACGGCGAGTACAGGATGAGCGCGAAGATCGTGCGCGGCAGGCGCGGAAGCTGCGCCAGCACCCAGGCCAGCATGAACGCCAGCACGTAGCCGCCCGGCCCGACGATCACCGCGAACTGCAGCGTGTTGGGCAGCACGTACCGCATGAAGGTGTCATCGGCTGTCAGCAGCGCGATGTAGTTGCCCAGCCCGATGAAGTGCGGCGGCTGAATGGCATCGAAGAACGTGAAGGACAGCGCGATCGCCGCCAGCACCGGCACGACGATGAAGATGGCGAACAGCAGCGCGTAAGGCAGCAGAAAGCCGTAGGCATTCCCTTCCCGCTCCAGCCACCGGCGCGCCCACCCGCTAATCGGCATGCTGCATCCACCCCGTCACGGTCTCGATCGTCGGAATGTGGAAGTCGCGCACGCGTTCTCCGTCCTGCAGGTAGCCGAACTCCTCCATCTTGCGCGTGATCTCGCGATTGATCACCGTCACCGAGCGGTCGATCGCCACACGCGGATTGACGCCATCGAACACGATGCGCATCCAGATATTGCTCAGCTCGCGCTCCTGCATGTAACTGCCGGGCAAGCGCACCGGCTCGCGCAGCCACTGCCACTGCTGCAGGATGACATCACGATGCGCCTGCGGGATGTCGAGCTGGCTGAAGGCCTCCATGTTGGCGGAGAACCACAGGTACTCGCGGCCATAATTCAGCAGCAGCTGCTCCTGAAAGGCCGTCTGCGTATCGGTCGACATCCACCACTGCAAGAACTGCCAGCCGTCATCCGGCCGTTCAGTATCGCGGAATATGATGCTGGTCTGCGCAGAGCCGGTCGCATAGCGATTGTGCGCGCCATCTGCCAGCACCGTGGCCGGATACAGATCGATACTCCACAGCCCGCCGATCTCCGGCGAGGCGGTCATCAGCTTGATATAGGTTTCGGCATTGGAGACGCCGATGGGCAGCGATCCGTAGCGAAAGTCGTCGAAGAAGCTCACCGTCGTCAGCGGCATGCCATACAGGGTGAAGCTGTCCGCCATGAAACGGATGCCCGCGATCGCCTCCTCGCTCTCCAGCCCGGTGGCGAAGCCGCCTTCGCTGTACAGCTCGGCGCCCTGGTTGAACAGATACGGCGCGGTGAACAGATAGCCGCGCGTGCCGCTGCCGCCCGAAAGCGGCGCGTTGAAGTTCAGCCCGTAGCGCTGCAGCTCCGGCAGGATGCCGATCACCTCGTCCCAGGTGTGCGGCACGGGCAGCCCAAGCGAGTCGAGGATGTCCTGCCGGTAGAAGGTCACCCAGAAGTCCTGCGTCTCCGGGATGGCGTAGACCGAGTCGTTGATGATGTAGCCCAGCAGCGAGCCGGGCGCGTAGCGGCGGATGAACCCGTCGAAGCCAGGCAGGCTGCGCAGGTCGTACAGCGCATTGCGGATGGCCAGCTCGTAAGGGATCTGCGTGCTCACGCCCAGCGCCACATCCGGCTGGATGCCGGCGGCATTCGCCAGCACCAGCTTCGCCTCGTCCGGCATGATCGAGAAGCGCACGCGAATGCCGGTATCGCGGGTGAAGCTGGCGTCCGCCATCCACTGCAGCAGATTGACGTACTGGCGCGGGCGGTTCACCCACACCTCCAGCTCATCCTCCCCGGCGCCGATCGACTGGTACGGGTCTGGCTGGAAGGAGTACAGGAAGCGGCGGATATCCTCGATGATGGATGTGATCAGCGAAACCTGCGGCGGCTGCGGCGGCTGCTCTGGCGCGTGGATGAACAGCCGGTCCAGCGCCAGCGGCTGGTTCTGCAGCATGGGCAGCAGCGAGCCGAGCTGCTGCGCTGCCGAGCCGGTCCCCTCGGAGAAACGGCTCATGTACACCGGGATCATGTCCGGATCAGCGGCCAGAAAGCGCAGGTTGTCGATCGCCATCTGGTAGGTCAGCACCTCCGGCGAAGCGCCGGCAGGGTCGATGGACAGCAGCGTGTCCTTGTCGCGCACCAGCCGGCTGATGAGCGTATCCAGCCGTTCCTGGATGTCGGGGATGTACTGCGCGAGATCCCACTCACGGTTGGGATCTCGCTGATTGCCGGTCAGCCGCCGGATTTCGAGCGCCAGCGTGTCGATATCGCGCAGCGCGCTCCGCACCGTGCGGATGGCGGGCAGGTAGGGCGCGTTGGTCGCCTCGATGCCAAGCACATTGCGCCCCTGCTGCAGGAAGATGCGGTACGCGGTGTCCCCGCCCAGCGTGACATTCTCCCAGTCGGGCGCATAGCGGAAGGCGACGGCGTTGAGCGCCTCGAACGGCACGCTGCCGTTGACGGTGATGCGCCGGAACACGGTGAAGTTGCTGCGCGTGTTCTGCAGGGCGCGCAGCGTGATGCTGTACCAGCCATCCGCCGGCACACTGAAGACGTAGTACACCGCGCTGCCACTGCGGATCCAGCTGTCCCCGCCCAGCGTGTTGAAGAGCTGGCAGTAGGTGTCGTACGGCGTGACCGTCAGCGAGCGGCTGCTGGTGGGCCGCGCTGAGGTGTCGTTCTTGTAGCTGGGCAGCTCCGCCTCGAGCGCCAGCATGAAGCCGGGGGCGGCATCGTCTGCGCGCACGGTGTCGCGCGTGCTGGCGTAGTCGGGATAGGGCGCGAACGGACGCAGGTACAGGCTGCCGAGATAGCTTGCGCCAGCGCCCAGGCTGAAGTCGATCTCGTGCTCACCGGCGGTCAGCGCCAGCCGCAGCGGGTAAGGCTCGCTGAAGTCCACATCGCGCGCGGCGGCGGTCGTCCAGCGCACGTCGCGCTCCTGCGGGATGAGCGCATCGTTGCCGTAGCGGTCCTTGGGGAACGTGGCGCCGCTGCTGCGATAGAACACCGGCAGCACCACGCGCTGCAGGTCACTGACGGGGAAGCCGCCATCGATGCGGATCTGCGCTTCCGGCACAGGCGAGTCGGCGGGGGTGGCCACGTCGAAGGCGAACGTATACTCGCCGTCCGCCGGCAGTGAGACGCGCACGCGCACAGGGTCGCCCGGCGCCAGCAGCACGCTCGGCCCGGCATACTGCTGCGCGATCTCGCCGCTGGCCAGAGGCAGCCCGAAGGCATCGGCGCGGACCTCGATCACGCCGGCGCGCGGCCCGGCCATGCCCGCATACGGCGCTTCGGGTTCAGCGGCGGCGGCGGCCCCGGCAGCCAGTTCCACCGGCGCGGGAGCACAGCTCGCAGCGAACGCCGCCTGGCCGCTGGGGGACGGCGCGCACATCGCCAGCACCGCCGCCGCGATCAGCAGCAGCGCCAGCCTGCGAAAACGCCTGACATGCGCGCGCATCGCCAATTCTCCGCCTGTCGCGAGAGCGCCTGTCCGTGCGCGATTGGGCACGCGCGCTCTGACAGATCGAAACAACACTGTCCTGCAGGAATAGTGTAGCGAATGGTGCAGCGGGCGGGGGAGCGCAGTTTCAGCAACCGCGCTCCCCCGCTGCCGGATTAGCTGGAGAGCGCAGCGCGCGCGTCGTCCAGAATGCCGTTGGCGAATTCCTCAAGCTGCGCGGAGTAGTCCGAGTACTTGTAGGCACCGGTCTGAACGTTGGCGAACATGAACCACATGTTCACATCGAGGTTGTCGCCGATGTCGATGCCGGGCTTGCCTTCCCAGCGCGCATTGATGTAGCCGGGGACGATCTTCGCCAGCGACTCCACCAGGCTGCCATCGAGGTTCTCCAGCGCCTGGCGCAGGCCGGGGCGATCGCCCACGAACGACAGATACAGATCGATCGTCTCGGGCGTGACGGTCACGGGCATGCGGGTGGGCACGGCGCCAGCGGCAGTGGCCAGATCGGCTTCAGCCATGTAGCCCGCAGACGAGAAGCTCATCCAGCGCGCGAAATCGTAAGCCGCAGCCGTATCCGAAGCCGAGGACGACACGACGAGGATGTCGGTCACCATCGCCTGGTTGCCGCCCGGAATACCGACGAAGTCCCAGTTGAAGGTGGCGTTCTGCACCCACGACGGCACAGCCCAGCCGCCTTCCCACACCGCGCCGGATTCCTGATTGGCGAACAGTTCCCACGGCCCCTGCGAGGCAAAGGCGGTCTTCTGCTCGTCGCTCAGGCCCTGCCAGGTGTTCGGCAGCATGGTGATGGCGGCATCGACGGCGGCCTTGAAGGCATCCGAGTTGTAGTTCATGTGCTCGCCATCGTAGCTGAACCAGCGCAGGTTGCTATCCTGCGTGCTGGCGTACCAGCCGAGGATCGGCTCCATCTCGTGCAGGCCGAGGATGCCCTGCTGCACATCGGTCAGCGCGGAAGCGGCGGCGAAGAAGTCATCGACCGACACACCGTAGGCCGGCGCATCGAGGTTGGCGGCCTCAAACAGGTCCTGGTTGACGAAGTAGCCCATGATGAACTGCGCCGCCGGCAGGCCGAGCACCGAACCGGAGTAGCTCACGGCATCGCGCAGCACCTGCGGCACATTCTGCCAGTCGGCGTCGTCCGCCACCATGTCGCTCAGGTCGGCGGCCCAGCCGCTCTGCACGTAGTAGGGGGTGTTGTCGGCCATGAAGACATCGGGCAGCTCGCCGCGGGCCGCGTAGTTGGTCAGCTTCTCGTCCCAGCGGCCATCGCCGGACATGTCGACGAACTCCACGGTCACGCCGGGGTTCGCTGCCTCATAGGCGGCCACGAGCTGGCGCTGCAGGTTGTTCTCTTCCTCGGTGCCCACGTTCCAGTTGGCATAGCGGATGGTGACCGACTGCGCCTGCGCGGTCAGACCGAACGACAGCAGGCCAAAGGCCACGACGAGAAACAGGGTGATGCTGACGGATTTGCGCATTGATCTCATTTTACTCAGCTCCTTATCTACAGAAATCATCGGCTGTCACTGCGTTCAGGGTGAGCCGATCCACCCCTTGTCGCTGCAATCAGGGGGTTCGCCATCTGCGCCAGAGGATCCTTTCCGGGGTTCATGCCCCCAAGACAATCGTTACGGTGTGCGTTCTGCCGTCTGCAAAGACCGGGAGCAGATTGCTGTCATGCGGCTGGCCGTCGATCACCACCGAACGCACGCCGCTGTTGACGCGCTGCGGGTTCTCGACATTGATCTGATAGGTGGCGCCACGGAACCTGCGCGTGACGCGGTATCCGGGCCAGTGTGCCGGGATGGACGGCTCCACGCGCAGCCCGTCGGCCTGCGGGCGCACGCCCAGGATCCAGTGCGTGGCGGCGCGATGCAGCCACTGCGCCGAGCCGGTGTACCACGTCCAGCCGCCGCGCCCGAAATACTGCGACAGCGGGCCATCGACGTTGCCCGGCGTGACATACGGCTCAACGCGATAGGTGTCGATATCAGCGCTGCGGTTGGGCGGGCAGATGCGCCGGTACACATCGTAGGCGCGCTGCGGCTGGCCCATCAGCGTATAGGCCCACACTGCCCAGGTGGCCGCGTGCGTGTACACCCCGCCATTCTCGCGCAGGCCGGGCGCATACCGCGTGACATAACCGATATCCGGACGCGGCTGGGTGAAGGCCGGGTCGTTGAGCAGCGGGCCGTAGTTGCGCAGCAGGCGCTGCGTCACCGAGGTCATCGCCACAGCAGCGCGTTCCGGCGGGGCGGTGCCGCTGATGACGGCCCAGATGTTGGGCATCAGGAAGATCTGCCCTTCCTCGTTCTGCTGCGAGCCCAGCAGCAGCCCGTCGTCGGTGGTCGCCTGCAGATACCACGCGCCATCCCAGCCGTGCTGGTTCAGCGCGCCGCGCAGCGACTCGCGCACCGTCTCGCAGCGCACGGCGAAGCGCTCGTCTCCGCGCTGGCGGGCCAGCGGGGCGAACTGCCCCAGGATCATGTGCAGGAACTCCGCCACCCAGAAGCTCTCGCCGCGCAGCAGCGTGCCGACCGCGCTCAGGCCGTCGTTCCAGTCGTGATCGCCCATCAGCGGGATGCCGCGTGGCGAGAAGCGCGAGAACGAGCGCTCAATGGCGCGCCGGCAGTGATCGTACAGCGGCTCTGCCGGGCCGTTGAGGTACGGCACCGGATCGTCGAGGATGGCGTAGTCCGCCGTCTCGTCGAGGTAGGCGCTGAGGATGAAGGGCAGCCAGAGCAGGTCATCCGAGCAGGTGGTGCGCGGGCCGCCGCCGCGGATCGAGAACCACCAGTGCAGCACATCGCCCTCGATGAACTGCTGCGAGGCGTGCAGCAGCAGCTGCCGGCGCGCATAGTCCGGCTCGCTGACGAGGAAGATCTGGCTGTCCTGAAGCTGATCGCGGAAGCCGTAGCCAGCGGACACCTGGTAGAACGCGGACTTGCCCCACAGCCGGCAGGAGATCGCCTGGTACTTGGCCCAGACGTTGGTCATGAAGTTGAGGGCGTCATCCGGCGTCTCGACCTGCTCTGCGTCAAGGAAGCGCGCCCAGAAGCGCTGCACATCGCGGAAGGCCTGTGCGCTGCCCGCCTCGGAGCAGTACTGCGCGATCAGCGCGCGCGCATCCTCGCGGCCGTCCTCCGCCGCGCCCATCACGAAGACCACCGTCTTCGCCTGGCCCGGCGCCAGCGACACCCCCACCTGCAGCGCGGCGATGGCATCGGTAAAGCGGCCAGCGCGCCCGGCAAGCTGCGGCTCGCCCATCGCGCGCGGGCGGTCGTCGTTGTTGTACATGCCGATGAACGACTCTTTGTCGCAGTCAAAGCCCCTGAGCGGCTCGCTGACCGCCATGAACGCGGTGTACGGCCAGTCGGTGTTGTTGTGCCGGCCCTTGTCGTCGGCAAAGCCCCACAGGCACTTGCGGGCGAACACCGCCTGCCCCGGCACATCGGCGCTGGTCTCGATGAACAGCTTGTGGAACTCGCGGTGCTCATCCGGGG